>CATKXX010000061.1 GCA_949840935.1 uncultured Acetatifactor sp. | reverse complement strand
TTGACGAAGGGAACGCCAACCCGGAAGCCTTAAAGGAATTTATCGCACAGGCAAGGCAGTTGGATTCCCGGTCATTTGAATACATCCTCGGCATTATGAAGGAACTGAATACCAAAAGGTAAAGCGGTCACACGGCCGTTCTTTTTTATTCTATCCGTCAATCTCCCGGATATACCCAATCCATATACCGGCGAAAAACCAAGAATTGTCCTTGTCTGGCAGTGTTCTCATTCCCCAGCACTTTTTAATCCGAAATTCCTAACCACATTTTATTTGTAAACGTTTCTGCCCTCTTGCATATTCCCGGCAAAGTGGATATACTAAAAGCAAGAAAGTTGGAATTTCTCACTTCAAAATTATACACCAATACCCATATGCCCCAAAACTACGGGCACAGGAAAGGAGCTGATATTATGCTTGCGGAACTCCGCCAGAAGGCACAGATCACAATCCCAAAGGAAATCATTGTAAAACTCGGCCTGTCAGAAGGCGACAAACTGGATGTCTTTGAAAAGGACGGCTCCATCTGCCTCATGCCGGTTGCCGTCTATCCGAAAAAATACCTGAATGAGCTGAAAGAGGAAATCAGCGGTGTAAAAGCGAAACTGGCCTCCGGGGAACAGCCCGTCTTTGACAGCGTGGACGCCCTGTTTGATAAATTGGAGGCAGACTGATGGCATACGAATTTACCTTCACGCCACGGTTCCAGAAGCATTTCAAGGGGCTCACCGCCCAGGAAAAGAAACAGCTAAAAAACAGACTGGAACTCCTGGCGCAGAACCCCTCCCACCCGTCGCTGCGCACCAAACGGATCCAGGGCACCACGGACCTTTTCGAGTGCAGCGTCAACATGGACATCCGCATTATCTGGTACTATGAGGGCGACAAAATGATTATCCTGGTGGACGTGGGCCATCATGACATTTTTAAAACAGTTCTGATTGCAGAAGCGGCGCCTCCCGAAAGGGTTGTGCCGCTTTCCATCCTTTTTCTGTACTTTCCCTTATCACTCCCCGGTACTCCCAAACCCTCCCGTGCCCCTTTCCTCTCTAAGCCCGGAAACAAAATCCGCAATCACCACCGGCGTTATGATAAGCTGTCCTATCCGCGCCCCTTTCTTGATGGCCTGGATCCTGCTGCTTACATTGCTGATGATCGCATGGATCTCCCCGCGGCAGCCGGAATCCACAGGGGGCATCTTGCAGACAAGCCCCTGGCCGCCATGCTGCTGCGCGGGAACACATACCCCGCATGGCCGTCCGGCACCTCAATCCCGAAGCCCAGCGGCACCTTCTCCACATCCCCAGGTTTCAGGGTACAGTCATAGGGCATATACACATCCGCCCCGGCGTCGTTCCCGTGGGGCCGGTAGGGGCGCCAGTCCTCCCTCACGCCGAAATCAATGAGCTTTATCTTCATGTGGCGCCTCCCTTAAAAAGCGCCGGGTAATCCGCCGCCAGGATCTCCGAATGCCCCTGGGAGGTTCCCAACTTTTTCCCGCACCCCATCTTTCCCTCCAGACACTTATCCCTCTGGCAGAAGGCTCCCGTAAGCTGCTCGGAAAATAGAACCGGGCTCAACCGGTGCAGCTCCTGCCAGACCTTCAAGAGCACGATTCTTGTCTCGTCCGTGTTCCTCCGGCATATCCGCTGTCCGATGATGTGTTTCCACTGGTAGGGCGTGGCGCTTATCAGAAGCACATTTCTTAAGCCCTGGGGCGTGGCATAGCCCGCCGCGTCATGGCCGATTCCGGCGCCGCACAGTTCCCCGTAGCAGTCCATCCCCCTATGGCAGCTTTCCAGATACAGCTCCCGGACAGAACCAGAAGCAGCCAGTATCTCATAAGGTATGGCAAAATCCGCCTGTCCTGCATAATTGCTGTACTGCAGCGAAGCACTCATAAACTTCACCTCGTTCTGATGTCTGGTGATCTGTGCGAGGAACCGCCTGCTCGCCCCCCACAACCGCCACCGTGATCACCGCAAATTTTTGGACCGTAGGATGGGGAAGGCCGCCGATGGCCTCCACGGTATCCGTGCTGAATGACTTCTCATAGAGCACCAGCAGGTCCTCCATTGTGGCGATCCGGTGCCCCCGCTGGGTAAGCCGGGCCGCAAAGACCATGTTCTTCTCCGCCTCGACAACCGCCTGGCAGTTCAATATTTTCACTTCAATCCTGTTTATTGGTATTCCCCTCCTTTACAACCGCTTTCAGTAAGAACAGATAATTGAGGCTGTCCGTGATCTTTTCATCCCACACGCTTTCCTCATAGGAAACGCTGTCCGCAAAGCACATGTCATACAAAGACACGATATGCTTCGCCAGCATCCCTGCAAGGGCCCGCTCCGGGGTGGTGTGCTGTAAGGCCGCGGCCGCCTTGAAAGCTCCCAGGCGGTCCGTGTCATCTCCGGTATATTCCTTCGTTTTCTGCTGCAAAATGCCGGCACAGCGCTTCACCTGTTCGTCAAATACCGCATTTACTTCTTTCTGTGTGATAGGATGTTATTACAGTTTTGTTTTTATGCCTAATGTTTGATTTTATTTTACTCTTAACTATTCTTCGTCATTTGAGCGATTAGTCGTAGAGTAAAATCTACGGCTTTTTCTTTTGCTCACAGAAAGGAGAAGTAATGTTAAAGAATATCGAAACTGTTTTAGAAAAACCAATCCTTTACAAAAAAACGGAGGGTGAATTTTGGAATGATGAGCATATCTCCATGCAAATGCTAAAGGCTCATCTCAATCCAGAATTTGACGGAGCAAGCAGGAAACATGCATTTATTGAATAATCTGTTGCATGGATAACGAAGCTTGTATCACCAATAGATTATCCGTTACTTTGTGATATTGGATGTGGTCCGGGAATATATGCAGAGAAATTTGCAAGACAAGGTTACTATGTTACAGGTATTGATTTTTCTAAGAGGTCAATAGACTATGCGAAAAATTCTGCATTAAAACAGGGATTGGATATTGCATATTTATATCAAAATTATTTGAACATGGAATTAAATACGGCTTTTGATTTTGCAACAATGATATATTGCGATTATGGAGCATTGTCAACAGATGACCGAAAAACGCTTATGCAGAATGTTTATTC
>CATKXX010000060.1 GCA_949840935.1 uncultured Acetatifactor sp. | reverse complement strand
CTTTCACTCGCTTCTGTCTCCCTCCGCCGGGCATGAGCAGACCCGTAAGGCTTCACCTTCCGGGTTCGCGTTGCTCGTCATAAGCTCCTGAAATCGCCTGCTCATGCAAGCATGGCATGCGCTTTCACTCGCTTCTGACTCTGCTCATTCGCGCAAAAAGTCCCCTGCAATTTTCATTGCAAGGGACGCTCATTTCGGTTACACGCGGTTCCACCCTTGTTGCACATTTACCTTTATCCGGTCAATATGCCGCCTTCCTTTGCTCGTAACGGGAGCTGCCGGGCTGTATTAGAGCCACTCGGAGATGGTTTTCACAAGGCTTCCTGCCAAACCGCTCACAGCTCCGCGTCTAGGACACAACGCGGGCGGTTCTCTCTGGGGGCTTCCGCCAGGCTACTGTTCTCGTCATCGTTTTCAACAATAGGATAGTACTTTTTATCCGAAAAGTAAAGAGTTTTTTTCAATTTCACCTGCAATATACGCTTCTACTTCATCTCTTTCAATCCCCAGGGATACCGCAAGCTCCCCGTACAAGCTTTCCTCCGCCAGATGGCTGTATTTCGCGTCCACGGCAGTAACCTTCCGCCCTGCCTCAATACGTTTCTTCTTCCTGCTGTAAATCGTCTTGATGACTCTTACCAGCTCCTCGCAGCTGTTCGACCTCATGCATTCCTTATAAGTCTGCTCAGAGAGCTTATCATCGGCGAATGTCAGAAGCGGTATATGGGGAATCCGGCTGATCAGCTTCTTTGCCTCCTCCGGCTGCAGTATTTTGCGCATGGACTCCCCTGCAGCATCCACAGGTACATAAACAGTACTTCCCGACACATACTTCGGTTTTAAAATATAGTATTTCCGTTTTTTATCCACGCCGGTGATATCCAGTGTAGTAATATCTTCCACTCTGCAGACACCCTTATTTCCACAAATCACATATTCACCAATTTCAAACACAAAAATCTCCTTTCTGCCGCGGCAGGCGGTTTCTCGTCACCAACCCCGGGTCGGACGGCAACTGTCTTTCCAATTGTCAGTAAACTGTCACACTCTCCCTATTGTAGTATTTCTATCTATTGTTATATCCTTATTTTAACAGATTAAACTTCAAATTGTCAAAATATTATGCCTGAAATTTGGATTTTTGTGAAAAAAGCTCATAAAAACAGAGTGGCTCCTTGTGCAATTTGCCACTCTGTCACATTTTCTTCTCACTCTCAGTCAATGACCTTGATGCTCTCGATCACGGGCTGGTTCTCTGCAGCCACAGTACCGTTGCCGTCCGTTACGGGAGTGGCTTCGCAGATGGCGTCCACCACCTCCATGCCCTCCGTCACATAGCCGAAGCAGGCGTACTGCCCGTCTAAGGCCGTGCTGTCCTGATGGACGATAAAGAACTGGGAGCTGGCGCTGTCCATCTTCGCCGAGCGCGCCATGGAAATGGCGCCCCTGGTGTGGGACAGGTCATTCTCCACGCCATTCAAGGAAAACTCTCCCTTGATGTTCTGGCCGGATCCCCCTGTCCCGTTCCCCAGCGGGTCTCCGCCCTGGATCATAAATCCGCTTATGATGCGGTGAAACGTAAGCCCGTCATAAAAGCCGTCGCCGGCAAGCTTCAGGAAATTTTCCACAGTGATCGGCGCCGCGTCACCGTCCAGCTCCACGGAGATAGTCCCATAGTCCTTAACCGTGATCTCCACATGGTGCAGGCCCGCGGGATCGATCGCCTGCTCCTGCCCTGAAGCCCCTGCGGCGTCCTGCGCTGTGGAAGACGCCCCGCCCTCCGGTGCCCCTGCGGCACCCTGTGCATCCGACGCGCCCGCGCCGTCCCCGGTGCCCTGCTCCCCGCTGCCGCAGCCTGTCAACGCAAATACCAGCGCCGCAGTCACGGCCAGCTTCCATATTTTTCTCAACATTTTTACAAAACTCCTTTTCCCTGTAGGATTTTGCAGGCATTTCCATTCCCGGCCTGCAATCGCTCCAAATTATAACACAAGTAAAAAGAGTGTTCAACCGTTTCTTCCCGCTCAGCCTGCGCTGCGCCGCTTTCCGTCCCTGTCAAAAGTCCGCTTCAGAGCCCTCTCCGTGGGAAAAATGGAAGCGATCAGCACAACCACCTGCAGGACACAGAGCACCGCCCCCGCAATCCCCATCGCTTCCTCGTCCATCCCGGCTGCAAAGAGCATAAACGCCGCCGAAAACAGCAGCAGCCCCAGGCCCCATCTGCACCACACCCTGCCGCAGTATTTATGGGCAAATTCCCAGGTATCCCTGTTCTTCATGGACATGGACGTCCTGTAGCCGTATACTTTGTTGATCTCCCCGGGAGCGCTTTTCAGAAAGATCCTCCCGAAGCCCAGCATAATCAGTGGAATCAAAAGATTCATCGCAAACAGAAAAAAATACATGATATCCCTCCTTCCCTTCGCAGATTAAAAATTCATTCTGTGTCACTTCACCAAAAGCGAACGCTCCAGTGCGCAATGATACCACATCATGGCAAATATCCCCCCCATCAGGACGACACCCCTCTCTTTATTTTAAATAAAAACCCGCCAGGTTCAGATCTGTGTCAAAGCTCATGGTATAGGTCACACTGACCTTTTCATAAGAAACGGTCATCTGCACTGTGGCATACCTTTTCCCCATCTGGCTGATCTCCATGGAATAGACATTGCCGATCCCATTCATTTTCCCCCAGTCAGGGCCGATAAAAAGCTTCATCTGCTCCATGTTTTCCCCGGTCATGATCTCCCGCATCTGCTCCGAGAGATAAGGCTGCATCCCCGCAGGGTCATCCTCGTTAAATAAAGTAAGGATCCTCTCCGCCTGCTCCTGCACCTCGTCCGCCGAGAACACATTACTGTCGCTTAAATATTTCATCTTGGGCAGCGCCCACCAAACCGCGGCCGCAAGCAGAGCCAGGAGCGCCAGCACAACGGCCAGAATCTTCCATAATTTCGCCCTGCCCGCGGCCTTCTTCTCCGCCTCGCTGAAGCTTTCATTGAATTCCGCCGCCAGCGCTTTCGGTTCGCCCATGTCACGGACGACCTGTTCCAGGGGCCGGCCCTCCTCCGCAGCCGCCTGTATATCCGCTGCGATCTGCCTCCGGATCTCCCTCTTTTTCCTGCCGGGGCATCTCAGGTATCTTGCCACCTTACCCGCATATTTTTCCGCATTCATTCCTGCACCTCCCGCCTTTATTTTCCCTTCCACAGCACATATGCCTCCGCAGAAAATAAATTTTCCTTCTTCTTCCATACTTCCATATCATTTCATGATATGTTCCACATTCGCCACAAACCTGTCCCACAGCGCCCTGAGCTGATCCAGTGTTTCCCTGCCTTCCGCAGTGATACCATAATACTTCCTGGAGACTTCCCTGCCCGCAGGCTCGCTCCACCTGCCTTCCACAAGCCCGTCGTCCTCCATGCGGTAGAGGATGGGGTACAGCGTCCCCTCCTTCAACAGGAACATGGCGTCGCTCTGCTCTCTCAGTTCGCAGATCAGCTGATATCCGTATTTCTCTCTCTCAGAAAGAAGCTGCAGCACCAGCATTTCCAGCACTCCCTTTTTCATCTGCTGCTCATATTTCTGTTTCAACCCTTCACCATCCTGTCCTCTGTCCTGTCATTTAATCCTGTACTTCCGTTCCAGCCTCCCGTGATATGCCATCAGTCCCACCAGCTCCAGCGCCACTGCCAGGATAAAGGCCACCACCGTCACCACAATATCCGCACTCCCAACGCTTAAGATAAGAGGAAAGGCATCAAGGGTGGCCATCAGCAGGATGCCATACACGATAAACGCTTTTCCATGTCCAGTATTCCATGCCTTCACGTCGCTCAGTTGCTCCGGCCGCAGAGGCTTCTCCCCGGTGTTCATTGTCACGGGAGACTTGCTCCTGCACTGCCGGATCCCCAATACGACAAAGATCAGGCTCACCAGGAAGGAAATTGCAAAATAAAGGATATTAGGCACCCGGAAACACCTCCTTATATTTAGTGTTGCTAAATACATACTAATACATATGTGTACGTCTGTCAAGAGGGAACCGTAACCTCTGCACGACAAACGCATGAACACTCCTATTCTTCAAATTCTCACGATCACTCTTTTTTAAAATTCCAACACCTCTTCCAAATATTTAATTGGTGACAGGCTTATTACAAATCGTTTTTTCTTCATTGATAATTTCTGTTTTGTCAATTCCATCATCTTTAAAATACTTAAACTCCATTTCCTGATAATATT
>CATKXX010000059.1 GCA_949840935.1 uncultured Acetatifactor sp. | reverse complement strand
GAATAAGAACCATGAATCATGACGGGAACGAGCAATTCAAATGGTTATTATGCCCTGTTTGCGGAAGCAAGACACGCATTAAAATGCGGTCAGACACAGAGCTTCGGAATTTCCCGCTGTTCTGCCCTAAATGCAAGCAGGAAATCTTAATCAGTGTAACACAATTTCATATTTCGGTTATCAAAGAGCCAGACGCACAGACGCAGAGCCGATAGCACGCAGATTTTGAACTGCTGTTATCGGCTCTTTTTGATAATTCAATCGGCTGTACGGTGTCAAAAAAAGCAATCGTACAGCAAAGGTCTTTTCACACATTTCTTTGACACGGCAATTAAAAGGAAGCAACCGCCATGAAGCATAAACCATATCGGCAAAATCCAACGGCTGTTGACCTGTCAAAAAAGCCAAATTATCAGCAAGGATTATTGTGTCTATGGATATGAATACACATATCATTTAATATGTCTTAATAACTCATGCTACCCAAGAACCTATGTAGATATATTCTGCATGGGTTCTTGATGTAATTGCCCCACTGGGAAGAAAGGGAGTGATAGAGAATGATATATTCCGAACAATTCACGAAATATATCGAATATGCGTTTCATATTTTCTGTAAGATTGTCCTGCGCCATGAAACCATTAACGCATGGCGGGATTTGAATCGGAAAGAAGAACGGGAAATATTCCTTGACTACCTTATGCCGGCAAAATATTTTGAACCGTCTGCTATGGACAGCTACTTTAAAAACCAGGACAAGCCGACTGTATTTCTTGTGTTGGGAAAGAAAGTTACCGTTGATGATGAACGGTTAGCAACGGCATTATCAAGATTGCCGCAATTAAGATACGAAGTCCTATTGCTGTATTGCTTCGTTGGCTACCGTGATGAAACAATCGGCAGATTGTACGGGCGTTGAAATGACGGGGCAAGGGTTTTTAGATCTGCTCTCAAAAATGGCGTTCTATTGCGTAACAGAAAAGCAGAGAACCGACCACTAATGAAAGTGGTCAGCGTTAATGATAAGTTGGTTTCTATCGCCGTAAAATTAAAGTTTGTGAGCTTTTTCAATCACATTTTTCGGCGTTTTCCACTTCAAGCGACAATTATAGCTCCCCGAGTAGGGCTCGAACCTACAACAACTCGGTTAACAGCCGAGTGCTCTACCATTGAGCTATCGAGGATCATTATCTCAATTTTTCAAAACCATCACCACAAACTGAGGCCTCACTGTTTCTCCAGCGCCTCCCACAAACCGTTGAGGTACGTTGCTCCCAGGGCCCTGTCATAGAGCCCGTAGCCCGGCCGACCTGTCTCTCCCCAGATCATCCTTCCATGGTCGGGACGGATATAGCCGTGGAAGTCATTGTCATGGAGCGCCTTCATTATGGCATACATATCCAGTGTGCCGCAGGAGGAAAGATGGGCCCGTTCCTCAAATCCATTTTCCAATACTGCCACATTCCGCATATGGACGAAGTGAATCCTTCCCATGGCCGCGTATTTTGCCGCCAGCTTTGCCACATTATTATGCCCGGAGCAGCCCAGGGAGCCGGTGCAGAGAGTGATACCGTTGTTTGTCACATTTGCCAGGCTTAAGAATCTATCCAGATTTTCCTCACAAGTGATGATTCTGGGAAGTCCGAAAATACTCCAGCAGGGATCGTCCTCATGGATTGCCATATTCACATTACATTCCCTGGCCACAGGGATGATCTTCCGGATAAAGTATTCCAGATTCTCCCACAGGCTCTCCTCTGTCATGGCGCGATATTCTTCAACCACACCCTTAAGCTCTTCTCTGGAGTAACTGGCATCCCATCCGGGCAGGGTCAGGTCGCTGTCGCCCTGCAGCGGATCCGCTCTGTCCACCTGCTCCTGATAATAAGCAAGGGTGGTAGAACCGTCCGGCAGCTGATGGGCAAGCTCCGTCCTGGTCCAGTCGAATACGGGCATAAAGTTGTAGCAGATACATTTTACCCCCGCCCCGGCCACCCGGCGGATATTCTCACAATAGTTGTCGATATATCTGTCACGGGATTTTTTCCCAAGCTTGATATCCTCATGGACGGGAATACTCTCCACCACTTCAAATTTTAATCCGGCATCCTCAATCTGCCTTTTCAGCACACCAATACTCTCTCTGCTCCAGACTTCACCCACAGGCACATCATAAACTGCGGTCACAATAGAATGCATTCCGGGAATCTGCCTGATATTTTTCAGTGTCACCTTATCTTCTTTACCATACCATCTGAATGACAGCTTCATCGTAATCCCCATTTCCCCGCTGCTTTCGCACATTCACATTCCGCTTCAGCAACAAAACATTTTCACTTCCCTTACAGGAGCATATTATCCCCGCTTCAAATTAAAATATTCAAAATATATCAAATAAATTTCACGGAACTGCCTGTTCATGGAATCAGCTCAGCCTGCCCTCTAATTTGCGGCATACCCTCCCACGTTCGGAAACGGGCATGAAATCCATCACATATCCCTGCTGTCCGTTCTGATTCAAGCATAGGAGACGTTGCAGTATCCGTTTACCAAACGTATCTCATTGCCCGCTGAGGCAAAAAAAATACCAACATGCCTTTCAGACACTTTGGTATCCCATTCACCCGCCCGTCTTCATATATACATACACCCGGGACTTTAATTCATTTTCCATAAAGAAAAGCAGGATACGGGAGTCGGACCCGCCTCTTCAGCTTGGGAAGCTGACATACTACCGATGTACTAATCCTGCACAATACACTGTCCTCTCCTGAACAAAATTATTATATCACACAAATCTGGATTTGAACAGCTATTTTTTAGAAATATTTTTGCAATATCTCTGCAGACATATTTAAATATCCTTTTACGGCCGTTTCTTTCAACAGCCCTCCCATGAAATGACCCGTACGCCATATTTTCGTACGTAAATCATTTCATGAGCGGAACCATTACCCTTTTATCTGCCGGGCCTGTAATCTATGTTCTGCCGTTAAGCAATCTTAGCCTTTGCAAGCTCTGCCAGGGTCTTAAAGCCCTCTGCATCGTTCACTGCCATCTCTGCCAGCATCTTCCTGTTTACATCAACGCCTGCCAGCTTCAGGCCATACATAAATTTGCTGTAGGAAAGGCCGTTCATTCTTGCCGCCGCATTGATACGTGCGATCCAGAGCTGCCTGAACTGGCGCTTTCTCTCTTTTCTGCCCGCATAGGAGCTCGCCAGCGCCCTCATAACAGCCTGCTTCGCTACCCTGTACTGCTTGCTCCTGGCTCCTCTGTAGCCCTTCGCAAGCTTTAATACTCTATTGTGTTTCTTCCTGGCATTCATGCCGCCTTTAATTCTTGCCATGTCTTATTCCTCCTCACCTGACTTATAAATAGGGTAAAATCTTCTTCATGTTCTTTACATTCGTTGCATCGGTAATTGCAGGCTTTCTGAGATTACGCTTATTCTTCCTCGTCTTCTTGGTTAAGATATGGCGCTTGTATGCCTTACTTCTCTTTAATTTACCTGTTCCGGTTACTTTAAAACGCTTTGCAGCTGATCTGCTTGTCTTCATTTTGGGCATAACGGTTTCCTCCTAAACTTTAAATAAATTTATCTTAACTTACAGCGGTCAACGCTTTTCAGTTAAAAACATTGTCATGCTTCTGCCTTCCACCTTAGGAGCCTTCTCCACCACAGCAATGTCTGACAGGCTTTCCGCAATATCATCCAGAATATGCCTGCTGTTGTTCATATGCGCCATCTCACGGCCGCGGAACCGAAGCGTGATCTTAACCTTGTCGCCCTTGGTAAGGAATTTTCTTGCGGCATTGACCTTCGTGTTAAGGTCATTGGTATCAATATTGGGAGACAAACGTATCTCCTTGATTTCAATGATCTTCTGCTTCTTTCTCGCTTCCTTTTCCTTCCGGATCTGCTCATACCTGTACTTGCCGTAATCAACAATTTTACATACAGGGGGCTTTGCGGCAGGTGCGATCTTCACCAGATCCAGCTCCGCCTCCTCCGCTATCTTCATAGCTTCCCTGGCAGACATGATACCAAGCTGTTCCCCGTTCTCCCCAATCAGACGTACTTCTTTGTCCCTAATCTGTTCGTTAATCATTAAATCGCTAATGGCCGTGTACCTCCATACATAAGAAAATAATTAAAAAAGGTGGACAGCATACCTATCCACCTGAACTCACCTTCCGCATGCCCCTGCTATAACAATATGCCATACAGCTGCAGGCAGTGCATATAAAATGTGAACGCTTACTGGCCCGATTGCCGTAAGGTGAGAGTGGATACTCTGCTTGCTGTTGTGTTCCTCACACAGCAAACAGGATATCACACGGCAATCTATTTGTCAATACATAATTTTACTTTTCTGGCACGTCTTTTGAATTGTCTGTCATTTGCAAAATTACCCTGCGCCGCTGTCCTGGCTCCGCAGGAAGATCCTTCCGGCCTGTCACAGCTATTTATCGGTAAATGTTGTACATGCGGTCCCTTCGCAGCTGCAGGCCCCGCAGCCGCAGATGTCAACATGCCCTGCGGTGCATTTGTAGTCGCTGTTATATTCGCAGTTACACGCCTCGCAGTCAATGTGAATGGTATTGCTGGGATGGGCGGTTGAATTTCTGAAGGTATCCCGCCCCTCCCTCCTCTGTACAAAGCTTTCGCAGCAGGTATCATCGCAGCTGCTTGCATGCCTGCCGCCTACCATGATATCACCCTTACTGCATAAATGCTGATCGTTATAGATACAATTTTCAACGGAACATTTCAAATCTGCCATATTGTTTCCTCCTGTTCAATTTCCACCATGGAGCATTGTTTCCACCATAGTGTACTGTCGTCTTCCATATTCAGTGCGGCCTGTCCACAGACCTACTGTTATTATGGAAGCTTTGGAGAAAACTATACCTGCATATTTTTATATCAATTTTACTTCTGCCCTTCCTGGGCTTCTTCTTTCCGGATGGCTTTGGTGCGGATTTCCTCGCAGATCTGATCCATGAATTCCGCCAGGGGCTTCTGTCCCTCATCGCCGGCAAAACGGCTTCTGACGGACACCAGCCCGCTCTCTGCCTCCTGCTCGCCTACCACCAGCATATAAGGCACCTTGGCAAGCCTGGTCTCCCGGATCTTAAAGCCGATCTTCT
Source organism: uncultured Acetatifactor sp. (assembly GCA_949840935.1). Taxonomy (GTDB): domain Bacteria; phylum Bacillota; class Clostridia; order Lachnospirales; family Lachnospiraceae; genus Acetatifactor. The sequence goes on along the minus strand of CATKXX010000059.1, from coordinate 2,082 downwards.
CGGAGCGGTTGTCCACCGTTACATCTACTCCTCTTTCCTTTAACTGCCTGCGCACAGATTCCGCATAATCCTCATACTTCTCCGAGATGGGCAGGACACGTACCTGCTCAGGACAGAGCCATGTAGGGAATTTCCCGGCATATTTCTCGATCAGCCATGCCAGAGTCCTCTCATAGCAGCCAAGGGAAGTCCTGTGGATAATATAAGGGCGGACTTTGTCGCCGTTCTGATCAATGAAATACATGTCAAACTGCTCCGCCAGCAGAGCATCCCACTGAATGGTGATCATGGTGTCGTCCTTGCCGTACACATTTCTGGCGTTAATGTCTACCTTGGGCCCGTAGAAAGCGGCCTCCCCCACATCCTCCACAAAATCAATCTGCAGCTCGTTTAAAATATCCCGCATATGCTGCTGGGTTTCCTCCCACACCTGCGGTTCCCCGATATACTTTTCCCGGTTGTCGGGATCCCATTTGGAGAGGTGGTATGTCACATCCTCCTCCAGCCCCAGGGTCTGCAGGCAGTATTTGGCCAACGCCATACAGCCCTTGAATTCCTCCACCATCTGATCGGGGCGTACGATCAGGTGCCCCTCAGAAATGGTAAACTGCCTCACTCTGGTGAGGCCGTGCATCTCACCGGAATCTTCGGAACGGAACAGCGTGGAGGTCTCGCCCATGCGGATGGGCAGGTCGCGGTAGGAATGCTGTTCGCTTTTATAGACATAATACTGGAAAGGGCAGGTCATGGGCCGCAGGGCAAATACTTCCTTGTCCTTTTCCTCATCCCCCAGCACAAACATGCCGTCCTTATAGTGATCCCAGTGGCCTGACATTTTATACAGGTCGGATTTCGCCATCAGGGGGGTGCGGGTGCGGATATAGCCCCACTCGTTCTCCTCCAGATCCTCAATCCATCGCTGGAGCTTCATGATCATCTTTGTCCCTTTATGAGTGAACAAAGGCAGGCCCTGGCCAATCACATCCACAGTAGTGAACAGCCCCATCTCACGGCCCAGCTTATTGTGATCCCGGCGCTTCGCATCCTCCATCCTCTCCAGATGCTCTGCCAGCTCCTCCTTCTTACTGTAGGCAGTCCCGTAGATTCGCTGCAGGCGCGCTTTATTGGAATCCCCCCTCCAATATGCCATGGAAGAAGATATCAGCTTGAATGCCTTGATGGATTTCGTGCTCATCAGATGAGGGCCGGCACAGAGATCCACGAATTCTCCCTGGCTGTAGAAGGAAATCTCTGCATCCTCAGGCAGGTCGCGAATCAGCTCCACTTTATAGGGCTCGCCCTTTTCCTCCATGAACCGGATGGCTTCCTCCCTGGGCAGGGTAAATCTCTCCAGCTTCGCCCCCTGCTTGATGATCTTCTTCATCTCGGCTTCCAGGGCATCCAGATCTTCCCTGGAGAAGGACTCATGGTCAAAATCATAGTAAAATCCGGTGTCAATGCTGGGGCCGATGGCCAGCTTCGCATCCGGGAATAAATGCTTTACCGCCTCCGCCATCACATGGGAAGCGGTATGGCGGATAGCCGCCAGGCCCTCGGGATCACTGGCGGTGCAAATGCTCAATTCACAGTCCCGGTCTAAAACCGTCCGCAGATCCACCACCTGGCCGTCCACCTTGCCGCAGCAGGCCGCCCTGGCCAGGCCCTCGCTGATATCCAGCGCAATGTCGTAAACGCTCTTACTCTCCCCGTACTCCTTCACGGAGCCGTCCTTTAATGTAATCTTCATTCTTCTTCATCCTCCCCATCCCCGTCCCACGGGTAAATGTGGTTGCCGTTATTGCATCCAATAGTAACTCCGTGGGTCAGCGGCGCAACGCACAGCCCGTACACCACTCCTGCCAGCACACAGTTGATGCCGATCAGCCAGAAGATCACCTTCGGCAAGGTCAGCTCCCCCACAAAACATTGTCTTACAAGCCTTTTCAACTTTAAAATCATAATGTCCTCCTTTCACTCGCTTCTGTCTCCCTCCGCCGGGCATGAGCAGACCCGTAAGGCTTCACCTTCCGGGTTCGCGTTGCTCGTCATAAGCTCCTGAAATCGCCTGCTCATGCAAGCATG
>CATKXX010000058.1 GCA_949840935.1 uncultured Acetatifactor sp. | reverse complement strand
CTTGTATTTTAACTCTGATCCTGGGTATTTCATATATTAAATCTTTATTTTTTTGTATTCCTGTGGAATTTACTTTTTCAAAGTGGAATTTAATCTCGCAAAGTGGAATTCACTTTTTCAACTCACCTATTTTATTTCCGTATCAGAAAGCGGCGCAGAACCTGCTCCAGGCACCAGTCAAACTCAATCTCCTCCACCCCCTGCACCGTCACGATCTCCTCTGTCAGATAAGCCCTGTCATCCACGATATACCGGATAGTCCCCACGGTTTGCCCCTGCTTTACCGGCGCCTCCAATTCCCTTCTCCATTCATATTCCACCCGGATTTCCTCGTCCTCGCGAAGCAGAAGGCCCTGTCTTTCCCCCTCCGCCATGGCATCTGTACCGCCGGCTCCCCGGCCTGCCAAAGCACCTGTATCACCGCCGGCTGCTCCCTGGCCGCCGCGGCCATCCTCAGCCCGGGGATCTGTACCGCTGCAGTCATTGTCCCTCCGGCCCGCCACCTCCAGGGCCGTATATGCCGTCGCACCCAGGATGTCCGTCCTCCCGTTTCTCACGGGAACGGGCTGCAGCAGCTTCTCGTCAAACCGGGTTCCTTCATCCAGAAAGCTCTTGTAGGTATAATTCTCCAGGCCATACTCCATCAGCTCCCTGGTATCGCTCCATTTATACGTCTTGTTATTAGGCCAGCCGCAGGCAAGGAGAGACACCACAAAGGTCTTTCCGTCCCTCTCCAACGCCCCCACATAGCAGTATCCCGCCTTGTTGGTAAAACCGGTCTTGCCGCTGAGGGCCCCGTCCATCATGGACAGGAACGCATTATGGTTCGTACAGACAAAGCCCCGGCCGTTGGCCGTGAAGCTGTAATCTGCCCGCCGGGTGATCTCCAGGAAGGCGTCTCTCTGGGGGGACTCCCCGATGCAGTACGCCATGATCCTGGCGAGCTCCGCCGCCGTGGTACAATGCTCCTTCTCCACGGTGCTTCCGTCCGTGAGGGTGATGGTCTCTGTGGCATCCAGGCCGTTCGGCGTGATAAACCATGTGTTCTCACAGCCAAGCTCCGCCGCCTTTGCATTCATCAGCGCCGCAAAAGCCGCCACCGCCATCTGGCTCTCCTCCGCGGTATATTCGGATGCCGGCTTTTCCCGCAGCTCCTCCGGCAGATACTTTCTTCCCACATGCTCCGCCAGGGCCACCGCCGTGTCATTATGGGATTCCAGCATCAGGGAGTAAAGCAGGTCGCCCACCCGATATTCCTCCCCCTGTTTTATGTACAGCTTAACCTTGGGCATCCCCGCCGCATAAGCGGAAACCGTCAGAGTCTCTTCCGGATCCGCATGCTCCAGGATCTGGATACAGGTCATGATCTTGGTGGTGCTGGCCATGGCCATGGGCGTATCCGCGTTTTTCCCATACAGGATCCTGCCGGAATCCGCATCCACCAGGGCCGCTGCCGTGGCATACAGGGAAATATCCCCTGCCGGATCCCCCCCATCCTGTTCCGCCCCCAGGACAGCCGTCGGAACGGCCAGAGCCAGGAGCAGGGCGCAAAAAAAGCCCCCTATATTCTTTTTCATCCACACTCACTTCTTTGGGATTTTTTATAATATATGAGGCTGTTTCCTTGTCCTATGTTACCGATTTTCCCGGCCCCTGAAAAAGCCGCCGGCACCCTCTCTGCCTAAACGTCAAGCTGAAGCTGGACCTCCGCCTCCGCCTGCTGCTTAAATTCCTCCATCTGCACGGGATTCAATTCCGGCAGCTCCTCCAGGCTTCCCACCCCGAAACAGCGCAGAAATTGCTCCGTAGTCCCGAACAGCAGGGGCCTTCCGGGAGCGTCCAGGCGCCCCAGCTCCGTGATCAGGTCATACTCCAGAAGCTTATTGATGGCATGGTCGCAGCTGACGCCTCTGATGCGCTCGATCTCCACCCTGGTAATGGGCTGCTTGTACGCAATGATGGAAAGCGTCTCCAGCACCGTGTCCGTCAGCACCAGCTTGCGGGGGGCTCTGGCAATCTTGATCAGGTACTCATACATTTCCGCCTTGGTGCACATCTGGACGGAATTATCAAACCAGGTCAGGTAAATCCCCCTGTTTTCCGCCGCATATTCCTTTTCCATATTCTCCAGGATCTGTCTTGTGGTCTTTATGTCCTCCTCTATCACACTGGCAAGCCTGCCGACCTCCACCGCTTCGCCCATGGTAAACAGCACTGCCTCGATCACTGCCTGCGCCCTGGTCTTGTCCATCTTAATCCTCCATGCCCTTCCTTCCTGTCTGCCTGCACGCCGCAGGAATAAATAAATGCTATACTGCCGTAATCATGATATCGCCGAAAATATACTCCTGACTGATTAATATCTTCCCGGTCTTCATTAATTCCAGTATGATCAGGAATGTGACTATGATCTCCATCCTGCTGGACTGCTTTTCCAAAAGCTTCCGGAAGCTGAAATTCCTGTGCTCCCTTGCATAAGCCTCCACATAGAGCATCTTCACATCCATATCTATCTCGTCCTTCTCGATATTCCCGTACTGGCTGCGTATGGGGTCAATCTTGTCCTCCTGCCTGCGGAGCATGGATTTAAAGATTTCATGCAGCCTGTTCAGCGTCATATCCCCCATCAGCTCCTCATAATCAATGGGCTGCCGATAATCGGCCACCTCCGCCGGAAGCTTCTTTTCCCGATACATATTTCTGGCAGCATCCACCTGGCGGTCGCGAAGCTCAAAGGACATGAACTTATACATCTTGTATTCCAGCAGCTTCTGAACCAGCTCCGCCCTGGGATCCTCCTCCTCCCCTTCCTCGTTTACCTCCTTGGGAAGGAGCATACGGCATTTAATATCGATCAGGGTAGCTGCCATAACCAGGAATTCGCTCATCACGTTCATATCGCTTTCTTCCATCCGCCTGATATAATCCAGGTACTGCTCCGTAATCTCTACGATCGGGATATCATAGATATCTACTTTATTCTTGTCGATCAGATGAAGCAGAAGGTCCAGCGGGCCCTCAAACACTTCAAGCTTTACGGGTATCGCCATCCCTACACCCCCGCGTGCGCCTCTGAGCGCATATCAGTCAAAATTTGTGCCGCCCACTATTGTATCTATTTTTGCCGGATAATGCAAGAAAGAACATATATTCGTCACTCAGCCTTCCCCGGCCGGAAGTCCACGACCCAGAGTTCGCCGGGATTGAACAGCCGGAAGGGAATCGTATGTATCCCCAGCCCCCTGCTCAACAGCATGGTCTTTCCCTTCTCGTAAAACAGGCCGCCGTCATACTTTGGAAAGAGCCTGACGCATGGGGAAGCGACCCCCTTCCCCAGAAAAGGGATCCTGACAATCCCCCCGTGCACATGGCCGGATATGGTCAGGTCGGCACCCCATTCTGCGTAATAGGGAAAATAATCGGGATTGTGGGCAAGAAGCACATTGTAGACGCCGGGATCCGGAACCCCCAGAAGACGCTCCAGATAATCCTGATCCATGTCCTGCACCTTAAACCTCCTGTAATAAAGCTTGTCTATCTCCGAGCCGTAGATCACAATTCCCCAGGGCTGCAGGGCTGCGTGGGTATTCACCATGGGCTCTATCCCCAGCTCCCCCAGGGCTGCCTCATACCGCTTCGCCATGTCCCCATAGCTGCGGGGATACAGCTTCAGGCGATGCTCGTGGTTACCGTTGCCATAATAAACGGGATAGTCCTTTTTCAGCTCCCTCAAGACCTGCAGCGCCGGTTCAAAGCTTTTCCCGGGCTTTGCAGTAAGCATATCACCCGCTATCAAAATGCAGTCAGGCTCACATGTCCTGACTGCCTCCAGAAGCCTCTCGTTCTCTTTTCCATAACGCTTGTTGTGTAAATCTGCAAGCACCACCGCGCGCAGGGGCCTGCGGATCCTTTCATCCGTTATTTCATGTGTCCTGACTACGAACCGGTTGCTGTCATACAGCAGGAACCAGACGCATACCATTATAATAACACATATTATCGAAATAATCACATCTATCATTACTATTCCCGTCCCATCGTATTTTGGCTTGATCTACAGGAGGAAATCCCCCACAAGCCTTTTGAAATAATCCCCAAAGCCCGCTTTCTCCACGCTCTCGGCAAAGAGTATGGGCACACTGCCTATCTCCGTCCCGTTGATAAGGTATCGCACCCTTCCCGCCTCTGTCCCTTCCTCCACAGGAGCCTGGAGCGTCTCCGGGAAATCCATCACCTTTTCCACACTGCCCAGGTCACTGCCCGTCACGTCCAGATAGCGGAATTCCCCCTGATATCTCAGGGCTGCTTCCTCCTCCACGCCGCCTTCTATGGCAATGGGCTGCAGGGGATCCTTATTCTCATCTATGTACAGCTTGCAGATGCCAAACCCGTAGGTCAGAAGCGCCTGCGCGTCCTGGGATCTGATGTCCTTGTTCGGCGCCCCCATAACGACCGCTATTAAGTCAATTCCATCCTTGCTGGCCGTGGCCGACAGACAGAATTTCGCCTTGCTGGTAGAGCCTGTTTTCAGGCCTGTGGCCCACTGGTACTGCTTTAGCAGCTTATTGGTGCTGCTCAGGGTAAAGGTAGTCGTACCCTGCCTGGTCTCATGGGTAATGTCTTCCATCCAGATGGTGGTATAGCGGAAGATATCAGGGTGCTTTGTAGTCAGCTCCCTGGACATGATCGCCACGTCCCTTGCACAGGAATAGTGCTCATCGGAATCAGAAAGCCCGCAGCAGTCCTCAAAATGAGTATCCACCATCCCAAGCTCCGCCGCCTTCTCATTCATCAGATCCACAAAAGCCTGCTCACTGCCTGCAATGTGCTCTGCCACCGCCACGCTGGCATCATTCCCCGACGCCACCACGATACATTTGATCATGGTCTCCAGGGTCTGTACCTCTCCCGCCGCCAGGTATACCTGGGAGCCTCCCATGGAGCTTGCATACTCGCTGGTCATTACCTGATCCGTCAGGCTTACCTTTCCGGCATCCAGCGCCTCAAAGGTAAGCAGAAGCGTCATGATCTTTGTAATGCTTGCCGGGCTCCTTCTCTCCGCGGAATTCAATTCATAAATTACCTGCCCCGTCGAGCTCTCCATCAGGATGACGGAGGGCGAAGACACCGCCACCTCCGCCCTCGCCGGCGCCGCCGAAAGTATCCAGATCACTGCCGCCATGGCCAGGGCAATCCCTTTTCTTATCCTCAACATAAAAACAGCCACACCCCACATTCTTTTTCTAAGAAAATGTATGTTTTCTTTTTAAAGGATATGGAGGTGCGGCAGGATTTATGACTGGCCCCGGCATACAAATCATTCCGGCAGCCGTTTTCTTTTCATCCCTATTTCCAGACAAGCCTCTGAAGCCGGTGAATCTTCTCTTTTACATCCACGTGGAACACCTTCATAAGCTGTATGCTGTAATCCACCAATACAAGCGCCAGGATCGTCCACACAATCTTCAGCCCCATGTCATAATCAAAGCTGTCAATGATCCGGTAAACCCAGCCATGGACGAAATGAACCACTCCCAAGGCGTAAAAGCCCCACGCAATCGTGCTCTCCAGGCAGACAATGCCCTGATAATTAAAGGGCTTATCATTGTAATCCCACCAGAGCTCTCCCAGGAAACGGATCATAGCCTTACCCACCAGGAATTCAAAGATGGTGGCCAGCACTGCCCCAAGGAAATAAATCTTTATGTAATGCCCCCTCATGGGGCCCATGATCAGATAACAGGTCACTGCGCCAAATCCATATATGGGGCAGAACGGGCCCTTCCCGAAGCCCCGGTTCGTCAATCTCCCGTTACAGAAAGACATGTATACAGACTCCAGGAACCAGCCGATCACGCTGTATACTACAAATGCAGCAATCAGATGATACACATCCGTGCCAAACAATTCTTTTGTCCACATAATCACATCCCCTTACTTCTGAAAGGCCAACGCCGATACACGGTCTGTACATAAACAGGAATCCCCGCTCTGAACAGACCGGGGATTGTGCTTACATTAGTTATATTTACGCTTTCTGGCAGCCTCAGACTTTTTCTTGCGTCTGACGCTTGGCTTCTCGTAATGCTCTCTCTTACGAATCTCCTGCTGAATACCAGCCTTTGCACAGCTTCTCTTAAAACGGCGAAGCGCGCTGTCCAAAGTTTCGTTTTCTTTTACGATTACGTTCGACATCTCTACCCGACCTCCCTTCAGTCCCTCAAGCAACATGACTGATTGGGTTAATATTATGTACTTCGACAATCCCTGTCGCATACACACTAAATATTATAGCATAAATTCCCATAACGTCAACAGTTTTTTTAAATTTCTATAAGATTTAAAAATTTCAACCTTTTTTTGAACAATTTTTCACTTTCGGCATATTTACTAATTGGGTAGTGGGTATTTTGTAGAATTTAACTATACAGAATGAAATACAGCAGATGTGCTACCCTCACTATACCAGAGTGCGCCCGCCTTGTAAACTCCCTTTTACTGGAATGGGCGCAGTTTTAAGGCTGCCACTGCTGCCAGCCTCTCAAAGTCGCCCTATCAGATATTAAGCCAGCTTTTCCAGCTCTTCTGTGAAAAGCTCCCCAGCAGAACGGTAGCCATGTATTCTGCGTGGGTAGCTGTTTATCCAGCCCTCTATTTTCTTTATTTCCTCGTCGGTCTTGTCGTCAAAATTTGTCCCCTTTGGCACTTTGCGCCGTACCATTTTATTTGTTACCTCATTCGTGCCACGCTCCCAGCTGCTATACGGGTGGCAGTAATATAAATGCGTCCTCTTTTCCCCCTCTTCCAGTATAGAACGCTCTAAGCCGTTCACGTCGGCAAACTCGCTGCCATTGTCTACCGTGATTGTCTTAAATATCTGTCTAAACATATCCGCACCATATCTGCGCTCTAATCTATCCAGCGCCGCTACTACCGCCTCGTCGGTATGGTCTGGCAGCTTAAATATAATCTCGTCCCGTGTCTTTCTTTCCGTCAGTACCAGCAGCACGTTTTTAGACACTCCCCGCTTGCCTATCACGCTATCCATTTCCCAGTGTCCGAACTCTTCCCGCTGGTCTATCTCTTCTGGGCGCTTTTCTATGCTGTCGCCTGCTGCCGCCCGTGCCTGCTGCTTGCGTACTTTCTTATAGCCCCGCTTTTTATTCTTCTTTACTGGCAAATCCTTATTAGTCAGTTTAAGGAAAACGCCCTTATCTATGTAGCTGTAAAGGGTAGCCACGCAGACGGTAGTATTAAATTCCCCCTCTCTGCCCTGCGCCTTAAGCTCCCCCAGCACTGCTGCTGGGCTGTAATCCTCATTTACTATCTTGTCCTCTATGTAATTTGCATATGCAATATCGTTGCCTATTTTAAGCTGTGTGCCTCTTACCTTTAAATTTTCCTCTGCCTTTTCCTGTGCTATGTCTGGGCTGTATCTTATTTCCGTCGTCCAGTCACTATTACGGTGTTCGTATTCTCCCCTTTTCAGCTCATTATATATAGTGCTGCGGTGTACTCCCAGATGCTTTGCTATTTTCGCCTTGCTCAAGCCCTCTTTAAGCAGCGCCTCTATTTTTATCCTATCCGCCCTTGTCAGCTGGTGGCTGCCCTTTTTATTTGCCATTGTTTCTGCCTCTCTTTCGTTGTGGTCTATATACGACGAAAAGCCGCAAACTCTTTTACAAGTCTGCGGCTCTTATTTCATAGCTCATTTACAGCATTTCTTACAAGCTGTATATTTTTTCTTTGCTTGGCTTAGCGGTATGCCCTTTGGGTTTTTCATTCCAGAGCAATTAGGCTTACTGTGGTACTTTTTACTGCTGCGGTCTATATATACTATCGTTTCGCCCGCTGTGTGCTGGCTGCGCTGCTGCTCTTCTACAATAACGTCAAGCTCTATATTGCACCCGAACGTCTGTACCCCCCCCCCCAGAAATTTCCAGTATTTCTGCGGTGTAGCGGGCGTTAGGATACTTTGCCGCCAAATCCTTTGCCAGTTCTGCCGATAAATACCCCAGTATTTTATTTCCCCATTTCACATATACGGCAGGCTCTCCGTTGTATGTGGTTTTCTCTATCTCTATTTCCTCGTCGCCCGTCATACGGCTTAATATATCCTGCCTGCTTTCGCCGTCGTCGTTCTGGAAAGTCACGCCCACTACTTTTGTGCG
>CATKXX010000057.1 GCA_949840935.1 uncultured Acetatifactor sp. | reverse complement strand
AAGAAGCTGCATTGACAGGGGAAAAATCCCCTGTATAATACAGATAGGGGCAGAACCGATCTGCCCCTTCGTAACTATTAACAAATCTTATATCAGATTTTGAGTTTACACAAAACTTGAAACGCTCAAGAAAAGAGGTACTGCACATGCAAAAAAACATTGTTGTTTTCCTTCTTGATCAGTTGACATGGCGGGCGCTGCCAGCCTATGGAAACTCCTTTACCCAGACACCAAATATTGACCGGATTGCCCGGGACAGTCTGGTGTTTGATGGCTGCTATACAGTCTGTCCTTTGTGCCAGCCGGCCAGGGCGGCTCTGTGGACCGGCCGTTATCCCCATGAGACAGGGGTTCTTTCCAACGGGCGAAAATGGCCGGAGCATGGAATCCCTGATTCCATGCCTACTTTGGGTGAAACCTTTACCCGGGCAGGATGGCAGACAGTACATTTTGGAAAGACCCATGACGGAGGCGCCCTGCGGGGATTCTTCTGTGAGGCGGAGGATGAAATCAGGTTCCCGGCGGAGGAACCGGCGTTCGGGCTGAATACGGATAGTTACCGTGACCGCTATACAGTTGAGGCAGCCTGTCGTTTCCTGGAGGAACGCAGGGATTCCAGACCTTTGCTTATGATCACGGATCTGGTGAATCCGCATAATATCTGTGGATGGATCGGAGATAACCAGGGAGCGCATACCGGTGTTGACAGTAAGCTGCCGCTTCCGCCGCTTCCGGAGAATTATGAATTTGAGGATATAAAAAACCGCCCTGCCGCTGTGCGTTATATCTGCTGTACCAATAACAGGCAGGCGCAGACCCAGGGATGGACCCAGGATAATTTCAGGGAGTATCTAAGGGCATATTATTATTATCTTTCTCTGGCGGACCGATCCGTGGGAACTGTATTGGACGCCCTGGAGAGATATGGATATACGTATGAGAATACTCTGTTTATCCTGACAGCGGATCACGGTGATGGTATGGCGGCCAGAGGACAGGTTACCAAGCAGGTAAGTTTTTACGAGGAGACCACCCGAGTGCCGCTGATCTTTCAAGGAGCCGGGGTATGCCCTGGAATAAGGCGGGGCTTTGCTTCGCTGTTGGATCTTTTTCCTACACTATGCGGGCAGGCCGGAATAGCTGTTCCAGAGGGATTGAGAGGAAGAGATCTTTCGCCCGTATTGGCGGGGGAGGAGATGCCGAAGCGGGATTATGTGGCGGCAGAATGGCACACAGAGTGGGGATTTACAGTATCTCCAGGCAGAATGCTCCGCACAAAGCGATATAAGTATACCCGATATATTGAGGATGGCGGAGAGGAACTGTTCGATCTGGACAAGGATCCGTTGGAGCGGATAAATCTTGTGCCGGATGCAGAAAGGGCTGCAGTGGGGAATGATGCTGAGGAGGAAGAGACGGTCGGAAAGATGCAGGATTATGCCAATGTGCTTGCAGAGATGCGGAGTCTGATGAGAGAACATCTGGAGATGTCAGGGGATCCTTTTGAGACTTTGTCCTGGAAAGCAGACCGGCGCTGGCGCAGCCATCCGGCAGGATATGGCAACCATCGGGGCATTGCAGCACCCATGGAGGAAGATTGATGCGAGGTATTTTCATAACGATTTGAGATTCCGTGGTGCAGAATATCGGGAAGTTTGCAGGATTTTATGGAGGGCAGGAAATGAAGGCAATACCTTATGATGAGAGAACCATAACAGATGAGGACATATTTTCAGCATTATATTTAAATTACCCGGAACTGGAAAGAGTCAGGACGGCATTAGACAGTGGGGATAAACAGAGGGCAAAGCAGGAACTGGTACATTATTTTGAGACTAGGTACAATGTTCACTATTATTACGATTATAGAAAGCTTCCTCTGACACCGGTGGAAACGGATGATAATCCGTATTTATTCCAGTCATCCATGGGGCTACAGGGCAGCCTGAAAGACTTTTGCCTTTTCGCCGGCAGAAAACTGATGCAGCATATATATGCGCCCGGGAAGAGAACGCAGGGAATTGGATCTGGGGGATAATTATGAGAATCTGCCTCATTTTAATTTTTTTGAGGATCAGGGGAAAAAGCATCGGTCGACTCTTGACATTTTTGTGAGAGGTATTTTCATGGAATATCTGAGCATTTTGTATCAGGAGACAGGGAATCGGGAAGTACTTTCATTTGCGGGAGAGTTCCTGAAACTATTCTGGAAGCACTATCCTCTGATCGTAGACTGTACTGCGCCAAACAGTTCCCATTTCTCCAGGATCGAGGAGAGGGATGTTATGAGTGTGGGCTGGCTCATTCTCAATTATATTACACTGCTGTATACCAGGCTGCCTTATGAAGCTGAACCATATATGGCATTTGAGATAATTTGCCATATATGGTTCCTGGGGGTACAGTTCCGTAGGTTTGATACAGATACATATCGCAAATATAATCATCATATGTGGGAACGTGGGCTGATGCCGTTTATTTTGGGAACATTGTTTCCGGAAATCCCGGCTTTTGAAGAGATGAAGGCTCCTGGAGCAGATGTGATACGGCGGCATATCAGGGATGATTTCAACGAAGAAGGCGGTTATAGTGAACACACAATTCCCTATTGGTGTGGTGCGGCACTGGGAGAAATGATCTGCCGTGGAGTTTTTCTGGCACGTCTAAATGGGGAAGCGTTGTTAGACAGGGATACTTGTGGACGCGTCAACAAGAGTTTTGATATTCTTGCCATGATCAGTGCGCCTGGAGACTGTTATCCTTCTTCGGGGGATAATGGATGCGCTTTGGTCAACCCAGTGTTGCGGGCTGGGGCAGAGGCTGTGGGGAACCGGTTCTGTAAAATTGTGCTTGGACACCGCATGGGCTGGGAGGAAGACAGATGTGAGACGGTGGACGGGGATTCGGACAATACAGTGCCGTTGGATTACTGTAATGACAAAACAGGATTTTTCTGTTCCAAGAGCAGTCTGGAGGCGGACGCAAATTATCTGCTGATGTCGGCAAAGGTTAACTGTGGGGATACGGGGCATAACCATATGGATCTGCTGTCGCTGTTTGTGAACATTCATGGACAGGAATTTATTGGCGAACCTTATGCCAGAGAGTTGTATCACACAATCCCGGTAGGCAATGACCTGCGCGGTTACCTGTATAATATGTCGTCTCATAATACGGTGCTTGCTTTTGGGGTGCCTGTTCAGCCGGACTGTATTTTTTCTTCCAAATGGGGAGTGTTGCGTCCGGATACGCCGGTGGCCGCTTTTGCTTCGGAGGAGGGAGGATGTTTTGTAAAAGCCTATCATGATGCTTATACCCACAGCAGGCATGTGAGAAAGATTCTTTCTTGCAGGCGGAGGGGATTTTTGATTCGGGATGAAATGATCGGAGGTGACAGACTCCCGGACGCAAGTATTCAGCGTTGGCATTTATTCCCGGACGTGAAGTGCGGGCAGACAGCCGGAAATACTTTGCTCCTGGAGAAGAACGGCGCAAAGGCATTGCTTGTCTGGAGCGGCAGTCCTACACTGCGGTTCTGGCAGAAAAAGGAATTATATCCGTCCATTGTGAAGAATGAAAAAGAGATTGCCACAGTGATAGATATTGAGTTTAGGACAGACTCTTTCAGTCCGGCAGGAAGATATGGCGCTGTGTCTCAGGATCTGTTGATATTGGATGCAACGGAAAGGATTCCGGCAGCCGGGAACGTGGATATATTTTGCGGGGAACTGATGGAGATGGCGGAAGAAGGCAGGCTTTTAGAGGCGCTGGAACGCTTTGGGAAGCTGGAATAGAGGGCAATGTACCAAGGCGGAAGAGGTGACATAAAAGTCAGGTGAAACAACATAGGAGGTATGTTTTCATGATAAACTGGACGGAATCGCTTTTTCAGAAAATGGAGCGCAAGCTGGAGGCCGAATGTGGACGAATGGGAGAGAGAATTCCTTATCGGACAGTGAATGGGATTTATCAGGAAGATTACGCGGAAAAAGATATTTATTGGTGGACGAACGGTTTCTGGGCGGGCATATTATGGCAGATGTATCATGCCACGGGAAAGGAGTTATACCGCAGCCGTGCGGAAGTGGTAGAAGTAAGGTTGGACAGGGCTCTGCATGGTTTTACAGGACTGCACCATGACACTGGTTTTATGTGGCTGCACAGTGCTGTGGCTGATTATCGTCTGACCGGATCGGAGGAAGCACGGGTGCGGGGACTGGCTGCAGCCAGTGTTCTGGCCGGGAGATATAACCCCCAAGGACAGTTTATCCGTGCGTGGAACCGGGAAAATGTGGAAGAGGATGAAAACTGTGCAGGATGGATCATCGTGGATTCCATGATGAATATACCCCTGCTCTACTGGGCCTCCAGGGAACTGAAAGATCCCAGATATTATTATATTGCCAAGAACCATGCGGATACCGTGAAAAAGACGCTTGTCCGGGAAGATGGATCCTGTGGACATATCGCCTGCATCAGTCCGGACACCGGGGAGTCGGAGGGGATTCGTCGGGGGCAGGGGTATTCGGAATATTCATCCTGGTCCAGAGGGCAATCCTGGATTCTGTATGGCTTTGCGTTATCTTATCGTTATACTATGGATCAGGGATATCTGGATGTGGCAAAGAAGGCAGCACATTATTTTATGTCCAATCTTGCATTGACAGAATATATTCCGCTCTGTGATTTCCGTCAGCCTCAGGAACCGGAGTATCGGGATGCTTCGGCAGGACTTTGCGCGGCCTGTGGTCTGCTGGAAATTGCCGAACATGTACGGGATGAAGAAAAAAATTTATACCGGAAATATGCGGAACTGATTGTGAAAAACATTGCGGAAAAGTGCTGTGAATGGAATCCGGACAGGGATTCCATTGTGCAGCAATGTAAAGTGGACTATCACAGCACAGGCGCACAGCACACGGATCTGATTTATGCGGATTACTTTCTCACGGAGGCAGTCCTGAGATTACTCAGTAAGGATTTCCTGATCTGGTGATGCTGTGGGAAAAGATATAATAATAAGATATTATGGAGGCGTATATGAAACAGACAAAGACAATCATTACGGACGGCGCTCATAATTATACGGATGAAAGCGGCTATGTTGCACCTGATTCACCGGAGGTAAGGAAGCATCTGGAGTGGTTCAGGGGATTAAAACTGGGGATGATGATCCACTGGTCTCCGGCGACACAGTTGGGGCTGAATCCGTCCTGGCCTCTCTCCGATGGCGACCGCGCCTGGAGCAGACGGGAAGTGGACTGGGTGGACGATGGGGAAGAGTTCAAGGAGCAGTATTGGACTCTGAACCGAACCTTCAATCCAGTCCGTTTCCGCCCTGATAGATGGGCAAAACTGGCAAAAGAATCTGGGTTTAAATATTTGTTGTTTACTACCAAACACCATGATGGCTTCTGCATGTTTGACACGGCAACGACAAATTATCGGATCACCCATCCGGATTGTCCTTTTTCCAGGCATAAGTATGCCAATGTGACTAAGGAACTGTTTGATGCTTTTCGCAGCGAGGGTATGGGGATATCGGCGTATTTTTCCAAGGCGGACTGGTACAGTGATGCATACTGGCACCGGGCATTTGGTCCAACTCCAAGTCGGAATACAAACTACGATCCGAAAGAGCATCCGGAATTGTGGAAAGAATTTGTCCAGTATACTCACCAGCAGCTCAGGGAATTGACCACCCATTATGGAAAGATTGATACACTTTGGCTGGATGGCGGCTGGGTGCGCCCCGAGAATATGGGGCAGGATCTGCACCTTGCGGAAATCATTGAAGAGATACGTGCAACGACGCAGCCTCATCTAATTGTCTGTGACCGTACTGTAGGGGGACCGTATGAAAACATTGTCACGCCGGAGCAGAAAGTACCGGAAAAAGTCATGGACATCCCATGGGAATCAAATCTGACGATTGGCAATAATTTTTCGTTCCGCTACGATGACGTGTACAGATCTACCCGGGAAATTGTGCGAACTCTTGCAGATGTAGTCTCTAAGGGAGGAAATCTTGCGTTGAATGTAACGCCTCGTCCGGACGGAGCCCTGCCCCATCCCATAGTACACCGTTTGCGTCAGCTGGGAGAATGGATTGCCGTCAATGGAGAAGCCATATATGATTCAGAAGTCTCGGTCTGCGGTGATATCAAAAAGAGGAATCTGCGATTTACACATAAAGGGGATATGGAATATTTGTTTTATCTCTATGACGACGAACCATATATGCCGCTTAGTGTCACTGCAAGGGTTCCCATGGAAATCCAGGGTATACAGTTGCTGCGAACAGGGCAGAGTATTCCTTTTACACGCGCAGGAGAGTATTTGGAACTGGATACTTCCGCGGTAGTTATGGCGGGGGCGGAGTACGGCGACTGTTTTGCAATGATGCATTAGCCCCTTGTAATTGGCCCGAAAGTCGTGTTAGAATGATAGCAGCAAGGGCATATTGGACATGGAGTAAATTGCTGAGTACAGCAGCTTGTCAGAGAGGAGATTGCCATGCAGTATGATATCATAATAGTAGGAGCCGGACCGGGAGGGATCTTTTCTGCCTATGAACTGACCAGGAAGTCCCCGGATCTGAAAATAGCAGTCTTTGAGGCGGGACATTCCCTGGAGAAGCGCCACTGCCCCATTGATGGGGATAAGGTAAAAAGCTGTATCGGCTGTAAATCCTGCTCCATCATGAGCGGTTTTGGCGGAGCAGGGGCTTTTTCCGATGGGAAGTATAATATCACCAACGACTTCGGCGGCACTCTTTACGAGTACATTGGAAAGAAACATGCCACCCGGCTGATGGAATATGTGGACACCATCAATATGAAATACGGCGGGGAAGGGACGAAGCTGTATTCTACCGCCGGAACCCATTTTAAAAAGCTGTGTCTGCAGAACCAGCTGAATCTGTTGGATGCCTCCGTGCGTCATCTGGGGACGGACATTAATTTTATCGTGCTGGAGAACCTGTACGCGGAATTGAAGGACAAGGTGGAATTCCACTTTGATACCCCTGTGGATACCATTGCGCTGACGGAGGGCGGCTATGCGGTAAAGTGCGGCGAAGAAAACTATACCTGTGAAAAGTGTATTGTATCCGTGGGGCGAAGCGGCAGCAAATGGATGGAAAAGATCTGCGGCGAACTGGGGATATCTACCAAGTCCAACAGGGTGGATATCGGCGTCCGGGTGGAACTGCCGGCGGTGATTTTTTCCCATCTTACGGATGAACTTTACGAGAGTAAGATTGTGTACAGGACCTCGAAATTTGAGGACAAGGTGCGGACTTTCTGCATGAATCCTTACGGCATCGTGGTAAACGAGAATACCAACGGCATTGTGACGGTGAACGGCCACAGCTTCGAAAGTCCAGAAAAGAGGACGGAGAACACAAACTTTGCGCTGCTGGTGGCCAAGCATTTCTCCGAGCCCTTTAAGGACAGCAACGGCTATGGGGAAAGTATTGCAAGGCTTTCCAATATGCTGGGCGGCGGTGTTATCGTGCAGCGGTTCGGGGACCTGGTAAGAGGACGGCGCAGCAATGCGAAGCGGATCCAGGAGGGGCTGGTGGCTCCCACCCTGGCCGCCACCCCCGGGGACTTAAGCCTGGTGCTGCCCAAGCGGATCCTGGACGGGATCATGGAAATGATCTATGCGCTGGACAAGATTGCGCCAGGTACCGCCAACGACGATACCCTGCTGTATGGAGTGGAGGTAAAATTCTACAATATGGAAGTGGAACTGGACGAGAACCTGGAGAGTCGGCATAAGGGGCTGTACATCATCGGCGACGGCAGCGGCGTGACCCACTCGCTGTCCCACGCCTCCGCCAGCGGCGTGTATGTGGCGAGACATATCCTGCAGTGATAGCTGGAAATATGGGAACTGTGGAAAAACAGCGCTGTGGAAGTGTGGTGCCATGGAGGTTGTGAAAATGTGGAGTTATGGGGAATATAGGGGGATAATGTAAAATGCCTCGGATTAATGTGATGATCAAACCGGCCTCCGGCCTGTGCAACATGAGATGCCGGTACTGTTTTTACGGGGATGAGATGGCAAAGCGTAGCCAGCCGTCCTATGGGATGATGGACCTGGAAACCCTGGAGTGCGTCATCAGGGAGACTTTCCGGTACGCAGAGGGAGAATGTACGATTGCCTTTCAGGGAGGCGAGCCCACCCTGGCGGGGTTGGAATTTTCCAGGCAGTGTCTCCGGCTGGAAGAACAATATAGACTCTCGGAATCTTTAAGCCTTTATTTATGCGGCTTCTGAGAGTCCTTTTTTATTTTTTCTCCACCTTTTTTTCAAAAAGCACTTGACAAATGCCTCAAATAATGCGGCGCTTCGCGCCTCT
>CATKXX010000056.1 GCA_949840935.1 uncultured Acetatifactor sp. | reverse complement strand
TGGCGATTCGGCAAATGATATTTCCATGTTTCAAATGGCAGATGAAGCATATGCAACCCAAAACGCAATTGACGAATTAAAGGAAATTGCTACGGGAATCATTGAAAGTAATAATGCTGACGGAGTAGCAAAATGGCTGGAAGCACATTCATGACAAAAAGGCATATCATTTCCCGATACTCTCCACATTCTGCGCTAACTACCCGATTGTGCCTGTACGGTTTTCCAGCTTGATTACCGGCTGTTTTATACTCAGCTTATTAGCAATCGGTTTATTTCTGCCCGTCTTTGTTATCCTTATCTGTCCCCAATGTACTGATTATGCTAACGAACCCAAACGGGGTGCAGCCAAAAGACGTGCAGAATCTTTTAGGACATTCGGACGTAAGCACTACCATGAATATCCATGATGAAATCATTGCACACGCTATAAGGGAGGCTAAGCGGGATTTTGCAAAACTCTTGGATAAGGTGTGGGGATGAATTAGGAACAAAAACTGAAGAAGAAAAACTTTCCCTTGCAGCTTGCCAATAAGGGCATAAGCAAGGGAAATGGATACATATTTTGAGATTGGTTTAAAAGCAATATAAAGGAAACCCTATTATTTAGAGGCTCCCTTTTCTCAACTGCGGAAGATGGGACTTGAACCCACACGGCATTGCTGCCACAAGATCCTTAGTCTTGCTCGTCTGCCAGTTCCGACACTTCCGCTTATGTGCACGTTTGTACTGCACGAGTATTATATTAGCATCTATATCATAAAAAGTCAATTCCTTTTTTTCAACTTGTGAAATCTCTTGCATACAGCTTTTTTTCCATTTGTACGGTTGCACTCTAATCTCAAATGAGTAAAACGCGGATGTGCAAGCAGACGCAGGAGCGTGCAAGCGCGGGTTTTGCGAATGTGAGAGTGTAATATCTGTGGGTGTAGTAAACATAGTTTATCTGTAGAATTCGAGCCCCACGCCACCATGCTGGAGCAGAAAGGGGAAGGATATGTAGTGGCATCGCTGGGTGAGGACTCAGGATATGTGCCATATACCTCCTTCTCCGCCAAGAAGAGTTATCTGGAGAAGAATAAGGATGCCGTCCAGGCATTCACCAATGCTCTTCAGAAGGGGATGGACTTTGTCCAGAGCCACACTCCTCAGGAGATTGCCGAGGTTATCGCGCCTCAATTCCCGGAGACGGATATGGAGACTCTGACGGCTATTGTGAAGCGCTATTATGACCAGGACACCTGGAAGGAGAACCTGATCTTTGAGGAGGACGCCTTCGACCTGCTGCAGAATATCCTGGATGATTCCGGTGTCCTGAAGGAAAGGGTTCCCTACGCGGATCTGGTAACGAAGGAGTATGCGGAGAAAGCAGCGGAGTAAACAGGTTAAAAATGAGAAAACCGGTTGAGAGAACACAGAAAGTCTGGTAGAATAGAACAGGTAAAGTGGTTTTCTATCAAATAACCGGAGGATGAACGAATGGGATTAATTAAGGCGGCAAAGGATGCATTATCAACCATACTTGCAGATCAGTGGCGGGAGTATTTTTATTGCGACTCTCTTTCCAATGATGTCCTGATGGTCAAGGGCCAGAAGCGGGTCACGGAGGGGCGCAACAGTAATACCAGGGGTGTGGACAATATTATCACAAACGGTTCCGTGATAGCGGTCAATGAAGGACAGTGCATGATCATTGTGGATCAGGGCGGGATTGTGGATGTGTGTGCGGAGGCCGGTGAATTTGTCTATGATCAGTCCTCGGAGCCGACCATCTTTTACGGAGGCCTGGGTGAGGGGATAAAGAAAAGCTTTACCGCCCTGGGAAGAAGATTTACTTTTGGCGGCAATACGGCGAAGGATCAGCGGGTATATTTCTTTAATACCAAGGAAATCATGAACAACCTGTTCGGGACTCCCAGTCCGATTCCCTTCCGCGTCCTGGACAGAAATACAGGCTTTGACTTTGATACAGCGGTGAAGGTGAACGGCCAGTATTCCTTTAAGATTGCCGATCCTGTCTTATTTTATACTAATGTATGTGCCAATGTATCGGACAGCTATAAGAAGACGGAGCTTCTGGCCACCTTAAAGAGCGAGCTGCTGACAGCGCTGCAGCCCGCTCTGGCCAGGGTGTCCGCACAGGGCGTCCGGCCTTATGAGCTTCCCGGCTTCTCAGCGGAAATCTGTAAATATCTGGCGGAGGAGCTGACCCAGCAGTGGACGGAGCTTCGGGGCCTTCAGATGGTAAAGATGACCATCAACAGCGCGGATATGCCTGCAGAGGACAGACAGAGATTCCAGAAGTGGCAGGATACCGCTATGCTGCGCAGCGCCGATATGCAGGCGGCGAGACAGAGTGAGGCAATGGCTGCAATGATCGAGAATACCAATCTCTCCGGCGGCAGCGGCTCCGGCGGCGGAACGGCCATGGAAGGCGCCATGAATATGATGGCTATGGGTATGATGGGGAACATGATGGGCGGCGGAAACGGCTTTGGCGGCAGGATGGGCGGGAACCAGCAGGCATCCATGCAGCAGGGAATGCCCCAGGCGCAGCCGGGCATACAGCAGCCGGGAGTACAGCAGGGAACGCCACGGATGCAGGCGTCAAATCCGAAAGCGGCGGTGCCGGGCTGGACCTGTCAGTGCGGCCGTACGGATAACCGTGGGAAATTCTGTACCGAATGCGGTTCGCCGAAGCCTGCGGAGGCAGGATGGACCTGCAGCTGCGGTTCGGTCAACCAGGGGAAATTCTGTACGGAATGCGGCAGCAGAAGGCCGGAGGGAGCGCCTGTATATAAGTGTGACAAGTGCGGCTGGGAGCCGGAGGATCCGGCACATCCTCCTAAATTCTGCCCTGAGTGCGGCGATGTATTTGACGAGAATGACAGGGTCTGAAGTTGGAAAGACGCTTTGCAGAGTGACAGGGAGGGAAATCCCGTTTTGAGCAGGTACTCTTTGCGGTGACTGCTTGCTCCGGCGCATCCGGAGGCGTGGGAAAGACGCAGGGAGGACAGGATTGTAAATCGCGGCGGTCGGCGTTCAGCTTTGCTGGAGACAGGCGGCTGCGATTTTGCGCATATGTTATGGACAAGGTTTGATGTCCGTGCAGCCTGCTTTGGGAAAGCAGAGCCGAATGGATGAAACACATGTATCAGAAAGTGTTTGGCTTTTCAGTAGAGAGGCTTTCAGCGGAATACTGGCAGTGTGATTACTGGTCGGAGGGAGCACTGGTGAAGCAAAGGGTTAAACCCGGGATTAAGGAGAGAGGGATGACGGCAGGACAGATGGGGACGATTATCATCCTGGCGCTTGCGCTGGCGGTGATGGGCTGCGGCTTTGCGGTTTACAGGTATATCAGGCATAAAGTAAGGGTGTTTACACGGCAGGCGTTTGGCTCCGATACCATTCAGGGAAGCTTTGAAAATATGGAGCGGGAGGAGGAGATTACTCCCAGGTCTGTCTCTGCGGCAACGAAACTCTATCTGCCGCAGATTCTGCGGGATTTTCCTGAATTTCACTATGACGAGATGAAAAACAGGGCGGAAAATGTGCTGACGGGCTTTCTGAGGGGCGTTGATGAGGGAACCCCGGCGAGGCTGCCGGAGGGAGTGACCAGTGAGCTGAGGGAAAAGCTGGAATTGAGGATCAGCGCACTGGCCAGTGAAGGTGCGGAGGAACATTTCAGGGATATCAGGATTCACAGGACAGAAATTAAAATATACCGCAAATTAAAGGGAAGGTGCAGTATCATCCTTCAGTCTGCGGTGCAGTACCGGCATTTTAAAAAGCGCGGCGGGGAGGTGACGGAGGGAGCGGAGAACCGTCTGACACAGAGCCGCTATCAAATAGAGCTGATCTACATACAGGATCGTGAAATTGTGGAGAATCAGGCGGATTCAGGCCTTGCGTTGAACTGCCCCAATTGTGGTGCGCCGCTTCCGAAGCTTGGGGCGAAGAAGTGTATTTACTGCGATACCCCCATTGAGGAGTTCAACATCAAAACATGGCATTTCAGCGATGTAGAGGAGGCATAGGAGGAGACATGAGCATTTATGACACTTTAAACAGGGAACAGAAGGAGGGCGTGTTACATACGGAAGGCCCGCTTTTGCTGCTGGCGGGAGCAGGAAGCGGCAAGACCAGGGTGCTGACTCACAGGATTGCTTATCTCATCGGCGAAATGGGGATAAAGCCCTGGAATATCCTTGCGATCACCTTTACCAACAAGGCCGCGGGGGAAATGCGGGAAAGGGTGGACGGACTGGTAGGGTTTGGGGCGGATCAGATCTGGGTGACTACCTTCCACTCCGCCTGTGTGCGCATCCTGCGGCGATATATTGACAGGCTGGGATATGGGAACGACTTTTCCATCTATGATACGGACGATCAGAAGACTGTGGTCAAGGCAGTCTGTAAGCGGCTTTGTATTGACACTAAAGTATATAAGGAACGTTCCATAATGAGCGTTATCTCCTCGGCAAAGGATGAGCTGGTCGGCGTCAGAGAGTATGAGCTGAGTGTCGCAGGGGATTTTAACAAAGCGGTCTATGCAAAGGTTTACCGGGAATATCAGGAAACGTTGAAAAAGAATAATGCCCTGGATTTTGATGATATTATCGTGAAGACAGTGGAATTGTTCAAAAGCTGTCCGGAGGTTCTGGATTCCTATCAGGAACGCTTCCGCTATATCATGGTGGACGAATACCAGGATACCAATACGGCGCAGTTTGAGCTGGTGCATTTACTGGCGGGCAAGTACCGAAATCTCTGTGTGGTAGGTGACGACGACCAGTCCATCTACAAGTTCCGCGGCGCAAATATCAGGAATATTCTGGATTTTGAAAAGTATTTCCCCGAGGCGGGGGTAATCAGGCTGGAACAGAATTACCGTTCCACCCAGCATATCCTGGATGCTGCCAACGCGGTGATCAGCAACAATGTAAACCGCAAGGAGAAAGCCCTCTGGACGGACAGAGGGGCGGGCAGCCGCATTCACTTCAGACAGTTTGACAATGCTTACGAGGAGGCGGAATATATTGCGGACGAAGTGGCCCGCAGGGTGAGACGCGGTGAGGCGGCGTACAGGGACTGTGCGGTGCTCTATCGTACCAACGCGCAGGCCCGGCTCCTGGAGGAGCGGATGATCATGGAGGGTGTGCCCTACAATGTAGTGGGGGGCACGAATTTCTATGCAAGAGCGGAGATCAAGGACATCCTGGCGTATTTAAAGACGATTGACAACGGCAGGGATGAGGTGGCAGTGCGCCGCATCATCAACGTGCCCAGGCGCGGTGTGGGGAACGCTACCATGGAGAAGCTGGAAGACTATGCTGAAATGCGGGGTATCGGTCTGTATGAGGCCATGGAGCAGGCGGACGAGATTATGAGCCTGGGAAGGGCAGGGGTAAAGCTCAGGCCCTTTGTGCTCCTGATCCGGTCTTTCCGGGAACGGCTGCAGGGGCTTACCATAGCGGAGCTGATACAGGCCATCGTTGCGGAAACGGACTATGAGGAGTATCTTCAGAATAACGACGAGGAGAGTGCGGAGGACAGGCTGGCGAATGTAGATGAATTGATCACCAAGGCGGTCAATTATCAGGAGACCCATGTTGAGCCATCCCTGACGGAATTCCTGGAGGAGGTGGCCCTGGTGGCGGATATTGATAATGTGGATTCCGATGATGACAGGGTGCTTCTGATGACGCTGCATTCTGCCAAGGGCCTGGAATTCCCCCATGTGTATCTGGCAGGTATGGAGGACGGGCTGTTCCCCAGCTACATGACCATCATTTCTGACGATCCCGCCGATGTGGAGGAGGAGCGCCGCCTGGCTTATGTGGGTATCACCAGGGCCATGAACGAGCTGACGCTTACCTGCGCGCGGATGCGTATGACCAGGGGGGAAACCCAGTATAACCCTGTCAGCCGTTTTGTCAGGGAGATTCCCACAGGGCTCATGGATCAGGAGGCTGGGGTGCCCAAACCTGCCAGCAGGGAGGCATTTGCAGACCTGATCGGGCTTCCCAAGGGACAGCCGGCGGTTACGGATTTCCGTCCCAGAGCAATCAATCGCCCCAAGGCTGTGGTGAAGGCAGATAAGCCTTTTATCGCAAAGGGGATCGGGAGCCTGAACCAGATCGCGGGGCTTTCCAAGGGTGCGCCTGCGCAGCCGGCTGCGGAGCTGTCCTATGGCGAGGGAGACAGGGTGCTCCATGTCAAGTACGGGGAGGGGATTGTCCTGAATGTCTCAAGAGAGCCCAGGGATTATAAGGTGACGGTGGACTTTGACAGAGCCGGGCAAAAAATCATGTATGCTTCTTTTGCAAAATTGAAAAGGTTGTAGTAATTTTACGGTAAATGTGATATGCTATAAGAAATAAGGCAGAGTGACTGCCGGAGAGACAAATGGAGGTATGGACTATGAATAAGCTTGAGAATTTAATGGATATCGCGAGATTGAATGAAATTCTTGGAAAGAAAGAGGAAGAGGAGAAGAAGTGTAATGTGGTATTATGTGTGCTGGCTGTGATCGGTGCGGTTGCCGCAGTTGCCGCGATTGCTTACGCAGTGTACCGTTACTTTACCCCTGATTATCTGGAGGACTTTGACGATGAATTCGATGATGAATTCGAGGACGAGGATATGGAAGAGGAAGAGGACGATTTTTTCGTTGACGAGGGCGAGAAGTAAAGGGCCGGGAACGCAGGCGAGAGGCAGATAGATGAAAAAGGGTCAGGTATACGAGGGTATTGTCGAGAGGGTGGATTTCCCCAATAAAGGCATAGTCCGGACAGGGGAGGATATCGTTATCGTGAAAAATTGCCTGCCCGGTCAGAGGATCAAGCTTAGTGTAAATAAAGTGAGAAAAGGGAAGGCGGAAGGCCGTTTGCTGGAGGTGATGGAGCAGTCACCTATGGAAAAAGGCTCTCCGTGTTCCCATTTTGGCGTATGTGGGGGATGCACCTACATATCGCTTCCTTATGAGGAACAACTGCGGATCAAAGAGGCGCAGGTGAGGAAGCTGCTGGAAGCTGCGCTGGCAGGGCAGATGTCGGAATGGGTCTGGGAGGGCATCAAGGGAAGCCCTCAAATATATGAGTATCGCAACAAGATGGAATTTTCCTTTGGGGATGAGTATAAGGACGGCCCGCTTGCGCTGGGGATGCATAAGCGGGGCAGTTTTTATGATGTGGTAAATGTGGAAGACTGCGCCATTGTGGACGGGGATTACCGGCTGATCTTAAAGGCTGTGCGGGAGTATTTTACAAAGTACGGTGTAAGCTATTTTCACAGGCTGCGCCATACAGGATATCTGCGCCATCTGCTTGTGCGGAAAGCGTCCGGAACAGGGGAGATCCTGGCGGCGTTAGTCACTACTTCCCAGACGCCCTGGAAAGCGGAGCTTTCCGGCGGGCAGGTGTTTGACCAGTACAGCGGGATGGGAAATATCGCGCAGATGGAGAAAACCGGGCGGAGGGAGGCTGAGCCGGGAGAAGCGATGCCGGAAGGTAATGAGCCGGGTGAACCTGACGGAGGAGAAGCTGGACAGGCGGATTTATGCTGTGGGACAGAAAAGCCGGAGGAAAACGGAGGCTGTGTCGGAAAGACACTGTCGGAGGAGGAAAACGGAGGCTGTGCCGGAGAGACACTGCCGGAGGAGGAAAACGGAGGCTGTGCCGGAAAGATGCTGTCAGAGGAGGAATTGCTGGACGGCTTTCGGGAATGTCTGCTGTTCCTGGAAAAGGAGGGAAAACTGCAGGGACGCTTTGCAGGCATTCTCCATATTGTCAACGATTCTCTGGCGGACGTGGTTCAGAGCGACAGGACGGACGTGCTCTACGGAAAGGATTATTTCTATGAAGAATTGATGGGGCTTCGTTTCAAAATTTCTGCCTTTTCCTTTTTTCAGACTAATTCCTACGGCGCGGAGGTGCTCTATGAGACTGCCAGGGAATACGTGGGTGAGCTGGAAAGCGCAAGGGGTGACGGAAGGCCTGATAAGACGGTGTTTGACTTGTACAGCGGGACGGGAACCATTGCACAGATGATGGCACCCGCTGCGGAAAAGGTGGTAGGGGTGGAAATCGTGGAGGAAGCGGTGGAAGCTGCCAGAAGGAATGCCCGGGAAAACGGGATAGCAAACTGTGAATTTATAGCAGGGGATGTGCTGAAGGTGTTGGATGAGCTGGAGGGGAAACCTGATCTTATCATTTTAGATCCGCCCCGGGATGGTATTCATCCAAAGGCGCTGCCTAAGATTATTTCTTATGGGGTGGAGAGGATCATTTATATCTCCTGCAAGCCCACCAGTCTGGCCAGGGATCTGGAAGTATTTCTTAGTAATGGATATGTGGTGGAAAGGGCGGTGGCAGTGGATCAGTTTCCGTGGACTGCGAATGTAGAGGTAATAATAAAGATGCAGTATAATGCGAATTGCGTTCGCATGGGAAAAGAGAAGAATTAGGCGGTCGAAACCACAAGATGTTAGTGGTGAAAGGCAAACAAGTTTGCCTTGGGCAAAAATTGGAGCGGAAATCGACCAGTTTTTGCCCTGTTTTTTTGCCCGTTTTTATAGATGCATAGTGCCTGCCCAAAAGGCATGTACGGGCAAAAATCGGTTTTGGGGATGATTTGGGGATGTTTTCAGAATGAGAAGGAGGTGGCGGGAATGCAGTGGCATATGCCGATCGGATATAAAGTCATAGACGGCAGGATAACCGTGTATGAGGGACACCGTAAGATTGTGGAAGAAATTTTCAGGGATTATGACAGCGGGATATCGACATTAAAGATTGCCGAAGGATTAAAGGCACGGGGCGTGTGCAATGCCCATGACAGGGCGGTGTGGTCGCATGCATCCATCGGCAGGATTCTTGAAAACCACAATTATCTCGGCACAGAATACTACCCGCAGATCATAGACCGGGAATTGTTTAACCGGGTGCAGGAACGCAGGGAGCAGGTGCGTGTGGAGAGAGGCAGGGGATGCCACAGGCCGGGCAGGGATGAGAGAATTCTGTTCGGCGGTGTCATTACCTGCGGAGAATGCGGGGAAACCTACAGCCATATCCAGCCCGGTCATAAGAAAAAGACTGACGGCGAGGCAAAGTGGAAATGTAAAAATTATATCTACCAGAACCGCCTTTCCTGCGCCGACGGGTTCATAACGGATGAGCAGGTAAAAGAAGTATGCGTCAGCGCCATCAACCAAATCATACAGGACAGGAAGCAGATGCGGCCGCCTGCAGAAGCAGAGGAACAGGTCAGCGCGGAATACAGAAAAGTGGAGCGCAGGCTGGAGGAGGCAAAAATCAGACGGAAACAAACCGGCGCAGGAAAGATGCCGGCCGGGGCGGAAATAGCGCCGGAAAGCACAGCTGCCGATCGGTTGGAACAGACTGCAGAGCCAGATACTATGGCGCTTATTTATGAGCGGGCGCAGGAGCGGTACCGTACACTGCAAGTAAGGGATGCTTCATTCCGCACAGAAGAAATGCTGGAAATCCTTTCCGGCAGGGAGGAACTGAAGGAGTTTGATGAGGAGCTTTACCGAAAACTGGTTACAAAGATTGTGGTCTATAAAGACGGTACCGCAGAAGTAATATTTCTGAACGGGAGCCGAATCAAGACAGGATACCGGTAAAACGACATCCGGAAAGGAGAAAAAGTGACGGAAACAGCGCGACAAACACCAAGAAAAGGGACGATTTCAATGCCATGATCAAAGACGCGCTGGACGGGAAAATCGACATGATCCTGACCAAGTCCGTGAGCCGTTTCGCAAGAAATACCGTGGACGCGCTGATCACCATCCGGAAACTGAAAGAAAAGAACGTGGCGGTGGTATTTGAAAAAGAAGG
>CATKXX010000055.1 GCA_949840935.1 uncultured Acetatifactor sp. | reverse complement strand
GGGACTGGTCCCTTGTGGGGTTTGGGGCAAGGCCCCAAGGTCTTAAACCACCTATATCTGCAGTTTTCAAGGTTCGTTCGAGCCTATTTTTTTCGGCTCGGTTTTTCATAGACTACTTGACACTACCCTAAATAATCCTCCTTCAATCTTCCCTCTAATAATATCAACTGTTTAGATAATGTATTAAAAATAAGTAATCCATTATCAACTATTTCAACATTATACATTGATTTTTTCAATTGACCGTTTTCTTCCATTATATCCATTGCCCTATCTCTCCTTCTGTATTTCCCATTTTTACAATCACATTAGTGGAAATACTTTTCAGGACTCTGCCGCCCTCCGTAAGAGTTCTTGAAGGATACCATATTTTTGAATCAAGCGAACATTTTTTGCATGAAATAAAAGAAATTCGACATAAACGTAATCCTTAGAACAGGCCATTGTTTATTACCTCCTGAAAATAGACAGTTTCCATCCCCCGCCAGCAATATACGAAGAATTGTGGAACATGTCACGTAGAGCCAGAACAGAACAACGACCAGGCAGACGATCAACAGCGGCAACCGCCCCGGCCCTGTTGTTTTCCGCCTTTTGCGTTTCCCGTTTATATCGGCAATAGCGGAAATCATCTTCTCCACAATATTCCCGAATCTGATTCCACTGTCTAATCCGGAACCAGCAATTTGCAAAAGTCGTTTATACAGAATATCCTTTTGACATTCAAGGGCAGGAAGAAATTTAATGTGAATTTTATAGGCGAATATTTAGCGCAGAGAGAAAAGGAGGTTGTGACGATTATGATGAGTTTGTTTGATGATGAACAGATTATGAAGTCGTTTATCAAGAGCGAAAGGCATGATACAGAAAGAGCAATGGCGGAACAGCTAATAAAAAAAGGAAAAATGACACTTGAAGAAATTGCAGATTGTGTATCTACATTGTCATTCGATGAATTAAAAGAAATCGAAACCGAAATTATGCAGTTAGCATAATTGGCAGGACAAGCGTTTAGAGTATGAAAAACAGGGAGCCCTCACCGGCTCCCCATAAAGCTTTCAAACAATTTCCGGCGGATCATCCCTTCTGAGATTTCCTCCAGCTCATCCCCTGTGAAATATACCCAGTTATGGTACACATCCTTCTCCGTCATCCCGGCGATGTATTTTTCGCGTATAGCCTCATAGTCCTCCTCTGTGATCTCCTCCGGGCTTCCGTCCACACCCTCGGACATACTGTAATAAGTAATCTCATCCTCCTGCCCGTCCGTCCCGTGATAGATCATGCTGCACCACCGTATGGAATCCTGATACACCACGCCGTCCCTCAGATAAAAGAAGCCTGTTTCATCATAACCGCCGTAAATTCCCTCTTTGGTATAATCATGTCCCTCATAATAAATGACGCCGTCCCCGTCCTGATATGCCGAAGGCCGATTTCGTCCGCCAAGGTCAAAGTCCGCGTTCCATTCCCTCTCCTCACTGTCGCACAGCCGGGTAAAGGCAAGCTCCCCTGCCTTCCCGTTCCCGTCCAGGCTGTAAAAATGGTTGTAGGAATATCTTCCCGTTCCCTGCATGACACTGGCCGTCAGCTCCAGGCTCCCGTCCCCGTCCAGGTCACACAGCAGATACTCCCCGAAAGTGCCGGCGTCCTGCGCCTCAAACCAGAGATCCGCCTGGGCGGCATAGGCCGACGCCTGGGCATAGGCGTCCCGGATAATGTCTGTAAGACCCTCCGCTATGGGATGATAGGTCACATCCACCCTCTCCCACTCCGGAAAGATTCCTTCCGTCCACGCCTCATATTCCTCCTGATCCAGGATAACCTCCGTCTCACCGTTATCGGCTTCCGACACTGCGCTGTCAGGGGCATCCGGGGCTACCTCCGGGAGTTCTCCCCCGTCCATCACTGTGACGCAGTACACCAGCTTATCCCCGTCCCTGTCCAGCTCATCGGGAAAATTAGTATCTATCACGCTGCCGTCCCATGCATCCACATAATAAATTTCCTGATACTGCCCCTGCTCCGCGTCATACTGACAGACCCAGTAGGGCCATACCCCCCTTTCGTAAGGATCCTTTCCGTGATTGTGGGAAGCGTCCACCTTAACCAGGCCTGTATGGTAATATTCCGGGCCCAGCCAGTCCCGCAGCTGTACCTGTAACGTGTCCGTCTCCTCCTCCCAGGCATAGACCACCTCGCACTTGCCTGCCGTGGAGTCGCCCTGGCTAAAACTAAAAAGTAATTCCTGCCTGCCGTCCCCATTCACATCACAGATGGCAAAATGATTTTTCTCAAAATCCGCCTCCGGATCACTGTGAAATACCAGACCGCACAGATCGTGTCCCTCCTCCCTGATCGTTTCCAAAACCTCCAGGTACTTTTCATATGGCTGTGGCAGCCCCTCCCCGCTGCCGTCCGGCAGCATGAGCAGGGCCGACATGCCTACTTCCAGTATTTTTGCAGTGATACTCCCGCCGCCCATCCCGATACACCCCTTCCGCAGAATTTTTTTAATTATAGCACCCTGACACATCATTTTTGCATCATAGCCGCTGTTTCCTTTTCCGGAAATACACGTCGGGATGTATCTGTCGATTCAAAGCCGCATTGTATCCTGTCAAATCCCCTCAATCTTAAAGATAAACTTTACATTGCCTTCCATGTCATCCGCAATACCCGCATAGGAGCGGTAGCTTCTGGATACATCCGCAATGGCCTTCAGGCGTTGGGAGAGGATATCCATATCCTCCTCGTCAAAGGCATCCGTTATCCTGCTTATGCCCTCCTCATCGAACCGCACCAGGCCGTCCTTCATTTCCCCGGCGCCGTCCCGCAGCTGTCTCACGCCATCGATCAATGCGCCGCTGCCGTCGTTCAGGGCACCCACGCCGTCGTACAGCTCCCCTGTACCGCTGCAAAGCTCACCGGCCCCTCCCAGAAGCTGCGCGGCTCCGTCCCGCAGCTGAACCGCACCGGCGGCCAGCTGGTCACAGCCGTTCTTCGCGCCCTCTACTCCCGCGGTATAAGTGAGAAGCCCCTGGTAAAAGGTATTGTAGCTGTCAAGAGACTGCTTCAGGCCCGCTATCTGTGCCGCTCCCGCGCTGAGGGAGCCTGACATTGCCGCCAGGTTATCGCTGACCAGCTTCTCCTTCTGGGCTTTTACATTGGCCGCCACGGTATCCCGGATTTCTTCGGAAGCCATCTGCTGCGCCACCGCCTTTTCCGTCTCCGCCTCCACAGTGCCCCGGATATGGTCGGAGGCCATCTGCTGTTCTATGGCTGCATCTGCCGCTGTCACTGCCTGGATCAGCG
This sequence comes from uncultured Acetatifactor sp., assembly GCA_949840935.1. Taxonomy (GTDB): domain Bacteria; phylum Bacillota; class Clostridia; order Lachnospirales; family Lachnospiraceae; genus Acetatifactor. The sequence continues at coordinate 8,467 of CATKXX010000055.1, read as the reverse complement.
CTGCCATCTGGGGATCGTTTCCGGATACGGAGCCCTGCTTTACCGCCAGATACTGCTCCCGGTTCAGGGAAATCCCCTGGGCCTGCATTGCCTGCAGCACGCCGTCAGTCACCTGCTCCCTTACCGCAGCCGTGACCAGGGGCGTCACTCTGAGCTCCACCTGCCGCTCCACTGCCTCTGTCACTCCGGCAGTAATGGCCTCCTCATTTTTATCCACCTCGGCCCGGACTGCGGCCAGAACCGCCTCGTCCATGCCTTCCAGGATACCGTTCAGCTCCTCGTCATAATTTTCCACTGTCAGATGGACGGAAATCCCAAGCTGCTGCAGCTGTTCATTGCCGTTAAGCTGTGCATTGGCCGTGGCAAGCAGACTCTCGAATACCTGCCTTGCTCCGCCGTTGAGAGTGTCATTATTGGCAGCCAACTGATTCAGCCCCGCCTGCAGCTGCTGTACGCCGTTCAACAGGTTCCCGCTTCCATTCTGCAGGGTTTCCGCTCCCTCCGCCAGCCGCGCGGCTCCGTCCTTTAATTTCCCCGCACCGTCATACAGCTCGCTTACACCCTTTTTCAGCTCACCGGATTTATCGTAGAGTGTGTCCAGCCCGTCGTAGAGCCGGTCTGAACCATCGAGGAGACGGCCCACTGCATCTGTCATTTCATCCAGGGCCTCCATCAGTTCCCCCATACTGTCCGCATCATCCAGATTCAGATTCCTTACCAGATTATTCATAGCCACACAGTAAACCGTCTTCAGGGAAAAATCTGTCACATCCGCCTCTACCTCTACATATCCCGGAAGCTTTTCCTCATCCAGATCCAGGTTCTGCGCCATTCCGGGGAAAGCAAGCCCCGCCACCGCGATCCTGTCGCCGTCGTTGATGACTTTACCCGACGAGACCTCCACATTCCGGAAGGTATCATTGTCCAGGATCATTCCCGTCACTGTGGTAAAAGGTACGGTTATCTGTTCCTCCGTATCCCCTATCATCACCGTCTCCTGTTCATGGACTTCAAAGGAATAGCGCATCACCACATGCCCGCTTTTTCCTTCCATGTCCCCGGGAGCCATCTGCCTTCCATCCAGAGTATAAGTGACGGTCAGGGTCAGGGGCAGCCTGTCGTCCATGGTTCCCTGATAATAGATATCATTTCCGTCCGCCTGCCACACATAGCTGCCATCCTGCACCACATAGCTCCCTCCTTCCTTCACCTCCGTGAGGTTGGTTAGGTTGGTCACATCAGTGATGGACGCCGCCTGTTCGCCGTTGCGGATCCAGTCGCTGACAATGACCTTACTGCTGCTGCCATCCGCATCCGCCATAATATAAACGGTCTCCTCCTTGACAATCCCGTCCGTCTCCACAGGCTGCCAGATTTCCTTCAGCTCATCCTCCAGCTTTTCCTCCAGACTCCGGCCATCGGCGTCTTCCGAGGAACCGGTTGCCGCGCCTTCTGTCCTGTCTTCCGTCCCACCTGCGCCGCCCGCCTTCCGGGCTCCCGCATATGCGGTGGTTCCTGCCGCGCCTGCGACCAACACGCCTGTGGCGCAGACAGCGCCTATTCTGATCAGTCTGCTCTTTCTATCCAACATGGTAATCCATCCTTTCTATATTTATAATGTTATCTCTCCCGGACTGACTTATCCCGCTTCCGTCTTCCATTCCCTCCTGACCCGCTCCTCCTTTTTCCGAAAGCCCGCGCTGGTCAGGCATATCAATCTGTCAAAGACCATGAACATGGAGGGCAGTACCAGGATCACGCTGAACATGCTGACTATGGCCCCTCTGGCCAGCAGGTTACACAACGCCTTGATAATGTCGATCTCCGAGTAAAGGGCTACGCCGAAGGTGGCGGAGAACAGTCCCATGGCGCTTACAATGACGGAGGGTATGGAGACGCACAGTGCGCTGCTGACCGCCTCCCTTTTCCCCTTTCCCCCGTACCGCTCCGCCTTGTACCTTGTAGTCATCAGTATCGCATAATCCACCGTTGCCCCAAGCTGGATCGTGCTGATGCAGATGGGTGCGATAAAGGGGAGGGAAGTGCCTGTGTAATGCGCCATCCCCAGGTTGATAAAAATGGAAAACTCAATTACGGCCACCAGGATAATCGGCAGCGTAATGCTCTTTTCCACCAGGGCGATGATGGCAAAGATGGCGATAATGGAAATGGTATTTACCGTCTTGAAATCCAGATCCGTAATCTCGATGAGATCCTTCGTGCAGGGCGCTTCCCCGATCAGCATCCCTCCGGCGTCATACCGTTTCAGGATTCCGTTCAATTCTTCCAGCTGCCCATTGACCTCATCGGTGGCAGTCCTGTACTCGGAATTCGCCAGTAGCAGCTCCCATTCCCCGCTTTTAAGAACCCCCGACACCGATTCCGGTATCAGCTCCTCCGGCACCAGGGAGCCAACCACGGACTCCATCCCCAGTACATATTTCATGCCCTCCACCTGCTCCATCTCGGCCATCATTTCCTTCACATCCCTGGCAGGCGTGTCGGCATTTACCAGTATCATATGGGTAGCGCCCACGCCGAACAGCTCCTCCAGCCTGGAATTGGCTATGACATAGGCCATATCCTCCGGCAGCGTATCCCCCAGATTATAATAAACCTCACTGTTGGCCTGCTTATAGCCTGTATATGCCGGAATCAGGATGATCGCAAACAGGATCAGGAAGACCGCGAAATACTTCGTCACCCCGTCCGAAACCCGTTTCATGTCGGGAAGCAGCGACCTGTGCCTGGTCTTTTCCAGTATCTTATCCAGCACCAGTATCATGGCGGGAAGGGTGGTCACGCAGCCGATCACGCCCAGGATCACACCCTTCGCCATGACCACGCCCAGGTCAAGGCCCAGGGTATAGCTCATAAAGCAAAGCGCCACAAAGCCCGCGACTGTGGTGACGGAGCTTCCCAACACAGAGGTCACCGTCTTCCCGACAGCTACGCTCATGGCCTCCTTCTTATCCTCATATTCCTGCTTCTGCTCCTCGTAGCTGTGCCACAGGAAAATGGAATAATCCATAGTGACTGCCAGCTGAAGCACCGCGGAAAGCGCTTTGGTCAGGTAGGATATCTCCCCCAGGAAATAATTTGTCCCCATATTCAACAGAATCGCCATCCCGATACTTGCCAGGAAGACAAAGGGAATCAGCCAGTTATCCATGAACAGCATCATGGCCGCACAGGCAAGGACGACTGCAATCCCCACATAGACGGGTTCCTCTCTCTCGCACAGCTCCTTTAAGTCCGTCACCATGGCCGACATACCGGACACAAAGCAGCTGTCTCCCGCCCTTTTCCTGATCTCCCCGATGGCCGTCATGGTCTCGTCCGCGGAGGTCGTGGTGTCAAAGAACACCGCCAGCATGGTAGCATCTCCCGCGTTAAAAGCGTCATAGTACTTATCCGGCAAAAGCTCCATGGGAACGGACACATCCATAAAGCTGTCGTACCACAGCACCGTTTCCACATGGTCAATCTTACCGATCTCCTCCTTTAACCGGGACACCTCATCCGGCGTCATCCCCTGAAGGATCACAAAGGAAAAAGCCCCTTTTCCGAAATCCTCCATCAGGATATCCTGACCGATGACCGTGTCAATCTCTCCCGGCAGATAAGTCAGCATATCATAATTGATCCGTGTCCTGGCCATCCCCACAGCTGAAGGCACCAGAAGGGCAAACGCCAGGATCAGGACAGGAATCCTGAATTTTACAACTGCCTTTCCAAGCTTCATCTTTTTCTCACACCTTTCTTTTCTTTTATGCCCCCTATTCTATCCCGTTTCCTCCGGCGGGAAAACTGACAAAAAAAAGACAGTGCCAAAATTTTGTACACTGCCTCGCCATTATCTGATTTTAGTACATTTCACCATAAATGCACAAATTATGTTTCCATTTCCACACGCTTCAGGGAAAGCCCGATATTTCCCTCCAGCATGGTTCCCAGCCTCTTGATCACCGGGACAGGATCCTCCTTCATCCCCCGGTTCAGCCAATCCACGACCATTCCCACCAGAGCCGATTTATAGAAGTCTGCGATTAGGAGCTTGTCACCCTCCCTGACGGAGATTCCCTGCGCCACCCTTGTCACATATTCACGCATGATCTCACCCGCCACGCTGTTAAGGTATCTCTCAATCTCCTCGTGGCGCACGGATTTATAGGCATGATAGATAAACCTTTTATTCTCAAGCGCAAACTGCGCTCCCTGGATGAATCCGTCCTCCCATGATAATTCCTTCCACGGCCCCATCAGGACGCGCTCAATCTCACTGTCCAGAATACTTTTTAACAATGTGGGAATATCCGCGAAATGATAATAGAAGGTATTGCGGGAAATCCCGCAGGCTTCCGTTATATCCTTAATGGTGATCCTGTCTAAGGGCCTGTCATTGAGCAGCGCGATAAACGCTTCTTTAATGGCTTTCTCTGTAAACTGCGTCATTCCGGGTCTCCTTCCCGATTCTTTTCCTCCTGATATGGCAGCCGCCCGGCATTTCCCAGAGCATTCCCCAGGCCAGCTTTCATGGGCACCTTCCGCCTCCCGGCAGGCAGATAACCCGCCCTGCCCTTTTTGCAGCCTTCAGATCGATCAGCCTCTGGTTCCCGGAGCCCCGGAAGGCAAGCCGCAGATCCTTTTGTTCCTCCACAAACTCGCCGTCCACCAGCACGTCAATGAGCTCCAGCAGCTCCGCCACCGTATCATCCCCCCGGGCCGCCCACACAAGTAAATCTTTCTCATAGTCATAACCGGTGTAGCACCAGATGGTCTTGTCAGGATATGCCTCCCTGACCTTCCGCAGCAGGCCAAGCACCGCAGGGCGGTTTTGGGGCTCCATGGGCTCCCCTCCCAGTACGCTGAAGCCCCTGATATAGTCGGGAGATAATGCCTGGAGAATCTCCCGTTCCGTGTCCCCGGTAAAGGGCTGCCCGTAAGTAAAATCCCAGGCCTCGCTGTTAAAGCAGCCCCTGCAGGCGTGGGTGCACCCGCTGACAAACAGGGACACCCTGACCCCGGGGCCGTTGGCCACATCCGTTTTCTTCAAAGCCGCATAATACATCGCACTGACCATGCCTTTCCGCTGTCTGCACATTATCTGCTGTCCTTCCGGAGCGTGTTTGAATCATCATCCTTCAGAGCATTTTTCAAACACGCTCTGGGCCTGCACGCTCTACAGATGCAGCACTCTCGCCTTGATCTCCTTTGTCTTACCGGTATTCCAGAAATTCTCCCCCAGATAGCCGCAGGTACGCCTTGTGACATTCATTTTAGAATGATCCTTGTTATGGCACTGGGGGCACTCCCACTCGATATCGTCGTTGATCTCTATCTCCCCGTCATAGCCGCAGACATGGCAGTAATCCGACTTGGTGTTAAATTCCCCGTACTGGATATTATCATAGATAAAGCGGATGACCTCCTCTATGGCCTCCAGGTTATTCCTCAGATTGGGAATCTCCACATAGGAGATGGCCCCGCCCAGGGATTTGTTCTGGAACTGGCTTTCAAAGGTAAACTTGGAAAACGCGTCGATGGGCTCCCGCACATCCACATGGTAAGAGTTGGTATAATAGCCCTTGTCCGTCACATTGGGGATGTCGCCGAATTTCTCCCTGTCTATCCGCGCGAAGCGGTAGCAGAGCGTCTCCGCCGGGGTGCCGTACAGCGCGAAGCCAATGTTCGTCTCCTCCTTCCACTTCCTCACCGCCTCGTTCATGCGGTCCATGACGCGCAGGGCAAATTCCCTGCCCGCCTCCTGGGTGTGGCTGCAGCCCTTCATCAGGTAGGTAGTCTCATACAGCCCGATATACCCCAGGGAAATACTGGAATAGCCGCCGTAAAGCAGCCTGTCGATGGTCTCCCCCTTCTTCAGCCTGGCGATGGCCCCATACTGCCAGTGGATGGGACTGACATCGGACACAACGCCCAAAAGCGCCTTATGGCGGCACATAAGAGCCTCATAGCACAGCTCCAGCCGCTCGTCCATGAGCTTCCAGAACACCTCCTCGTCCCCCTTGGCCAGGATCCCGATCTGAGGCAGGTTCAGGCTTACCACTCCCTGATTGAAACGTCCCTCGAACTGATAATTTCCCTGCTCATCCTTCCAGGGCGCCAGGAAGGAGCGGCACCCCATACAGGAAAAAACATTCCCCTCGTAATTTTCCCGCATCTTTTTCGCGGAAATATAGTCGGGGTACATCCTCTTCGCGGAACACTCCGCCGCCAGTCTGGTGACAGAATCGTACTTCCCGCCCTTGAGGCAGTTGTTCTCGTCCAGCACATAGATCAGCTTGGGAAAGGCAGGGGTCACATAGACGCCCTGTTCATTCTTTGTCCCCTGAAGCCTCTGGCGCAGGATTTCCTCAATGATCATCACAGTCTCGTCCACATATTCGTCCGCCTCGTCAATATGCAGGAAAAGGGTGACAAAGGGCGACTGCCCGTTGGTAGTCATCAGGGTGTTGATCTGGTACTGGATGGTCTGGACACCGGAGCGCAGTTCATCCCTCAGACGCAGCTCCACCACCCTGTTACGGGTGGCTTCATCCATGGAATCCCCGAATTCTTCCTGAAGCTGGCTCTGAAATTTTTCCCTGCTCTTGCGCAGGTACTTCCCCAGATGCCGGATATTCACGGACTGGCCCCCATACTGGTTGCTGGCCACGGCGGCGATGATCTGGGTGGTGACGGTGCAGGCCACCTGGAAGCTCTTGGGGGACTCGATCATCTTCCCGTTGATGGACGTGCCGTTGTCCAGCATATCCTTTATATTGATCAGGCAGCAGTTGAAGATGGGCTGAATAAAATAATCCGCATCGTGGAAATGAAGTACCCCGTTGTCATGGGCCAGGGCGATATGCTCCGGCAGAAGCATACGCCTGGTCACGTCCCGGGACACCTCTCCCGCGATATAATCCCGCTGGGTGGAGGCAAGCCGCGTATTCTTATTGGAATTCTCCTCGGCAAGCTCCTTGTTTTCATTGCGGATCAGCTTCAGGATGGACTCGTCCGTGGTGTTGGATTTGCGCAGAAGGCTCCTCTGGTAGCGGTACACAATGTACTTTTTGGCAAGGGCATACTTATTGTGCTCCACCAGATGCTGCTCTATCACATCCTGCACATGCTCCACCGTCTGGAGCTCCCGGCCCTCCGCCTGTACGGCCTCCAGAATCTCCTCCACCAGCCCGTCGTCCGCCCGGTCGCCCTCCTCCACCTCGTGGTTCGCCTTGCGGATCGCCTCGATGATCTTATCCTTCCCGTAAGGCACAATCCTGCCGTCCCTTTTCTGAATCCTCATCAATACACACTCTCCTCACCTTTTTATTCCCGCGGGCACAAAGCCGTATAGTCAGCCTGGCAAATGCCGCGACCATCCCCAGACAAAAACTGAGACCGCACCGGAAGCTTATACAAGCGCGACCTCAACTACATTTTGTATTACATCAGAATTTTCCTCTCTACATCTTGTATTTATATTATAATAGGAAACCTGGTAAAGTGCAACAGGTTTTTGACTGGTTTTTTATCTTTCGTTTTATGGTTGACAAAGTGTTATAAAAGTGATAGTCTGTAAATAATCCCTCTTATCATCGTAATTTCGTTAATTCAAGGCAAGTGGGAACCATTGGTGTACCGGCAGATTCCTCTTGGAACAAACTGCGCCGAATCTATCGTCATTCTGCGCCATATGAATGAAAGTAAGTCGGCTGGCCGGTACGCTAATCTCTGTTTGGCATTTCGCCATTCATACCCTGTGACCAAAAACATAAGTCATACCCTGTTACCCGCCGTATATCGCTGCATGATTTGCATTTCGGGCGAAAGCGCAATGGCAGCACCCACAACAAAGGAGAAAGATTATGAAAAAAAGCAATGTATCCTTCAATTCCGTCTCAAATTCCCCCTCTGTCACAGGGCATGATTCGTTCGCGGGCTGTGATTTATCCCTAATTCCCGGCGCGCTCATGGCCGAAGCGCCTTCCACCGGCCTTGCTTCCGCCACAGGCCCCGTCATCATCCCCATGCACAATGATTACCTGTTCAGGGCGCTTCTTCAGCGCAACAACCGTGCTTTGAAGGGACTGATCTGTTCCCTGCTGCATCTGGATGACAAACAGGTATTGTCCGTAGTCATCACAAACCCTATCGAGCTGGGCGAGACCATCGACCATAAGACCTTTTTCCTGGATGTCAGTGTCATTCTGAACGACTATGCAAAGATCAATCTTGAGATGCAGGTCATCAATGAACAGAACTGGGTGGAGCGCTCCCTCAGCTATCTCTGCCGCTCCTTCGATACCCTAGTACTCCATCCGGCCAGTAACCACGCTTTCAGCACCGCCTATTTTGCCATCTGCCGCGTTGTCGTCAGTCAACGATGCCACCGCATCGCCTCCTTCCTCCGCCTTGCAGGCTGACAAAATATTCGGCACTGGCAGTGTGATTACTGGCCGGA
>CATKXX010000054.1 GCA_949840935.1 uncultured Acetatifactor sp. | reverse complement strand
AAACGGATACCCACGCAGGATACATGGCTACCGTTCTGCTGGGGAGCTTTTCACAGAAGAGCTGGAAAAGCTGGCTTAATATCAGATACAGCGACTTTGAGAGGCTGGCAGCAGTGGCAGCCTTAAAGCTGCGCCTATTCCAGCAAAAGGGAGTTTACAAGGCGGGCGCACTCTGGTATAGTAAGGGTAGCATATCTGCTGCTTTTTGTTCTGTATAGTTAAATTCTACAAAATACCCACTATCAAATTAGTAATAATGCCGAAACTGAAAAAATGTTCAAAAAAAGGTTGAAATTTTTAAGACGCAAATTGAGCTTCACTTTGTATTGAAACCGCGGCTTTAGTATGCTACAATAAAGGATAAGTTTTTGGAATCTAGCGGAAAGGTATGGAACGCAAGTGAAAATTGTTGATAAAATATTCGGCACACACAGCCAGCGGGAATTAAAAAGGATCAATCCGCTGGTGGATAAGATCGAGGAGCTTCGTCCTGCCATGCAGGCGCTGTCGGACGAGGGGCTCAGGGCTAAGACGGAGGAGTATAAGAAGCGCTTCGCGGCGGGAGAGACCCTTGACGATCTTCTGCCTGAGGCTTTCGCCACCGTGCGGGAGGCTGCAAAGAGGGTTCTGAATATGGAGCCTTACCGGGTTCAGCTGATTGGGGGTATTGTCATGCATCAGGGCCGTATCGCGGAAATGCGTACCGGTGAAGGTAAGACGCTGGTGGCAATCCTGCCTTCCTACCTGAATGCCCTGGAGGGAAAGGGCGTCCATGTGGTCACGGTCAATGACTATCTGGTAAAGCGTGACGCGGAGTGGATGGGACAGGTGCATGAATTCCTGGGACTTACCGTGGGCGCGGTCTTAAACAGCATGACCAGTGAGGAGCGGCAGAAGGCTTACAACTGCGACATCACCTATGTGACGAACAATGAGCTGGGATTCGATTATCTCCGCGACAATATGGTTATTTACAAGGAGCAGCTGGTTTTGAGGGATCTCCACTTCTGCATCATCGACGAGGTGGACTCCGTGCTCATCGACGAGGCCAGGACGCCGCTGATCATTTCCGGCCAGAGCGGCAAGTCCACGGCTCTTTATGAAATGTGCGACCTGCTGGCGCGGAGGATGCAGAGAGGCGCGGATGTACAGAACCTGACCAAGATGGATGCCATCATGGGCGTGGTACAGGAGGAGACGGGGGACTTTATCGTAAATGAGAAGGACAAGGTCATCAATCTGACGGAGGCCGGTGTGAAAAAGGTGGAGAATTTCTTCCACATTGACAATTACGCCGACCCTGAGAACCTGGAAATCCAGCACAACATCATTCTGGCCCTGCGGGCACACAATCTGATGTTCCGGGATCAGGACTATGTGGTGAAGGACGACCAGGTGCTGATCGTGGACGAGTTCACCGGGCGTATCATGCCGGGGCGGCGTTATTCCGACGGCCTGCACCAGGCCATCGAGGCCAAGGAGCATGTGAAGGTAAAGCGGGAGAGCAAGACCCTGGCCACCATTACCTTCCAGAATTTCTTTAACCTCTTTGCCAAGAAATGTGGTATGACCGGTACCGCGCTGACGGAGGAAAATGAATTCCGTGAGATTTACGGGATGGATGTGGTGGAGATTCCCACCAACCGCCCCGTAGTCCGCGAAGATCTGCAGGATGCGGTGTATAAGACAAAGGAAGAAAAGCTGAAAGCCATTGTGGATGCGGTGGATGCGGCTCACGCTACGGGACAGCCCGTGCTGGTGGGTACGATCACCATTGAGGCCAGCGAGGAGATCAGCCGCAGGCTGACGAAGCGCGGCATACAGCATAAGGTGCTGAACGCTAAATTCCATGAGCTGGAGGCAGAGATCGTGGCGGACGCCGGCATACACGGCGCAGTGACCATCGCCACCAATATGGCCGGGCGTGGTACGGATATCAAGCTGGACGAGGAGGCGAGGGCCGCAGGCGGGCTGAAGATCATCGGCACGGAGCGCCATGAGTCCAGGCGTATCGACAATCAGCTCCGGGGGCGTTCCGGACGTCAGGGCGATCCCGGTGAATCTAAATTTTATATTTCTCTGCAGGACGACCTCATGCGACTGTTCGGCTCCGAGAGGCTCATCGGTATGTTCAATGCCATGGGTATTCCCGAGGGGCAGGAGATTGAGCATAAGGCGCTGACCAACGCCATAGAGACCGCGCAGAAAAAGATTGAGAACAATAACTTCGGTATCCGTAAGAACCTGCTGGAATATGACCGTGTCATGAGCGAGCAGAGGGAGATCATTTATGATGAGCGCCGCCGCGTGCTGAACGGTGAGAGTATGAGGGATGTGGTGTACAAGATGATAACGGATATCACCGAAAATGCGGTGGATATCAGTATCAATGATGATGCGGATGCGGCGGAATGGGATTTCAATGAGCTGAATACCCTGCTGATCCCCACAATCCCCCTGCAGCCTGTGACGGTGGAGCGGGTACAGAACCCGAAGAAGAACAGCTTAAAGCAGCAGCTGAAGGAGGAGGCCGTAAAGCTCTATGAGAGCAAGGAGGCGGAATTCCCCGAGCCCGAGGCTATCCGCGAGCTGGAGCGGGTGATCCTGCTGAAGGTGATCGACCGAAAGTGGATGGATCATATTGACGACATGGAGCAGCTTCGCCAGGGAATCGGCCTGCAGGCATATGGGCAGCGCGACCCTCTGGTGGAATATAAGATGAGCGGCTACGACATGTTTGACGAGATGACCCAGAATATCAAGGAAGAGACGGTGCGCCTGCTGTTCCATATCAAGGTGGAGCAGAAGGTGGAGCGTGAACAGGTGGCCAAGGTGACAGGCACCAACAAGGATGACTCCGTACCAAAAGGCCCCGTTAAGCGCGATAATGCGAAGGTGTATCCCAATGACCCCTGCCCCTGCGGCAGCGGGAAAAAGTATAAGCAGTGCTGCGGGCGCAAAGCCTGAAAAATAATTCAAAGTATAGGAAAGAAGGTGACGCAATTGGTAGAATTAGATCAGATGAAGTCTGAGATCCAGGCTTACGAAACTCCATTGGCGGAAGTGAGGGATTCACTTTAACCTCGCTGATAAGGTAAAGCGGATCGAAGAGTTGGAAATGGAGATGGAGGCACCCGGTTTCTGGGATGACCCTGACCGTTCCAACAAACAGATGAAGGAATTAAAGAATTTAAAAGACGTGGTGGAGCAGTGTGATAAGCTTTCCGGCCAGTATGATGATATACTGACCCTGATCGAGATGGGTTACGAGGAGGATGACGACTCCATGGTGGCTGAGATCAGGGGTGAAATGGACGAGTTTATCGGCGAATTCGAGGAGCTCCGCATTGGGACGCTGCTCTCGGAGGAGTACGACAAGAACAATGCCATCTTAAAGCTCAATGCCGGGGCCGGAGGGACCGAAAGCTGCGACTGGTGCAGTATGCTCTATCGCATGTATACCAGATGGGCGGAGAGGAAGGGATTTAGCCTGGAGGTTCTGGACTATCTGGACGGGGACGAGGCAGGGATCAAATCCGTGACATTTCAGGTCAATGGTGAGAATGCCTACGGTTATCTGAAATCCGAGAAGGGCGTGCACAGGCTGGTGCGGATTTCTCCCTTTAATGCCCAGGGCAAGAGGCAGACATCCTTTGTATCCCTGGATGTGATGCCGGATATCGAGGAAGATCTGGATGTGGAGATTGACGAGAAGGATCTGCGGATAGATACGTACCGAAGCAGCGGTGCAGGCGGCCAGCATATTAACAAGACCTCCTCTGCCATCCGTATCACCCATATCCCTACGGGGACGGTGGTACAATGCCAGAATGAAAGAAGCCAGTTCCAGAATAAGGATAAGGCTATGCAGATGCTGAAGGCAAAGCTGTTTCTGTTGAAGCAGGAGGCAAATGTGGAGAAGCTTTCTGATATCCGGGGCGAGGTTAAGGAGATTGGCTGGGGTAATCAGATTCGTTCCTATGTGCTGCAGCCCTATAAGCTGGTGAAGGATCTCAGGACGGATGTGGAGACGGGCAATGCGGACGCCGTGTTGGACGGCGCGCTGGATCCCTTTATCAACGGGTATCTGAAATGGATCAACACAAAGGAAAATAGCGGACTGTTGCAATCATAGCAGCAGGGAAATTAAAATCCTGCGGGGAATCAGCTCTCCGCAGGATTCATGATATCCAGGAAATAGCAGGTGTAAGTCATCTGCATATAGGGATTCAGCCAGAGAAATCCGATTCCCAGGCTTAAGATGCACAAGAGCATCATGGGGATAAAGCTCAGCTGCAGATAGAACAGGCGTCCTTTGTTTCCCTTCATCACCTGGAAGGTAAGGGCCAGGGTTTCTCTGGCAGTGCGATCCGGATAATCCAGCATCAGATAAAAGACCTGTGACAGGCCCAGGGAAACCGGTACATAAATGCAGAAGCCAACGGCCATGGTGAGGAACGCCGCGTAGAGCATCCGTGTATCCCGGGACTGCAGGTAGGCGGCCATGCAATACTGGCAGGGCGAGAGACATACGGCGTTACACAGCCCCACCGCCGCGGACAGGATCAGGGCCTTCCCGGAATCCCTTTTAAACCCGTAAAAGAGATTGCCGGTGGTATAGGGCTGGTTACAGGCCATATTCAGGAAATACAGGGTGATGCCCGCCTGCAGGATGCCCATGACAATGACGGCCGCCAGATGGATCAGTTCAAATACGATGTTTATCACATTGACGGTGGGAACGGAACCGGTCATGGCATAGGCCGTGGTAGTGGTCATGTTGGCGACCATGCTGATAAACATGGACACGCCGCCTGTGATCAGGCTGTTCAGGAACAGGATCAGCACGGCGCCCCCATATTTCCCCTGCAGTTTGTCCTTTGCCAGATTTTTTAATTCATAGGTTTTCTTATATTGCTTCATGAAATACTCCGGTTATTGATTTCAGACTGCGACATCCAGGTTCATGCCTGCGTACTTTGCATGATCTGTGGCCTTTAAATCCTTCTGATAGGGATTATCTTCGTTATAATATTTAATCTGGGTGCTGGTGGTGCCGCCGGCGACATAGCTGCGTCCGCATTCAGGGCAGACTGCCATTTTAATGGAGACGGAGGCGGATACAACCTTGCCGTTTTCGGTGGCTGCCTCGGAATATGCATTGCTGACATGCTCCTGTTCATGGGCTCTGACAGCGGAAGCGGCGCTTTCGGGAGAGATGTGGGCCGGGCTCTTAAAGGATACCATCTCATCGGAGCCATCCTGATATTTGCGGTTCTTACAGGTCTGGCATTCCTCTGTGGGATCCTTGATCCCCAGGCGTTCCTTATGCTCTTTTTCCTTTTGCTCCACAGAGCCGGGGACTGCCATGGCTTCCCTGCCATAGCTGCTGCCGGTGCGGGATGCTCCATAGCCCGTGCTCAGAAGGGAACCGTACCCGTTTCCCAAATTATTACCTGCACTTACATTCATCATAATAGGAACCTCCTTGTTCTGTTTATAACACTGTCATCCTTTAAGCTTATTCGGAAACATCTATTTCATACCCATAATATTCCTCTATAAATTCTGCGAAATCCATGCCATACATCTGTTCGGTTATGGCGTCAATCTGATTGCGGAAAATCGGATCCTGCATCATATCGGGGAGGGTATAAAAGGAATAAATGATCATGGAGACACCGGTGATGATCCCCATGGTTGAAAACACGATTCCGGTCATGGCAGTGCCGTTTATCTTCTTGCCTTTGCGGTAGGTCAGCAGCGCAAAGAGTATGCCCAGGGCACCCAGGGGCAGGGAGAGGATACCGGTACAGCACGCAGTAACGGATAAAACGCCGCATATCATGGACGCAATCAAAAATCCCTGCCCGTAAGGGCGGTGAGTCGGCTGATTATAATAACTGTTATTGGAAGCGCTGCTGTTCCAGCGGTCATACTGCTGGTTGTTATCACGCTGCCAGTTGTTGGGATCGTTCTGGTTATAACCCATGTGATCAAACTCCGTTTATCCGCAAAATGAAATCTTTTTCTTACCCTTTACTATATCATTTTGCAGGGCTTCTGTCAAAGGTATCCATTTCAGAATTACTCAAAATATCAGGATTCTTTTTTCATTTGTGCTACAATATAGCTACGATATCGTAAACGGGCTGGCCTGCTTTGAACGCGGCATATGGAGTTATTATGAAAAACCTGGAGATCCTTCGCATGGCGCTGACATTTATTGAGGATAATCTGACGAGTGATATTCATACGGAAGATATTGCCGCGCACTGTTATTGTTCTAAATCTACTTTGGAAAAGCTTTTCAGGTACATGAATGGAATCTCAGTGCGGGATTATATGATCCGCAGGAGAATGGTTTATGCAGCCGGGAGGCTGAGGGAAAATCCTTCTCAGAATTTGTTGGAATTAGCAGTCTTGTGCTGCTACAATTCCAACGAAGCGTTTGGGAGGGCGTTCAAATCGGTCTGGAATTGTAATCCATCGGAATTTAACCGGATCTATCATTTTTCGGGGTTATATCCCCGGCTTCGTGTACCAACACAGGAAGGAGGCTATAAGATGAGAAATAAAAAACAGGTTGACATCAGTGAATTGTATGATTTATTCCGGGAAAGAAGCGACTGCTATTTTGTGTGCGCAGACATAAAGCACCTGATTCCCATCAACGAAATATCACGTAAGGCAGGGGATCTGGCGATTTTGGAGGCAATGAAGCGTCTCAGCGACAGCGCAGGGGAGGAGGACATTGTGTTCCGGATCGGCGGGGATGAATTTGTAATATTGACCAATACCACCGATGCTGCGGAAGCGGAGGCTATTGCGGGGAAAATCCGCAAAAAGAACGGGGAAGCTTTTTGCTCTGAGGAGTTTAAGATACCGCTGTCCCTTCATATCACAGTTACCACCGTGACCGGCAAACCGCTCCGCTACAGCGAATTGTTTACAAGGCTTCATGAGGCGATCGATGAGAAGAAACAGTGAGAACAGTCCCGGAAAGCGGTTTGGCTTATGATGGGAAAAGTTTGAAATGAAGATGTGCCTGCTCCGGCCCCTGTGTATCTGTTTATGGTACAGAGGGGCCTTTGGCTGTAAGGGGGTGGAACCGTATATCATATATTTACAGATTCGGATATGCCGCATTTCAGGATTGCGGCGCAGCCTTTTTTTGGTTATAATGGATACAGCGGTCAAAACGCAAAAGAAGAAAGGTAAGGTTTTAGCTGTATGGACATTATTTTGAAAATCAAAGAGGAGCTGAAGGTGGAGAAATGGCAGGTGGAAGCTGCTGTAAAGCTGATCGACGAGGGAAACACGATCCCCTTCATTTCACGATATAGAAAGGAAGCGACGGGCTCCCTGAACGATGAACAGCTGAGGGATCTCCATGAGAGGCTGACATATCTGCGCAATCTGGAGGAGAAGAAGGAACAGGTGCTTGGCAGTATAGAGGAGCAGGGGAAGCTGACGGAGGAATTAAAGGAAAAGATCCTGGCGGCGCAGACCCTGGTAGTAGTGGAGGATCTGTACCGCCCTTACCGTCCCAAGAGAAAGACCAGGGCCAGTGTTGCCAGAGAAAAGGGACTTGGCGGCCTGGCGGAATACATATTGGCCCAGGACGCCAAGGCGCCGGTGTTGGAGGAGGCCGCGAAATATGTTACCTCTGAGGACGTGGAGGAGGATAAGCAGGTAAAGAACGCGGAGGATGCCCTTCAGGGGGCGAAGGATATCATCGCGGAGGGTATTTCCGACGAGGCGGATTACCGGATCTATATCCGTGAGCTCACCATGGAGGAGGGTATCATCACCAGCGCCGCCAAGGACGAGAAGACGGAGAGCGTCTATGAAATGTATTATCATTTTGAGGAGCCTGTGAAAAAGGTAGCAGGGCATCGGGTACTTGCGCTGAACAGGGGTGAGGCGGAAAAGATCCTGACTGTGAAGGTAAACGCCCCTGTGGAGCGTATCCTGCTGTATCTGGCGAAGAAGACTATTGTTTCGGACAATGAATTTACCACCCCCATATTGCAGGAGGTGATCCGGGACAGTTATGACCGGCTGATCGCCCCTGCCATTGAGAGAGAGATCCGCAATGACCTGACGGAAAAGGCGGAGGATGGGGCTATCACGGTCTTTGGAAAGAATCTGGAGCAGCTTCTGCTGCAGCCTCCCATTGCGGGGAAGGTGGTACTGGGCTGGGATCCCGCTTTCCGTACCGGCTGTAAGCTGGCGGTGGTGGATCCTACGGGGAAGGTGCTGGACACCAAGGTGATCTATCCCACGGCCCCCCAGAATAAGGTAGAAGAAGCCAAAGCGGAATTAAAAAGGCTGATCAAAAAGTATCAGGTGGATCTGATCTCTGTGGGTAACGGAACGGCTTCCAGAGAGTCGGAGCAGGTCATTGTGGATCTGATCAGGGAGCTGGATCGTCCCGTGCAGTATGTCATTGTCAATGAGGCGGGAGCCAGTGTATATTCCGCCAGCAAGCTTGCCACGGAGGAATTTCCCAACTTTGACGTGGGCCAGAGAAGCGCTGCGTCCATTGCCAGAAGGCTCCAGGATCCCCTGGCAGAGCTGGTAAAGATCGATCCCAAATCCATCGGCGTGGGACAGTACCAGCACGATATGAACCAGAAGAAGCTCAGCGAGGCCTTAAGCGGCGTGGTGGAGGACAGTGTGAATAAGGTGGGGGTGGATCTGAATACTGCTTCGGCATCCCTTTTGGAATATATTTCCGGTATTAATAAGACCATTGCGAAGAATATTGTAGATTACCGGGAGACAAACGGCCGGTTTACGAACCGCAGGCAGCTTCTGAAGGTGGCGAAGCTGGGCCCCAAGGCATATGAGCAGTGCGCAGGCTTTATGCGTATCCTGGACGGGGAGAATCCCCTGGATGCTACCAGCGTGCATCCGGAGTCCTATGAGGCAGCCATGAAGCTGTTGGATAAGCTGGGGCTGACCATGGAGGATGTGCGGGCGGCACAGAAGAAGGCAGCAGCGGACAGAGCGGCGGGAAAGAAAGCCCCGGTGACGGAAAAGCAGCCTTCCCAGGCAAGGCCGCAGGCCAGACAGAACGGAAAACAGCAGAAAGGCATTCAGGTGCGCAATACCAACACTGCCATGGGGAAGGCCCTGGCGGCGGCAATGGGCGGCGCGGTTTCCGACGGCGGCAGTACGGGGAGCGGCAGGAACGGCAGAAAAGGCCAGGACGGCATGGGTCAGGGCGGCGTGGTTCAAAGCGGCGGAAAAGGTCAGGGCGGCGTGGTTCAGGGCGGCGGAAAAGGCCAGGGCGGCGTGGTTCAAAGCGGCGCAAAAGGCCAGGACGATGCGGCGGGGAACGGCGGCAGGAACCAGGGCAGCATGGCGCAAGGAGAGAGGCAGGGTTTTGGTACAACATCAGTTTCCAGCCTGGAGAAGCGGATCAGGGACAAGAAGCTTCTGGCGGAGGAGCTTGGGATTGGCGAGATCACTCTGACGGATATTTTAAGAGAGCTGGAAAAGCCTGCCAGGGATCCCAGGGACGATATGCCCAGGCCGATCCTGCGCAGCGACGTGATGGATATGAAGGATCTGAAGCCGGGCATGGTCTTAAAGGGAACCGTCCGCAATGTGATTGATTTCGGGGTTTTTGTGGATATCGGCGTCCATCAGGACGGCCTGGTGCATATCTCTCAGATTACCGACCGCTTTATTAAGCATCCGCTGGAGGCTGTCAGTGTGGGGGATATTGTGGAGGTGCAGGTGCTTTCGGTGGATGTGCCCAAGAAACGTATCAGCCTGACCATGAAGATCAAGGCGGATGTGAAGTAGGTTTGTTTTAAAAAGAGGTAGAATATCAGGGCGTGTTAAATATAATCTTCCGGTCAGATCGTCATATTTTGTGGGAAATGAAGGCGTCTGATCGATGAAGGCATCTAATCGATGCCTGGCCAAATGAAAGGCGCACAGAGGGATGCGTAACCTGAATTTGGCGTGAATGTCCCGCCAAGCGGGGCGTGCAGATGACGGGGATATTGTTTGAAACATGCCCTGGTAAAAACCAGGAAATATTATGCTGGTAAATAAATATTTTGTTTTTGTATTGACCTTATATTGTATTTGTATTATACTTTCACCAACAGGTCATGTTGGTGTTCCGATGGCGTAAGGCTTCACTTTTGTTCCATACTTTGGAGTGGCAGTATGTCATTATTTTCCGGTTCCCATTTTTGTTTCCATGGGCATTGAGCCAAAGTCCGAGGGATTCTGGCGCTGGCGGGTGCTGTGTGAACCATGATATGAATGTGCCCAGAGGGCGTATTCGGTTTACTGGGGGGCATTTGACTGCCGGGCTAAAATATCGGAGCATTCTAACGGTAATTCACCGTATTTTACCACAAGATATAAAAGAAAATATTTTAAATGGCAGGTTCTGTGCCTGTGTATCTGGATTGTGTTTGAAAATTGTTTACTGCGGGGTATCTGATGTCATCCGGTTCACGAACCTGCGTCCGTTCTGATGAAAAGGAGGATTTTATGCGTACAAATGACAGCAGCAGTATATTGAACACCAGGCTGCATGACAGCAGCAGTAAGCTTATTTTTGATGAACCTGTTCTTTGCGCCCAGTTTCTGAGGGATTACATCGAAGATATCCCATACCTGAAGAATGTCCAACCGGAGGATATTGAGGATGTATCCGAGCAGTATGTACATTTCTTTGCTGAGGAGCGCAACTCTGACCGGGTAAAAAGAATTAACATGAAAAATGATACACCGTTTTTTCTTATCTCACTTATTGAACATAAGACTAAAGTGGAGTATAATGTAACCATGCAGATATTCCGCTATATGGTTTATATCTGGGAGTCCTACGAGAGAGAAGAAGAAAAACGGAATAAAGGCATTTCCAGACAGCAGGGATTTAAATATCCTCCCATCCTGCCGGTCGTATATTATGAGGGAAGGGCGGAATGGACAGTGCCACTGGATTTCAAAAGCCGGATTATGCAGGGAGATGCTTTCACAAAATATATTCCTGACTTCTGCTATTATCTTGTGCCTCTGCGAAAATACAGCGACAGAGAGCTCTTAGACCGGAAGGATGAGATTTCCCTGGTCATGTTGATCAATAAGCTGCAGGAGATTAACGACATTTCATCATTCCGCGCATTGCCGAAGGAACAGCTGGAGGCAATCCTGACAGACACTCCGGATCACATAGTGGACATTATTGCGGATATGCTGCTTGCTTTTCTGTTGAAGTCAAATGTTTCTGCCAATGAGGCGGAAAAAGTAGTGGGAAAAGTGAAGGAGAAAAAGATGGGCGAGTTATTTGCAGACATGGAACCGATTGATATTCAGGCTGAACAGGCCAAGATTCGTGCTCAACGAAAAGAGTTGGGGGAGCAGGGCCAGAAAATGGAAGAACAGCGGAAGGAAATGGAAGAGCAGTGGGAGGAAATAAAAGAGCAGCGGAAGAAAATGGAAGAACAGTGGGAGGAAATGGAAGAGCAGCGGAAGGAAATAATAGAACAGCGGAAGGAAATAATAGAACAGCGGAAGGAAATAATAGAACAGCAGGAGGAAATGGAAGAGCAGCAGAAGGGAATGAAAGAGCAATGGGAGGAAATGAAGAAACAGCAGGCAGAGCTGAAAATCCAATGGCAGGCAATGCAGGAGGAGGGGAATAAGCTACAGAAAATGAAACAGGAAATAATGGAGCTTATGGAACGACAGAAAAATCGGACATAAATCAGAGTTGTAAAGGCATGTAATAGAATATGGATGTTGTCGGGTGCGGATTTGGATACGCAGGAAAAGATTAACAGGAAATGATTCATATAGTACTTGACAAATTGTTTCATTTGAGATAATGTTAGTGTGCTAACAATGAAGTTAGCGTACTAACATTATTTTGCTTATTGTGGGTAGACGAGAGGTACATATATTTTGTATAAAGCTAAGGACTGCCGCAGGCGATAATGACAGGAGGATAAGATTGAAAATTAAAATTTTCAATTTCGAGATTTGTGCCTGCGCACTGCAAAGTCATAAATGACTTGTCACAAACTTGTAAGCCATGTATGGCATTGCGTAAAGAGAGGTGTTTACACACCCTCTTGAGCAGCGCAGAAATGAGGATAAATATGGGAGAGGAGAAATATAAATCTATAGCATTTATACTGCGCATGATCCACAATCAGATTAAGACTGTGATTCACAAAAGCTTTCCGCGGTGCGATAACGCGCCCCAGTCCCAGCTGCAGGGGGGGATTCTGGGATACCTGTATCATCATTTGGAGGAGCCGGTATACCAGAGGGATATTGAAAAGGAATTCCGCATTTCCAGGGCTACCGCCACCAATACGCTCCAGGTCATGGAGAAGAACGGGCTTGTGGTGAGAAAGAGTCAGGATAAGGATGCCAGACTGAAACGCATTGTAATGACAAAGCCTGCCTACGAGCGCCATGCCAAGGTGGAAGAACACATGAAGCTCGTGGACAGGCGGATGCTGGAGGGAATGTCGGAGACAGAGATTTCGGAGCTTTACAGGCTTCTGGGGAAACTCAGGGGAAATCTGGAGCGGATGGAAGCAGAATGCAGCGGGGAGGCCCCGGAGCGGATGGAAGCAGAATGCAGCAGGGAGACCCCGGAGCGGATGGAAGC
>CATKXX010000053.1 GCA_949840935.1 uncultured Acetatifactor sp. | reverse complement strand
CGGTTCCACGTTTCCTGCCGCCCCGGGCTTCGCTGCCTTCGGTTCCGCGTTTCCTGCCGCTTCCGGCCCTGTTTTCCCTGTCGCTGCAGCGCCGGATTTTTCCGTACCGGGCTCCCTGACAGGCTCCTCCCCGGCCCCACTGCCGCCAAACGCCTTACGTACCATTTCTGCCGCCGCCTCCTCTATAGAGCTTTGTGCAACCTTTGCCTCAATGCCCCTTTTCTGTAAAAAGCTTAAAATATCTTTACTTTGCTTATCTAATTCTTTAGCGAGTTCATGTACCTTTATTTTCGCCATTCCTTCTCCTCCTATTTTCCGGCCTCATTATTTCCCGCCTGACTCTTCTCCAGTTGGCTGATCACCGCATCTGCCAGCCCTGCATCGCACACACATACCGACGACCGCATTTCTTTTCCGATTGCCCGTCCCAGCTCCGCTTTCGTTCCGTACCTGAAAACCGGGACTTTGTAGAAGGAACATTTATCGGAAAACAGCTTTTTTGTATTGTCAGAAGCATCTTCCGATACGATCACCAGCATGGCGGAGCCTTTTTTCACCGCCTCCAGAGTCTGGTGCTCGCCGCTGACCACCTTCCGTCCTTTCATGGCGATTCCCAAAAGGGAAAATATTTTATTCTGTCTCAAGCTTTTCAAACTCCCTTTCCAGAGTATCATACACTTCGTTTGGAATACTCATTTTAAAGGAACGCTCCAGTCCCTTATTTCTGCGTGCCCGGACAAGGCAATCCCTGCTCCTGCAAATATATGCGCCTCTTCCGTTCTTCTTGCCTGTGGCATCCAGACAAATTTCATTCTCGGCTGTCTTAAGGACTCTCAGCATATCCTTTTTCCCCTTCATTTCACCGCAGCCCACACACTGCCTCAAAGGAATCCTCTTAGCCATATATTTTCCTACTCCTCATCCCTGTCCTCATCTTCATCCTGTTCATGCACGCCGCCTTCCGGGCCGTATCCGTCCGTTTCATCGCCTTCCGCGCCGTACTCTCCGGCTTCCGCGTCTTCCGGGCCGTATCCGTCAGCCTCATCGCCTTCCGCGCCGTACTCCCCGGCTTCCTCGTCTTCCAGGCCGTATCCGTCAGTCTCATCGCCTTCCGCGCCGTACTCCCCGGCTTCCTCGCCTTCCGCGCCGTATTCGTCAGCATATTCCTCCGGATCATAGCCCTCCTGACCGCTCTCGTTCTCCTCGTAATCTTCCTCGTCGTAATCCAGATAATCCTCATAGCGGAAGCCGGGAGCATCCTTAGCCTGCGTCTCAGACTTAATGTCAATCTTATAGCCTGTCAGCCTTGCCGCCAGCCTTGCATTCTGGCCCTCCTTGCCGATTGCCAGGGACAGCTGGTAATCAGGCACCACCACCTTGGCAGTTTTCTCGTCGGGATCCGCAAATACGGCAACAATCTTGGTAGGGGAAAGTGCGTTCTGGATCAGCTGTCCTGGATTCTCGTCCCAGTTTACAATATCAATCTTCTCCCCCCTGAGCTCCTCTACAATGGCATTGACTCTCGCACCGTTCATACCCACGCAGGCGCCCACCGCATCCACGTTGGGGTTGTTACTCCACACGGCGATCTTGGTACGGCTTCCCGCTTCGCGGGCTATGCTCCTGATTTCCACCGTGCCGTCCTTAATCTCTGTAACCTCCGATTCAAACAGCCTCTTGACCAGCTCGGGATGGGTGCGGCTGACATTGATACGGGGGCCCTTGGGGGTACTCTTGACTTCCAGGATATAGACCTTGATTCTTTCGGTAGGCCTGAACACCTCTCCCTTTACCATTTCACTCTCATTCAACACGGCATCCGCCTTGCCAAGGTTGATACTGATATTCTTACCCATATAGCGCTGTACAACGCCGGTGACAACATCCTTTTCCTTCTCATAATACTGGTTGTAAATTACGCTTCTTTCTTCCTCACGGATCTTCTGCAGTATAACGTTCTTCGCGTTCTGGGTAGCAATCCGTCCGAAATCCTTGGACTGAATCTCTACATTCAGGATGTCGCCCACATTCGCCATTCTGGAAAGCTCCCTGGCATCCTCCAGAGAAATCTGCAGGCATTTATCCTCCACATCATCAGCGGTCTCCACCACTTCTTTCTCCGCATATACCCGGAAATCACAGGTCTCGCGGTCTATCTCCACCCTTACATTGTCAGCCTTTCCAAAGTGGTTCTTGCAGGCTGTGAGCAGTGAATTTTCTATGGCTTCAAATAAAGTTTCCTTGCTGATCTCTTTCTCCTTCTCCAGAATATCAAGTGCTTCCATTAATTCCTTGTTCATTATTTCCTCCATTCCGGCTTGCCGCCAAACTATATATTACCGTGTCCCCGTCATATCCTTGTATCAAAATCCTGGCTAACTTCCCTGCCCTTCCCACAGGCGCTCAGAAGTCAAAAGCCAGACGTATCAGCGCTACGCTCCTGCGCTCAAAACTCCTGGCACTGTCGTCGTCCCTGACAGTAACTGTATCCGCGTCAAAGCTCTCCAGAGTGCCGGAAAACTCCTTGATGCCGTCAACGGGCTTATACAGCCTGATTTCCACCTCCTGGCCAATTGCCGCCTGCAGGTGCTTATCCTTTTTCAGGGCCCGGCCCAGCCCGGGACTGCTCACCTCCAGGATATAAGCATCCGGAATAAAGTCTTCCTCATCCAGGGCGTCCGACAGGGCGCGGCTCACATTCTCACAGTCCTGGATATTGACGCCCTCCGGTTTGTCTATGTAAGCTCTCAGATAATAGTCGCTTCCTTCCTTTACATACTCCACGTCATAGATAGAAACCTGGTTCGCCGCCGCAATAGGAGTAAGCAGCTGCTCCGTTCTCTTTTCGTAGTCTTCTCTTCGGGACATTTATGCCTCCTTCAAAAAATAAAACATCCTTTTGATGCCATACAAGCAAGTAAGAGTGGCCTGCAGGCCACTCTTACTTTAATCATCATCATTCTTCTATTAAGGAGTATAGACCCTATCCGGTATAAAGTCAATACTTTTTCCGATTTCTTCCTGTATTTCCGCAACACTCCCCTATTTCTCCAATCCCATGGAGACAAGCTTCCACTCCCCGTCCTCCTTTACCAGCTCCAATGTCAGGTAATCGATGGAATCATCACTCTCCGTGGTTCTTACCGGCACGCTGGAAATGACCGCGCCGGAGGAGGGATTCAGTCTCATGCTCACTTCCTCAACCGTGCACTCTGTCAGGATTCCCAGTATTTCCAGGTCTCCCTCATCAAAGGAGGACGACAGATACGGGGAGAGTCCCTCCGGATCCTTACCCTGGCATATCTCCAGTATGATCAACATCGTCTCCCTGGCCACGATCATCTCATTCACACCCATCTGATCCGCCAGGATTTTCTCCTCATTCAGAGGCAGAATCCCCAAATGCTGCGCCATGGCCCGCAGCTTCACGCCGAAACCCTCCTCCGCCTCGCTGGGATAAGTGTAGCAGACTCCCCATACATCCCCGCCGCTGGAGCGGATTTCCACCACATCTGTAATATCGTCCTCCTGCCGATACAGCTGATACTCCGTATACATGGGCTGGTATCCCAGCGCCGTGTAGGCTTCCGCGATCTGATCACGGCTCTGTCCATGGTATTCCGAGCCTTCCTCGCTGAAGTGGACTACCCGGAACGTCACGCTGCTGTTGACCTCGCTCACCCACTCCTCCGGGGCGGACATTTTCCAATCCCCCTTGGGGATCAGGGCACAGTACCCCTCGCCGTACACAAGCCACGCCGGCTCTGTCTCCTCCATACCCTCCAGCATGTATGTCAGCTGATATTGATCCTCCTCTTCCGACGCATAATCCATCCCCGGGAAGAGCTTCGGCACCTCTGGCACCTCTCCGGTGTCCGTCCCGCTTCCCTGAACCGGCGTGCTGCCTGCCGCATCCCCGGCTTCAGCCGCTGTTCCCCCAGCCCCACGATCCGGCTGCTCCCCCTGGGCTCCTTCCTTCCCCTGCCCGTCCTGCACCGATGAGGCTCCCGCCGCATCCAAATCCGCTGTTGTCCGGGACAGGCCAATGCCTGCAGGATTCCCGGGAGGATCCATAACTATGGAATCATCTTCCCCATGGTTTTCCGGATTTAATCCCTCCGTCTCCTGTCCCCCGCCGGCCCTGACTGATATGGCAAACGCGAAAGCAGCGGCAAATATCAGCACTGCGGCAGTCCCCGCCAGTATTCCCTTTTTCTTCTTATTATACTTCATGATCGCACCCACTCTTTCTTCCACGGCATTCTTGCCGAATCCGTTTAACAGTGACACAGAGGCAGATTTCCTCTCCTCCATGCCAATCAGTGTCATCGCATATCCTTTCCGCGCACCCTCCCCGCAGATTTCCAGCACCTTTTCATCACAGGCCAGCTCAATATCACGGTTGAGAAACCTGTACATCACCCACACCAGGGGATTAAACCAGTGAAGGCACAGAGCCGC
Source organism: uncultured Acetatifactor sp. (assembly GCA_949840935.1). GTDB lineage: Bacteria > Bacillota > Clostridia > Lachnospirales > Lachnospiraceae > Acetatifactor. The sequence continues at coordinate 8,376 of CATKXX010000053.1, read as the reverse complement.
GGCCATCATAAGCTTCAGGCTTCCGTCCAGGCGGCGGACATGCACCATCTCATGCTGGAGGATGTAGGCAAGCTTCCCCTCGTCCTCCCCCTCCAGGTTCCCGGGCAGCAGGATCACCGGCCGCAGCAGGCCGTATGTCAGGGGCGAGGCAATCCGGTCGGACTGACGCACCTCCACCCGCCTTCCCGGACGGTTCCTCTGCACCCACTGCTTCACAAAGAAACGTTCCACAGGGACAGAACTGGCAAACAGCCGCAGACAGCTCAGATACATGATCAGGAAAACAGCTGCACATATCAGCGTGCCCGCCGCGGCAATACGTTGTAACATTCCTGCCACATCCCGGAAATATCCGGCCTTGTCAAAGGCCTCCCCGGCGCCCGGGTATCCTGCATTGTCCGGTTTTCCCCCGGTATCGGTTTCTCCGGGCCGCCCCACAGTGCCGGAGCCCTTACCGCCAGTCCAGTATCCCTCATTCCTGCCGGTCATTTCTCCGGGCCGGCCCGTCCACTCCCCGTAAGCAATCCCACCCCCCGCTTCCGCAGGGTTCCCCGCCTGCTGCCAGGTCAGCGGGAAAACAGCTGCGGGGAAGGACATCGAGAGAGGCAGCAGCAGCCGGAGCAGCACAATACACCAGAGGACGGGAAGGCTCCTTCCGGGAAGCCTGTCTCCGAACAGTTTCCTGAGAAACGCCGTCACAAGGATTAATATCCCGCCGCTGACGCTCATATAAAGCAGATTTACCCTCACCAGACTCATTCCGATTCCTCCACCATCCGTTTCAACCTCTGAAGCTGTTCCCCCGACAATTTCTTCCTGCCGATCAGCGACGCAAAAAGCTTATCCGCCGAACCGTCATAAATCTTGTCGATCAGCTCGTCCGTCTCCGCCGCCTGGACTTCCTCCCGGGAGATCAGGGCATGGCACATGAAATTAGGCTCCCGTCTCTCTATGGCGCCCTTGCCGATGCAGCGCTTGATCAGCGTATAGGTGGTATTCATATTCCACCCCACCTCTTTCTTTAAAATGTCGGAAACCTGTTTCGCGGTGGTGTCACCCAGTCTCCACAGTACTCCCATTACCTTCAGCTCCGAATCAAACAGTTTGATATCCATAATCCTCCTTCGCCGCTCCGGCATATCCGGCCCTGCGGTTCACACTACTGCAGTAGTTTGTATCTCTACACTACCACAGTAGTTTGAAGATGTCAAGGGCTAGTGCACTAGTTACGTTTTGAATCTCGCGGGAATAAAGGCTTTACACCTTTACTGTGTATCTGATATAATCAAAGCATCAAAGAAACGATCCAGGGTGTAAAGTCTTTATTGAGCTATGAAAGGCTTTACACCTTCATTAATTGTGGAAATATAAGGTATGATATTCCAATGAAAAAGACCATTTTAAAGCTGCTGAATTTCTTTCTTTACACAGCCCTCCTGTTTATGGCATGCAATGTTTATGCCCTAACGGCAATGTCCAGGGACAGCCTGGCCTCCCGCCCTGCCGGGGAAGCCCCGTCTGCTGCCTTCCTGGCTGCCCTGTCCGTGCCCTTGCTTCTCTTGTACCTATGGATCCATATTTTCCCGGTATTCTTCCCTCTGCGGCCCGGGTCGGGACGGTTACGGGTCTGCGCAGACGGGAACGGCCTGCTGCTTCTGTTCCTGGGTTCCGCCGGGCTGTCCACGGCCTTCTTCCTCTGCGGCTGTCTGAGGCTGCTTCCTGCGCCGCCCCCCACGGAAGCCCCCGTTTTCTGGATCGTCAACTCCCTGATTGCCATCCTTCTGGAGGCCCTTCTCTTCTGGAACGGTATCATCCGTGTCTACAGCGCCTCCCTGCAGCTTGGCATCCGGATCCGTGCCATCGGCATTGTCTGCGGCATGATCCCCATCGCCCATCTGATTGCTCTCGGGATCATCATCCGCACGGTGGCAAGGGAGGTCTCTTTTGAAAATGAAAAAATCCTGCTAAACGAAAAGCGCAGCAGGGAAAAAATATGTGCCACAAAATATCCCCTCCTGCTGATCCACGGCGTTTTCTTCCGGGATTTCCGCTATTTTAACTACTGGGGGCGCATCCCCGGAGAGCTGGAGACAAACGGCGCCCGGGTTTTTTACGGCAATCACCAGTCCGCCGCCTCCGTCCCCGACAGCGGGCGGGAGCTGGCGGACCGTATCCTGCAGCTGGCGGAGGAGACAGGCTGTGAAAAATTCAACATCATCGCCCACTCCAAGGGCGGTCTGGATGCCCGGGCTGCCCTGCAGCTCCCCGGTATCGCAGAGCATGTGGCATCCCTGACCACTGTCAGCACACCACACAGGGGCTGCGAGTTTGCCGATTACCTGCTTACCAAAATCTCACCGAAGCAGCAGGCTGCGGTAGCGAAAACGTACAACGCCGCCCTGAAAAAGCTGGGCGATCCCCATCCGGATTTCCTGGGGGCGGTACGATGCCTGACCGCCTCCGCCTGCCTGGAATTCAATAAAAAAACACCTGATATCCAAGGTGTTTTTTACCAGAGCATAGGCTCCCGCCTGAGCCGGGCTGCGGGGGGACGTTTCCCTCTGAATTTTACCTATGTGCTTGCAAAGCATTTCGACGGGGCAAACGACGGCCTGGTGGGCCACAAGTCCTTTCCCTGGGGCGGCGGATACCGGCTTCTCACTGTAAACGGGGCCCGGGGTATCTCCCACGGGGATATGATCGACCTGAACAGGGAAAACCTCCCGGAGTTTGACGTCCGGGAGTTCTATGTGCAGCTCGTTGCAGAGCTGAAAAGGCAGGGCTTCTGAGTACAGGCCCTCTCCGCTCAGATAAACTTCTTTCCCACGGCGCTGCCGAATACGCCCTTGGAGTATGGGCGTTTATACAAAGCCCTTGTCAGCAGGTATTGTATGGCATTTCCCAACAGGATCATGGCGATACAGGACGCCGCTGCCACAGGAAAGGGCACCACCTTGGCCGGAATTCCTGCTGTGATCCCCATGCTTCCCTGGTATGCGCTTATGCTTCCCAGCGTCCCGCAAACTACACATATCACGACCATGCTGAAAATATAGAATTTGTACATCAGGGTTGTCATAATGCTCAGCGCCATCCCCATGATCCCTACAGCGGGAAGCGAGCTCCATATCCAGGCCCCCCGCTCCGGCGCCAGGCATACGCCCAGGAATCGGATCAGCAGCAGTATCGCCAGCACCACCAGATTACAGCCCAGGGAGAGAAGCGACATGGCGCTGGTCTGTATCCGCCTTTTATAAGGCGATGCCTGCACCATCCCGCTGAGATCCAGGGTGATCAGCATCTGGACGGGATACATCGCCGCACTGTACAGAAACAACGCCCCGAAATCAAGTACCCTGTTCAGGAACCGCCCTCCCGCCCCTAAAACGATCATCATTTCAAAGGCAATACCAATCCCCACAAACAGGAGCATCAAGCCCAGACACAGCTTTGCGCTCATACCGTATTTCAATAAGCGCACACAATTTACCAGCTCGTTCCATTTCTCCTTTTTCATGACATTCTCCTTTCCCCTCACAGATTCAACCCTTCTGCCCCCGGATCCGACCTGTGATACGCCGTACCGTAAGCACGCTGACTCCCAGCGCAATCCCGCAGTACAGCGCCGCCAGGCAGGCCAGCATGGCACTTCCTGCTATTTCCACCAGTATATAATTTAAAACATTGATCAGTGTCATCCCAACCTGGGCCAGGAACGCGATTCCCATATTTCTCTGAAAGCCGTCGAAATGCCTGCTCCCGTTCAGGATCCCCACGATGACACAGTATATGGCAAGCCCCATGACCAGGCTTTCCTTCCAGCCTGAGAACAGGAAGATGGTCACAGCGAAGATCATGCAGAAAAGAAAACGTCTCGCAAGATCCACCGTGACGATATTCCCCATCACCGACGCCCCCCTGTGGGAAGTCCTGAAATACCACAACCCCTTCCCCGCATCCGAGAGGCAGCCCCCCAGTACCCAATAATCCGTAAACACTTCATAGAGCACCACATATACGCTCAAAGTAAAACACAAAACAGATATCCCTGTACCCGCTGCATCCTCTCCCCAGCGCAGGATCCCTCCATATTTACGCCAGAGCAGTCCCACATTGACCAGCCAGAACGCACAGGGTATCAGCGCCACCCCAATGATCCGGTAAAGCAATGTGGTATAGGCAAGGTAACACTTTAATTTCCGCTTCATATCCTCACCCCTTTGCCATCCTGGAAAAATGCTTCATGACCGCCACGCTGATCTGGGTCAGGCTGGGCCTCTCCATACTTACATCACAGCCGGCCAGCCGTTCCAGGTTTTCCGCAAGAGCGACCCCCTCAAAGCCGTACCGGCCGCTGCTGCAGGTAAACAGCTTATCCTGCACCCTTACAGCGTCCGCCGCATCCCCCTTGACAAGTACGTATTTCTCCTTCAGATCCTCCACAAACCCCTGCTCCACGATCCTCCCGTGCTCCATGATGATCGCATAGTCCGTGACATTTTCCATATCCGCTACGTTATGCGTGGAAAAAAAGACGCTCCTTTGCCCTTCCTCCTCCGTCAGATATTCCCGGATGATCTCGCAGAGCCTGTCGCGCATGACCGGATCCAGAGGGGATGCCGGTTCGTCCATCAAAAGAAGCTTCGTGTCCCTTGCCAGCACCCCAGCGATCATCAGCTTCATACGGTTGCCATCGGACAGGGAACCCACCTTCTGCTTCGGATCCCAGCCCTCCGCGCCCACCTCCAGGTTCCTGCACCACTGTTCAAAGTGCTCCTCGTGGAAACCGCTGAAAAGTACCTTGCTGATCTCCTCCACCTCCTTCAGCCTCCACTGGGCCAGATAATAGCTGCCGGAGGCCGTATAGCCCATCAGCTCCTTTACATCGGGGATACTCTCCCTGTCCCTGTCCGTGTATCTGTCAAAATACTTGATTTCCCCCTGATATTGCAGCAGGATCCCTGACAGGATATTGAGCAGCGTGGTCTTTCCCGCACCGTTCTCGCCGATGAGGGCAGTGGCAAACCCCTTCGGGATCTTAAGCTCGGGAATATCCAGCGCGAATCCCTTATACTTCTTCCTGATATCATACGCCTCGATCACATAATTACTTTCCATCTCCATACCTCCCTGCGCGCCCGGCACGCGTTATGTCCTATCTTTGTCATCTGAATTTCCCATCCTCTCATGACGGTCACTCATTCTTCCGAATATCCATCAGAGCCTTCAAGGTATCCATCAGCTCCCTGTCGCTCATCCCTGCGATCTCCGCAGCCGCCATAGCCTCCGTCAGAGCATCCTCCACCTTCCTTAAGTGCTGCTCCCGCAGCATCTCGCTGTCCTGGGCATTGACATAAAAGCCCTTGCCCTGGGCAGCTGTCACCAGCCCCTCGGCTTCCAGCTGTTCATAGGCCTTCATGGTGGTTATGACGCTGATCTTCAGCTCCCTGGCCAGCCCCCGGATGCTGGGAAGATATTCCCCCTGCTTATACCGGCCCGCCAGGATGTCCGTCCTGAACTGCTCCGCAATCTGCTGATAGATCGGCTCCCCCGAATTCTGCAATATCCTCATCTGCTCACCTGCCTTTAAAGCTTTAAGATTGTGCATGACAGCAAAACTGCCGCCTCTTTACTGTTTATATGTTATATATACACCATAATCACTTTTGTGTCAACAGTAATCTGACCAAAAGCAAAAATATCTGCGGGGACAAAAAGAGCCCTGTCCGCCGCGTGAACAACGGACAGGGCAATTTATGTCCCCGTTTGAAAAATCTACAATTTAAATTTATGTACGCTTTCCACCAGGATGTTGACCTTCTCCTCCATCTCTGCCACAATCCTGTTGGAATCATCCGCCACCTTGGTCAATTCTGTGGACATGGCTGAAGTCTCCTCCGCCACCGCCGCATTGTCCTGGGCCAGCCTGCTTAAGACCTCCAGGGTCTGCGTGACATTCACCCTCTGGCTTTCCAGCTCCACGGTGATACCATCAATCATCTGTACGGAGCTCAGGCAGTTATTCAGCTCCTTATGCAGCCTGGAGAAAACCTCCTGTGTCTCTGTCAGCGACTCCACCTGCCGGTCTACGGCGGTATTGATATCCTGCATTGCCTCCACCGACTTCGTCGCATTCTCCTGCAGCTCTCCCACCACCCGGTCAATCTCCACCACGGATTCCGCCGACTGGTTCGCCAGCTTTCCAATCTCGTCCGCAACCACGGCAAAGCCCTTCCCTGCTTCCCCGGCCCTGGCTGCCTCGATACTCGCATTCAGCGCAAGCAACGCTGTCTGATCGGAAATCTCATTGATGAGATTCGCTGCCACATGGATTTTCTGGGCGGACTCGTGGGTGTACTTTGTCTGCTCCGCCATGTCGGAAATACTCTTTCTCGTCTTATTGTTGACCTCGATGAGCTGTTTCAGGGTTTTCATGGAGCGTTCGCTGATCTGGCTCATCTCCTGTGCATTCCGGTCTAAATTCTCCACCTCTGCGTCGGTCTGGCTGATCCGGTCCGCCATGACGTTCACGTCATTCGACGCGTCGTCCGTGGAAGCCGCCTGTGTGGTCACATTCTCCGCAATGGATTCTGCAGCCAGAGACACCTGCGATAAGGACTCCTTCATGTTTTTAAAGGCAGCGTCAAATTTTTCCAGGACAGTATTGACACCCTGCGACACGTCGGCAATGTCTGTCAAAAGCTGCCGCATATTGGCCTGCGCCACCCGAAGCGAATCGGCTGTCTGCCCGATCTCGCTTCTGCTCTTCACATCCACATCCGTAGTCAGATCTCCCTCCGAAATCCGGGAAGCAAATTTCTGTATCTTTTTCAGGGGAGCGACCATCGCCCTGCCAGATACATACGCGGTGATCACGGCAACAATAAGGGCCCCGACGAAAACAAGGTTTACCCGCACGAGCACATTATGATACTGGCCGTCCAGATACGCCCTCATTTCTGCCTTCTCCATATTCATGTCATCTACGTAATTGCCCGTGGAGACGATCCAGCCCCAGGGCTCGAACAGCTGTGAATAAGCAAGCTTTGGAGCCACCGTAACCCCGTCCGACTTGGTAAAATAAAATTCATTAAAGCCGCCCTTATCGGCGCTCTGGCATACCTTCATGATCTCCTGTACAATCATGACGCCATTCTGATCCTCCAGCGTATAGCGGTTCGTACCCTCCTGTTCCGCAAGGACAGGGTGCATGATCAATGTGTATTCCGTGTCATCTATCCAGAAATACCCGCTCTGGTCATCCCCATAACGCATGGAGCGGATGGTTTCACTGGCATCATGCCTGGCCTCATCCTCAGTCTTCTCACCCGCCTGATACCGGTCATATTCCCCCTGCAGTATGGCCATGGTACTCTGCACCTGCGATTTGACCTCCTCCTTATATCCCTCGTCCACTGTCGTTTCATAGGCAAAGTAAGCCGACTGAGAAAGCGTCCGAATAGAAAAGACTGCCGTACCGCCGATCACTAATGCCGTCAGGACAGCCACCCCCACACAGATCCGCATAATTGCGAAAACCAGGCTTTTTGTTCTCTTTTTCACCCCAATGCTACCTCCTGCTGTTTTCTTAACATTTTACTCCAAAATGTTGAGAATTTCAATCCCTGCCCAGTCCTGAATCACCGGTTTTTAGTTTTTCGCAGCTGCAATCTGCAGGCGGAAACTAATTTTCTCAACTGTAAGTCTTGACGTCAAAGTAAAAAAATGTTATCATTAATTTCACAAAAAGGTTCATTAATCTTTTCATCATGTAACTTTTACATGTCAGGCAGTTTCTGCCGGGATTTACCACAACAGACGAAGGGGCGGGAACTATATCCATATTCCCGCGAAAGGGAATACGTATGACAGAGGCCGGAACAAAAATGCAGGCTGCGGGCGGACAACCCGATACTGATCTTAGCGATTTTGCGTTCTTCCTGGCGGTCATGAAAGATAAAGCCGCCTACCGCAATGCCTTGAGTATCATTCTGGACGAAGATGATTTACAGCTGACGGAAGTAAAGGCGGAACAGGTAATCCTTAACAAAAGCGGAAAACGGGCCATCCGCCTTGACGCATGGGCGGTTTCCCCTGACGGACGTCAGTTTGACATGGGATGATATTTTCCACAGAGACCTTGCCAAATACACCTTTACGGAACAGTGTGAGGAAGCGGAGGGGCTGAGGCTGGAAGACGGAACCAGGAAAATATTCGTCAATATGACCAGCCGGAACGGTTCACAGGCCCTAGAGCGTGTTTGAAAATTCATTCCTGACATCTGCACGCCCCACTTTGCGTGATATTTGCGCCAAATTCAGGTTACATAGCCCGCTATGCGCCCTTCATTTGGCCAAGCGTCCGTTGGATGCTTT
>CATKXX010000052.1 GCA_949840935.1 uncultured Acetatifactor sp. | reverse complement strand
TTACTTTCTTGCTGATGTCCCTTGCGTACCATTCTGACATGATATTGATGAACGGCGCAAACTCCAATGTGTCGGGCTTCTCGCTGTCTATTCCGTTGTTCACCGCAATAAAGCGCACGTTGTTCCGTCTGAATATTTCCATAGCGTTTCCCACTTGGAGATAGTCGCGCCCCCAACGGGTCATGTCTTTCATAATGCAGACACCGATTTTTCCGTTTTCCACGTCCTCTATCATACGGGAGTAAGCGGAACGGTCAAAAAATCTGCCGCTTTCGTCATCATCAATGTAGTGCCGGATATTGGGCAATTTTAACTGTCTGGCGTGGCTTTCCAGAAATTTCTTCTGGTTCTGTATGGAGTTGCTTTCGCCGCCGTCCCTGTCCTCGTCCCCCACTGATAAGCGGGAGTAAAGGGCTGTGATTTTGCTGTAATCATTCATGTGCATACCCTCCTGCGTCAATATATGTGTTGCTTACAGTTAAGATTATGCACCTCACCCAGCGCATCCATGCGTCAAACCTTTGGTCTGCCGTGCGGAAGGCCTGCCCGGACAGGGAATGCCACCACTTTTTCGTTCTCTCGAAAGCGGCGTCCACCCCGTCCGGCGTCAGACAGGCTGCGGGACTGTCGTCAATGGCCAGGATGACCTGATACCGGCGGCTCTCTCCCGGCAGGAGGACAACACTCGGAAAAAACAGCGCCGCCACCGCTTCTCCCCCCTGGGTGCTCTGTCCGGCATGGAGCCACGCCGGGGATCGAGGCGAACCACCGCCTCCGGCCAGTCCCAGCTGCCCTCCCCCACAAAGTCCCTGGCCAGGGAAAGGAATCCCTGGGGCGGCGCACCGGTCTCGTCCCCGCCCCACACCCGATAGGTCACCTGTCCCGGCTGATGCCCCCGCTCGTCAAAGGTCAGGGTGGGCGTCAGATCCACCCCATGGCGGCGCAGTTCCACCCTGTGAAGCAGACTGGTGACATGACGGTGATCCCGGATATTGTCGGCAGACCGCCCATAGAGCGGAATCGCCGCCACAGGCGTCATTTCCACAGGGTCGCTCCCCAGATTGACCAGTGTGACCTGCATGACCTCTATCTTCTCCTGCCCTGCGGGAACAAAGCTGAGGACGGAGGCCCTAAGATTCCCCTTCCGGTTTTTCCGTGTGACCCGCTGCCAGAGAAGACCCGCGGTAAGAACTGCCTCCTCAGCCTCCGTCCCAAAACGCGCCGCCTGCTGGACAGCGCTCTGACCGGTGACGGACCAGGGATCGGCCCCTTCCGTGCAGACCCAGAAATTCCTGCTTTCCCGCCCGGAGCGCAGACTCTCCTCGCTGGCGGGAGACAGCAGGAACGTGTCCTGGCCGCTTTTACAATCCCCTGCCAGCAGGGGTGTCACACTGGAAATCATTCCTCCCTCGTTGACCAGCGGGAAATAAAGATTCTGATACCGTCCCGCATTCCGCAGGGTAAAGCCGCCCTGCTCATCCCTATATTCAATTTGCTGCATATTTCCGCCGCCTTTCCTGATTTACTGCTCTCATTTTACAGAAAAGCATCGGTCAGGAAAAGCGGGCATATTTTATTCAGGTGTCTTTTTTCAGAACAGGACGCGTATGAAAAAGGCTCTGGTGCACTGACAGGAAGATCACTGCGTATCCCGGTCCTGAGACAGCAGCAGCTTAGATTTGCGGTATTCCGTGGGGGAAAAGCTCACGGCAGCCTTGAATACTTTAAGAAAATGCTTGTCATCCGAAAACCCGCACCTGCGGCAGATTTCGTTGACCCGCCAGTCCGTGGTCTCCAGAAGGCGTTTTGCCTCCTCAAGCCGCAGCTCCTGGAGATAACTGACAAAATTTCCCCCGGTATACTGCTTGAACAGAAGGCTGAACAGGGAATAATTCATGGAGACGTGATTGCTGACCATGGTCATGCTGAGCGGTTCCCGGAAATGCTGTTTTACATACTGCACCGCCTGACGAATCTTCTGCTTGTTCTCATAATCGGCAAAATCTCTGGCCGTCCGGCTGCAGAACTCCTCCAGCCACACACCGAAGCAGGCCAGATACCGGCTCCGGTTTTCAAATTCCCACAGATGGGCGAACTGCTCCGGACCGCCCCCCGCCTCCATCTGATTTCGATAGGATTCGCAAAGCTGACCCACAAATTCCCGACAGAGCCCCGCGAAAGAAGACGGATCCGTTTCCCCCGCCGCCACACTGTCTGCTTCCTCCTCCAGCAGCCGCACAACCTCCTGTCCCTGGGACAATCCCACCAGCCCTGTCAGCTGCCGCGCGTCCACACGCAGGGGGCGGAAACGGGAGGGCTCCGCCGATACACAGAGGACCCCGGAGAAGAAAGAACGCTGCCATGCGGCATAGGCGTCCCTGTAACAGACATGCAGGGAAGCCAGTCCCTCCTTGACACCGCTCTGCCCCACGGGCAGGGGCAACAGTCCGGAGAGCTGTCCGGCTCCCTCCACAAGAACCACATACAGCATGACCCTGCCCAGGCCGTGAAGCCGCAGGACGGATTCCGGCAGAGCTTCCATACATTCCCCGGCGCAGAAGCCCACATAAGGCCCGGGGAAAAACGCATTTCCATACTGCTCCACCTGTTTTTGCCATTCCTCATTCCCGGGATCCTGTTCCAGCATCAGATGGCGCAGGGCATGATAAAGCTGCCTGCTTTGATCCGCCTGGGCAGCCTGCCCGCGCCGGTACTGCTCCTCCAGCTTTTCCAGCGCGCCGTACAGCTTCTCCCGCTCCACCGGCTTAAGCAGATAGTCGGACACGCCCTTTCTCAACATCTCCACCGCATAGGAAAAGTCGTCATAGCCGCTGATCACCAGGACCATGGGACGGCGTTCCAGGCTCTCCAGACGGGAAACCAGTTCAATACCGTCCATCTTGGGCATCCGGATATCCGTGATCAGCAGATCCACCTCGTACTGCCCCAGCATAGCCAGAGCCTCCTCCCCATCCCGGGCCTCCAGAATGGTTTCCACCGGGACGGAGGAACGCTGTACCATGGTTTTCAGACCCATGCGGATAAATTTTTCATCCTCTGCAATCAAAATCGTCTTCATCCTGCCTCCTCCTGATTATAGTTTCGCATCTGTCCCGCCCAGCACCCAAATATGGGCAGACGCTGTTTTAATTTAGCCTTTTGCATTTCTTAGCCGGACTCCTTAGGAACTGTTAAGAATTAACCTTGCAATCTCAAGCAGGTCAAATGTGAAGATTAATTCTTTAACAGCTCCTCATGATAGGGCAGCGTCACCAGCACCGTCGTCCCCCGCTCCGGCCTGGAAGATATGTGCAGACCATACTCTTCCCCAAAGGACATCCGGATGCGGTCATGGACATTTTTCAGACCAATCCCGTTGCCGGAGGAGGAACGGGCAGGCTCCTCCCCGGAAATCTGGCGGCGGAGCCTCTCCAGAACGCCCTCGTCCATACCCGCCCCCTGATCCGCGATCCGGATGGTGAAACGTCCGCCCTCCTGATCCACTTCGCCGCTCAGGGTGATGACGCTGTCGGCTGCCACCATGGCCGCGCCATGCACCACCGCGTTTTCCACAATGGGCTGGAGACTGATCTTGGGAATCTCCTGGTCTGTCAGCTCCGGCGGAATGTCCAGCTCCAGCCGAATCTCATAGTCATAGCGCAGGTTCATCAGCGTCACATAATTCCTGACATATTCCAGCTCCTGCTCCAGAAGCACGCTGCCGCCCTCCAGCTTCATACTGTAGCGCAGCAGCTTGCCCAGGGTCGTCACCGCATCGGCGATCTCGTATTCCTCATCGATCTCCGCCATCATCTTGATGGCCTCCAGCACATTATAAATGAAATGGGCATTGATCTGATTTTGCAGGGCTCGCAGCTCAGAGCGCTGCACCTGCGTCTCCCGCTCCAGATTGTCCCGCATCAGCTGCCGGATCTGATCCAGCAGCCCTCCCGCTTCCCTGGCAAAGTCCGCCACCTCGCCCTGTCCCCCGGTCTCCACACGGGCATTCACATCGCCCTCCGCGAAAGCCCGCAGACCGTCAAAGGTGCCGTAAAAGCCCCGCAGAATCCGCCTGGTGAGTACGGATACCGCCCAGATCATCCCCCCGAAGGCCGTCAGGAACACCGCCAGCAGATACACAAACTGTAACCGGAAGGTATGATAGATGCCGGACAGGCTGGTGACCTGCAGATAAAAGCAGTCCAGCTCCCTGAGCGGAATCCTGGTGACCAGTACCTTTTCCCCGGACAGGGTATACTGCGCCCCGTCCTCCACATAGGACAGTTCCGCCAGCTCCGCCCCGCTGACCGGAGCCTCCCCCGCCAGAAGCGCACCGTCCCCGTCCACCAGTACCGTCCACCCTCCGGCGTCTGCCTCAAACAGCTCCGGCAGCACCTGATCCATGCGAACCGCCACCTCCAGCATTCCCAGACGCCCCTGCGCCGGGGCTGTAATGACTGTCACCAGACTCATGACATGGGGCGTGACCGGACTGCCCGCAAAAAGCCTGTCGTCAAAATCCATCTGCCAGGAGCCGGAATCCGGCGTTCCCGCAGCCCAGGGCAGACTCTCCATCCGCTGGCGGCTGTATAAGATCGGCACCATCTCGCTGATATCCTCCGCCTCGGCATACACCCGAATCTGATAGAGATCCGGATTGCTCAGGGTGATTTTCTCCAGGCTGGCGATGGTGGTCCGGTAAAAGGCCAGCAGCTGTGCGGCTTCTGGCTCCTGCCCCTGCTTCAGCAGGGACAGATGCTCTATCAGCGCAGGCGTATTCAGGTACACCTGGGTGGACATATTGCAGAGCTCCGCCACCCGCTGCACCTGGGTCTGCGCCTGGGCACAGCGGCCCTGGGCCTCCCGGACCCGGGACAGAATGGCGGAGGAATGCTGCTCCCGCAGGATCGTATACCACAACAGGAGCATGGGAATCAGCAGGAACAGACAGCTGACCAAGGCCAGCTGACGGCTCAGCTTCAGCCGTACAAACCAGTTTTTCATTGCTTCTCCTCCGTTCACAGTAAATTCAGCCTGGTCTTGGCCTCATTCATCTGCCTGGTGCATTCCTCCAGCAGGAGAGACAGCCCCGCCTCCTCCCGTCGGGAGACATACTGTTCCCAAAGCTCCTCAAATGCCTCCTGGCTGGGCGCCAGGAGCAGCTGCGGCAGCATCTCCCCGTGGATGGCGGCGATGCGCCGGTCCGCGGCGTCCTCCTGGCTGCCGGACACATAGAAAATGTCGTACTGGCCGGTATAGCAGGTGTAAGGATAGGTCCATTCCTCCATCTGCAAAAGTGCCGGATCATCCAGAGGCTTCCACGCCGCCTGCATACGGTTGTCCTGGAGCATCCAATAGCTGTCGTTTGCCCCCACCCGGGCCACATAGGCCGGATAATCCTCCCGCATGAGACGTTTGACCTCCTCCGTCAGCTCCGCGCGGCCGTTCACCATATGGTAATGCTCTCCCTCAATCCCCAGGAGCACAAGCTTCTGCCCCTCCTCCCCCATGAGGAAGGACAGCAGGCGGATCGCCCGGTCAGGATACCGGCAGTTCCTGGAGATCAGCGTCACCGTCCAGCCGTTGATGCTGGTGCCGGGCAGTGTGTGCGGATCCCCGTCGGCGTTGCGGGGACCATCGATAGCGATATAGGCGCTGCCCGGATCCTTCTCATAGAGACTGCGCTGCTGCTCTGCCAGGTCGGTACGCTGGTAGAGCATACAGAAATAACGCCCCTGGGACAGTTTTTCCTCCATCTGCACCCGTTTGTCAATAAAAATGTCGTTGGCCAGCAGCCCCTCCTCCCCCAGCTGCCGGAACATGGACAGCCAGCGTTTGTATTCCGGGTCCGTGTAGCGGTCGTAAAACAATCCGTCCTTCTCGTAAGGGATTGCCAGGAAGTTCATGAGAAAGATGTCAAAGGAATCGCATCCCCGGCCGGTAAACTCATGGGCGCCAATGGGGATCAACGGCCTGCCGTCCACGGTGGGGAATTGCTTTGCCGCCGCCCGCACCGCGTCCACAAATCCCTCCGGCGTGGTCATATCCGGGGAACCGATGGCCTCGTAAATGTCCCGGCGGACCAGAAAGGTCTGGTTGGAGCCGATGCGGATATCCTCCGCCTCATAGTCCGCCGGGGTGTAGGAGGAATTGGGATAGCAGTAGACGCCTCCGTCCGGCTGGGTATACCAGGCCAGCCGCTGTTTATCCGCCGCCTCCCAGAAACAGGCGTCGTACTGATCCGCCAGTTCATTCAGGGGATAAGCCATATCCTGGCCGATGATCTCGGAAAGCTGCGGCTCCCACCAGCCCAGGGTGACCAGATCGGGCAGGTTCCCTCCCGCGATCAGCGCGTCCAGGGTCTCCGACTCGTTGCCGTCCGGAGAAGTGAAACGAATGTTCACGCCTGTCTCCTCCGTAATGGCGCTGCTCACCGCATTGCCGCCCCAGGGCGTGTCGTACCAGCTGAAATTGACATACCAGTCCAACGTTACCGTTTCCGCCCCGTCAGAGACGGGTTCAGCCGGGGGCGCGGAATCCGCGCACCCGGCCAGAACCAACGCCAGACAGGACAGGATACAAAAAGAACGTTTCATATTGATTCTTCCTCCTGGTTCAAATTTCCGAGACCGTTTGAAATATTCTCTTGCCATTTTTTATCCGGACTCTCCTATTCCTGTCAAGCATACCATACACAGGCGGAATTTGCACGCCCAAACCGCTACTGTCCACTCCGTGAAAAGCAACCCTGATCCTACTCCTTCACACTGCCGGCGGAAATGCCGCTGATGATATATTTCGAGAAGAAGCAGAACGCGATCATGATGGGCAGGGCGGAGACGGCCACCACCAGATATGTGGCGCCCAGGTTCGTGGTAATGTCCCGCACGGCGGACAACTCCGCCACCATCACCGGCAGAGGACGCTTGGCGGGCGTATTGATGAGCATCATGGGGATCAGGTAATTGTTCCAGCTGCCGATAAACGCGCCGATAGCCATGGTAGCGATGCCCGGCGCCATGATGGGCAGGGCGATTTTGTGAAAAATGGTCAGCTCCCCGGCTCCGTCGATGCGCGGCGCCTCCAGGATTGCCCTGGGCATGACGGACAGGATGTACTGCCGCAGGAAAAATACCGTGGCGGGGCTGGCAATGCTGGGCAGGATCAGAGGCCAGTAGGTGTCGATGAGCCCCAACTGGTTGACCAGGTTATAGAATCCCAGCAGGCTCAGCTGGGAGGGTATCATCATAAATACCAGCATCACGGTAAAAATGACCCTGGAGCCCGGGAATTTGTAAAAAGCCAGTCCGTAGGCGGTCAGCGCGGAGAAATAGGAGACCAGGACCGTGTTGCACACCGCAAGGAACAGGCTGTTGAGGAAGCCGCGCCCCAGATTCATGTTTTCAGACACCACCTCCCAGTTCCGGGCAAGGCTGCCTCCGGGCAGCATGGAAAAGGCCGTCATGATCTCGTTGCCGGAGCGGGTGGAATTGACCAGCATCAGCCAGAAAGGCGTAAAACACAGCACGGCCAGGACGATCAGGAAAAAGTACAACAGACTCTTGGAAATCCTGGTTTTGATTTTCTCAGACATCACTCAGTCCTCCTTTCGGTTCATCAGCTTAAAGGCCAAGGCGCAGAATACCGCGATAATCAGGAACAGCACAAAGGCCAGGGCGGCGGCATAGCCCATCTGGTTCTTGTTAAAGGCCATGTCGTAAAAATAGAACACGGCTGTAAACAGGCTACGCCCGGGCGTCCCCTTGGTGCCGGACATCAGATAGGGCAGATCGAAGAGCTGGAGCCCGCCGATCAGGCTGGTCACCGCCACATACAGCATAATGGGTCGCAGCAGCGGCATAGTGATCTTCCCGAAGATCTGCCAGCGGCCGGCGCCATCGATGGTGGCCGCCTCAAAGAAGGAATGGTCGATGCCCTGCACACCTGCCATGAGCATGATAAAGCTGTTGCCGAACCACATCCAGGCTCCCACCACACCCACTACCATCTGCGCGGTGAGGCCCTCCCCGTTCAGCCAGTTGACCGGCGAGGAGATGATCCCCGCGCCCATCAGGATCTGGTTCATCGTACCATACTGCCAGTCCATCAGCGTCTTGAACAGGAACGCTACCGAAGTGCAGGCGATCAGGTTGGGCAGATAGAAAAGCGCGCGGAAAATGCCCAGGCCCTTCATCCGATATTTCATATCGTTGAAGATGATCGTCAGCAGCAGGGCCAATCCCAGCTGCAGGACGATATTCACGCCCCAGATTTTCAGTGTGTTGAGGAAAGCCCCCCAGAACAGCTTGTCGCCAAAGGCCCGTTTATAGTTGTCAAACCAGATGAAGGTCTCCTTGCCGAAGCCCTTGTAGTTCATGAAACTCATCTGGAGCGTGCGGAACACGGGATATACATTAAATATTAGAAAAACTATCACAAATGGAAGGCAGAACAGAATACCGTGGTAATTCTGTCTTGCCAGGAAATTACCGTTCTTCGTCTTGGAACGCTGCGCTTTCTTGTCTGTCGAGGCCGCCATAAGCACTCCCACCTTTCTCATGGATTTACCGTTTTCAATCGCTTCATAACTGTCATATGGATTTCACACGTGCTGCCCCCGGTTCTCCTGTGAACGGAGTGCTTCACAGACAGCCGGAGACAGCACAGCCGGGGCGGAGCGGCCACCGCTCCGCCCCGGCAAAAGGGTCTGTCTTACTCCTATGGATCAGTCCAGGGTAACCGGCGCATCGGCGGGAACGCTCAGTTCCGGGTAGGTAGACAGCACCACGGTGTAGAATTCCTTGAGCGCCTCCTCCTTGGTCTGCTCGCCCTTCTGGACGGACATGATCGCCGCGCCGAAGGCATCCTTGCAGGCATCGTCATAGCCGGTGATCAGGCTGTAATCGATCTTTTCCATCTCCTGCGCATAGAAACCGTAAGTATTCTGATTGCCAAAGGACTCATTCTGATAATCCTTGTTAGCCTCCAGAACCGCCTTGCTGGACACCACATCGCCGTTGGATTCCTTGAGCCACCACTGGGCGGTATCATCGTTCAGGGTGCAGTATTCGATAAACTGCTGGGCGGCTTCCTTATTCTGGCTGTACTCGTTGACGGTGAGGAAAGTACCGCCGCCGAAGAAGCTGCATACGCCGGAGCAGATGCCGAACTTGCCCTTGTTTCCCTCCGCGTTGTCGCGGACGATCAGCGCGCCCCAGGAAGGCATGACATAGGAGAACACCTGGGTAGTGCCTGCGCCGCCGCCTGCCGCGTCGCTCATCAGCTGATCCTTATCCATTCCCCACACATCGGCATCGGCATCCAGCACGGGCAGGGGACCTGCCATGGAGGCGTACCAGGGAGCGGACCATTCGGTGGCGTTGGCCACCTGCTTATTCTGGTAGAGATTCACTGCACAGTCAAAGTAGTCCAGGCGGTCCTGATCCACAATGATCTCCCCGTCCCTGACCCAGGGATTGGAGCTGATCGAGAACCAACGCAGGGCGCCTGTGTCGCCGAAGATCGTGTAGCCCTTGGACTGGAGAGTCCTGGCAGTCTCCTCGATGGTGTCGAAGGAAGCGAACAGCTTGCCGATCTCCTCCGGGTCATCGGTGCCGAATACCTCCTGTGCCAGATCCCGGCGATAGATCACGCTGCCGGGACATGCCTGGTAGCTGATGGCCCGCAGCACGCCGTCGGAATCGCAGCCTGCCTCATAGGTATATTCCACCAGACGGGTCTTGACCTCATTATCCAGTGCGCTCAGGTCGGCGCAGAAGCCGGCTTCATAGAAGTCGGGAAGCATCTGGGGCTCGCCCACAAACACATCCACATCCTTACTCTTGGCACCCAGAGTCTGCATGATCTTGGTCTTGAAATCAGCGGAGTCGAATACCACCACTTCCACCTCATTGCCTGTCTCTTCCCGATATCTGTCGGCGAACTGCTGCAGATCCTTTGCCAGCGTCCACAGGACAATCTTACCGTCATATTGCTTGTACCCACCGTCACTGCCTCCGGAATTGTCTGTCGAAGCGCTGCCGGAGCTGTCCGCACTGCTGGAATTTCCGGCGCTGTCCGCGCGTGAAGTGCTGTTTCCGCCATCGCTTCCGGTATTGCCGCAGGCGGCAAGGGACAGAACCATAGCCACTGTGAGGAACATTGCTGTCAACTTTTTCAAACCCAATTCTCTTTTCATACCTGCTTCTCCTTTTAGATTATGTCCGAGTGTCTCTCGGCTTGATGGGATGATTGTAGCAAATCCACAAAAGGAGAAAAAGGGGATAAATTTTAAGGCGGTGTCATTTTTTCAGGGGCGGGCAGACGCTGGCAAACAGGGGGCAGAGTGCAGGCAAATGCATCTGCCGCCTGATCCTGCTCCCCCGACGTTTCCCTTCTGGACATGGCAGAAACAGCGGCGCAGACGATACTGAGCCCCTGGAGGCTGTACCTGCGTGGCCTGATACATGAATCCTGTTCTTTGTCATCAAAATCGGAAACATTGATACCTCCATTGAAAAAGGAACCGCATTGCCGCGATCCCTTTAATGTATAGCATATTGACAGCTTCTAAAACCTGCTCCAGACAACCGAAGCTGAATTGATCAGAGGAAGGTTTTCATCCGAATCTCCTGCACTTCTGCTAATCTAATTTACCATCCCATTCATCCATCCCTCCATTCAGATTACTGTAAGGACACTCCCTGCATATGTTCCTGGCTTCCTCGATATCCTGTATTTCTTTCAATTCTTTTGTGGATTCTTTTTAAACATTCTGGCCAAACAGTTCAAAGAATCATAGCACAAATCAGCCGTGATCACGTAATGTTCCGTTCCAGCATCCGGTTCATCATATGGCAGGAAACGCTTCCCCCTTCTGGAAGAATGAATGCCTGTTTCTGGACTGGCGGGAGCAGGATACCTTTCCGGATAAATCTTCAGACCCTCAAGATATTCCCATCCCGCACTGTCATTATATTTTGTCCAGCCAAACTTGATAAGAGAACCTGTATCCTTTCCCAAAATATCCCGACACAGAAGAAAGCCATGCAGGCCATGGCAAAAGAATCAGACAGGATACAGGGGAAATATGAGAGCATAACGTTCCAGGCGGCTGCAATAAATTCAGACAAAAAACAGCCACAAACCCTTGATTTTACTGGAAAACCTCTGGATTTGCGGCTGTTTACATCAAGCTCCCCGAGTAGGGTTCGAACCTACAACAACTCGGTTAACAGCCGAGTGCTCTACCATTGTATGATATGAAACCGGAAAATGTTTTGTAAAATGTTAAGTTTACTTTCTTCCTACCTACTCTCTCGTCCAGTCTTCCACCACAAGTCTTTCTACCCGACAAAACTCTCTTGTATTGTTTGTCACAAGAATGAGCCCGTCTGACCTTGCATGTCCCGCAATCAATAAATCCATGGGGCCTATTGGCATCCCCTTGCTTTCCAACTCAGCCCTAACCTTTCCATACTCCTCTGCCGCCGATGCCTGAAATTCCAAGATCGTAAGCGGCGACAGGAATAAAGATAACGCTATTCTATTTTTCTCAATTGCTGTGCTCTTTTCCACGCCATACATCAATTCTGCATAAGTAATCGACGAAATACACATTTCCTCCGGCTCATGCGAAAGGAAATTTTTGATTACTGTCTCCATTTTATGCTTTATGGCATAAATGCATATATTTGTGTCCAACATATATTTCATAGCTGCTCGCGCTCCTGCGGAATATTATCCCTACGCCCGTCACTCATAAAGTCTTCAGAAAAAAGATTCAAGCTGTTTAAAAAGCCCGACCATTTGTTTTCCTTGGGCATCAGCATGACAATATCGCCAATTTTGTTTACCGCTACTTCCTCGCCGCTAAAACGGCACTCCCTTGGCAGCCTGACTGCCTGACTTCTTCCGTTTTCAAATATTTTTGCCGTCATCATCTCCATATACCTCCTTCTACTATTTGCAGTATATACCACGATATATATTATGTCAAGATTTAGGATGTATAATTTATTCAAATTTGACATTATGAAAAAGGTAAGTCAAAAATGCTTAAATCTGTAAAATTGTCGGTTGAATTTATAAACCCTCTTCTCAAATAGTCTGTTCCACCATCAACAAAACAGCACCCACAACTGCAAGTTACCAAGTCATGGCAATTTATCAATTCAATAATATCTCCACAGTGATTACATTTTATCATGTTTCTATAATTTTTCGCAAAGTTTCACCGCCCTGTCATCTTTCTTATTTACCATATTCATTATAAGGTATTGACACAGAAATTGCTATTACATCTACGGCAGTTCCTACTCAATGCTGTCCTGCCTGCGGAAAAACAGCAGGAACATATTGATAAACAATGCTATTTCCCTGACTGTTTAGGGATTGATCTCCGAGGACGACTTATAAACACAACAGATCAAACAGGATACTTGCAAAACCACCATCGCACAACTGATTGCCCCTCAGAAAATATTGGGGGCGATTACAGCAACTTCTTTCAGCTATACTGAACAACACACTTCCGCGATTTCCTGTTATGCCGACCACTTTTAAACTTTTTTCTCTGCCTATAAGATTTTCTTATAGTGATTCTTTCACTGCATACGCCATCATAACATATACCTTATGCCACCAAACGTGTGCTCTTCCTCCTTGGTGATATTCTTCTTTTTATCGCATCTGTCCCTGTAGAATAAAATTTTGTGGAAGCCTTCATCCTTGGGTAGCATTTTTTTTCCCGCACGGCCTTGCCGAGCGGTGTTTTTCGGACAAGGAAGCTTGCAAAAGCCACCCGCCCTTTAACCTGCACACATTTTGACCCTTGCCAATCACCCCGGTTTTCCCTCCATTTGGGATTGCCCTGCCATTGGAAGCTTCCTGAATCAATCATAGCAAAGGTTGACATTGCACACAAGAGACTGGTTTTCAACTTCATTCAACCTGTGGTTGATTTGCTGCGATGCAATCTTGGATTATGCCTTTCACCCGTTAGAAACGTGCGCCGCCGGGCGCACAACAAAAAACCCGTAAACGCTATCGTCTACGGGCTTTTATGTGTCATCCCTCTGACACTTTTCGCTCCCCGAGTAGGGCTCGAACCTACAACAACTCGGTTAACAGCCGAGTGCTCTACCATTGAGCTATCGAGGACCATTCCTTTCCCTCCGGAGGTTCCCTCCCTCTGGGCTGAAGATACCAGCCGTACCCTCAAAACCGAACACTGAACACCCACCGTATCCCTTGCCTGCAGCCCTGACAAGCTCCTCACCTGGTCAAGCTCCCGACCTATTAGTAGGCGTCTGCTCTGCACATCTCTGTGCCTGCAC
>CATKXX010000051.1 GCA_949840935.1 uncultured Acetatifactor sp. | reverse complement strand
CTGACCTGTTCACATTTCGCCAAATGACTTGCCTGAATTTCCATCTGCCACGTTGGCTTCAATCGACAATTGCTTTAGCAATTTGATACCGCATCGCCTCATTCAGCCGCCTTGCAGACTGAAAATTCATTCTGCGTCATTTAGCTGAAAATGAACAGGGCAGCGCTCTAGGAAAGATAACATACGGAAAAAATCACAGGAGGCGTAAGTAATGAAACAGGCATCTCCCCAAAACCCTGATAATAAAAGGGATACTCGTGAATCTGCATCGAAGCCCGTACCGGGAAAACGTGGTACGAAAACCTGTCCTGCATCGAAGCCTGCGTCCGGAAAGCGCAGCCCAGAACCCTCGGCTTCTGCTTCGCAGAAGTCCGCATGGAAGCGCGGCCCTGCGCCCACCGGAAATCCCGGGCCCGGCGCAGCCAGTCTCTGCCCTGTAGCGAAGAAATGCGGCGGCTGCCAGTGGATTAACAGGGGGTATCAGGAACAGCTGGCGGCAAAGGCATCAAATTTTAAGAAGCTCATGGAGCCTTATTGTAAACCGGAAGCCATTATCGCCATGGAGAATCCCACCCATTACCGCAACAAGGTGCATGCGGTATTTGGAGAAGACAGGAAGCATAATATAATCTCCGGCATATATGAGGAAAAGAGCCACAGGATTGTGCCGGTGGACAGCTGCCTTATTGAGAATCAGAAGGCGGATGAAATCATAGCTTCCATCCGGGAGCTTTCAAAATCCTTTAAGATCCGCCCTTATAATGAGGATACCGGTTACGGCCTGTTGCGGCACGTCCTGATCCGCACAGGGCATGTTACCGGGCAGATCATGGTGGTGCTGGTGTTAAGCTCTCCCATTATGCCCTCCAAGAATAATTTTGTGAAGGCGCTGCGGAAGCAGCACCCGGAGATCACCACCATTGTAGTCAATGTGAATGACCGTAGCACCAGTATGATTCTGGGGGAGAAGGAACAGGTCATCTACGGAAAAGGGTATATTGAGGACGAACTCTGCGGGAAACGATTCCGCATCTCGCCCAAATCCTTTTATCAGGTAAACCCTGTACAGACTGAAAAGCTGTACGGGAAGGCCATGGAATATGCGGCTCTGACCGGGAAGGAGACCGTGCTGGACGCCTACTGCGGAACCGGTACTATCGGGATGACGGCCAGCGGCCAGGCAGGACGGGTGCTGGCCGTGGAGCTGAACGGGGACGCGGTGAGGGATGCCAGGAGCAACGCCAGGGCAAATCACATTTCCAATATAGAGTTTTATCAGAACGATGCAGGTAAATTCCTGCTGGAAATGGCGGAGCAGAAGCACAGACTTGACGTGCTTTTCATGGATCCACCCAGAAGCGGAAGCGACGAGACTTTCCTGAGCGCAGCCTGCAGGATTAAGCCCCGCCGGATCGTGTATATATCCTGCAGCCCCGAAACCCTTGTCCGGGATCTGAAATATCTGACAAAGCACGGATACAGGGTTGAAAAGGCTGTGCCTGTGGATATGTTCCCCTTTACGGACTGCACAGAGAGCGTAACGTCACTTATTCCGGTCACGCCATGTCCGGGGTGATACCCCATATACCGTCTTAAACGCGCGGGAAAAGTGGAGCTGATTTTCGTACCCCACCGCAGAGCTGATATCTGCGATGGAGAGGGAAGTCAGCTTTAATAATTCTGTGGCCTTTACCATGCGGTAATGGATCAGAAATTCCTGGGGGGATTTTCCCACAGTTTTATGGAAAATCTTCCCGAAATAGCTGCGGTTGATCCCGCATACGTTCGCGATGTCTTCTATTGTTATATTATTCTGAAAATTCTGTTCAATGAAGCTGATTGCTTCTTTAATGTAAAAATCACTCATTTTACTGCTTCCCACCGGAGTGGCTGATTTGGTTGACTGGATCAGGTAATCGAAGAAAAGATACAGATGCCCGATCAGGTGGAAAGGGGATTGTCCCGAGTGCTGCACAATGTACATCATCTCACTTGCCATTTTTTCCCGGGCTTCCTTGGAATGAGAGCGGTAGAGCGGCTGGTTTTTGGACAGGTCGGTCTGGTCGAGGGCTTCCTTCACTCGCAGTCCGTCAAATTCAATCCAGGCATATTCCCAGGGAAGCTCCTTGTCTGCTATGTAAGTAGTGATCTGTCCGGGAAAGATCAGGAAGCCCTGTCCGCTTTTCACGGAATAGGTTTGGGTCTTACCGGAGGCATTGTCCGCGTGGAGCGTGCCCGTGCCGGAAAAGATATAATGGAACAGGTAGTGGTTCCTGGAGGCGGGCCCGAAGGAATGGGAGGGGCTGCACTGCTCCCAGCCGTACTGATACAGCCCCAGGTCGATAAAGGTTTCATTTGGAAAAATCGAAAACAGCCAGTCGCTCATGTATACCTCCATTCTAAAACATTTTATGGGAATGCCATGCAAAATCTGCCTTTGCAGTATAAAAGGAATCCTCTGGGATTAAAGTGCAGACATACCCATATACCAAAATGCGTCCTTAACATACAGTATAGCATATAATCAAGCATTTTGGTATAAAAATTCAAAAATCCTGATATTTAGAGTAGCATATTGGCATGTTATACTAAATATAATTAAAAAAAGTGTGAAAAACATTAAATCTTAGCTAAGAAATGTGACGCACAAAGACTAAAATGTCCCGGGACGGAAGCCCGGTGCGACAGCCGACCGGAATGATTTCAACGGAGGAAATGGACACTGCGGCAGAAGGAAGGGGACAAATGCCGTGATCGGCATGGATGCCATCAAAGGTACCAAACGCCGTGATCGGGGAAATTGCTGTAACAGCATGATCAGGTGCAGTCCCGGGATGATGCGCCCTGCAGGGGTGCCGATGCTTGGAGACGAAACCGAAACAGAAGGAGGCAAAAAATGGCGAAAAAGAAAATCTCAAAATGTTTACTTGCAGCCATGGCGGCAGCGCTCAGCGTGATCGGACTGTCGGGCTGCGGGCAGGAGAGGGCGGACGGCAGGACGGAGGTGGAGCTTGTTTCGTACAAGCCGGAGGCAGTTGCGGCATTTGAACAGATTGCCGAACGGTTTAACGAGACCCATGACGATATCCACCTGACGGTCAATTCCCCCAACGAGGCTATGACGATTTTAAAGACCCGCTTTGTCAGAGAGGATTATCCCGATATAGTGGGCATCGGCGGGGACAATAACTATTCCAATTTCCTGGATGCGGAGCTTTTCATGGATATTTCCGATTTCCAGGGGATCTCCGAGGTAAAACCGGCTTATATGGATATGCTCAAGGAATTGGAGTACATCCCCATGGAAGGGACCTATGCCCTTCCCTATATGGCCAATGCGGCGGGGATTCTCTATAACAGGGATCTTTTCGCGGAGCATGGCTGGAGCGTGCCCCAGACCTGGGAGGAATTCCTTGCACTCTGCGAAGAAATACAGGGAAACGGCGTCCAGCCTCTGTACCTGGGATATAAGGACACATGGACCTGTCTGGCTCCCTGGAATGCCCTGGCGGTAGGGCTTGCCGATTCCGACACCTGTAACCAGGTGAACCGGGGGGAGACCACCTTTGAGGCGGCTTACCGGGAGACGGCGGAGAAGGTGAGGGCATTGCTTCCGTATGCGGAATCCAATCCTTACGCCTACAGCTACAATGACGCCTGCACGGCCTTTGCCAGAGGGGAGGCGGCGATGTATCCCATCGGAAGCTACGCCATTCCCCAGATTAAATCGGTGAACCCGGACATGAATATCGGTTCCTTTGTCTTCCCGGCCAATTCCGACGAGGCAGACAACCTGTTGAATTCGGGTATCGACCTGCAGTTCTGTGTAATGAAGGAGAGCAAAAATAAGGAGGCTGTGTATGAGGTACTGAGCTTTCTGTACGAGGATGATACCATCAACCTCTATTTAAGTGATCAGGGCGGCGTGGCCTGCAAGGAGGGTGAATTTGATCTGGCAGTGGAGCTGGAGGATATGGCTCCTTATATCCAGAGCGGCAGGATGGCCGATTATCAGGATCATCATTACCCCAGCGAGATGAGTGTGGACGCCATGATTCAGACCTTCCTGCTTGACCAGAGCGACAATGCGGTGGATACCTTCCTGCAGCGTTTCGATGCGGACTGGAAAAGGTATAACAGGGATCTGATCAGGAAGGTACAGCAGTATCAGCAGGAGATGGGAGGAGCAAGATGAACAGATTAAAGAAAATGTCGAATCGCGATAAGACTTATTGGGCAATCATCATTCCGGTGTTGATTCTCTTTTTTACCTTCAACACACTGCCCATGTTAAAAGGCTTTGTATACAGCTTTACCAATTACCGTGGCTACGGCTCCTACGAGTATGTGGGCCTGCGTAATTACATAGACCTGTTCTCGGACGCGAGAGTGGGGAAGAGCTATCTCTTTACCTTTAAGTATGCGCTGGCGGGCACGGTGCTGGTGAATGTGCTGAGCCTGATCATGGCTCTTGGCCTGAACAGCCGCATCCGGTTTAAGAGCGCCCTGCGGGGAATCTACTTCATTCCCAACGTGCTGGGCGGGCTGGTCATCGGTTATATTTTCAGCTTTATTTTCACCTATATCATCCCCGCAGTGGGAACAGCCCTGAACATCGGCTGGCTGCAGAACAGCATCCTGGCCAGTGAGAAAAACGCCTGGATCGGCGTACTCATTGTGGGCGTGTGGCAGGCGGTAGCCATGAATACCATTATCTACATTTCCGGCCTGCAGACGGTGCCGGAGGACGTGTACGAGGCATGTATGCTGGACGGCGCGAACAAGTGGACGGAGTTCTTTAAGGTGACACTGCCCCTGGTGGTTCCCTTTGTCACCATCAACCTGGTGTTGAGCACCAAGAACCTTCTGATGGTATTTGACCAGATCATGTCCCTGACCAAGGGCGGCCCTGCCCAGAGCACCGAATCCATTTCCTACCTGATCTACAGGAACGGTATGGACGGCGGGCAGTTCGGTTTCCAGAGTGCGAACGCGGTCATTTTCTTCCTGGTGATTGTGGCAATTTCCATTTTCCAGATGACCGTTCTCGGTAAAAAGGAGGAGCAGTTATAATGAAAAAAGATACGAGAATAAACTGGGTTCTGACGGTTTTATTGATCATAGGTACGATTACTGTCTTTTTCCCTCTTTACATGGCTTTCATCATCGCTTTCAAGCAGCCCAGCGAGATGACCAACGATGTGGCGGGGGCGCTGGCCTTCCCGGCGAAATGGAGCCTGGGTAATTTCGCCCAGGCCATGGAGGTAACGGATTTCTGGCATTCCCTGGGCAACAGCCTGCTGATCACGCTGGGAACCATCGGCCTGGCCATCCTGATCCATTCCGTGGCGGGATACGCCATCGGCAGGAACATGGCGAAGAAAAAGAGCTTCCGCATTATTTACCTGTACATTGTGAGCGGTATGTTCGTACCCTTTTCCATCCTGATGATGCCCCTGGTAAAGCAGACGGCGCAGATGGGCCTGGGGAACAGGCTGGGTGTGATTCTGCTGTATCTGGTGTTCTATATGCCCATGAATATCCTGCTCTATACAGGATACCTGAAGAATATCCCGGTGGTGCTGGAGGAGGCTTCGGGCATTGACGGGGCCAATACCTGGAAGACTTACTGGAGGATCATTTTTCCCATGATGAGCCCCATGCACGCTACGGTGGCGGTGCTTACCGCGCTGGGCACATGGAACGATGTGATGACGCCCCTTGTGATCATGGCAGGGACAGGGGAGAATACGCTGCCTCTGGCGCAGTTAAATTTCCAGACGCAGTTCGGGACGAATTATAACCTGGCGTTTGCATCCTATATTTTATCTTTGATACCGATCCTGATCTTCTATATCGTGTGCCAGAAGCAGATTCTGAGCGGCGTGGCGAATGGGGCGGTGAAAGGATAAGAGAGTGGCAGGAGGGGACGGCGCCGGAGCGGCAGGGGCTTTCCACAGGACAGCTCGATAGGCGCTCCGAGGAGCCTCGGGCGCGGTGAGCGCCGCCATAGGGCGTCGCTCGCCGGAGTCTCCTCTCCGCATCTCGCCCATGCCCTGTGGAAAGCCCCTGCCGCCCCGGCACCTGTATCCTGCGGGGGGGAAGAAGGGAAGCGGGGAAAGGGAGGATTTTTTCGGAGATCTTGTGAATGCTTTGTGGAAAGCTCCTGCCGCCCCTGCGCCTGAAACCTGCGGGGGGGGAAGAAGGGAAGCGGGGGAAAGGGAGGATTTTTTCGGAGATCTTGTGAATGCTTTGTGGGAAGTTCTTTGCCGCCCCGGCGCCTGAAACCTGCGGGGGGGGAAGAAGGGAAGCGAGGGGAAGCGAGGGGAAGCGAAGCGGGGAAGTCCGGATTTGGTTTTTAGATTGCGTTTCTGGGGGAAAATTGGTAAGATAGGGGAGAAAATTATAATACAGTTACAGCGAAAGGAAATGATATTATGGCAGTTAGTGTGAAAAACAATGTTTTTTCGTTAGAAACACAGAATACCCTGTACCAGATGAAGGCGGATGAATTCGGAGTCCTGTGTCATTTGTGGTATGGAGCGAAGACGGACTGCTGTATGGATTATCTGCTGGATTATCCCGATGTGGGGTTTTCAGGGAGTCCTTATGACGCGGGGAACCGGAGGACGTATTCTCTGGATACGCTGCCACTGGAGTATGCGGGCAGCGGGGCGGGGGACTTCAGGATCCCTGCCGTGTCCCTGACTCACGGGGATGGGAGTATGGCTCTGGATCTGCGGTTCCAGGAATATCGTCTGGGGAAGGGGAAGTATTCCATCCCCGGACTGCCTGCGGTGTATGCCGGGGAGGAGGAGGCTCAGACTCTGGAGATTGTTTTAAAGGATGTTGCCTCAAAAGTGCAGGTTGTTTTGAAATACGGTGTCCTGGAAGCGGCCGACGTGATCACCAGAAGCGCGGTGATCATCAATCATGGAAAGGATGCCGTAATTCTTAACAGGGTTCACAGCCTCTGCCTGGACATCCCTGGCGGTGATTGGGAGTGGGTGCATTTCCATGGCCGTCACAATATGGAACGGCAGGCGGAGCGTATGCCCCTCATACACGGTATACAGGAGAGCGCAAGCACCAGGGGCACTTCCAGCCATCAGCAAAACCCCGCGGTGCTCTTATGCGAGAAAACCTGTACGGAGCAGACAGGCTTCTGTGTGGGGGTGGCGCTTATGTACAGCGGCAGCTTCCAGGCCCAGGTGGAAAGGGATCAGCTGAACCAGGTGCGCCTGGTGATGGGAATCCATCCGGCCACCTTTTCCTGGAAGCTGGCATCCGGGGAGAGCTTTTATGCCCCGGAGGTTATTTTATCCTGTTCTGACAGGGGGACTGCCCTGTTATCGCAGCGTTTTCACCATGTGATACGGCATCATGTGTGCAGGGGAAAGTATGCGCTGTCTTCAAGGCCAGTGCTGATCAATAACTGGGAGGCCACCTACTTTCATTTCGACGAGCAGAAAATATTGGAGATTGCCGGACAGGCGTCAAAGCTCGGTATCGACATGATGGTGCTGGACGACGGCTGGTTCGGGGAGAGGGACACGGACTGCTCGGGGCTGGGCGACTGGTTTGTCAATGAAAATAAATTAAAGGACGGCCTGCAGGGCCTGATCGGGCGGATCAACGCCATGGGAATGAAATTCGGCCTCTGGTTTGAACCGGAGGCGGTCTCGGAGGAGAGCAGGCTGTACCGGGAGCATCCGGAGTGGGCGGTTCAGATTCCGGGCAGGAAGCCGGTGAGAGGGCGGTATCAGCTGATGCTGGATCTGTCCAATCCCCAGGTGGTGGATTATCTGTATCATGTACTGCGCAAAATTCTGGGGGAGAATCATATAGAGTATGTGAAATGGGACATGAACAGAAGTATCTGCGACTGGTACACGGCGGCACTGCCCGGAGACCGTCAGGGGGAGATGCCCCACAGATATATCCTGGGGTTGTACGAGCTGCTGGAGAGGCTGAACCGGGATTTCCCGGAGGTACTATTCGAAGGCTGCAGCGGCGGAGGCGGAAGGTTTGACGCGGGGATGCTCTACTACTGCCCCCAGATCTGGTGCAGCGACGACACGGATGCCCACGAGAGAACCTTTATCCAGTATGGAACCAGCTTCTTTTACCCCGTTTCCGCGGTGGGCTCCCATGTGTCGGCGGTGCCCAACCATCAGACAGGCCGCAGTGCCTCCCTTAAGACAAGGGGGATTGTGGCCATGGCCGGGAGCTTTGGGTATGAGCTGGATCTAAACTGCCTGACGGAGGAGGAGAAGGAGGAAGTCTCGGAGCAGGTCAGGAGATACAGGGGATACCAGGAGCTGATCTATAACGGAAACTATTACCGTCTCAGCAATCCCTTTGCGGACGGGATGGCGGCCTGGGCCTGGGTATCGGCTGACCGGAAACAGGTGCTGGTGCAGGGCGTGGTGTTCCGGGCGGCGCCCAATACTCTGAGAAGGCGGCTGCGGCTGACAGGCCTGGACGGACAGGCGGAATATAAGGCGGCGGACAGCGGCCAGATTTATACGGGAGCGGCGCTGATGACGGGAGGAATCCTGCTTCCCTGGCTGAGCGGGGATGACGCAGCCTTTGAGATGTATCTGACGATGGCGTGAAAATGCCCCAGACCTTGTCCAGGCGGCCGCACTGTGAAAATTTGAAGCCCATGGAGCGGCTGCGTCACGGAAGCGCCGCAGAGTCCATTCAGGCGAATGTATTATGAAAATTGCGAAAGCCCTGCGCCTGTGTGAAAAGGCAGGGCCGCGCGGGGAAGAACCGGCAGGAAGTCTGTTTCTAACGATTTCCTGCCGGCTTTTGATTCCTGCGAGCAACGAGTGACAATTCAACCATACGGCACTTCAAAGTGAGCAGGAATGCGCCCCGGGAATAAAACAGTGGCAAATTCTGTGAAAGTGTGATATGATTTGTGCGGTAAAAGCAAACTTAATAGATACATTGAATAGGATGTGACAGAAAGGAGAGTTCCATATGTCATACGAACAATATACAAATGCCCTGAAATCAGGCCAGAAGGAATACCGTGCCCGCCTGACCAGGGGCTATTATCCCTACCTGCCTGTTCTGGACGAGATCCTGTCTTATACCAAGGTAGAATATGAAGTAAATATCGGGCTTTGCGAGATCCCGCTGGAGCTGGTGGTGGGAACCAAGACGAAGGGCAGGACGAATTCTTTCGCTTCTAATTTCATGCCCCTTCTGGATACCGGGACGGAATTTGCTGCAAAATGGATCAGCCTGTACACCAACCTGCTGGAGGAGGGGCTGCGGGATCCGGTAAAGGCCTATGAATTTATGGGGCGGTTCTATGTGCTGGAGGGCAATAAGCGGGTCAGCGTGTTGAAATCGCTGGATGCCTACAGTGTTCCCTGTTCCGTCATCCGGGTGGTACCCAAGCGCAGCGACACAAAGGAAAACGCCATTTACTTTGAATTCATGGATTTCTATGAGGTAACGGGCATTTACTCCATCTATTTCAGCGAGAAAGGGCGGTTTGCCAAATTCCTGGAGCAGGTGGGCACACCGAAGGGGGAAAAGTGGACTTCGGAGGACCGTCAGGAATTTGAGGCTGTCTATACCCGTTTCCGCAAGGCATTTGAGTCAAGGGGCGGCGGAAAGCTCCCCATTACTGTAGGGGATGCGCTGTTGACCTTCCTTACGGTGTTCGGCTATGAGGAGACAAAGCAGAAATCCGCCCAGGAGATTAAGCGGGATCTCTCCACCATCTGGGATGAATTTGTAGTGTTGACAGAGGAGCAGTCCATAGAGCTGCGTATGGATCCGCCAAAGGAGGGCGCTTCTCCTAATCTTTATAAGAATCTGTTGAACCTGATCCTGCCGGACAGCTCCAATAAGGTAAAGATTGCATTTTTATATGAAAAGACACACAGGACTTCGGGCTGGACCTACAGTCACGAGCTTGGGCGGCTGTATTTGGAAAACGTTTTTCCCGGGCAGATAGAGACCACCTCCTTTGAGAATATTGTGGCTGGTGAAAATGACCAGGAATGCATGGAGCAGGTGATAGGGGAGGGGTATAATATGATCTTTACTACCTCTCCGGTAATGATGCCTGCCAGTCTGAAGATTGCGGCAAACTACCCGGAGGTCAAGATCTTAAACTGTTCCCTGAATACGTCGCACCCCACGCTGCGCACTTACTATGCCAGAATGTATGAGGCGAAGTTCCTCGCAGGGATCATCGCAGGCTCCATGACCGTCACCAACAAGATAGGCTATATTGCCGATTACCCGATCTATGGTATGGCTGCAAATATCAACGCCTTTGCCCTGGGCGCCAGGATGGTGAACCCTCATGCGAAGGTCTATCTGGACTGGAGCACCTTAAAGGATCATCCGGCCAAGGTCACGGATGACCCGGAAATCAATTATATTATGGGGCAGGACATGACATCGCCGGACAGGGCATCGAGACATTTCGGGCTTTACCGCGTGGGCGGGGAAATTCCTGACAATATGGCTATGACTACCTGGCATTGGGGAAAACTGTATGAGAAGATCATCCGTATTGTACTCAACGGCACCTGGAAGGAGGACGCCGCGGCGGGAAGCCGTGCCACCAGCTACTGGTGGGGCATATCCGCCGGGGTGGTGGATCTCATCTGTTCGCAGGATCTGCCCCAGGAGACCAGGCGCCTGGTCGATCTGCTGCGCAACAATATCTGTTCGGACAGCTTTATGCCCTTTTCCGGGAATCTGTGCGCCCAGGACGGGACGGTCATGAATACCTCCGACCAGGTCATCGCACCGAAGGATATTATCACTATGGACTGGCTGCTGGACAATGTGGTGGGGAGTATCCCCAAGATTTCCGACCTCACCGAGAACGCCCAGGCGGTGGCGAAGATGCAGGGCCTGGATAAAACCCAGGAGCCCGCGGACTGACGCGGGCCGGCCAGGATGATCTGCCGGATACGGCCCGGCAGACGGCGGGAGAGCCTCCGCGCATCCTCCGAAAGAGCAATACGGCAGAATTTAGAAGAAAAGTGGGAACATCTGATGAGAATAATGGTTATTGCTGACCAGGAATCCAAATTATTGTGGGACTATTTTGACAGGAGCTATCTGGAGGGAATCGACTTGATCATCTCCTGCGGGGATCTGAAGCCCCAGTATTTATCCTTCCTGGCGACCTTTACCCATGCGCCGGTTTTGTATGTGCATGGCAACCATGACGACAGATACGAGAAGGTGCCTCCTGACGGCTGTATCTGTATTGAGGACAAAATTTATATTCACGACGGGGTCAGGATATTGGGGCTGGGAGGCTCCGTGCGCTATAAGCCGGGCATACACCAGTACACACAGAAGGAGATGCGCAGGCGTGTGCGGAAGCTTTGGTGGCAGCTGTGGCATCATAAGGGCTTTGATATCCTGGTGGCCCACGCCCCCGCTTATAAGGTGAATGACGGCGACGACCTTCCCCACAGGGGCTTTGACGCATTCCGCGCCCTGATGGACAAGTATAAGCCGGCGTATTTCGTCCACGGCCATGTGCACATGAATTACGGAAGGAAATTCCCCCGCCTGTCCAGCTATAACGAGACGCAGGTCATCAATGCGTATGAAAAGTATATATTTGATGTTGATGTGCAGCATTAAAAGAAAACAGTCCCGGGGCCGGCTCCGGGAAATGTTTTGAGGAGACGGGAGCAGCAGATGGAGACCGGGACACAGAGACAGGATATTGAGGAAATACTGGCGTCAGGAAGGACAGTGCAGATAAAACCCCAGGGCTACAGCATGTATCCTCTGATCGTGCCGGGGCGGGATCAGGTCATCCTGCGGAGGGAGGATCCCGGGAAGCTGAAGCGTGGGGATGTGGCGCTCTACAGGAGGGACGGGAGCATCCTGGTGCTTCACAGGATCTGTAAAAGGGATGAAAAGGGCTTTTATATGACGGGCGACAATCAGACGGAGCTGGAGGGGCCTTTGCGCCCGGATCAGATCAGGGGGAAGATGATCGCCCTGATCCGCAACGGGAGGGAAATAGA
Organism: uncultured Acetatifactor sp.; assembly: GCA_949840935.1. Lineage (GTDB taxonomy): Bacteria > Bacillota > Clostridia > Lachnospirales > Lachnospiraceae > Acetatifactor. Next base: position 3,114 of record CATKXX010000051.1, on the reverse strand, counting down.
CACCCGCTCCCTGGCTTACCGGATTCCCTGTGCGCTGTGGCTTTTTATGAGGCCGGTACGGAGGCCGGTAAGCCTGGCAGTGGCGGCGGTGAAAAGATGGTTTAAGAAGCATCTATAATGCGCTTTCTGTTTGCTTTAAAGCCGTAGATGGTGTATGATATATAGTAAGAAGCAGTACCAAAGAAAGCCCGGACGGGAGGGATACGGTATGAAGGAGAAGGCGGAATATTTACATGGCGGGGATGTATATCATAATCCGGTGGCGCTGGACTTTTCCGTGAACAGCAATCCGCTCGGAATGCCCAGGAGAAGTATCGGGGAGGCTGTCAGGGGGGTCAAATTGTCGGGGCAGTATCCTGACTACCGGGGCGAGGAGCTCTGCCGGGAGCTGGCGGCATGGGAGAAGGTAAACGCCTCCAATGTGCTGCTCGGGAACGGTTCGGCGGAGCTGATCTATGCGTTATGCTTTGCAGTGAAGCCCCGGAAATGCCTTACGCTGGCCCCCACCTTTCAGGAGTATGCCAGGGCGGTACAGGCGGTGGGCGGACAGACGGAATTTGTAAACCTGAGGGAGAGGGAATGCTTCCGCACGCCGGACTCCATCCTGGCGGCCATCGAGGAGGACACGGATATTGTATTTATCTGTAATCCAAACAACCCCACAGGGCAGATGACGGAGCAGTCCCTGCTGTTCCGAATTGCGGCAAAGTGTGAGGCCACGGGGACATGGCTCTGCGTGGACGAATGCTTCCTTCCCTTCCTGCCGGACGAGGAAAATTACAGCATGAAACGCATGATGGGCAGGTTTTCCAGGCTGATCGTGCTGCGGGCCTTTACCAAGCTGTTCGGTATGCCGGGAATGAGGCTGGGCTATATGCTCAGCGGCAACAGTACCATACTCAGCGCGGTGCGCGGCAGTATGCAGCCATGGAATACCTCTCTGCCGGCGCAGCTTGCGGGGATTGCGGCGCTGCAGGACAAGGAGTATGTGGAAAAGACCCGGCTGCTGATCGCCAGGGAGCGGACGTATCTGTGCGACGCCCTCCGGGACGGGCTGGCGGACAAGGTCTACCCCACCCATGCCAATTTCATCCTGTTCCAGGCGAGAGCGGATCTTGCAAGGCGTCTGCAGAAGGAGGGTATACTGATCCGGAGCTGCGGCAATTTCCGCAACCTGTCCAACCGTTACTTCCGCATATCCGTGCGCACCAGGAAGGATAACAGGAGGCTCATCGAGACCTGGCGTAATATCTTATGATTTAGGGAGGTTAGTGTGAAACGATCACCGATTTTAAAGAACAGGCTGTTTTTATATCTCACGGAGTTTTTCGCCGGGATGTCCGTTATGGCGGTGGAGCTGGGAGCCAGCAGGCTTCTGGCTCCCTATTTTAGCTCCTCCCAGATTGTGTGGACGATCATTATCGGCACCATTATGATCGCTATGGCCCTGGGGAATGTTTACGGGGGCAGGAGCGCGGACAGGAAGCCGGATCCCGACAGGCTGTATGGAAGGATCCTGGCCGCGGCAGTCTGGATTGCCGCCATACCGGTGGTGGGGAAGTACATCATCCTGGGGATTTCCGCCGTGCTGATCTTTGCGGTAAACAGCAATTTCCTTATATGGGCGGCATTTGCAGCCTGCATGATCATCTTTGTGTTTCCACTGTTCCTGCTGGGTACGGTGACGCCCTCCCTGGCGAAGTATTCTGTGGAGAGCCTGGAGGACAGCGGAAGCACGGTGGGGACGCTGGGGGCCTTTAATACCATAGGGAGCATTATCGGTACCTTTGTGCCTACCTTTGTCACCATACCGGCGGTGGGGACTTCCGTGACTTTTCTCATCTTTTCGGGAATCCTGCTGATCCTGTGTATCGTTTATTTTGTGAGCAGGAGGGCGGGGAGGGGAAGGTGTGTGACAGCGTCCGTCCTGTTTTTGCTCTGCTGCGGCCTGGGGGCTTCCGACAGCTTTGCGTTCTGGGAGCATGACCTGGCCTATGAAGGAGAATCCGTCTACAATTACCTGCAGGTCAGGGAGAATGACAGCAGGGTGATTCTGTCCACCAATGTACTCTTTGGCGTGCAGTCCGTGCTGGTGAAGGAGCAGGCGCTGACGGGAATGTATTATGACTATGCCATGGCGGCACCGCTGATGACGGGGGCGGAGCGTCCTTCCGACTGCAGGATGCTGATCCTGGGCATGGGCACGGGAACCTATGCAACCCAGTGCAGCCGTTATTTTGGCGAGATGGAGATAGAGGGCGTGGAGATCGACGAGAAGATCACCGAACTGGCCAGGACTTACTTCGAGCTGCCGGAGTCGGTGCCCGTAGCCACCTATGACGGCAGGGCGTATCTGAATGCGGTGGAGGAGAAGTATGACGTGATCATGGTGGATGCTTACCAGGACATTACGATACCCTTCCAGATGTCCTCCGTAGAATTTTTTACCCTGGTGAAGGAGCATCTGACGGAGGATGGGGTAATGGTGGTGAATATGAACATGCGGGGCAGGGAGGAAGGGAATATCAATCAGTACCTTGCAGATACCATTGCCTCCGTGTTTGACCAGGTCTGCACCGTTGACGTGCCGGGAACTACCAACCGGGAGCTTTTTGCCTCCGACAACAAAGCCATGACAGAATCTCTGGCAGCAGGACTGGAAAAGCTGGAAAATGCAGAGCTGGCCGATCTGATGGCACGTGTATCCGGGGGGCTTACGCCTTATGAGGCCGGAGGGTATCTGATGACGGACGACAAGGCCCCAGTGGAGCTTCTGGGGATGAGGGTGATCGACGACCTGATCATGGACGAGGTAAGTTATTATAAGGATATATACGCGGAGAAGGGCCTGAAGGGAGTTCTGGACAGCCTGTTGTAGTGGGGCCTGATGAAGCATTATCGCCAGGCATTTTTCAGGCCCTGCACAGGGCTCAGAATTGTCTGTGCGGCAGGCGGCATACCGGAATCACAGAAAATCCCCTTCCAGCCTAGAGCGTGTTTGAAAATTGCTTTCTGGCAGATGTGCGTCACAATTTGTGGGAGATAAAGCATCCAACGGACGCTTGGCCAAATGAAGGGCGCATAGCGGGCTATGTAACCTGAATTTGGCGCAAA
>CATKXX010000050.1 GCA_949840935.1 uncultured Acetatifactor sp. | reverse complement strand
CTTTCGGGGATGTTTGTTTGGCGATAGACATTATACCAGAAAAGGGAGGTCAATGCTCTTTTTATTTGCAATCTCCCATAAAATCAAGGTTTGAGTAACAAAAAATAGGGTAGTATTTGACACTACCAGCATGAAGCCGAGGGAGCTGTAATGAAAACCGGAAAAGGATCTTACAAGCTTATCCCCTCATTTTTTTCTTCACTACAGTAGAATCTGCTGTCTGTCAAATTCTGTGTTATTTTATGGCAGGCTTATAGATTGTCAGTTGAAAGTGAAGAGTTGTTATTGACAAACAAATGTTCTTGTGATATAGTTTGATAAGAGAAAACGAACAAATGTTTTGAATATAAAACAGATAGATAACCATGTTTATGAAAGTGAAGGGAAAGGTATGGTGTTGGCGGATTACAGAATGAACCGGAAACGCTGACAGCAATATGAGGGGGACGGACATGAAAGCAAGCTATTTCCGCAATAACCAATACATCTTAAAACTGCTCTGGAGTATGCAGAAGGGCAGGGTCATCGGTGAATTCCTTTACAGTGCCCTGAGTTATGTTTACTGGATTTTTTATGATATCCTGTTTCTGCAATATCTTGTGGAATCCCTGGAAAAGGGAAGAAGTTTTACTCAGATCATGACCTTTCTGCTGTTGACGCTGCTGGGGTTTGCCATCCCTAATATCCTGAGTTCCTGGTATCTGCACGTGTATAAACCCAAGTCCGACGCCGATATTTTTGAATCGGTCAATACCATGCTGTTTGAAAAGGCTACCCGTGTGGAATTGCAGTGTTATGAGAACACGGATTTTTATAACCGGTTTACCCTCGCAATGAAAGACTGCGAGCAGCGTCTGGCGCAGATTGTGGAAAACCAATGTACCATCCTGACCAGCAGTATCGCCAGCCTGTTCGCACTGTACTATATGTTCCGTATCGACCATTATGTGATTATATTTGTAGCGGGGCCCCTGATCGGGAATTTTGTGTTCGGGAAGCTGATCAATGAAGTGAAATTCCGCATGAATAAGGAATGTGTTCCTTATAACCGCAGGATGGAGTATGTCAACAGGACGCTTTATCTGGCGGATTATGCCAAGGAATTCCGCATGTCCGGGGTGTTCCACGTGCTGAAAAAGCTTTATGAGGAGGGCTTTCAGGGTGTATTGGGGAAAATAAAGGAGTACCGGAGCCGCAAGGTATTTCTGGTCTTTATGAGAAATATTTTTACTTTTGTGGTGATATTCCAGGGAGTGATCTTTTATTCATTGTACCGGGTGATGGTAACACATTCCATGAGCATCAGCGGCTTCACGGTGCTGTTCTCTGCAATGAACGCGGTGGCATGGATGGTGATACAGTCTTCCAAGTCCATTATCAAAAGCTATGAAGACAGCCTTTATATCGCAAACCTCAGAGAATTTTTGGAGTATGAGCCGGTGATGGACGAGCGACAGCAGGGGATATTGCCGAAAGCCTGTGAGGAGGCCGCTGAGAGCGACCGGGTGCTGGAATTTTGCAAGGTCAGTTTTACCTATCTGGGACAGGAAAAGCCTGTGCTTCATGAGATTGATATGACGATCCACAGGAAGGAAAAGATTGCCATTGTGGGTCATAACGGAGCCGGAAAGACCACTTTTGTAAAGCTGCTGATGAGGCTGTATGACGTGTCGGAGGGGGAGATTCTGTACTTTGGCAGGAACATCCGGGAAATGGATCTGCCGGAGTACAGGAAACTTTACGGCACGGCGTTTCAGGACTATCAGGTGTTTTCCATGACGGTGGCGGAGAACGTCCTAATGCGCAGGCCGGAGGGTGAAGCGGATTACCGGAAAGTTGAAGACTGCCTGAAACGGGCGGGAGTCTACGAGAAAATCTGCAGCCTGCCCCATGGAATGGACACTATATTGACGAAGGAGTTTGCGGAGGACGGAGCGGTGCTTTCCGGCGGGGAATTGCAGAAGATTGCAGTGGCAAGGGCATTTGCCAAGGAGTATGAGATCGCCATATTTGATGAACCCTCCAGCGCCCTGGATCCGGTGGCGGAATACCGGCTTTATGAGAATATTCTGCAGGGGTGTGAGGATAAGACAGTTCTGTTCATTTCCCACAGGCTTTCCACGGCGGCGCTGGCGGACAGGATTTATCTTTTTGAAAATGGAAGGATTGTGGAACAGGGAACTCATGAAGCGCTGATGAGCCAGAGCGGTAAGTATGCGGATATGTTCCGAAAGCAGGCGGAGAATTACGTGGGAGGTATGGAATATGCGGAGCAATAGGCAGGACTCCCGAAAGAGAATCGGGCTGAAGCGTTGTTATCAGAACATTTTCTATATGCTGGGCATTGTGATACGGCATACGCCGGGATATTTTATGAATCTGTGCCTCTTTCAGATTTATTGTGCAGTGCAGGTGTTTTTTGAGTTTACCTATACGTTGAAAATGTTATTGGATTTTATTACCGAGGGCGCGGAATATAGTGAGGCGGTGACGTATCTGCTTCTGATGCTTGCACTGGTGCTGATCAAGCTGGTCTGGGCGGCGTGGATGGAGAATGTTGCCGAGCCCAGGGCCAAGGAGATACTGCACAAAAAACTGCGCATGGAATTGTATCAGAAAGCTGTGGAATTAGATTTGGCGCAGTATGATAATCCTGATTTTTATAATGAATTTGTGTGGAGTATCAATGAAGCTGCCACACGTATGGATCTGATTCTGCAGGATTTCGGCAGGTTACTGAACCAGGCTGCCGGCATATTGGCAAACGGGGTGTTTTTTGTGTCCCTGGATACTTTTGGGATTGTTTTTATCGTGATAAGCCTTGCGGTGACATTGGTGGCAAATTCCTATATTGGCAGGCTGCAGTTTGCCAGAGATACGAAGTTGAAGCCTATCGAGAGGAAAAGGAGCTATTTTAACAGGATCTTTTACCTGAATGACTATGCCAAGGAGATACGTCTGAACCCTGTGGCAGAACAGTTGAAACAGGAATTTTCGGAGACAAACGGTAAGGTGTATCCTATTGTGGACAAATATGGGAAAAAGAATGCCGTTGCAGGCTTGATCGGGGATTTCGTATCCAATGACATTCTCATGAACGGGCTGTATCTGGGCTATCTGGTATATCAGACAGTGGTTAAGAGAGCGCTCAGCTATGGAAGCACTATGGCGCTGTTCAATGCCGCCTCCGCGCTGAAAAATTCGCTCAGGAATCTGGCGATGATGCTGCCGAAATTTGAACAGCATGGCCTGTATGTGGAGAAAATCCGTACCTTCCAGACGTTTGAAAGCAGCATGGAGAGCGGGGAAGTGAAACCGGATGCGGAAGAATTTCAAGAGCTTTCAGTGGAAAATGTATCCTTTTCCTATGGAAAGGATGCTGATACACTGCATGATATCAGCCTGTCCATCAAAGCGGGAGAGAAGATTGCAATCGTAGGATACAATGGCGCGGGAAAGTCTACCCTGATCAAGCTTCTGCTGCGGCTTTACGATGTGCAGCGAGGGCAGGTGCGTCTGAACGGACGGAATATCCGGGAATATGATAAGGAAAACTATCGCTCATTATTTGCTACGGTTTTCCAGGATTACAAGATATTTGCCGCCTCCATTGCTGACAATGTGAAAATGGACGCGGCGCTGCAGGATGACCGGAAAGAAATTGAATATGCGTTGGAGAAAAGCGGATTCGCGGATCGTCTTGCTTCCCTCCCCAAAGGCGTGGATACTCCTCTGACCAGGGAATTTGAGGAGGAGGGAGTGAACCTTTCCGGAGGGGAGGCGCAGAAGGTGGCCATTGCCAGAACCTTTTACAAATACTGTCCCATTATCATACTGGACGAGCCCTCCAGCGCTCTGGATCCTGTCAGCGAGTATCAGCTTAACCAGGCTATGCTGGACGTGGCCAGGGATAAGACTGTGATTTTTATCTCCCACAGGCTTTCCAGTACGGTCATGGCGGACAAAATCTACATGCTGGAGCAGGGCAGGATCATTGAACAGGGAAGCCACAGGGAATTGATGGAACAGGAAGGAAAGTATGCGCAGATGTTTCGGATGCAGGCGGAGAAATACAGCATGATGCGGTAAACCGCTCCCTTCAACCGGCACAGTGCAGGCTGAAGGGAGTTGTGCTTATTGATACAGGCATTGATACCTTTGGTATACTCTGGATAATCTATTTTGCGCCTTCCGTATATTTTTCTTCACAGTATTTGCAGCGGTAGATTTCTTTCTCCGGGTCAGCGAGGTAGAAGATATGGGGAAGTTCCTGCTCAATGGATGTGATGCATCTGGGGTTGTGGCAGCGGATCACATTTTTGATCTGTTTGGGCAGAACCAAATCCTTTTTCTCCACAATCTCGCCGTTTTTGATGACATTTACGGTAATATTATGATCGATATAGGCCAGGACATCCAGATCCAGCGTATTGATATCGCATTCCACCTTGAGGATATCCTTTTTCCCTTTTTTATTGCTGCGGGCATTTTTAATGATTGCCACGGTGCAGTCCAGCTTGTCGAGCTGCAGATGTTCGTAAATGGACAGGCTTTTGCCTGCTGCAATATGGTCTAATACGAATCCTTCTTCGATTTTTCCTACATTTAACATGTTTAACCTCATTTCTGCGTTGCTCAAGAGGGTGTGTAAACACCCCTCTTTGGGCAAAGCCATACATGGCTTACGAGTTTGTGACAAGTAATTTGATTCTGTTTACAACTATTTGCGGTAATTTACGGCTATTGCTTTTTGTTTGTTCCTTCGGTACGACCGATGACCGGCTTTTACGCCAGCTCCAGCAGTGTCAGTATCAGAGCCATACGCACATAGACACCGTACTGCGCCTGCCTGAAATAGGCGGCTCTGGGGTCTTCATCCACTTCCACGGAGATTTCGTTTACCCTGGGGAGAGGGTGGAGCACCAGCATATCCTTCTTCGCCAGAGCCATTTTTACAGTATTCAGGATATAGAAGTCTTTCAGCCTGACGTAATCCTCCTCGTTGAAGAAGCGTTCCTTCTGTACCCGGGTCATGTAGAGGATATCCAGATGGGGCATTACATCTTCCAGACGGATAACTTCCTCATAGGGAATATCCTTTTCCCTCAGCATATCGGTGATGTAATCCGGCACTTTCAGTTCTTCGGGGGAAATGAAGATGAAGCGGATATTACTGTAGCGTACAAGGGCGTTGATCAGGGAGTGGACGGTGCGGCCGAATTTCAGGTCGCCGCAGAGGCCAATCGTAAAATTGTCCAGCTTTCCCCGGATGCTCCGTATGGTCAGGAGGTCAGTGAGCGTCTGGGTGGGATGCTGGTGTCCGCCGTCCCCTGCGTTGATTACCGGGATCCAGGATTTCTCGGCGGCTACCATGGGAGCGCCCTCCTTGGGATGACGCATGGCGCAGATATCCGAATAGCAGGAGATAATGCGGATGGTGTCGGACACGCTCTCTCCCTTGGAAGCGGAGGAGGATGCGGCGTCGGAGAAGCCGATGACCCTGCCGCCGAGCCTTGTCATGGCGGATTCAAAGCTTAAGCGTGTGCGGGTGCTGGGCTCATAAAAGCAGGTAGCCAGAATCTTACCGTCGCAGGCGTGGGCGTATTTTTCGGGATTGTGCTCAATATCATTGGCAAGGTCGAAAAGCTTGTCAAGCTCTTCTGTGGAAAAATCAAGGGGGCTCATCAAATGTCTCATAAATTAATTAACCTCATTTCTGCGCTGTATTTATTGTTTGAATCTTATTTTTATACGCTTGTTTTGGATGTGTATTATGCAGCCTGTACCGGCAGCGCGTGGGTAAGGCTGTGTTGCAGCCTGCCGCATGGCCGGAGCACCCGCATATGAAGCTTGTACAGCCTGTTTTTTCACAGCGGGTCTCTGGCAGGCAAATTGTCAGAAAAAAAGCCGAAGAGTAAACTCTTCGACTTTCAATTATTCCTGAAACGTTAATAAATCCTCCACTGTTTTCCTCTTGGGAGCGGCGGGAGATTCCGCAGGGTAGCCGATGGGAATAAGTGCCACAAGTTCTCTGTCCTCGGGCACTTCAAGTACTTTGGAAGCCTCATCCTGATCAAACAGCCCCATGATAACGGTGCCCAGGCCCTGCTCGTAAGCCGCCAGACAAAATGCTTCGCTGGCAACACCGGCATCATACATCTGCCATCTGTCGCCTTTTACGGTGGAGAAGGAACCGTCTCTTTCATAGCCGGAGCGTCCTTTGATCATGGTAACGGCGATGACCATAGGAGCCTTTTCCATAATAGCGCCGTTGCCGGGGAAAAGACTGGTGCACTTTGCCAGCTCCGCTTTCCTGGCGCCTTCTACGGCAATGTAACGGGTAATCTGAGTGTTCTTCCAGCTGGGAGCAAAAGATGCCGTCTCAACGATCTGTGCCAGCAGCTCGTGGGGTACCGGCTGGCCGGTAAAGGATCTGATGCTTCTGCGTCCTGTGATACATTCTTTAGCCGTCATATGAAATCCTCCAATCATTTTTTTAATGATACCACTTCATGGAAGGATATTCAATCGAAAACTTTATAAATTTCTCTGTGTTGAATTTTCTTAATTTAAAAACATCGATAGCTGACTTCATTACTTCAATTCCTGGTGGCATATGATCACCGGCTTTCTGAAAAATCTATGGTTGATTGTGCCTTCGGGGATTGAGAGAAGTGGACAATTCTCACAGCCCTTTACGAAAGACTCTTCCATGATAACGAGAAGTCAAAAGGACGTAAAGCCAAGTTTTCTTTAACTGACCATATTCATCCCCGTACCATCTGACTGATATTTCACTCGGAAACCAGTCCAGTCTTTTGCTGTATGGGTGTTGTTTTCAGCCCATCCCTGGGCTGACCAGAGCAGATAAATATCATCCCTCAGCTGTTCATACTTCCCATTGCTTTCCTGGGAATTAAGAAGCTCACATAGCTTATCAGGAAGACCGGAAATCCTGATATTTCCTGATTTATCCGTCTCCCGGTAAATATCTTCCCATTGATACTGGCCGTCTGTTGCTTTTTGAAGGAAACTGCTGATTTCACGGTAGGCGCTTATCTGCCGGTATTGGTTTGAATCCATGCCTGATGCCTGCATATAGGCATCCCACAGCTGATCTTCAAATTCTTCCGCCAATATTTTTTTAGTCTGCATTTTTTCGTCCTCTGACAGGTCTCCAGAAATGGTCACTTTCCCATAAGCATCTATCTCAAATTCCCAGACTTTCCCCTCCAGCTTTATTCCGGCCGCTTTCAGTCTGTCTGTGATTTCAGGGAACAATTTATTCTGAATCCTTCCTGCCGCCTCCGCCCTCTCATAATCATGGAGATTTGCGTGGATTTTCAGATACTCCAGCTCCTGCCTGTTAAGCCGCTCCCCCAAAGCCATACGCTTCAGCATTTCTTCCACAGTCTCATTACCCTGATAGCGGTCTTCCTCCGGCAAGGCACGGTACTGTTCCTCATGCAGTCTTTCCACTTCCTTTTCATAGCCTGCCTTGTCCTCCCTGAATGTCCGGTCAAAAATCTGTGGCTGTCCCTGCTGCTTATTCTGTGTCCTTTCCTCCGTAATCCGGATGCGGTAGGTTCCCTCCACATCTGCTGCTTCTCCATTACGGTTTTCCACACGAATCACATAATCCCTGTTATGATCCCACTCCGGCAACGTAAGCTCTCTGCTGCCATCACTGTTCTTCCCAGCTATCCCAATCTGGTTTCCATCCTTATCATAGACCAGCAGGTCGTAGTCACTTCCTTTCGACAAATTATCCAGATGTATTGTGATTTTTGAAGAAATACCCATCCTGTCATAAAGGGCCCGCTGTATATAGGAAAATGCATAGCAATCTACATCGTCCGCAGAATTCAGTTTTCCTTCCAGATAACTGTCCTGATTACCCAGCAATGAACTAAGATTGTCGCTGCTGAAATAACAGTCCATCTGGTCATCGTATTTTGTCCTCTGCCGATAGCTGTCATTTTTATTTTCCCTGTTGTTCTCAACCAGGACAGTCTGCTCCCTCATATCCTTAAGGGGAGAGTAAAACTGCCCTTTCCCATACCGTTTGCCCTCCCACAGGGGGCTGCTGATATATTGGTGATATGTATTTACCATTTTCTTTCTCTTTCCCTCCGATCTTCTTGTCATAAAATGGCGTTAGTTTCTAATTATAATAATCTCTATCCATAGAAACAAACGCCATCCTTAGCTAACTATTCAATTCTACTTTATATATCGGAACAGATCAAAAAATATAAATGCTTTCTTCCGCATTTCCTCCAGAACTTCGGATGTCGGTGCTCCCTGCTGACTGTTTAATCGGTATATATAAGCACATCAGACGAAGCTCTCAAATCGCCCTACGCCACCGAAAGGTGTTTCCACGCGCTTTTTGCGTGACAAACCCGGTGGGGCCTTACTGGCTCTCGCTTACATACAGCTGTGCCCGACGCTGTATGATGTCCACCACCTGATCCAGGGTTTTCTGTCCATAAAAGTAAGGCGAGACCTCCTCGCTGATGATATTATAGATATTGCTTCTGGACAGGTTTGAGGGTTGGGCGGTATCCAGCAGTTGTCTGATCGCATCCACGTCCTCCTGAGTGGGCGCCAGGCCGGATCTTTCGGCAAATAATTCCCTGGTCAGAGGCTTTCCGTTTTCGTCCTTCCGGATATTCCCTTCCCCATCATACACATAATCCTGTCCCAGGGCGTCCAGAAAATTTCTTTCCAGCATCTCTTTATTTACAGGAAAATTCCACTCCGGTATCGTTCCGGCCGTCATCATGAATTCCATAAATGCCCAGGCGCCATCCTTATGCGCGGACAGAGTTGAAATCCCAAAGGTACATTCGCCGATATCGATCATTGTGCCGTTTCCCTGTTGGCCCGGAAAGCCGATACATGTGATATCCTCGTTTCCGAAAGCTTTTCGCATATAAGTATAGGAATGCACGTCTGTAATTTGCCAGGGCAGATAGAGCAGGATTCCTCCGTTTTCCAGGGTGAGATCTTTGTCCGGAAGCTGTGCCAGCGGGAAGCTGTTGGCGAATTCCAGCAGTTCCCGAAATTCTTCCGAGTCAAAGCTGCATGTCCCGTTTCCCCAGTCCACGTAGTTTTTCATATTATATTCCAGCAGGACTCTGAGCACTCCGTTTTTGGGGCAGGGATCGAAAAGCCGGGCATAATCGAAAAGTCTGGCGTTAGGATGGCCCTGCGCAAATTGTTTCATTTCTGCTATGGTCCATCCTCGCTCATCCCCCAGATCGCGCCTGCGGCCCGCAAGGGTCTTCAGGATAATGTCGCGGGGAAGTCCATACAGTCCGTCATCATAGGTGAATTGCTCCAGAGCGGGTTCCAGAAGGGCTTCCCTGTGAAGCGTGTCGCTTTGACTCAGGTAATCGGTTAAATCCTCCAGGATTCCCCTGTTTACATAAGCATCCACATTGACCCCGTAATACAGACAGATCAAATCCGGGCTGTCTCCGCTCATGATCGCCATATTGGCTCTGTCCAGCACTGCCTGCAGGTCGGTGAGATCTTTGCTGTCCCGGCCGTAGATGAGCAGCTCCGCCCGGTAATGCCCGCTGTTTCTGTTAAATGCGGCCACAAGGGTATCCAGGGCCTGGCAGGACTCATGATGGAGTACCCCTATGGTGATCAATTCTTTTGCCGGCGCAGAATCTGTTTTGGGAGGAGTAAGAAAGACCAGCTGGGGCCTCATATCTGATCCGTTAAATACCCCCAGAAGCATTCCCTCATCCAACCCGTGAAGATAGGAAATTTCACTGCCGTACAGGTCGGAGTCCATCCAGTGAAGTACTGTCTCCGGCGCTTCCATACCGGGGGTGAAGCCATAGACCTTTTGGGAATCCATGGTGAGGATGTCGTACTCTGTCCCTCCGTACAGGGCGCCGTCCCCGGGAAAGCCGACATAAATTTCCTCCACGATTCCCTTTTCAAAGTCCACCCTACCAAGCGCAAGTTCCCTGTCCGTCCGATATGTGACATAAACTGCGCCGTCCCGTCCGCAGTCCATCCCCGCCAATTCCCCGGGGACGGGAGCTTTGGCCTGCAGATTTCCCTCTTTGTCATAGAGGTAAATCTGTCCGGTCAGCCCGATATAGATGCGGCTCTCACCGTCCGTGAGGGCGCGGCGGAAGAGGCTTGAATCTTCCGTTTCCGGCCGGGCTGTCATCTGGGCGGTAATGTCCCGGCGGAAAAGCTCGGTGCCGCTGACACCGTATTTGCACAGGGAATACTGTTCCCGTTCCGTATTCGCATCCTGCCCGCGCAGGATAAAGTATCCGTAGCCTTTGGCGTCCGTGAAGAAGGAGTAGGTGTCTGTCGCCAATTCTTCCCGGGCCTCGGAATCCTGATACAACTGCTGTGCCGGGGAGTAACTTATGCCATTCGCCAGGTTCTGACGGTAGAAGTTCCGCCGATTCTGTCCGTCCGCGTCCGGTGACATGACGGAATAGTACAGGAAACCGCAGTTATATTCCAGGCTGCGGCAGGAGCCGCTTTCGGAACCGGTCATTTCCCGAAAGGAGGGGAGGTAGACGATTCCCTGTGCCTGTCTGCTGCCCGCCGTGGGATTTCCGCTTCCCGGGGTGTTCCCGGCTTCCACAGCTGCGTTGCCGGCGTTTTCTCCCTGGGAAATACCTTCTCCCTGGGAAGTACCTTCTCCCTGGGAGACGTCCCTGTTTCCGGGAATGCCGCAGGAGGCTGCCAGGACACAGGAGAGGGAGAGCAGGGTTATGAGAAACTGTGTCTTGAAATGCTTTTTCCCGGTCATTTTGATCCGTCCTTTCTGCCATCTATTCTGTACATGGTTAGAGCGTGTTTGGCGGCTGTATGGGAATTCGTATATTTCAGATTATAGCAAACGATTCCTTAACATTAAATCAGGGAAGTGTTTAAGAAATGATTAAGCTGACTGTCGGATAGAAGATACGAGAATAAAAATAAGTGTTTACGTAATTCTACTGGCTCTCGCTTACATACAGCTGTGCCCGCCGCTGTATGATATCCACTACCTCATCCAGTCCTTTCTGTCCATGGAAGTAGGGCGCAGCCTCCTCGCGGACGATATGAAAGAGCTTCTGCCAGGAGAAGCTTGACGGTTCCGCGGTCTCCAGAAGCTTTATCACTGCATCCGCATCCTCCCGGGTCGGCCACAGATCCCCCGGGATTTTGCCGTCTATATCCTTAGTCCGGGGAACGCCGTTCTCATCGAGCATTACATTTCCATCATCGTCACACACATATTCTATCCCCATTTCGGCCAGAAAGTTCTTTTCCAGAAGCGTTTTATTCACAGGAAAATTCCATGCCAGCAATTCCTCGTCCGTCATCATGAATTCCAGAAATTCCCAGGCTCCCTCTTTGTGTTCCGAGAGCGAGGAAATGCCCAGTGCACAGGAAAAATCAAGCATTGTGCCGGAACCGTGCGGCCCCGGGAAACCAATGCAGGTGATTTCATTATTTCCGAAAACTTCCTGCTTGTAGCGGGTGTAACTGCCCAGTCCCTGAATGGAACAGTCTTCAAGCAGGATTCCGCTGTTTGCAGGCGTCATATCCTCATCATAAGTCTGAACGGAGGGAAAACGGTTGGCAAATTCTAACAGTTCCCGGAAGTCTTCCGAGTCAAAGCTGCAGGTTCCCTCCATCCAGTCCACATAATTTACCATATTATAGCGCAGTAATTTGTCCAGCATGATATCTTTACTGGCAAAGCGAAATAGTTCGGCATCCGGGTGAGCGTACAGGAATTGTTTCATGTCCTTTATAGTCCATCCGGTTTCCTCTCCCACAAGATCCGTGAGCCCGATGACAGTATTCAGGGATATGCTGTAGGGAAGCCCGTACAGCCCGTCGCCATAGGTAAACTGCTCCAATGCGGGGGCAAGCAGGTCTTCCCTCTGAAGTACGCTGCTGCTTTCCAGATAACCGGTCAGGTCTTCCAGGATCCCTTTTTTTGCGTAGATATCCGTGAGGGCTGTTATGGCGCTGCAATCATGGTTCAGGCAAATCAGATCCGGGCTGTCGCCATTGACGATTGCCATGTTTGCCCTGTCTAACGCAGCGTTCAACTCCTCGCTCAAGTCCTCACAGCCCTGGCCGTAAATTACAAGCTCTGCCCGGTAATTTCGGCTGCTTCTGTTAAACCCGGCCACAAGCATATCCAACATCTGACTCGAGGCATTGCTCATAACCCCGATGGTGATTTGTTCTTTTTCCGAAACCGCCTCCGCCCCGGCTGGCGCAAGGAAAGCTATCCGATCCACATTTCCCGTGCCCATGGTTCTTGACGCCGCAAGGAGCGTTCCTTCCTCCATGCAAAGGAGATACGCGATTTCTTCCCCATACATGCCGCAGTCTGCCCAGGACAGCACTACTTCAGGAGCTTCCATACCGGCGCTGAAGCCGTAGACCCTTTCACGATCTATAGTCAGGATATCGTATTCCGCCCCGCCGGACAGCGTGCCGTTCCCGGGGAAATCGCCGTGAAGCTTCGTCACAGTTCCCGTCTCGAAATCCACTGTCCCAAGTACAAGTTTTCCGTTTGCATGGTATGTGACATAAACCCTGCCATCCCGTCCACATTCCATCCCTTCCAATTCTCCGGGCAGGACGGTTTTGGTCTGCAGGTTTCCCTCTTTGTCGTAAAGGGCAATATTTCGGGACTGCCCGATATAAATGCGGTTATCGCTGTCCGTGACGGCGCGGAGGGAAAGGCTCAAATTGTCTGATTCCGGCGGCGCCGCCATCTCGGCAGTGATATCCCGGCGGAAAATTTCGCTGCCGCTGTCATTGTATTTGCACAGGAAATACTGTCCCTGTCCGGTGTCCGGTTCCGCATTCTTCAAGAGGAAACAGCCGTTTCCCCCGGCATCTGTGAAGAAGGTGAGAGTGTCTGTCTCCAGTTCTTCCAAGGCCTGGCTATCCTTGTACAATTCCTCTGCCGGAGCGCTTTCGCAGTCCCATATCAGGCTCTGCCGATAGAATCTGCGCCGGATCTGCCCCTCTGCGGCCGGTTCCCTGACGGAATAATAGAGAAATCCACCGTTGTATTCGAGGTGGAGGCAGAGGCCGCTTTCGGAGCCTGACAGGGATTGGAATATGGGGGCATAGAGGGAGCCTTGGCCATTGCCGCTGCCTGCTGTGCCGGTTCGGACAGTATCTTCCGCAGCAGGGTTCCCGTCAATGTGGATGCCGCAGGAGACACTGGGAAAAGAGATTGCGAAAAGCAGAAGTGTCAGAAGTATGATTTTGCGGTATCTTTTTTGTTTCATTTCTTTTCCGCCTTTCTTTCCAAATAATAGCAGGGTTGTTTGGGGATTGCTGTAGGGATTCGGATTTGTTCATGAAATCTGTTGAAATCCCGGGAGCTTTTTTGTATGATGGAAGTGCAGTGGGGAGTACGGATCGTTAATCATGCTCATATGATTGCCGGTTTTCTTTCATTGTGACCTGTACTGTTATACTGTAAGTATAGCATAACTGAAATGCAAAGTCTATTCTGCTATCGTTTGTGGCAGTATGGCACAACAGTAGCAAATATCAGCATTCTGCCGGCAAAGCTGCAGGATGGTGCGAAAATAAGGTGCGGATATGGATATGGGGAAAATCGTGGTAATATTACTGGCTTTATGTGTAA
Source organism: uncultured Acetatifactor sp. (assembly GCA_949840935.1). Lineage (GTDB taxonomy): Bacteria > Bacillota > Clostridia > Lachnospirales > Lachnospiraceae > Acetatifactor. Next base: position 1,838 of record CATKXX010000050.1, on the reverse strand, counting down.
GCCTGATGCTGGGCGCGTGTACGGACTGGGAAAATAGCGGAAACAGTGGAGCGGGAGAAGATACCGGTATGGCTGCAGCGGCAGTGCAGCAGGGGGATTCGGGAGACAGGGAGCCGGAGGTGCGGCAGGAGGGCTCGGGAGACAGGGAACCGGCAGTGCAGCAGGAGGGTTCGGGAGACAGGGAACCGGCAGTGCAGCAGGAGGATTCGGATGATACGTGGCCGGGGCAGGAGCTCCCCTGTGAAACGCTGGCTAAGTCGCTGACAGCAATCCGGAATAATAACGGGAATTCCCCGTACCTTCCGGAATGGGCCCGGGTCATGGTTCAGAAGGAGCTGGCCGGATGTCTGGAGGAGGCGGATTCCGGAGAATATACTTACCGGCTGAAATCGGTGGTGATCAGCAATACCGAAACCTGGTTCAGCATGATGATCCAGGGCAGCAGGACAGCGGCGGATACGGCAGAGCAGGAGGATGTGTTGTTTTTTGTGAATCTGGATATGGGGGAGAGATGCTTTCCGGAGCTGAAAGAGCTGGTGGCGGAGGAAGCTGTGAGGGAAGCCCTGGCGGAGGGCGCCTGTACGTTGACGGATGTGGGGGTACTCCCGGGGGAAGAAGCCTATGCGGAGCTTGCGGACAGACTTATAAAAGAAGATCACTACTATGATTATTATGTAAAAAGCGATTCCACTGTGGGAATTCTTCTCCATGCAACGGAGCCCGGGGATGCTCCGATGATACTGGAGCTGGACGGAGAGTGGCTTACCGCGTGGAACAGGAAAGAGGAGGAAGAAGGAGCCCGGGAGCGTCTGCCGGGCCTGTTCGCCAGCGAGATCTGTTCGGCAGACGGGCGGGAATATGCCGTGATCACGGGGGTGAAGGAGGAATACAGGGAGGACTTTTGGGAGCGCTGGATGAAGCTGGCGAAAAAGGCCGGGATGTCCGCCTCGATGTTGGTCATACCGGAGGAAATGGACGGTGTCCCGGTGGAGGAGATCGGAGCGGATGCTTTTTACGGGATCAGGATGGAATACGGCGCCCTGGAGCTTCCGGGAAGCATCCGGACAATCGGGGAGAGAGCCTTTTATCACACGGGCATTTCAAGGGTGTACTGTCCCCGTCCCCGGGACAGCTTCTTTTCGGGAAGCACCTTCCCGGAGGCACTGGAGCGAATTGGCGACAGCGCTTTTGAGGGATGCTGGCCGGTGAAACCTGACTCCGGCGATGTTGATCGGAAGGAAATGATGGAATTTTATCGGGAAAGTACGATTGAGATCGGAGCCCGGGCGTTTGCGGATAGCCCCTGTCTGGGGGCCGTCTATGTGCCTGCGGCGGACAGCGTGATTGGAAGGGATGCCTTTGCGGGTTGTGGGGAGCCCTTTTATCTCTGCTATGGTGAGAATGTGGAGGGGCGGGAGAATCTGGTGAGGGACTGGGCGGAGCAGAGCGGGCTGACTGCGGTGGAATGTCCTGCAGCCGGACGGAAGGTAAATTATCCGGAGACGCCCATGACGTTGACCCCGGAGGTCAGAAACTTTTTCTATGGGGAAAACGGAGAGGGAGATCAGTTTGACAGCTTCGAGCGCTCGGAGGACGCGCCGGACTACGGCTTTGAGGAGTGGCACGCACCCTGCGGGGAATTTTGTGCGGGCGAGTGTAAGATCAGTCTGGAGGCGTCCTCGGAGCTTGCCTCCGAAGACGGCCGATACAGCCCGGAAAATCTGCTGACCTGGAAAGGGCGCAGCCTGGCCTGGGCGGAGGGTGTGGAGGGCCCGGGAATCGGGGAGAGCATCACCTACCGCAACTATAACCAGTGGCACACCAACAGCTGGCAGAAT
>CATKXX010000049.1 GCA_949840935.1 uncultured Acetatifactor sp. | reverse complement strand
TATCATACCACAAAGCGTACAAAAGCGCACGCTTTATTTTCAAAAGATTGACAAAAAAATAAGCCATACTAGGCTTGGATAAAGGATTTTCGCGATATGATGTTAAAAAGAAGTGTCAAAGACCCGCTGCAGGCCCTCCTGCGTGGCGATATCATGCGCAAGAATATCCCGGCAGGTCATATTGCCGCCCATGCGCTCTCTGAATTTCTCCATAAATTCACGTGTCTTCTGATTACCGTACATCTCCAGCTCTCTGTCCTGGGAGTCATAAAATCCAAATGCCAGCCCCAGGATCATGAGGGATGCGCAGATGCAGCCACAGACGTCCCCCTGGCGCATACCTGCGCCGAAGCAGGTGCTGATCCTGAAGGCTGTCTGCAGATCAAGGCCAAAATCTTCGGCAAATGCCCCGAACAATGCCTGTGAACAATGATACTGCCGCCGCAGCAGTATATCTGCCTTCTCCTTATGTGTCATGTTATGTAACCCTCCTTACTCCCTACCCAATCAGGCGCCGCGTATGCGCTGCCTTTCCTTATTCTTATTGTGCCATTATTCCTGCCGATAGTCAATCACAGGTTGCTTTTCGCAGTAAGTATGGTATAATTCTAATGAAATCCTTTTCAAACACAGGGCAATTCATGCCTGTCAGCAATACACAGGAAAGAGAGCAATATATGGAAATTCAAAAAAAATCGGCCAAAGCCGCATCAGGGACCGAAAACGCAGGCATGCTTTTTGGGAAGCATACCACACAATTCCTGTTCGGAAGCTTTTCCCTGCTTCTGATCATCAGCATTGGGGCCTTCTTCTGTCTGGGAAAATACATGGGCAGGGTAAGCAAGGAATCCATAAACAAGGTGGGCAATATTTACATGACAGGCATCAATGAGCATATTACCGCCCACTTCCGGACGCTCATCGATCTGAAGCTAGAGCAGGCGGAAGCCGTAATACAGGTGGTTCCGCCGGAGCCGGATACCTATAATGATATGGACGAGCTGTATTCAGAACTGATATACAGAGTTAATGTCAGGAATTTTAACTATCTGGCCCTGTGCTCCCAGGAGGGGGAAATGTACATACTTGACGGAGCATCGTTTCAGCTCGCAGACCCGGAGCCATTTTTTGAATCCCTGAGAAATGGTGAAAAAAAGGTTGCGGTAGGCAGCGATGCGGTAGGCAATAAGGTGATCGCATTCGGCATTGCCGCCAATTATCCCCTTCCGGACGGCAGTACAGGCATGGCCCTGGTAGTGGCAGTCCCCATTGAATATATCAGCACCATGCTGGGAACCGACGAGGAAAACGCCCTGATCTACTCCCATATCATTCGGCGGGACGGCAGCTTTATTGTCAGCGACCTCAGTGACGAATATGATGATTATTTCAGCAGCCTGTATGGGAAATATCCCAATGACGACCCGGCGACAATAGACGCGTTCATCCAGGAGCTTTCCACGGCCATGAACAACCGGGAAAGCTATACCGGTGTGTTGAGCTTTGACGCGAGCATCCAGCAGGTATACAGCACCCTGCTTCCCTACTCGGAGTGGAACCTGATCACCATTCTTCCCTTCGGCGTGCTCAACGAAACGGTAGAGTCCCTGGATCAGAACAGGACATTTGCCACCGTATTGGTCTGCGCTGTCATAATGCTTGTGCTGCTGCTCATCTTCTACATTTACTTCCGGATGACCTGCCAGCAGCTCAAAGCCCTGGAGCAGGCCCGGGAGGAGGCCCTGGAGGCAACCAAGGCCAAGAGCTCCTTCCTCTCCAACATGAGCCATGACATCCGTACGCCGATGAACGCCATTGTAGGCATGACAGCAATTGCCATGACCCACATCGACGACAAGGAACAGGTACAGAACTGCCTCAGAAAGATCACCCTGTCCGGCAAGCATCTGCTGGGGCTGATCAATGATGTGCTGGATATGTCCAAGATTGAGAGCGGCAAGATGACCCTGACCGCAGAGCGCATTTCCCTGCGGGAAGTGATCGAGGGAGTCGTGGGCATCGTACAGACACAGATCAAAAGCAAAAACCAGAATTTCAATGTCCACATAGACAATATCGAGACGGAGGATGTGTACTGTGACAGTGTGCGCCTGAATCAGGTGCTGCTGAATCTGTTGTCCAACGCGGTTAAATATACCCAGGAGGGCGGCACCATACAGCTGTCCCTGTTCCAGGAGGCAGCTCCTCCCGAGAGGGGAAGCTCCTATATCCGGACACATATTAAGGTGAAGGACAATGGATCCGGGATGACGCCGGAATTCCTGGAGCATGTATTCGATTCCTACTCAAGGGCGGACAGCAAGCGTGTGCATAAGACAGAGGGTGCAGGGCTTGGTATGGCAATCACAAAATTCATTGTGGAAGCCATGGAAGGTACGATCACTGTCACCAGCGAGCTGAATAAGGGATCGGAATTCCATGTGATCCTGGATCTCGAAAAAGCTCCCTCCGAGGAGATCGACATGGTTCTTCCCCTCTGGAAAATGCTGGTGGTGGACGATGACGAGGCTCTCTGCCGCACTGCAGTAGATGCCCTGGAATCCATCGGCATAAAGGCCGAATGGTCCCTGAGCGGGGAGAAAGCGCTCCAAATGGTTACAAAACGCCATCATGCAGGAGACGATTACGAGATTATCCTTCTGGACTGGAAGCTCCCCGGAATGGACGGCCTGTCCGTTGCCAAACAGATACGTAATATCATAGGCGCCGATATGCCGATCATCCTGATCTCAGCCTATGACTGGACCGAATTTGAGGCGGAAGCAAAGGCTGCCGGCATCAATGGCTTCATTGCAAAGCCTTTGTTTAAATCCACCTTGTACTATGGCCTGAAAAAGTATATGGGCGTCGAGGAACCCCTGGAAAATACCGTCAGGAATACAGACTTGGAAGGACTGCGCATACTGGTTGCCGAGGATAATGACTTGAACTGGGAAATATTAAACGAGCTTCTTACGGATGCCGGGATGGTATTGGAATGGGCGGAGAACGGAAAGCTCTGTCTGGAGAAATTCCAGGCCTCCGAAGAGGGATATTACGACGCGATCCTCATGGATGTCAGAATGCCCGTCATGGGTGGATACGAAGCCACCGAGAACATCCGTGCCCTGAGCCGCACGGACGCACAGGCAATCCCGATCATCGCCATGACTGCGGACGCTTTCTCGGAAGATATCAGGCGCTGTCTGGATTGCGGAATGAACGCTCACACTGCCAAGCCCATTAATCTGGACGAGGTGCTCTCACTGCTCAGAAAATATACCTGCAGACAGCAGGATTAGCAGATACAGGGCTGATAAACAAAGGCAGAATCCGATTGCCAATGTTTATCGGCCCTTTTGTCTTTCCGTGTACGCTCCCATAAATCATATTTTGCCGACCGCCGGCCTGAAAATCAGCGTGGAAGATGACTGTATCTCCATCAAATCGGGCAAAATAGAGTATGGGCGCAATGCCACACCCCTTCCACCCATATTGTAATCCGCAACGGTCTCATGGAGTGCGGACACGGCGGAGGAACCCGCACAGAAATTGATACCGGGAAATGTGTCAGAGGTCAAAAGCTCCGGCTGGCCCTGTGATACCTGACTGCCTGAAACGGAGGAAAATGATGGATACCTTATTATTCGCATTAAATGCCATACTGCCTATTATCTTATTGATCCTGCTGGGTTATCTGCTGAAAAGGAAAGATTTCCTGAATGAAGACTGGTTCAGAAAGGGCAATAAGCTTGTCTTTCGCGTCTGCCTGCCCTGTATGCTGTTCGTCAATGTCTACAGTATCCAGTCCTTCACCTCTATCAACTGGTCTGTGGTAGTCTACTCGGAGATTGCGATTCTCGCCGTATTTTTCCTGGGTCTGCTGGTAGTAAAGCTGGCTGTCCCTGACAGGCGTCAAAAGGGCGTCATACTGCAATGTATATTCCGCTCCAATTTTGCCATTATCGGACTGACCCTTGCGGAATCCCTGGGCGGTGTGGAGGGAAGAGGCATCGCCGCCGTGCTGAGCGCCTTCTCCATTCCCACCTTTAACATCCTTGCCGTGATTGCCCTTACCATGTTTCTGGGAGACGAGGGAGGCCATAAGGCAGACATCAGGGACGTGCTGGTCAAAATTGCGAAGAATCCTCTTATCATCGGCGTAGTATGCGGCCTGGTCGTTCTCGGAATCCGATCCTTACTTCCGCTGAATGCAGAGGGGATTCCCGTCTTCTCCCTCTCCGGCAATCTGAAATTCCTTTACGAGGCGATAAACAATCTGGCCAGGATCAGCTCTCCCCTGGCATTGGTGATATTGGGCGGGCTGTTTGATTTCTCCGCCGTAAAGGGGATGCTGAAGGAAATTGTGATCGGCACCGCCGCAAGAGTGGCCTTAGTTCCTCTTACTGTCATCGGCCTGGCCGTGATTCTCTCCAATTACACCGGGCTGATCAGCTTTGACGCTGCCGTTTACCCTGCCATGGTAGCCCTTTTCGGTTCTCCCGTGGCAGTCTCCAGCGCCATCATGGCACAGGAGATGGACAACGACGGGACTCTTGCGGGGCAGCTGGTGGTCTGGACTTCCATCGCATCCATATTCACACTCTTTCTGTCCATCTTCATTCTCAGGGCGCTGGGACTGTTGTGACAGCCCCGGCAGTCACAGGCGCCTTCAGCGGATATGCTGAGATATCAGCGCCTTTTCCATGTAGATCTGGAAAACAGGATCAATATGGGAAAGATTTCAAGTCTTCCCGCCAGCATATCCAGAATCAGCACCAGCTTTGAAAACCAGCTGAACCCTGCGAAATTACAGGTAGGCCCCACAGCCTCAAAGCCCGGCCCTATATTGTTAAAGCAGGCCACCACCGCGGAAAGGTTTGTCATCATGGAAAAACCGTCCACAGAAATCAGCAGGAAGCTCAGCAGGGTGATGATCGCATAGGCCGCCAGATAGGCATTCACATTCTGCAGGATCTTTTCGTCCACCGGATGTCCGTTGGAGCGCACCACCTGCACTTTCTCAGGATGAATGACCTTCCGCACACTCCGGCGCAGGCTCTTTATGACAAGCAGCGCCCTGCCGCATTTAAAACCGCCCCCGGTGCTTCCTGCACTGGCTCCCACGATCATCAGGCCAAACAGGATTGTCTTGGAAAACGCAGGCCAGAGGTCAAAATCCGTGGTGGCAAAGCCTGTGGTAGTCATAATGCTGGACACCTGGAAGGCAGCGTGGCGCACCGTCTCTCCCAGGGTGGGATAAAAGCCCCGCAGATTCAGCGTGATCAGCAGGATACTTCCTGCCGCCAGCCCCAGGTACAGCTTCAGCTCCTCATCCCTCAGGACATTCTTAAACTGCTTCAGCAGCAACAGATAATAGCAGCTGAAATTAACGCCAAAAAGCAGCATAAAGACCGTACAGACATTCTGTATATAAGGGCTGTAACCCGCTATGCTGTCATTCTTGATCCCGAAGCCCCCGGTGCCCGCCGTACCAAACGCAGTGCAGACCGCGTCAAACACGGGCATCCCCCCTGCCAGCAGAAAGATTACGTTCAGCACCGTCAGCGCAATATACAGCAAATAAAGGATTCTGGCAGTCTTTTTCATCTTGGGAACCAGCTTTCCCACATTCGGCCCCGGGCTTTCCGCCCGCAGCAGGTGCATGGTGAAACCGTTATCCCCTCCTCCCGCGGAGGTAATGGCCAGAAGGAATACCAGGACTCCCATGCCTCCCAGCCAATGGCTGAAGCTCCTCCAGTAAATGATTCCCTTGGACAGACCCTCTATCTCTGTCAGAATGGACGCCCCCGTAGTAGTAAAGCCGGAGACGATTTCAAAAAAGGCATCCACAAAATCAGGTATTTCCCCCGAAATGTAAAAGGGGAGCGCTCCCAGAAGCCCCAGGATAGCCCAGCTTAACCCCACGCAGACCAGGCCCTCCCTGGCGTAAAATTTTTTCTTTGAGCCCCTCCCTGCCAACAGAAGGATGCCTGCCGCAAGCAGGGTCAGCAACAGGCTTACTCCAAATCCAAACACGGCATTATACTCGCTGCCAGACAGGCTGATCAGCAGCGCCGGAATCATAAACACTGCCTCCACGATCAGCATTTTCCCGATAAATCGCCCCATCATCTTATAATTCATAATATCACCCTACTCAAATATATCGTTCAACTGATAGATTCCCTTTTTGCCGTTGGTGACAATGATCACCGTGTCGCCCTGTTCAAAATGGGAATCACCGTTGGGAATCTCCTGCGCGGCTCCCTTGGTGATACAGGCTACCAGCACGTTCTTCTTCAGATGAAGCTCCTTTAAAGGCCTGCCCAGGTAGCGCGTCCCCTCTTCCACCACGAATTCCATCGCCTCCGCCTGCCCGTCGGCAATGGTATGCACGGTCAGGGCCGCCCCTGTCTGATTCTTCATGGCCCTGACATAGCGGACAATGGTATTACTGCACAATTCCTTGGGGCTGATAATGCTCCCGATAGAGAGATTGCCCAATATGTTGGTATTGTCCATCCGCCCCAGCTTCGTGATGACCTGGGGCACGCCGCAGCTTGTCCCGTACAGTGAGATGATCATATTCAGCTCGTCCAGCCCCGTCAATGTAACCAGAGCGTCACAGTCCGTAATCCCTTCCTTTTCCAGAAGGAACTGGCTGCTGGCGTCTCCCTGGATGATATCGGCCTCCGGCAGTATGGCTGCCAGCTGTAAGCACCTCTCCGCATTCCTTTCGATGATATGGACGTCGATGCCGCTCCTGTGGAGCAGCTTCGCGAGATAATAGCTCACCCTTCCTCCGCCGCAGAGGATCACACGTTTTACCTTGTGCGTGATCACTCCCAGATTCTTGAGCAGCAGTGTGAGCTCCCTGGCCGCCGCCGTTACGAAGATGCGGTCTCCCTCACGGAGCACAAAGTTACCGTCCGGCGCGATGGCTGTCCCATTTCTCAGAACCGCGCAGACCAGGATCTTACACTTTACAATATTATTCATATCATTCAGCGCAACATTGCACAGCCTGCTATCCGCACTAATCCGCAGCTCCACGATCTCCACGCGCCCCTGCGCAAAGGTGTCGCGCTTCAGGAATCCCGGATATTTCAACAGCCTCTCCATCTCCACGGCGGCCTGCTTCTCGGGGTTCACTGTCATGGAGAGGGCAAACATATCCCTCATCTTGTAAATCTGATCCGAATACTCTGGATTCCTCACTCTGGCAATAGTGTGCAGGGCAGGATTCATACCATGGGCGGTCATACAGCAGAGGAGGTTGATCTCATCCGCCCCCGTGACGGCGATCAACAGGTCTGCCTCCCCTATCCCCGCCTGCTCCAGAACCTCCATGGAGGCACAATTCCCCTGCACCACCATAATATCATAGCGCTCCTCGCTGGACTCCAGCGCCATCAGATTGGCATCGATCAGTGTCAGGTCATATCCTTCCGCTGACAGCTGCCGGGTCAGCGTGGCGCCCATCTTGCCATCTCCCGCGATGATTATCTTCACCTGTCATTCTCCTTCCTGTTGCCTTCTTTTGCCGCTTTTTTTGCCTGCGCTGTGCGGGCAGGAGCTACAGCTTCAGCCTTCCCTCCAGGGCCAGGTACTGGTCAAAGATCAGCCTGCTCACCCTTGCGCCGAATACCGTTGCCGGATGCTCCGGATAATACTGGGAATCGCTGAAATCCTTATTAAAGAGGACGATCACGTACTTCCCATAGGGGGTGGACACAATCCCTCCGTCATTGCGGCAGGCGTTCATGCTGCCGCTCTTGGACGCCACATAAATGATCTCCTCGTCATAATTATCGGCATCCAGATAATAGGGCGGCAGGCTTTTCGTCAGCATGGAGTTATAGTGCTGCTGCCTGCAGATTTCCAGCATCCGCTCCGACGCCTCCCGGCTTACCAGCGTCCCCTGCGCCATCCTTACCCACATGGAGGCATAATCCGCCGGTGTGGAGGTTCCCAGCCTGCTGTACCTCTCAAAGTCAATTCGGTTATGGAGGATTGTATCCTTACAGCCCAGCCCCTGTATACAGTCATTGATCCGATCCACCCCCAAAAGGTCAATGAGCATATTGGTAGCAATATTGTCGCTGACAATGATCATCAGTGTGGCAACATTTCTGACTGAAAGCTTCGTGCCTACCTCCATGGAGCTCAAGATACCGCTCCCATCGATCACATGCTCCTGCCGGTATTCCAGCATGTCCGACAGGGAAATCTCCCCTCTGTGAATCTGCTCAAACAGGGCGGCAAGCACAAACAGCTTGATCGTGCTTGCCGTCTCAAACGGCTCCCTCTCATTCCTCCTGATGACATTGCCTCTCAGGTCGTCAATATAAATCCCCATCAGCCCGTCATAACTTTTCAGCTCCACCCCGATCCGGTTCTCCAGGCTTAATCTTTCGTCCATTGGTTCCAATCCTTTCCCCGCGATAGTATAAATCTGGGACATTGCCCGCAAACAGGCTATAACAGCCTTTTCAGGAGCGCTTCCCGGTTATTGATAAACATTTCCGTGATCTGATAGCTTTCCGTTTCCTCATATTCACACAAATGTAGTTTTCCATTGTCAAAGCTGTAGATTTCTGCGCCCGGCAGCCCCAGGAGAATGGGGGAATGGGTGGCTATGATAAACTGGGCCCCCTTCCCGGCGCACTGATATATTTCCAGCAGGAGCGTTATCTGGCGCTGGGGGGACAGCGCCGCCTCCGGTTCGTCAAAGAGATAGACTCCTCCCCCGTCCATATAGTCCTGGACAATGGCCAGAAAGCTCTCTCCATGGGATTTTTCATGATATCGTCTGGACGGGTGTAATGCATCCGCGTAGTCTTCTTCCTTTGTGGCCACATTATAAAAGCTCTCTGCCCGCAGGAAATATCCCGACCTGGCCTTCCGGTACCCTTTTGAAAGCCTTACGGCATCACACAGCTCCGAATGGGAATCATAGGTGGAGAAGGAATAGTTCCGCGTGCCGCCCTCGGGATTAAATCCATATGCCACAGCGACCGCCTCCAGCAGAGTAGACTTCCCGCTTCCGTTTTCCCCCACAAAAAAGGTGACCGGCCTGTCAAAGGAAATACAATCCAACCCGCTGAGCGCCGTGATCTCTCTTAAATAGCTCTCTTTCCCAACCTTATCCCAGTCAATGGACACACGTTGAATAAACTGCTCATTCATATCTAATCTTTCCTGTCTCATACATAACTGCAGCCATCATCCCCAGCCCGCAAGATAGGATGTACCGCTTGGGGTATGACTTTTCAAACAGGCCCCAGAGGGAACAGGCTTCCCACATGTTCCAGCTTTTCCCTGAGATCCGGCCGGAAATCTCTGTGGGCCGGATTCAGGCTGTTGACCGTCACCCCGTCACTGCCGCTCTTTCCCGTGGAATGAATATATCTGTCCTCCCCCATATACATGGCCACATGTCCGGGAAAGTAGAGCAGATCCCCCGGCTTTTTTTCCTGTTCCTCTATCTCCTTAATGGGAAAACCGTCCATGATACGGGCATTGCGGTAAATCGTTACACCGCAGAGCATATAACACATGCTGGTCAGCCCTGAGCAATCAATACCGAGAGGGCTTTTTCCACCCCAGCGGTACTGGGTGTCCATATACTTCTTTGCCAGCTCCACAAGGCGGCTTCGGAAAGCTTCCTCATCCTCCGTAAAGGGCTTCCTGTAGCAGGGGCCTAAAAAGGAGGATCTTGTGTACCCTCTGCGGCCGTCCGCAAGCTCCACCTGTATCCAGCCCTCCCGATCCGGGACTTCTCCCAGCTCCAGCAGCCTTCCACCCATGGGGACGGACTCCATGCAGAGGCCCTGCACCCTTGGTTCCGACAGCACATCCACAAGGGGACGCATGACCGTACCGATATGCCCCTGCTGCCAGCGTTCCACTCGCGCTTTATCCGCGATCAGATCTTCCCTTTTACAATAAGCCTCATAGCGGTACTCCGTGCGCAGCTTCACCCACTTCACCGGTTCTCCGCCGGGGATTTCCTCCAGGATTTCCCCTGTCATCCCATATAACAGTTCATCATCCAGACAGACCCGCTCCGAAGGCTTTTCCCTTAAAGATACCACCGTTTTGGCCGCAATCGCTCTCATATCCCCTCTCATTCTGCCGCACATATGGCAAACTTATGCTTTGTTCATTGAATGCTTTGTGTAAACACAGCCGGCACGCCGGTAATGCCGATCCCGGGCACATCCGTCATGGTAATCCGCGCCCCCTCAAACAGGGGGCCTCCCTCATAGGGATCCGTTCTGCAGAGAGCCGGGCCGTCCAGATCGTACCTGGTAATAATGCCCTTTGCCGCTGCAAGATGAGCTGCCGCGCTGACAGCCAGCTTGCTCTCCAGCATACATCCTGTCATACATTCTACGCCAAAGCTCTCCGCAATACCACAGATTTTCAGTGCTTCATAGATCCCCCCCGTCTTCATCAGCTTAATATTGATCAGATCCGCGCCGCCCTCCTGAATCAGCCGGATGGCGTCCTGGGGCGAAAATACGCTTTCATCCGCCAGAATCGGCGTAAACACATTGGAGGTCACATACTGCATTCCCCGGAAATCATGGGCATCCACAGGCTGTTCCACCAGGTCGATATCCAGCCCCCCATCCTCCATTGCCCGTATAATGCGCACAGCGTCCTTGGGCTGCCAGCCCTGATTTGCATCCACCCGGATCGCAATATCCTTTCCCACTGCCCGGCGGATGGCTGCGATACGTTCCACGTCCCGTAACCCTTCCCGCCCCACCTTCACCTTCAGGATGCGGAACCCCTGTGCCACACCCTTTAAGCTGTCCTGCACCATCTCCTCTGTCCCGTTGACACTGATGGTAATGTCCGTTTCTATGGTATCCCGGTTTCCGCCCAGAACTTTATATAAGGGCCTGTCCAGGTTCTTCGCATAAAGGTCATATACCGCCATATCCACAGCCGCCTTTGCAGAGGTGTTTTTCACAATACACTTATGCACCCTGCCCATGATGCCGTCCAGATCCTCGATATCCATCCCCATAATGGCAGGCCCGATAAAATCTCTTACCGCAGCCACAATGGATCCCTTCGTATCCCCTGTGATGACTGCCGTGGCAGGCGCTTCCCCATAGCCCTCCCGCCCGTCATCCGAAGTAATCCTGACAATAATGTCATTTACCGAGTCCACTGTCCGAAGGGCAGTTTTAAACGGTGTGACAAGGGGAATCTGCACCTCCCCAAGCTCTATTTTTGATATCCTCATTTCCGTACCATTCCTTCCTGTCCGGCAGTCTCCCGATACAGGGCCCATGCCAGCTTCTGAATAAAGCGGTTAAAGCGGGGGCAGTCCGTCCCGTTGCCCATACAACAGAGAATAAAAGGCTGGCTGCCATATATAATACCCACGTCATGAGTTATGCCGTCATCCTCGCCCGTCTTGTGGGCAATGGGCACACATCCCTGGAAATAGAAGGGAATCTTGTTCTTCAGCCTCTGGGCCTTCAGGATTTCCTGCATTTCCTGCGAGGACTGTCTGTCTACCAGCCTTCCCCAATACATTTTCTCGAGCATATCCGCAATCTCCGCTCCGGACACATAATTTTCTATCCCCTTGTCAGAAGCCTCCGAGTCAAATAAAAGCCGGTTCACTCGGCAGGTCCGGTAGCCCATTTCTGCCAGAGAACCGTTAATGGCTTCCACACCGCCCAACAGCCTGATGAGGATATTGGCAGCCGTATTGTCGCTTAAAATGATCATCAGGTTGTACAGATCCTGCACGGTCAGATTTATCCCCTCGTGCATCCTGTTCAGGCAGCCGCAGGAGGGCAGCTTATCTTCCTCCCTCAGCACATACAGCTGATCCTTCTTCAGTATGCCCGCCTGTATCTGGCGGAAGGTTTCCACAAGGACGGGAAGCTTGATCACGCTTGCCGCCATCATGGGAGCCTCGCTGTTATGTGCCAGCACTGCCCCGGTCGAAAGATTTTTATAGTATACTGTAAGCTTCCCGGGAATCCCCTCTAAATATTCCTCCAGACTTTTCCCATCCATATGCTCCCTCCGTGATAAAGCCCGCCCTGCAGGCCCTCTTTTTACCCTCTTTATGATTCAGCCCTGCAGCGCAGCATGGCGATCTCCGCCTGATAACCCTCCAGCTCATTGGGAGTCTCCAGATAAAACGGAAGCTCCCTCAGGGCAGGATGATTCACTATCCTGCCAAAGGCTTCGGCACCGATAAAGCCCTGTCCTATCTTCTCATGCCTGTCCTTATGGGCACCGCAGGGATTCATGGAATCGTTGATATGAACTGCCCTGAGACGCCCCAGGCCGATGATACGGTCAAATTCCCCTATCACATCCTCCAGATGCCCCACAATATCATAGCCGCCGTCCCAGATATGACAGGTATCCAGGCATACCCCTATTTTATCAGATAGCTCCACCCTGTCAATAATGGCCCTGAGTTCTTCAAAACTCCTGCCCACCTCAGTCCCCTTTCCCGCCATGGTTTCCAGCAATACCGTGGTATGCTGCTGCGGCTTCAGCACCTGGTTCAGGGCATCCGCGATCAGCTCAATCCCCTGTTCCGGGCCCTGTCCCACATGGCTCCCGGGATGAAAATTGTACAATGCATCCGGGAGCATCTCCAGACGGCGGATATCATCGGCAAGCGTTTCCAGCGCAAACTGCCTTGTCCTCTCCTCCCTGGCGCAGGCATTGATGGTATAGGGCGCATGAGCCAGAGGGATGCCGATCCCCGTCTCCCCGAACAGCGCGAGCATTGCGTCTATATCTTCCTTCTGCCATTCCTTTGCGGCGCCTCCCCTGGGATTTCTGGTAAAGTACTGGAAGGTGGTAGCGCCGATGGACTGCGCCGTCCTGGCCATAGCCAGAAACCCTTTTGAAGAAGACAGATGACATCCGATTCGTAACATGATTAACCTCATTTCTGTGCTGCTCAAGAAGGTGTGTAAACACCCCTCTTTGCACAGGCACAAATCTTTCCTTTTCTTCCGTGGAAACCCTTTATCTGCACGCTTAGATAATACGCCTCACCGACAGGATGGGCTTATACTGGGCGTTGCTGATCTTGATTCCCGTCCTGGAGCTGCTGGCATGGACAATCAGGTTATTGCCCAGATAGATTGCCACATGGCCCTCGTAACAGATCAGGTCGCCGGGCTGCGCTTCCTCATAGGAAACCCCTGTACCCGCGCCTCTCTGCTGGCTGGACGTCCGGGGCAGCGAATACCCAAAATCCGCATACACCCTGTAAGTGAACCCGGAGCAGTCCGCCCCCGATGTCAGGCTGGTGCCTCCCGAGACATAGGGGTTTCCCACAAACTGGCAGGCATAATTGGCAACCTGTTTGCCTAAGTCGCTTCCGGAGGCAGAGTTGACCACTGCCGTGTAATTCGTGTCAGAGGGCTTGGGCGCAGAACTGCCTGTGGAGGCAGGCTTTTTGTTCTGTGCCGCCAGGGCCGCCTGAAGCTCCTTTAACCTCTGCTGTTCCTGCTGCAGCTGCTTCTTCGACACAGCGGCCTCCTGCTGTAAGCGGCTGATCTCCGCCTCATAGTTGGCGGATTCCTGCTTCTTCTGTGCCAGCAGCACATCCAGGCTGGCCTTCTGCTCCTTCAGCTCCCTCTCATCCGCCTCCAGGTTCTGCATGTCCTGCTCCAGAGAGGCCTTTTCCTGCTCCAGCCGGTTCCACAATTCCAGCACAAGCTCCTTTGTCTCGATAAACTCATTCAGCATACGCTTATTGTACTCGTATACCCGCTCAATATAATCCATGCTGTTTAAGATATCCCCGATTCCCTGTCCTTTTAGCAGCGCATTCAGATAGGAGTCGTCGCCGCTTTCATAGAGAAGGCGTGTCTGGAAGGCCATGCTTGTCCTCTGATCCTCCTCCTTCTGCAGGGCAGCCTCATACTCCGCCTCCGTAGCCTCGATCTGGGCCTGCTTGTTCTCAATCTCAGTCTTCTTTGCGGCAATTTCGTCCTGCAGCAGGCCGATACTCGTCATAGTATTCTGTATCTCTGAATTCAGGTCATCAATCTCCTCCTGTATCAGATCCTGCTCGTCCTCCGCCGCAGCGATCTCATCGTTGATCCTGTTCAGCTGTGAGTTGATATCATTGATATTGCTCTGGATACCGGAGACTGTGGATGCCTCCGCTGTCAGGGAAGGGCAGCACGACAGCACGGCAATCCCCGCAATCAGTATGAATTTTTTTCTCATTCTTTTCTGCTTTTCCATACATAAGAGCATATCACACTTTTGCCTTTTTTTCACCCCCTAAAAAATTAAGGAATCATAAAATACACCCCGGACGGCAGGATGAACCATAAAACCCGGCTGCTGCCGGCACAATACAAAAGGACTGCCGCCGCAGTCCCTTTTGCATGATGCTTTTCTGTCTTTCTATTTTACAGGTCACAGGTACGGACAGTCCGGGGGAAGGGGATCACATCACGGATATTGCTCATGCCCGTGAGATACATGACACATCTCTCAAAGCCCAGGCCAAATCCCGCGTGCCGCACCGAACCGTATCTTCTCAGATCCAGGTAGAAGTCGTAATCCTCCTTCTTCAGCCCCAGCTCTTCCATCCTCTGCTCCAGTACCTCCAGCCTGTCCTCGCGCTGGCTTCCCCCTATGATCTCGCCGATGCCGGGAACCAGGCAGTCCATTGCCGCCACAGTCTTACCGTCCTCATTTAATTTCATATAAAACGCCTTGATCTCCTTGGGATAATCCGTGACAAAAACCGGGCGCTTAAAGACTTCCTCCGTCAGGTACCTCTCGTGCTCCGTCTGCAGGTCGCATCCCCAGTGCACCTTATAATCAAAGGCATCATTATGCTTCTCCAGAAGCTCAATGGCCTCCGTATAGGTGACATGGCCGAAATCGGAATTTGCCACATGCTCCAGCCTCTCGATCAGCCCCTTGTCCACAAACTGATTAAAGAACGCCATCTCCTCCGGTGCGTTGTCCAGCACATAGCGGATCACATACTTCAACATACCCTCCGCCAGCAGCATGTCGTCCTTCAGATCCGCAAAGGCAATCTCCGGCTCGATCATCCAGAATTCCGCCGCATGTCTGGTGGTATTGGAATTCTCCGCGCGGAAAGTGGGCCCAAAGGTGTACACATTCTTAAAGGCAAAGGCATAGGTTTCCACATTGAGCTGGCCGCTGACCGTCAGGTTCGTGGGCTTTCCGAAAAAGTCCTGGGAAAAGTCCGTCTTTCCGTCCTCCGTGCGGGGAAGCTTGTCCAGATCCAGGGTAGTCACCTGGAACATCTCTCCCGCCCCCTCGCAGTCGCTCCCGGTGATAATAGGGGTATGCACATAGACAAACCCCCTCTCCATAAAGAAGGTGTGGATGGCGTATGCGATCAGGGAGCGGACGCGGAACACTGCCTGAAACGTGTTCGTCCTGGGACGCAGATGGGAGATGGTGCGCAGGTACTCGAAGGAATGGCGCTTCTTCTGCAGAGGATAGTCTGCTGTGGAAGCCCCCTCCACCACCACTTCCGCCGCCTGCATCTCAAAGGGCTGCTTGGCATTGGGTGTGGCTACCACCGTACCTCTCACGATTACCGCCGTGCCCACATTCATTCTGCAAAGCTCCTCAAAGTTCGCAAGCCCGTCCCCATAAACCACCTGCAGAGGCTCGAAAAAGGTGCCGTCGTTGACCACCAGAAAGCCAAAATTCTTAGAATCCCGGTTATTTCTCACCCATCCGCCGATGACAGCCTCCTTTCCAAAGTACTCTTCACGATTGCGGTAAAGCTCGCGAATGTCTGTCAATTCCATATCATATACCTCCTTCAACTAATCAATCTTTGTATTCTCCATCAGGAAATCCATTACCTTTTCCATCATGATCGCGTTGCGGTATTCCTCCGCCGAATTATCGCCCAGGTAATCTTCCACGGTCTCCGCCCCCGCATCTTTCGCATATTGCTCCAGGACGGAATCCAATTCTTTATCGCTGACATTCAGCTCCTCCCGGTTGGCAATGGCCTGCAGGACAAGATCCTGTTTCGTAAGCAGCTCCGCGTAATCATTGATATAAGTCTCCGCGTCCATCCCGAAAAATGTATTCGTATAAGTATCCGCATCCAGGCCATAGGCCGCAGCCGAATTGACAACGCCGCTCACATACTCCTTATTATTCTCCAGGACAGCCTCCGGCAGTTTATCAAAGGAACACTGCTCAAAGAGCTCCAGTATAATGGCATTTTTCAGGCTGTCTTCATAATCCACCTCTTTGTCAGCATAAATCTGGTCATAAACATACTGCTGCAGCTCCGCCACAGTGCTGACGTTTTCCAGTCCCATGGCTGCAGCCACCCCATCCCGCAATTCCACGATATAGTTGACTGTAACTGTGAATGTCACTGCCTGGCCTGCCAGATCCCGGTTGCCGTAATTCTCCGGAAAAGCCAGCTCCAGATCCACGGTCTCCCCCGGCTGTACGCCTACAAGGCCGTCCTCGAACCCATCTATATAACTGTCCGACCCAAGCATCAGAAAAGCCCCCGAAGCAGTTCCTCCTTCAAACGCAACACCATCCTTCTTGCCCACGTAATCAATGTTTACGGTATCCCCGTCCGCCGCGGCGCGATCCGTAATCCCGCTGTTCTCCAATGTGGCAAATCTGGTGTAGGCCTCCATCACGTTCAGGTCGCGCTCCGCATCCGTGACTGTCACGGGATTCACATTGACGCTCAGATTCCGATAGTCTCCCAGCGTTACATACGCATCTGTTTTCAGATCTCTCAGCGCATTTTCTTCCCTGTCCCGGCCACAGCCCAGGAGCAGCCCCGCCGCCATCAGGACGGCCAGAATACATGTTATCTTCTTTTTCATTAAAATACCTGTCCCTTATCTTCTCTGTTTTTTATTGCATTTTCCTCATTTCTGATGATGCTACCTTTATACTTATATCATAGAACGGATTTTTTTGAAAGCACTTTTGCTTTTATTATGCCATTATTTTATGAAAAAGCCGCGTAAACCGTAAAATGTCTTGTTGCCTATCTCCCTGTATATATGCTACAATCCCGAGTTTGACACTTGTGAAAAGAAAAAACGGCTACAACCCCAGTGATTTTGCGGGCTGTGGCCGTTTCTCCCTTGGAAACGATTTGTACTATTTTTTTACTTCTTCCGTTTTGGTGC
>CATKXX010000048.1 GCA_949840935.1 uncultured Acetatifactor sp. | reverse complement strand
AGCACCGCCTATTTTGCCATCTGCCGCGTTGTCGTCAGTCAACGATGCCACCGCATCGCCTCCTTCCTCCGCCTTGCAGGCTGACAAAATATTCGGCACTGGCAGTGTGATTACTGGCCGGATGGAGCACTGGAACACGGGGAAAATTATTTCTGCGCGAAGCCGAGTATTCAGATCGGGTTCCTGAATTTTACATTATTTCCCGAGCACCCTGAATTTTACACCACCTATCAATTACTGAACGTAAAAAATCATATGTTATATAGTGACAAACTGCGCCTTTCTGTGTTAGACTTAACTCATATAGAACTGGCAACCGAAGAAGATCAGGCCTTCCATATCAATGACTGGGCTTCCCTCTTCAAGGCCGCCACATGGGAGGAAATCAAAATGCTCGCACAGAAGGACGCCTATATCGAAGAAGCCTGCAATACCATTTACCAGCTCACCCAAGAGGAAAAAATACGCCTGCAGTGTGAGGCCCGGGAGGATTACTACCGCAGGCAGCGCACTACGCAGGCCTATATCGCAAATCAGGAAAACAAGATCAATGAGCAGGAAAGCCGGATTACTGCACAGGAAAACCAGATTGCTGTACAGGAGAATCAGATTGCCGCTCAGGAGAACCAGATTGCCGCCCAGGAGAGCCAAATCAGCGTATTGGAAACTCAGATGGCAGAAAAGGAAGCCCTCATCGCCGCCCTTATGTCTGAAAACAGGCAGCTGAAAGAGAATTAAGTACGCAATTTCCGGGAAGCTTATCCCGCTTCCCGGAAATCCCCCGATTTACTTTTCCGCGTTGAGCCAGGGCAGTACCTGTGAGAAATCCATGTCACCCGCATAATAGAATTTTGTATAGCAGGGCTGGTTATAACAGTTATTCTGCCATGCGATACCGGTGCGGTACATGACATCATGCATCAGGGTAAACAGCTTGTGATGAGTGACCTCCAGGCTGGTGTAAATGCGGACGGCGCTGCTGTCCTCGGTGCGCAGCAAAAGCTGCTCCCTGAAATCCCCGAAGATATCCGCCACAAGGCAGGGGTTACCCTTTGTGCCGTTGTTGGTCAGCACGCCCTCCGGCTGCAACAGGATGCCGTGGGTGTTGTCATTGACAATGCCTGTATGCTTTTCATGGATATAATCCACGCCGTCGATCACCTGGGTGCTCAGATCCGCTGCAAAGCGGATGCTCTGGTTGGTTCCCAGTACTTTGTCAGGGAGCCTGTTCCCCTTACAGTCGTACATATCCCGCACCCAGACGCACAGCCCCCGCACATTGGGGTTCACATCCCCTATCATACAGCGGCCCAGATCCTCCTCCGCGTACTCCCCAAAGAAGGGCTCCCCGGTCTCCGCATCCCGCAGGGCCCAGCCGTAGGGCGCCGCCTTTGCCCCCTCGAACACATTGAATATCTGGAAGCCCGGCCGGTCGGGGTCAATGACCGCCACATGCATGGCGTCGCCATGGCCGAATTTCGCGTCCCGCCCGTCGGGAAGCTTTCCACGGGAAGAATACAGCACGCTCCCGTCATGGTCGATCACCGCGGCTCCGTAAATGATCTCTTGACAGCCGTCGTCATCCACATCCGCCGTGGACAGGCTGTGATTCCCCTGTCCCGCCAGACAGCCATAGGCCGGATCCGTTCCCATCCCCTCGTGAGGGCCGGCACAGAAGGGATTATCCATGGGCACATAACCGCTGTCGATGTCAAAACGCACCCGGTGCTTCCCCTCAAAGAAATCGTAGGCCACAATGGTAGTCCTGGTATAGTATCCCCGGCAGACGATCAGATACGGCCTCTCCCCGTCCAGGTACGCCACCCCCGACAGGAACCTGTCCACCCGGTTACAGGGCTCGATACGGCTCATGGCGTAATCGCCCCACCGCAGGCCGTCGTCCTCTCTGGGATGGGGGAAGGGAATGGTCTCCAGCTCCTCCCCGTCCCCACCAAACATGGTCAGGTATTCCGGCCCCTCATAGATAAAGCCCTCAAATTTCCGCAGCTCATTCTTCCCGCTCCTGGCCGGAGCGTACACGTCCATAAAGTAATCCGCCAAAGCCTCCGCGTCCTGACGCGACAAAGGATAGGAATACCTGCGGCTCTTTTCTGTTTCCACAGAAGCTCCTCCTTTGGAAATCCCTTCTGCAGAGGAGTCGTTCATATGGAAACATTCCTCTAATGTGGAGGGCCACTGTCCGCTCTTTACCTCGGGCAGATCCTGCCAGCCCTGGAACAGCTTCACGATATGCTCATAATAGTCCTCTGCGCTGCACACATAATTATCCTCATGAGTGACGCCCCCAGCCGCATCCTCCTCCGGCAGGGTGATATATTTCCTGGCTTTTACCGTCCCGTCTTCCCTGTAAATGGTCATGCAGGTGCCGGGCGCCGTCTTTACGGACATCTCCGCCCTGCCGTCCCCGTCAAAGTCATAGACCATAAACTGGGTATAATGGGCGCCTGCCCGGATATTTGCGCCCATGTCCAGCCTCCACAGAAGCCTCCCGGAAATCTTATAGCAGTCGATATAGCATTTCCCTGTATACCCTCTGTGGGAAACATCATGGGCATTGGAGGGATCCCATTTGACAAAAAATTCGTACTCGCCGTCGCCGTCCACATCCCCCACGCTCATATCGTTGGCGCTGTAGGTATAAGCTTCCCCCGCAGGCGTGACGCCTCCCTCGGGAATCTGCAGGGGAATCTCCATATATTCTTTGGGATTAACAGACACTTCCTCACAGGGCGGTTCTTCTTCCCCGCTGCTATGTACGGCGGAAACGGAATAGGTATCCTGCACCGTCCCTTCTCTGTCCAGATAGTTGGTGCTGTCCGTCACCAGGGCAAGCCTCCCGCCGTTTTTATAGACCACATAGTCCGTTCCGCTCATGCCCGTCTCCGTATATCCGGTGACCTCCTGCAGGAACATCCTCCAGCTTAAGAATACGCCCTCCTTTGTGGCAAAGGCCACAAGTCCTCTGCCAAGCTTTTCCAACTGCTCCTGGAAGACCTTTTTCACGGGAGTCTTTAACAGGCCGCTCTCTCCCAGCTTCTCCCCGTCCCTCCAGGCCTCCACCTTGAGATAATAGGGGATATGGGTAGCCTTCTTTAAGGTAAAACAAGTGTCCGTCCCCTCATAAATGCACTTGTACTCCATAGCCTCGCTGTAGCGGTCAGACCAGTACAGCCGATAGGTGCAGCCCCCGTCCTGCCCGGAATCCCATTCCAGCTGAATTTCCGTGTCTTCCACTCTTTTCCATTCCAGTCGTACCATCATAACAGCCTCCTGTCTCCACTTTGTTATTTTTTCCGGACAGCCCCGTACTTCTGCCTCATATCAAAGAAAAGCTGAATCAGGCTTTTATAATACGGGATGAAAATACCGGCGTCTATTTTCTGAAAAATCTCCTCCACAGAAGCCCACTTCACCTGCCGGACTTCCTCATATTGTAATTTCAGCCCGCCTATATCAACCTCCTGATCGATCAGATAGATGTCGTCAAATCCAGGATTAAAATTTATAGTTAAATTGGGACGCACACCTTGCAAATCCGTCTTTAACCCTATTTCTTCCAGCAATTCCCTTTCCATCGCAGTCTGGCTGGATTCGCCTGCCAGGGCGCTGCCTCCCACCGTTATATCCCACATACCGGACCAGCCCTCTTTAAAAGGCTGCCTCTGCTGAATCAACATTTCATCCCTGGTATTGAAAATGCAGGCGTGGACAACCATATGATAAGCATCCTTTTCAAAATCACTGCCCCTTACCATAGTCCCGCCTGTCCTTAACCGATCCCTGTCGTATATGTCCCACAGCTCCATACTTCCTCCCTCCCCGGCCTTCGACATACATCCTACAGCCCCATGCTTCCCGTCTTCCCGGCCTTCGACATATGTCCTACAGCCTCATGCTTCCCGTCTTCCCTGCCCCACTCCAATCCGTCGGACAATTGCATTACATCCCCTTATCACAGATACCGCACCACATCTGCCAGCTTTCTCTTGGGGACGCAGTAATCCCTGTTCTCATCCAGGTAATATTTGAACAGCGCCGGATCCTCCATATCCACAATGTTACTTGCGTGGGAGGGATAGCCAAAGGCCACCACTGTATGAAGCACCTGCTGCTGTGTCAGACCAAACATTTCAGCCAGTGCGGGTTTATTGCAGGCGCCAATCATACAACTTCCCACACCTCTGTTCCATGCCGCCAGAGTCATATTGCCGATGGCAAGCCCCGCGTCCGTATCACAATCGGGATTGATATCTTTATTTTCCACCACAGCTATGAACAGCACAGGCCTCTCGCCCTCCTTCGGCTGCCCCTGCTCCGGCGGCAGTGCCCCCGCCCATCTTGTGTGGGAAAAGACCTGCGCCACCTTCTCCGCGCCCTTCACCACAATATAACTCAAGGGCTGCCTGTTAGCCGCGCTGGATGCCAGCCTTGCCGCAGTCAGGATCTCCTCTATGATTTCCTGTGAAATCTCCCTCTGCTCAAAGCGGCGGTATGTGCGCCTGGTTTTCAGTAATTCCATTAAATCATCCATTTGTCTCCTCCTGTCCAACTTCATTTTGCTGAAAAAATAGCTGATTACTGCGGGCAGAGACCCGTAAAACCTTTGGTTTTACGGGGGTGCCGCTTGTTACGGGGTTCGCCGCTTGTTACGGGCAGAGACCCTTAAAACCTTTGGTTTTACGGGTTCGCTTCGCTCGTCAAATGGCCGTATGGATAACTGCCCGGGCAAGCCCGGCAGTTACCCATGCGTCCACTTGACTCTGCCCTTTGCGGACATTATACCATGACCTCTTATCTATAATCCAGAGAAATTGCACATCCGCCACAAAATTCCCCGTAAGGCGTCTTCGGCGTACTATGTTAAAAGGCTGCCCCGATACTTCCTCCGGGACAGCCCTTTTCCATGGAAAACATTCCTTACATTCTTTATTTCTGTGCCACATCCTTCATGGAGAAGCTGATCCTGCCCATCTTGTCCTTGCCCAGGCATACTACAGTCACCATGTCACCCAAAGTCAGCACATCCTCCACATGGTTAATCCTCTCCCTTGCGATCTTGGAGATATGAACCATACCTTCTTTGCCGGGAGCAAACTCGATAAACGCACCAAACTCCTTGATGCTCACTACCTTGCCCTTAAAAATCTGGCCTTCCTCGAAGTCGGTTACAATGATCTTCACCATCTCCACAGCCTTATCCATCATAACCTTGTCCGTACCGCAGACAGACACATTCCCGTCGTCGGTGATGTCAATCTTCACGCCGGTGCGGGCAATGATCTCATTGATCGTCTTGCCTCTCTGGCCCACCACATCACCGATTTTCTCGGGATCAATCTGGATGGAAATGATCTTGGGCGCATAGGGGCCCACCTCGGGTCTGGGAGCTGCGATGGCAGGCTTCATACAGTTATCCATGATAAAGAGCCTTGCCTCACGACAGCGCGCGATAGCGCCCTCCACAATGGGCCTGGTAAGCCCATGGATCTTGATATCCATCTGGATAGCGGTAATCCCTTCCGTGGTACCGGTCACCTTAAAGTCCATATCGCCGAAGAAATCTTCAAGCCCCTGGATATCGGTGAGCAACACGAAATCGTCGTCCGTCTCCCCGGTCACAAGGCCGCAGGAAATCCCAGCCACCATCTTCTTAATGGGCACGCCCGCCGCCATCAGGGACATACAGGACGCACAGGTGGACGCCATGGAGGTGGATCCGTTGGACTCAAAGGTCTCGGATACGGTACGGATGGCATAGGGGAACTCCTCCTCGCTGGGAAGCACCGGAATCAGCGCCCTCTCCGCCAGAGCGCCATGGCCGATCTCACGTCTTCCGGGGCCTCTGGAGGGCTTCGTCTCGCCTACGGAGTAGGAAGGGAAATTGTAATGGTGCATATATCTCTTGCTGACCTCGTTCTCATCCAGCCCGTCAAGCCTCTGCTGCTCGGACAGGGGTGCCAGCGTACATACATTACAGATCTGGGTCTGTCCGCGGGTAAACATGGCGGAACCGTGCACCCGGGGAATGATGTCCACCTCTGCCGCCAGAGGACGGATCTGCGTTATCTCACGGCCGTCGGGACGTTTGTGATCCTTTAAAATCATCTTCCGCACGGTCTTCTTCTGGTACTGGTATACCGCCTCTCCCAGAATAGGAAGCCAGTCCTCCTTCTCGGCAAAAGCCTCCTCCAGCTTCTCGGTGATCACACGGATATTCTCCTCCCGGGTCTGCTTATCATCGGTGAACACAGCCGTTTCCATTTCTTCGGGAGTGACAAGCTTCATCATCTCGTCAAACATTTCCTGAGGAATGGCGCAGCTGGTGTATTCATGCTTTTTCTTGCCCACCTCGGCAACGATTTTGTCGATAAACGCGATAATGGTCTGATTGACTTCGTGTGCCTTATAGATTGCCTCGATCATCTTATCCTCGGGAATCTCGTTGGCTCCGGCCTCGATCATAATGACCTTCTCCCTGGTGGAGGCCACGGTCAGGTTCAGGTCGCCCACCTTCCACTGCTCCTGGGAGGGATTGACCACCAGCTCCCCGTCGATCATGCCCATCTGTGTCATAGCGCAGGGGCCGTCAAAGGGGATGTCGGAGATACAGGTGGCAATGGCAGCGCCCAGCATGGCTACCAGTTCAGGGCGGCAGGCAGGGTCAACGCTCATCACCATATTGTTGAGAGTAACGTCATTCCGGTAATCCTTGGGGAACAAAGGGCGCATGGGCCTGTCGATGACACGGCTGGTCAGCACCGCGTTCTCACTGGCCTTACCTTCCCTCTTGTTAAAGCCTCCGGGAATCTTACCCACCGCATACATTTTTTCCTCGAATTCCACGCTTAAGGGGAAGAAATCAATCCCTTCCCTGGGCTTCTCCGATGCAGTGGCCGTGGAAAGCACCACCGTATCGCCATAGTGCATAAAAGCGCACCCGTTTGCCTGCTTGCCCACGCGGCCAATATCCACCTTGAGGGTACGGCCCGCAAGCTCCATCTCATAACATTTGTACATAAGTCCTCCATTCTGCCGTTGAAACGGCTTGTCCGTCGTCAGGAACAGAAGACACCGAAACTACTGAAAAATGCATGGCGCACAGCCTGCGCACCCACACTTCCCATGCGCTGTCTATACACTTTTCAGCGGTCTCGGGGCCTGCTCCTGTCCCATCGTTACCTGTCTCTGCTGCGCTCATAATACGCACAACAAGCGGAAAGCGCCGAAACCCGGCCGCCTTCCGCCTCCTGCAATTATACTGCTTATTTTCTTAAACCAAGCCTCTCGATCAGGGAACGATATCTCTCGATATCCTTTTTCTTCAGATAATCCAAAAGCCCGCGCCTCTGGCCTACCAGCTTCAACATCCCGCGACGGGAATGATGATCCTTGGGGTTTGCCTTCAAATGCTCGGTAAGCTCCTGGATCCTCGCGGTCAGGACAGCCACCTGTACCTCAGGCGAACCGGTATCGCCGGGTGTCCTCGCATACTCGTTCATGATCGATGTCTTCTTTTCCTTAGCAATCATTTCTCTTCCTCCATAGAAATCCTTCCTTATTTTCCGTATGAATCGCCCGCCACCAAGCAACGGTTGGAGCCTCCGAAAACTGAGCAGCAGCTAAATCATACTTAGATAGTCTAACATATCCTGCAATAAAAGTAAACAACAAAACAAAAACTTTCACGGTTAAAAACTTCAAGTTTGAAAAATTATTCCCTCGGTCTGCACGCCCAGTTGCCCCACTACACCTCCCAAATCGGGGCTTGCATCCCACAAAGTGTAACGCACAGCCCAAGGAAAGCATTTTTCAAACACGCTCTGGCGAAGGCAGCACCGCCGCCCGGATACAGGCCCAGGGGAGGCAGGGTTTCCTCCCACAGCGTGAGCGAGACGTGGAGAGGAGACTCCGGCGATGCCCGTCCAATGGCGGGCATTGCCGTGCATGAGGCTCATCGGAGCGCCTGTCGAGCCGCTGCGGGAGGGAACCCTGCCTCCCCTGGGCCGTCCCTTCCGCCGCCATCCCTCCATCCCCCATACCCCCCACAAAAAGCCCCATGAAATTCCAAACCGGAATTCTCATGGGGCCCTCCTCTATCTTTCCTATATCAGCAGCAACTTCTTCACGCATCACGCCGCATACAGCCCTTTTCAAGCCGCCTTTTCAGCCCGCCTATTAATCCTGCAGCACTCTCACGCATCTCACAGGCGTGCGGTAATTGTAGTTACTGATCTTGATACCGGTCTTGGGGCTGCTGGCATGGATGACCCTGCCCCCGCCGATATAAATTGCCACATGGTTGATGGTGCCTGAACTGTTGGCATAGAACACCAGGTCGCCAGGCAGCAGCTCGGACGCGCTGATCTTCGTACCCTCCTTCGCCTGAGAGCCGGAATGGTGGCTCAGGCTCACGCCGAATTTCTTAAACACGCTCAACACGAAGCCGGAACAGTCGGCGCCCTTGGTCAGGCTGGTACCGCCCCATACATAAGGGTTGCCCAGGAACTGTTTCGCATACTCCACCAGCTCCACCCGGACGTCGGACACGCCCTGGCCGTACAGAAGCTCCGTCATGGTGATGGCCGTATCCAGCCTCTGCTCCACCGAAGCGTAATCCGCCGACACATAAGCTTCCTCGCCGTCGATGGATACCTTGAACCATCCGTCCAGCGTCTCCACGTATTCCAGCTCCTCACCCTTGGGAACCTGGGTCAGAACCGCGCTCTCCGTGTTGGCCTCGTCCCGCACATTCAGCCCGTCCGTATTGACCAGCACCACCGTGCGCACCAGGTCGTTGGCTGCAAGCTTTGCGTCAGGGCCGGTAAAGAGGAATTCAGTGCTCACGTAACCCTCCACCTCTCCGGAAGTGATATGGGCCCAGCCGTCCAGCATCTCCAGAACCTCGCAGGCGGAATCCTTGGGCATCTTCCCCACCATTTTACTGTCCGTGGAGGGAGCCTCGCGCACATTCAGGTTGCCGCTCTCCACATTGGCAATGCCGATATTGGTATATCCCCAGGAAGCGCCCTGCGCCTGCTGGGCAAATTCCTTGTACTCCTCCGCCGTATGGGTGGTCTCGAAAAAGGAAGCCACGCCTGCCGTCTGCAGGACGCTTGCCCCCTCCCCCTCCGCCGCGGCAACGGTGAGCGGCGCTTCCGAGATCAGGCAGAATGCCAGGCCTGCAGTAATGATCGCAATTTTCTTCTTATTCTTTAAGTATCTCATGTATAGAATCCTCTGCAAATATGAAATCTGATTTACAATATTGTTACAAATTTGTTACGTACAAGTCAAATTATACCGTTGTATCCGTCATATGTCAACAGATTCCATAAAAAAAATTAAGTACTCTACAAAAAATCTTAAGAAATGAGCGAATCCTGCCGCAGGCGTCCCGAATCCTCACTGGCATCAGGATACAGCCTCTGTCTCCGCTTCCCTCTCCGCCGCTGTGATTGCGAAGGCAATATTGGTGGCATGATCCGCCACTCTCTCCAGGCCGGATATAATGTCGGAAAATATCATGCCCGCCTCCGGGGTACACTCTCCCCTGGTCAGCCGCTGTACATGCAGTTTCTGCAGCACCTTCTCCTTTTCATCCACCCGGTTCTCCAGGGCAATGATCTCCTGCATATGGCTCTCGTCACTCCTGACAAACATATCAATGGAATACTGGATCAGCGTGTTCACCATATCCAGCATTTCACCCATTTCCGCCTGTGCATCTTTGCTGAAGGCAAGCCCCTGTTCCTTGCGCTGCCTGGCGGCGTCCGCCACATTCTCCGCATGGTCACCGATGCGCTCGATATCGTTCACCACATGGAACAGAGCGCCCAGGCTCTTCAAATCTTCGATGGGCAGGGTGGTCTGGTTGATCTTCACCAGGTAATCGGTGATAGCGTGGTTCAGGAAATCGATATTCTTCTCCACATCATACACCTCCTCAATGTCCTCCTCATCCAGCGTGATCAGGGCATTCATGGCCCGGGTCAGGTTCTCACTGGCAAGGGAGGCCATGCGGTCCAGCTCCTTCATCACCTCAAACACTGCCGTGGCAGGATTGAATACCACCTTGTCGCCAATATATTTCAACTGATAGCTCTCCCTGTAGCCCACCTTCCTGTCCTCTCCGGGCACACACAGGACGGAAAGCTTTACGATCCATTTTGAGAAAGGGAACAGCACGATTACCTGGAAAATCTTGATCATAGTGTGGGCATTTGCCACAAACCGCCCGTTATCCGCCGAGACAGCCCAGATCATCTTCGTCACGGGCTCCTCCGCCACAAACAACACCACATACAGCACCACCGTACCGATCACGTTGAACCAGAAATGAATCAGTGCGGCCCGTTTCGCGTCCTTCTTGCCCGCAAGGGATGCCAGAAGAGCCGTGGTACATGCGCCGATATTACAGCCCAGGATAATATACAGGGTAATATGTAGGGAAAGCAGATCCTGGCTGGCCAGAAGCAGCACAATACTGACCGTCACGGAGGAGCTCTGGATCACGGAGGTCAGCACCAGCCCCATAAGAGTAGCCATGAACGGATTCCTCAGAGAGCTCAGAAGCTCCACCACCTCCGGCACCTCCCTCATACTGGCCATGGAGCCTGACATGGTGCTCAGCCCCAGGAACAGGACGCCGAAGCCGATGATGATCTCCGAAAATTTCTTCACCTTCTCCTTCCTGCTGAACATAACAGCCAGCACGCCCGCCAGCAGAATCACCGGCGCATACGCCGACAGGTTAAAGGATACCAGCTGCGAGGTAATGGTAGTACCGATGTTGGCTCCAAAGATCACCCCCGCCGCCTGGTACAGGTTCATCAGCCCGGCGTTTACAAAGCTGACCACCATGGCGGTACAGGCCGAGGAAGACTGGATGATCCCGGTAAACACGATCCCCACCAGCATCCCGGTAAAGCGGTTGGTAGTAAAGATCTCCAGGATACGGCGAAGCTTTGCGCCCGCAACCTTCTCTATGGAATCGCTCATCACACGCATCCCGAACAGAAAAAGCCCCAGGCCCCCTGCCATTGACAATAAAATACTTGCACTCATTTTACATTTCCCTTCATAATGACACAAACAAATTTTCAGTTCTGACTCAATTATCCCACGCTGCCATTAAAGGGCAGACATGTTCATTGTACGGGAAAAGACAAAAAGTTACAATAAAAACTTTTATTTTTTATAAAAAGACCCTGCCTCCACATCCTTCTCCAGCTGTCTGCGCAGCGCCTCCACACTCTCAAAACGCCTCTCCGGCCTGCAGAATTCCAACAGGTATACCTCCACCGGCTCCCCGTAGATCACCTCATTAAAATCATACAGGCAGGATTCGACACCCATGACGCGCTCCTCGGTGACCGTAGGCTTATACCCCACATTACTGATGGCGCGGTACATCCTGCCCCTGTGCCTGACCTGGGAAAAGTATACCCCGTTGGGCGGAAGCAGCTTGCTCTCCTCCGGCAGCAGGTTCACGGTGGGAAAACCCAAATTCCTTCCCAGCTGGTTGCCCTTTACCACGTTTCCCGCTATCAGATAAGGCATCCCCAGCAGCTTTTCCGCCAGCGGCATATCGCCCCTCTCCACACAGCTGCGGACACAGGTCGAGCTGACCTCCCTACCCTCCAGGCACACCTTGGCAATGATCCTGACCTCAAAGCCCAGCTCCGGCCCCAGCCTTCGGAGAAGTCCCGCGTCTCCCGCGCCTCCCGCCCCAAAGGACAGATCGCTGCCCGCCGCCAGAAACCTCGTCTGCATCCGCTCTGCAAGGATCTCTGTTGCAAAATCCTCCGGGGTGGTGGCCGCTGTCACGGCATTCATGGGAAATTCAATCAGGATATCCACTCCGGCGCGTTCAAATAACATATGTTTTTCTTCCCTTGTGGTGAGCTCCTTCCCGTCGGACAACCCAAAAAGGACTGCCGGCGCCGGGTCGAAAGTAAAGACGCAGGCACAGAGCCCCTCTTTCTTTTTCCCCCGGATTTCTTCCAGCAGCCTTCTGTGCCCGATGTGGATCCCGTCGAATTTTCCGATAGCCACAGCGGTTTCCCTGTCCAGATAAAAATCAGTCGTATTTGTTATAATCTCCAAGCCCGGATCACTCTTTCTCCAAAAACATTTTAACCGGCCGGTACCGCCTCTCTGTCTCGTCAAAGGCATAAATCCCCGCGAAGCTTCCGTCGGGGCGGCAGACCCTCACCCACTCCCCGGCCCCGCAGACCTGGTTTTCACTGGTCTGGCCGGGATAAATGGCATTTCCATTCTCCAAAAACCTCAATGCCCCGGCGCTGACATGCAGAACCGGGCAGCCCAGGAAACAGCTTTCCACAGGCTGCAGGGCATCCCCAAGCCTGCCGGTATCCTTCCATTCCTGAAGCGTGCCCAGCGTAAGGGCCTGTTCCAGGCCAAATCCTCCTGCCCTGGTGCGCCGCAGGCTCTGCATGGCGCCTCCGCAGCCCAGGCTTTTCCCGATATCCGCGCACAGGGTGCGTATATAAGTCCCCTTGGAACACACCACCCTCAGCTTCACCACAGGCATCCTAAGCTCCAGGATTTCCATTTCATGGATTGTAACGGAACGGGCTTTCCGCTCCACCACCTTTCCCTCCCGGGCCAGCTCGTACAAACGCCTGCCGTTTACCTTAATTGCGGAATACATGGGCGGAACCTGATCGTAGGGGCCCACAAAGGCCATACAGGCCGCCCTGACCTCCTCCTCCGTCTTCTCCACGGAATGCTCTGCCAGTATCCGGCCCGTGGTATCCTGGGTATCCGTCTCCACACCCAAAAGCAATTCCGCCACGTACTCCTTGTCCTTGTCAGTCAACAGGTCACAGAGCTTTGTGCCGCTGCCCAGGCATATGGGAAGCACCCCCGTAGCTGCGGGATCCAGGGTTCCCGTATGCCCTATCTTCCTCTGCCCGCAGATTCCCCTCATTTTCGCCACCACATCGGCGGAGGTAAATCCCGGCTCCTTATCTATTATTATAATACCGTTCATTTCCTTCTCCCTTTTCCCAGGGAATACTGATACTGCGTTTACAGAAGCCGTCTCAGACACTGTTCAGCTGCTTCTCTATATGTAGCGAAAGATTATTCACACAATCGTGAAATGTCCCCCGCATGGTACAGCCCGCTGCCCGGGCATGGCCGCCGCCCCCAAAGAAGGCTGCCACCTCGGCGGCGTTCACCCTCTCGCTGGTACGCAGGCTCACCTTATACTCCAATACATCCGTCTGATACATAAAAATGGCACAATCAATCCCGCTGATATTGCGCAGCTGGTTTACGATCCCGTCCAGGTCGCTGGGCTCCGCGTCGTAAAACTGCATCACCCTGCGGTCTATACAGCTTACAATGCACCTGCCTTCCATAAACCGGATACTCTCCAGAAGGGCCCTGCCCATAATATTGGACTGTACATAAGTCTTCTGGTAAAAGGTCTCCTGAATCAGCCTGGGGAAGTCAAAGCCATAGCAGATCAGCCTTGCCCCCTTTTCCATGATGGCGGGAGTGGTATTGGAATACTGAAAGATACCCGTGTCATGGATGATACCCGTGTAAATCGCCATCGCCAGATCCTTATCCAGCCTCTCAGGATCGATCAGGTCATAGATGAGCTCACACGTAGCTCCGGCCTCCGGCACAATATAATTCACGCTGCCACAGCCCTTGTTGGTGATGTGATGATCGATATTTACCGTCTTCTTCGCTGTCTGAAAATATTTCAGCGCATCCCCAAGCCGGTCTTCCCCGCAATCCAATACAAAAAAGACATCAAAGGGAGCCTCCTCCCCGAATGCGCTGTCAATCTCGTCATAACCCTTAAGCTCCCTGAAAATTTCCGCAGGCTTCTCCAGGAACACCTTTACCTGCGCCTGGGGCAGGCATTTGCGCAGGTACATGCACAGGGAAAGACATGCTCCCACGCAGTCGCCGTCAGGGCGGATATGCCCGCTGATACCAATTCTTTCTGCCTCTCTACACTCGTCTAATAAATTCAAATCCATTCAAAACTCCTCATTTCTCATTCTTGCGGAGCTTCCATCGGCAATAAGGCTTTCACAGCTGTCAGCGCAGCCGCCGGCTTACAGGCCGGAATCTGCGGCGGCAGCAGCCTCCCCGTTGCTTCCGGCAGCTTCGCTGTCCCTGGCAATTACTTCCTCAATCCGCCGGGACATATTAACACCATACTCTATGGACTGATCCATAACAAATGTTATTTCAGGCGTATTGCGGAGATTGATCGTTTTTGCCAGCTGTCTCTTTATGAAACCCTCCGCGCTTTTCAGTCCCTGCAGGGTGGCTGTCCTTGCGTTCTCATCGCCAAGCACACTGATCCATGCCTTGCAGCTCTTTAAATCGGGAGCCACCTCCACCGACACTACGCTTGTCCACGGGCTGATCCGGGGGTCCTTGATCTCCCCCCTGATGATCTCCGCCAGAACACGCTGAACCTCCCCGTTGATACGGGTATTTTTCAAACTGTTTTTTCTCATATTACCTCTCTATCTGTTTTTGCAGCCTTTTTATCGCGGTACCTCCACCATCGTGTACGCCTCCACGATATCCAGCTCCTGCATCTGGTCGAAGCCTGCAAATACCAGGCCGCACTCGAAGCCCGCCTTCACTTCCTTCACATCATCCTTGAAGCGCTTCAGGGATGCAAGCTCGCCCTCATAGATCTGCTCGCCCTCGCGGGTAATGCGGATCTTGCAGCCTCTCTGGAATATGCCGTCCAGCACATAGGAACCGGCAATATTGCCGATGGCGGACGCACGGAAGATCTGGCGCACCTCGGCATGGCCGATGACTTTTTCCTCGAATATGGGATCCAGCATACCCTTCATGGCCGCTTCGATATCCTCGATAGCCTGATAAATGACCTTGTACATCCTGATATCCACGCCCTCGCGCTCGGCGGTAGCCTTTGCGGTAGGATCAAGGCGCACATTGAAGCCGATGATAATGGCATTGGAAGCGCTTGCCAGCACTACATCGGACTCGTTGATGGCGCCCACCCCTCCATGGATGCATTTTACAACCACTTCTTCGTTGGTCAGCTTCATCAGCGACTGCTTGACAGCCTCCACGCTGCCCTGTACGTCCGCCTTGACGATCAGGCACAGCTCCTTTAAGCTGCCTTCCTGAATCTGAGAGAACAGATCGTCCAGGGACATCTTAGTCTTAGTATCTTCCAGCATTTTTTCTTTATTCTGTGCCAGATAGGTCTCGGCATAATTTTTTGCGGTTTTATCGTTATCGTGCGCCAGGAATACCTCCCCTGCACTGGGTACATCGGAAAGCCCCAGGATTTCCACGGGAGTGGAGGGAGTCGCCTCCTTCACTCTCCTGCCTTTGTCATCGATCATGGCGCGGACCTTGCCGTGACATGCGCCTGCGGAGATAAAGTCACCCACATGGAGAGTACCCTTCTGTACCAGCACCGTGGCCACAGGCCCCCGTCCCTTATCCAGCTCGGCCTCGATCACCAGGCCCCTTGCACGTCTGTCAGGATTCGCCTTCAGCTCCAGGATATCCGCTGTCAGCAGGATTGTCTCCAACAGGTTTTCAATGCCCTCTCCGGACTTTGCGGATACGGGTACAAACTCGGTAGTCCCGCCCCAGTCGGCAGGGATCAGCTCATACTCCGTCAATTCCTGCTTCACGCGGTCTATATTGGCTGAGGGTTTGTCAATCTTATTCACTGCTACAATGATCTCTATGCCTGCCGCCTTGGCATGGTTGATCGCCTCGATCGTCTGGGGCATGACTCCGTCGTCTGCGGCTACCACAAGGATCGCGATATCTGTGGAATTTGCTCCGCGCATACGCATGGCGGTAAATGCCTCATGTCCGGGCGTATCCAGGAAGGTAATCCTTCTGTCCTTAACATTGACCGTGTACGCGCCGATGTGCTGCGTGATGCCGCCTGCCTCCTTATCAATGACGTTCGTTTTACGGATACAGTCGAGCAGGGAGGTCTTACCATGGTCTACATGACCCATGACACAGATTACGGGAGGTCTCTCCACCAGAGTGTCTTCTGCCTCGTCCTCCTCTTTCAGCAGTTCTTCGATGATATCTACCTTGACCTCCTTCTCACAGAGAATATCATACTCCATCGCAATATTCTCCGCATCCTCATAGGAGATCTCCTGGTTCACGGTCACGATCTTGCCCTGAAGGAACAGTTTCTTGACAATGACAGAGGGCTGCAGCTTCATCTTGTCTGCCAGCTCCTTGATGGTGATCATCTCAGGCAGTGTGATTACCTTGATCACTTCTTCCACCGCTTCTTCCTTCTTTTTCTCAGGCTTAATAAATCTGCCGGGCTTATTCCTTACCGCCTCGTCTTCCTCATAGATATGATCCTTCCTGGAGCGCTTATCCCTCTCCTGGTTATTTGCGCGGCGCTTGTCATCGTCACGCCTCTTTTCCACATCCTTTGCCGGAGCTTCCCCTGCAAAGCCCTTGCCGCCTCTCGTATCTCTGGCGCCAGCTCCCTGTCCGCCATTTCCTCTGTTATCTCTCGGGCTGCCATTAAAATTACGGCTGCCGCCTGCACCAGCGCCAGGACCACGGCGATCACCCTGGCCGCCTTCAGCGCCCGGCCTGCCATTTCTCTGAAATCCGTTCTTTCTGTCTCCCTGAGGCCTGCCATTTGAGCCCGCACCTCCTCTGCCCTGAAACTGTCCGCGTTCCGGCCTTCCGCCCTGGCTGTTTCCGCCCTGGGGCCTGCCGTCACGACGCCCTTCCTGGGCGCTGCGGTTTTCCTGTCCTCTGTTGTCCCTCACAGGTCTGTCCTGACGCTCCGGTCTGTTCTGTCTCTCCGGCCTGCTCTGCACATCCGGTCTGTCCTGCCTCTCCGGCCTGTCCTGACGCTCCGGCCTGTTCTGCACCTCCGGCCTGTTCTGCATCTCCGGTCTGTCCTGCCTGTTTGAAAGCTTCTCCGTCTCGCGGGGAGGGCGCTGCCTGCTCTGGGCGGGCCTGGAGGACACCATCTGCACACTGGGAGTGGGGGAAGGGGGAGTCAGCGGCTTAATGGGACGCACGGGGGCCTGTGCCCTGCCGCGGTCATTGTTTCCGCTGTTCTGTCTGTTCTGTCCTCCCTGGGATCTTCCCTGACCCGACATCTTGGAATTCTGGGGATTACTGACAAAGATGATCTTGGACTTTTTCTTCCTGGCCGTTTCCGGCTTTTCCGTTCTGGAATCAGCCCTCGCCGCCTTCCCTTCTGCATTTCCTGCTTTCGCCGTCCTTGCCTCCGCATTTCCTGCCGCTTCCGCTTTCACTGTCTTCGCCTCCGCACTTCCTGCCGTTTCCGGCCTTGCTGCTTTTG
>CATKXX010000047.1 GCA_949840935.1 uncultured Acetatifactor sp. | reverse complement strand
CTCCCGCCTCTCCTGCTCCATTGCCAGGGCCTGACTCTCCTCCCGCCTCTCCTGCTCCATTGCCAGGGCCTGATTCTCCTCCTGCGAAATGTCCCTCCACATCTGCAGGGCGGCCGCCGGAATCTGCCGCCCTGCTGCCCTCCTTCGGTGACGTGGCAAAAAACAACACAATGGCGGCAAACGCCAGGCCGCTGACGGCAAGCGTCCCCCAAGTCGCCTTCCTGGATTTCACAATAGCCGTGATCCTCTCCTCCACAGCGTTCCTGCTGAAATGATTCCCGGCGGGTGCCAGGCCGCTCCTCTTTTCCTCCATCCAGATCAGAGTCCGCGCGTAGGTTCCCCGGTTCCCCTCTCCCAGCTGCTTCACCACGGCTTCGTCACAGGCCAACTCAATATCGCGGTTGAAAAGGGCATATGCCAGCCAGACCATGGGATTAAACCAATGGACACACAGGGCTGCCGCGGCGGCCAGCTTAAGGACTGCATCATAATGGCGGATATGAATGTATTCATGCAGCAACACACATTCCAGCTGCCTCTCATTTTCCCAGTAGATGCTCTCAGGCAGCAGGATAACCGGCTTCCAGATACCATATGTCAGCGGCGCCGATATCCTGCCCGACTGCCTGACACGGATGGAACGCTTTAACCGGCATCTCTGCAGCCATCCTGAGACAAACGCACTGTCCACAGGCGTGGATGTCCGAAATTCCCGATGCCAGTACAGGCTGCATAAGACCAGGTAAAGGGCACACAGTGCCATTCCCGACAGCCACACAATCTCCCGAAAAGATATCCTCTTCAGCCCATCCTGCATTTCCCAGGACGTATCCTCCACTGCTTCCCCCTGTGCTTCCCCCGGCCAAAAAACCGCCATTTCCGATGCCTCTCCCCTCACCCCGGCATCGGCCGGCGCCTCCCTGTCCCACAGGGAATAGACACTGAAGACAGAAGAAACGGAAAACGGGAGCATCAGACGTAAAAATACGATTCCCCACAGCAGCAGAAAAGTCCTTTTCGGAAGCCTGTGGACAGTCAAAGCTCTCAGAACAGTAATCGTCAGGATCATCACCGCCCCTGCGGCACTCATTTGCAATATTGTCATAAATACCTCCCTGGCTGCCGGCCTGTCAATATATTCTGAAGCATATAAGACTGTAGTAGTCTTATAGTTTTAGACTACCACAGTCTTATGATGATGTCAATATCCTTCTTCGTATCTCACTTCAGTCATTTATGAAGCCAGTTATCGGACCAGTTATCAAAGGCACTTTCCAACAACACTCCCAGTACATCATTTCGCAAATGACTACGCCAATCGTCTGTCTGCTTTTCTGCGTGACTGGCCCAGTGATTTGTCGAACGATGTACTGGCTATGCCGGCGCTTCACGGTTTTCCCCTTTAAACTCCCTGTAGCCGACCACCTCAACGCCGTACTGATCCTCATACTGCCGGATCAGTGCCCGCTTGATCTTCTCCGCCCGTTCCGGTGTAATCTCCATATCTTCCTTCTCCATCCGGCCACTCCCCTTCTGAAAGGAACGCTCTAAAAATAAATATGCTTTACCGGTTGTACTTCTTTCCGGCCAGCGCAGGCATATCGCGCTGTTTCCCCGCATACTCTGTAATGCCGGCAGGCAAATGCCCCTCTTTTTAACGGACATGCCGCCGGAAAAGCCAAAGCCCATCACGGAGGAAATCTCTATGTCTAAAATCAGATGCGCAATCTATGACCGCGTCAGCACGGAATTGCAGGCAAAGGAGGGGCTTTCCCTGGAAGCCCAGAAAGCCGCACTGACAGAATACGCGCTGTCCCACGGTTATGAAATTGTCGGGTATTATGCCGACGAAGGCATCACTGCCCGGAAAAAGCTGCAGAACCGCAAGGATCTCCTGCGCCTCCTCCGGGATGTGGAAGCCGACAGGATTGATCTGATCCTTGTGACCAAGCTCGACCGGTGGTTCCGCAATATCAAGGATTATCACAATACGCAGGCCATTCTGGAAGCCCACAACTGCAACTGGAAGACTATCTTCGAGGAGTATGACACTTCTACCGCTAACGGCAGGTTTGCGATCAACATCATGCTTTCTGTCAATGAGAATGAGTGCGACCGTACCTCTGACCGCATTCAGACCATATTCGCCTACAAGAAAAGCAAGAAGGAACATCTGAACGGCCGTCCCGGATACGGGTATACCACCGGAGCTGACAAGCGGCTGATCAAGAATCCCGATACCGCTCCCATTGTAGAGGAGATCATTGCTCACTATTTTACCACCTACTCCAAGAAGGCTACGGTATCTTACATACTGGCCAAGTACTCGGGCTCCCCACTGTGC
Organism: uncultured Acetatifactor sp.; assembly: GCA_949840935.1. GTDB lineage: Bacteria > Bacillota > Clostridia > Lachnospirales > Lachnospiraceae > Acetatifactor. Next base: position 15,051 of record CATKXX010000047.1, on the reverse strand, counting down.
CCCACCATGTACCAGGTGAACCGCATCCTTGGAAGCGAAACCTATGCCGGCAGAAAATACGGCATCGACGGTTACTGCCCTGCCTACATGACCCTGGAGCAGCTTGAGAGGATACGTTCTGTCCCGGATGCCAGGCACATCCCACACCAGTCGGAGCCCTTTCTATTCTCCTCCATGATCAGATGCCCCATATGCGGCAGGAATATGAACGGCTTTGTAAAGAGGAAACAGCTGAAAAACGGAAGCGTATCCGAGTACAAGCGTTACCGCTGCGGCGCCAAATTTACGGAATATCACAACGGGGCCTGCCTGTCCGAGTCCGTGGTTGAAAAATACCTGCTTGCCCATATCGTAGGCCAGGTCAGGGCGGATATGCTCTCCCTGTTCCAGAAAAAGAAAGCCCGGCAGAAGCAGCCGGATAAATCCGCCGCCATCCGCGCCGAGCTGGAACGCCTCAACAATATGTACCAGAAGGGAAGGATCCGGGAAGAATACTATGACGAACAGTATGCCCTTCTGGCCGAAAAGCTGGACGACTGTACCCCCGCTGCAGACACGGATATCGACGCGTCCCCGGAAGCCTGCCTGGCCCTTTCCGATGTCTTCCCGGAGGGCTGGCCCGTATTATACAGGGAGCTGGACATACCGCACAGGAAAGCTTTCTGGAAAGAGATCATAAAGACAGTCCACGTGGATCCCGAAAGCCGCAGGATATGCGGCTTCGAATTGCGGATCTAGTGGTGTAGTAATCACTGTCACTCTACCGTAAAATCCCCCTGGCCGCCCGAGAAAGCTGCCGCAGTGGAACCAAAATCAATGCTCTGGTCAATGGCAACATCGGCCATGGGGTCGATACCATTCTTATTCAGGATATACTCAAAGACCATTTCCGGCATACCGCCTGCCCTTCCGCCCAGCACATCCTTCCCGACGATCATCTCCCACTGGAAGTCCTCAATGGGCTCCCTGGATACCAGGAAATTACCTGCCCGCTGGGTCAGCTGCGCAAAATTCACCACGTAATCCTCCGTCCCTCCCGAATAAGTGTAAATCGTGCTCTCGCTTCCCATAAAACCGATATCGGCTTCCCCGGTCAGCACTGCCGTCATGGTCTTATCCGCGCCAAAGCCCGTAACGAGCTCTATATCGATTCCTTCCTCCGCGAAATAACCTTTCTCAATGGCCACATACATGGGTGCATAGAAAATGGAGTGGGCCACCTCGTTCAGCACGACCTTAGTCCTTCCCGCTTCCCCGGTTCCCCCCTCGCCGCCGCAGCCCGTAAGCGCCGTCATTGCCATGGCCGCCGCAAGGCCTGCCGCAAGAAGCTTTCCGCCAAATAACCTTTTCACAAAAACCATCATAAAGCCCTCCCTTTCATGAGTCGATTGATGCTTTATTTTATGAAGATTCCGCGAAAAGGTTACAAAAGGCCGCGCTTACAGCGCAGCCTTAAGCTTCCCGATCATTTCATCATACTCCGCCTCTGTGAGAAAGGTCTTTCCGGGATTCATCTGGAATGTGCCTCCCCACTCATCCCCTCCCTCATACTTGGGACAGAGATGCATATGCAGATGGCAGCCCGTATCGCCGTATGCGCCGTAATTCAGCTTATCAGGATGAAAAGCAGCGTGGATTGCCCTGGCCGCATGTGCCACATCCGCCATGAACAGATTCCTCTCCTCATCGGAAATATCAACGATTTCGCTTACGTGATCCTTATACGCCACTATGCACCTGCCGGGCTTTGACTGCTCCTTAAACAGGATCAGGCTGCTGACCTTCAGATCACATACAAAGATACCGAACTTGTCCAACAGCTCCCCTCTCATACAATAACCGCAATTAGAATCCTTCATTTTCAACCCCTCCGTTTTCCGGCTTTTCGCCCCTGTGATTTTTCTTTTTATTCATATCCGCCCTTGCGGCAGAATTCTGCGCTTTCCCCTCCTGCGCAAGCTCGTCCACAATTTTCTCGATAATGAGCTTTTTCACATACACATCATAGCTCAGCGCGCAGATAAAGGAAAATTTTTTCAGGAAATCCGCACTGTCCTCCGGCGCATCCTGAAAAGTCTGTTCCGCCGCGCGGTACTTCCGAATGACATCCTTTTTCATCGTTTCCAGCTCGGTCTTTTCCATGCTGAAGACCTCCCTGTATATCTTCTCCAGATTAAAGTCCCCGCCTGTCTGGAAGTACTTCTCCGTGACAGGCTTCAGAAGCGTCTGGATATCGTTGATCGACAGGATTCCCTTATAATAGTAAATAAAAATCAGGAGCAGCACATGCTCCTTGGAGTATTTTTTCTTCACGGGCGGCGGCAGAAGGTCATTCTTCGCATAATTATTGATCATGGTCTTCGTCAGGATCTTATCCTCATCCGGGAATCTGGAGGCGGGCCGAAGCTTCGTATCCATGAAAGTAGTAACCTGATCCATATAGAGATCGATATTGGGGATGTCCTCAGGATCAATGTGCTGTATCCGGTCAAGGCTTTTCAATATACTGTTCAATAAATCACTGTTGTTGATCGTCATGCGTATTCCTCTCTTTCGTGCGGTAAATGCACTACTTTCATTATATAGTAATCAATACTACATGGCAACTACTTCTTTTACTTTTTCCCCCGGCATATTTTTTCTTTTTCACCAGATGTTCCTGCATACCCGGCAGACTGCCCGCTTTCCTGTATCAGGCTTTACTCCTTGCATCAGGCTTTACATTACATCTTCCATGTGATAAAATACCTTTCATAAGACTGTAAAGTTTTACAGTGTAAAAGTGAACAGAGAGGTGTTTCCCATGAATAAGAAAATAAAGACTGAAGCTGTAGACTCCCTTTTTGATGCAGTACTGTGCCTGAAGACCCGGGAGGAATGCTACACCTTCTTTGAAGACCTTTGTACCGTCAACGAGCTTCTTTCCCTGTCCCAGCGCTTTGAGGTCGCCTCCATGCTGAAAAACCACAAGACCTATCTCGAGATTGCAGAACAGACCGGCGCATCCACCGCCACGATCAGCCGTGTAAACCGTTCCCTGAATTACGGAAACGACGGATATGATATGGTGTTCGGACGTATGAAAAGCTAATCGTTTACAAAAAACCCCTGCATGTATTACATGCAGGGGTTTTGTCCCGTTGTTATTGGCAAACCGGCCGTCCCATACTCCCGGCCGGCTGCGCTACTCGTTCTGGGATATCTGTCCCGATTCGTAGAGAGGGCTGCTGTCCTCCCCGCTGCCGTCGCCAGTGGCCCTCAATGCCTCGTCAATGGCAGCCTTTGCGCTCTTCTTTCCCGCCTTCACCGCCTTGGAATTAGGCTTCGGCCTCTTGCTGGAAACATCCTGATTCATATTACAGCTGCCCTGGAAGATCGCATTCTCGTCGATGATGATGGTCTTGGTCGTAATATCCCCCAGCACCCTCGCCGTGGAGGTCAGCTCTGTCTTCTCCGGCGCATTGATACTTCCTATGATCTCTCCGCCGATCACGGCAACCTTGGCCTCGATATCCCCGTTGACCACTCCGGTGGCCCCCAGGATGACCGTATCGGCAACATTGATATTGCCGTTGACTGTCCCGTCAATCCTCACGCTTCCCCCTGAGCTGAAGTCGCCGTTACACTCCGCGTCCTTTCCGATAATTGTAGTGATCATTATTTCACTTTTCTTCCCTATCATTTTCTTCCTCCATCTTATAAGATAAATTTTATGAAATATACCTCTCCTACCCGTTGATCATAAGCATTTCCATAGGATTGATATATTCATTATCCTTCATCATCTGGTATCCGAGCTTATTGTTCTCATCATCTATCAGGAAGATCGTTGCCCCCTGCATGACTGTCTCACCCTGATTGACCTTAACATCCCCCTGATTGCGGTAAATTGTGACATAGCCGTTTCCGTGATCCACCCAGACATTGTGCCCGTACTCCGGATCGTCATTCACTGCGGTCACAGTCCCGTTGGCTGTGGCTATTGCCATTGCGCCGGAAGATGCTGTAAAGATACACATGGGGTCGCCCTCTGTCACCTCCTCCATGGTCGTCCTGCCGGTCAGCGGAAGCTCGGTAGGCATCGCCTGGCTCTCCAGCTGTCCTAACAGCTGCGTCTCGCTCTCCACCTTTTGATTTACAGTGTCGCTGAGAATCTGTATTTTCTCCTCCTGGGCCGCAAGCTGTGCCTCCAGCTCCTCATTCCGCGCCTGTAGCTGCTGGTTTTGCGCCTCCAGCTCCTGTATCTCGGAGTCTGCCCTGGCGTCCTGCTGAAGCCGGTCATCCGTCTCGTAAAACACATACCCTATGACCGCACCGCACAGTACGCATAAGAACACTATTATCGTCTGTAATATCCATGGCCTGATCCGAAACTGTTTCAGCTTTGCGTCAACAGCTTCCGATGTGACCAGCACAACATGGCTGTTTTTTCGCTTATGTCTCTTTCTTCCCATAAAAGCCACCTCCGGTAAACCATTCTATTTTACCATAAGAGAGCTTTTACATCAATGTATAGTTAATATTTTTGTAACATATTTCTAAAATATAGTGAAATGCTTGTGCAATTTAACAAGTAAATACTATTATGGGCGGCATATTTCCAACACTTTTTCCCATTCCAGAGTCCCTCCAAAGAGCTCCAGCGCACTTCCTATCGTCACATTCAGACAATTTCTCCCGGACTCCCGCAGCTGCTTCAGGTCATCATAGGTGTGCACTCCCCCCGCATATGTCACAGGCATTTTCCCCCACTGTCCCAGCATGGCTGCAAGCTCCCTTTCAATTCCCTGGGCCTTACCCTCTACATCCACTCCATGTACCAGGAATTCGTCACAATAGTCCGAAAGCCTGTCCAGGAACCCGGCGTCCACCCTTTCCTCCGTCAACTTCTGCCAGCGGTCCGTCACCACCCGGTACCCGTCCTCCGCCCTGCGGCAGCTCACGTCCAACACCAGGCGCTCCTTTCCCACGGCGTCCCGCATTTTTTTCAATCTGTCGTAATGGATCCTGCCCTTCTGGAAGACATAGGAAGTCACAATGACATGGGACGCGCCCGCGTCCAGATACTCCCCTGCATTGTCAGGGGTTATGCCTCCCCCCACCTGCAGTCCCCCCGGATAAGCCTCAAGAGCAGAAAACGCCTGCCGCCTGGAAGCCTCATAATATTCGCTGTCCTGCGCATTCAACAGGATGACATGGCCGCCCTTCAGTCCCCAGCGTCTGTAGAGCTTCGCAAAATAAGCGGCGTCCTGCCGGGCCACAAAATTTTCCTCCGCCAGGTTCCCCTCGTCTCTGAGGCTTCCTCCCACTATCTGCTTTACCTGCCCGTTGTGTATATCGATACATGGCCTGAATTCCATTTTTAACCTCATTCCATTGAAAATTTTTTGACACTGTTTCTATATGTATATTTTTTTCACTGCTCCACATACTACTCACAAATCACCCAAAAGCAGGACTTTATGGTGTTGATTTTATTGCTTAACCAGCAGAATGGAGGAAACTATGAAAAAATCAAAGCATCTGAAGGGAGCTAAAAAGCTCCTTGCGCTGAGCCTGGCGCTGGCCTTTATGTGCGTGGCAGTATCCTGCGGCGGCAAAGACAGCTCAGGCAATTCCGGCAGCATGGCCGGAAGCGGCTCATCGTCAGAATCCGGCACCGGCAGCGGCGCCGGAAACGGCGACACCGCAAACGGAAGCTCTGCGGGCAATAACAGCAGTACCGCAGGCAGCAGCGGCGCAGGCAGTGACAGCAACGGCGTAACCGGAACCGGCGGCGCCACAGCCGGGGACAACAGTTCTATTCTGGACGATGCCGGCAACACGATCACCAATGTGGTAGACGATGTGGCAGATGGCGCCGCGGATCTCACCGATGATATCTTAGGTGACGGTAATAATAACAATACAGGTTCCAGCAACGGCTCCACAAACAGCTCCTTAAACGGTTCTGGCTCTGCCACAGGTTCCGGCACCGGAAATACCAGCGGCACTGGCACAGGCTCTACTACCGGCACTGGCACAGGCGTCAATGGTGGGACAATAGCCCAGTAAATAACGCGCCCCTTATGGCAAGATTCTCTAAAAACAGCGGAAGCTCGCAGGGATTCCCCAGGAGCTTCCGTTTTCTTTACGCCTCTCTGTGACGGCCTGTCCGGCTCCTACTGTTCCATGATCGTACCGTCCCGGTACGCCTCCAGCAGTTCTTCCAGATAATAAATACTCTCCCTGAGCTCATTCCCGATATCCGTATCCGCCACCAGCCTTCTGCGCGGGAAGGTCTCCACATCAATGGAGTCAGAGAAAATATCGGACTCTTTTAATATGGCGGCCTCCGTGGACTCAAAAGGCTCATGGGCAACAAGTCTCATCCCTCGGGAATTACAGACAAGAGTATACCCGGCAATGCCCGTCTTCTTCTGGTAAGCCCTGGAAAATCCGCCGTCAATGATCAGCAGCTTGCCGCCGCACTTGATCGGCGACTCCCCATGGATCTGTTCCACAGGTACATGTCCGTTGACAATATGCCCCACTGCCGCATCCAGGCCGAATTCCTCCAGGATCCGGTTGACCGTCTCCTCCTGCTCCAGAAGCTGGTAGTAGCTGTTCTTCTTCTCCTTGTGGGCGGCCGGCTCCTCCACAAAATAAGACTCAAAGGTAGCCATCTTAGCCTTGCCAAATACCGGAGATCCCTTACCCGCCCAGATATACCACATCATATCCTGGCTTGCGGAGCGCTCCGAGGGATCCTTGGCGTAATAACCCCTTCTGGCATAGTATTCCAGAATATCGTACAGTGCCTTGCCGCTGTATTTCTTTCCGTAAATCTCCACAGAGGCAAAGCTTCCGTCAGGGTTCATGGGCATACAGCCATGGTACAGCAGATTCCCGTTGTAAATCTTATAGATGCCGCCCTTGGCGTACAGGAAACGGACATGGCGTTGCAGCTTTTCACATTTCATGAAGGCCTGTTGCAGGCGCGCCATGACCTTCGCCTCCTCCTCGCTCAGCTCATAGGGCTTCTCCCTGTCAACGGTGGGAAAATCCAGGTCCTTCATGGGATATTCCTTCCCGTCTATGCGTACCGTGCCCTTTTCATAGTCAATCTTGTCCAGCAGCAGCCTGCTGTCCATGTCAAACTCCGGGTGGCGCATGATCAGCTGCCCCTCCAGCTTGAACTGGATGATGGTCATGGCCTTGTGCATCTTGGTATCCAGGCTCAGATCCTTGGTATTGTAATCTGTATTATAGCGGATGGAGAACAGGCCGCAGTCCGTCTCCGCGTAAGCCTCCATGGCGAAGGTGGCTAAGGGAAGCAGATTGATCCCATAGCCGTCCTCAATGGTGGCAAGGTTCCCGTACTTTGCCGCCATCCGAACCACATTGGCAATGCAGGCCAGATGGCCGCTGGCCGCCCCCATCCATACCATATCATGATTCCCCCACTGTACATCCACGGAATGATAAGCGCACAGCGTATCCATGATGATATGAGGCCCCGGCCCCCTGTCATAGATATCCCCCACGATATGCAGATGGTCGATGACCAGCTGCTGGATCAGATGACTCAGCGCAACGATAAACTGCGGCGCCCTGCCGATGCGGATGATGGTATGTATGATCTCATTATAATAAGCTTCCTTATCCTGGATCTCCTCCTTCTCCGTGATCAGCTCCTCGATGACATAGGCGAAATCCTGGGGCAGCGCCTTTCGCACCTTGGAGCGGGTATACTTGGAGGATACGCGCTTTATCATCTGTACCAGGCGGTGGAGGGATATCTTGTACCAGTCCTCAAGGTACTCCTCCTCATTTTGGGCTATCTCCACCTTTTCCTCGGGATAATAGATCAGGGTAGCAAGGCTTTTCTTATCCTTTGTGCTGATCGTATTCCCGAATTCCTCGTCGATTTTCCTGCGGATGGAGCCGGAACCGTTCTTGAGCACATGGTTAAACTGCTCATATTCCCCGTGGATATCCGTCAGGAAATGCTCCGTCCCCTTGGGCAGGTTCAAAATGGACTGAAGGTTGATGATCTCTGTGGAGGCCGCCGCAATATTTTTGTACTGCTTTGCCAGAGTCTTTAAAACCCTGCGTTCTTTATCGTCCATCATTTACTCCATTTCTGCGCCGCATCGATCACGTCGCCCATGTCGTACATGCCCGGTGCCCTTCCTGCAAGGAATTTCGCCGCCTGTACGGCACCCTTCCCAAACACAGCCCTGGAATATGCCGTATGGGAAAAGGTAATCACCTCGTCCGGCCCTGCGAACAGTACGTCATGCTCCCCCACAATGGTGCCGCCCCGCAGAGCGCTGATACCGATTTCCTTCCTGGGGCGCTTCTCCCTGCGGGTACTTCTGTCGTAAACATACCCGTACTCATTGCCAAGCTCCCCATTAATGGCATCCGCCAGGGCCAGGGCCGTACCGCTGGGCGCATCCAGCTTCTGATTATGATGCTTCTCCACGATTTCCATGTCAAAGCCCGCAGGCGCCAGGAGCCTTGCCGCATCCTTCAGCAGCTTCAGCAGAAGGTTGATCCCCAGGGACATATTGGCGGAGCGCAGCACTGCAATCCGGCCGGAGGCCTCCTCCACCCTCTGCAGCTGCTGCCCTCTTAAGCCCGTGGTGCAGAGCACGCAGGGCAACCCCTTTTCCACACAGTAGTCCAGCATCCTGTCCACTGCGGCGGCTGTGGAGAAGTCGATCAGGCAGTCCGCCTCCACGTCACATTCCCCTATCTCCGTATACACGGGATAGGGATTATGCCCGTCGTCCCCGGTGTCAATACCCGCAACGATCTCAGCCCCGTCGTCCTCCGCTACAAGGCCGCTGATCACCCGGCCCATCCTCCCGTTACATCCGTTCATTATGATTCTCGTCATCATTGTATCCTTCCCTCAATCATTCCCCAGAATGCCGTAATCCTTCATTGCCTTCTCCAGCCTGGCTGCATTGGCGGGTTCCATCTCCGTGAGAGGCATCCTTAAGGAGCCTGCCTCCATGCCCATCAGGTTCAGGGCCTTCTTCACGGGAATGGGATTCACCTCACAGAACAGGGCCTCGCACAGATCCATCGCCTGAAGCTGCTTTTTGCGGCTGTCCTCCACTTTCCCCTCCAGGAAATCCTGGCAGATCTCATGGGTCTGGGCAGGCGCCACATTTGCCAACACGGAGATTACTCCCAGGCCGCCCAGCGCCATGATGGGTACGATCTGGTCGTCATTGCCGGAATAGATGTCCACACAGCCATCCGCTATCGCAGCCAAATGGGCGATCTGGCTGATATTGCCGCTGGCCTCCTTCACACCCACGATATTCTCCACATCCCTGCAGAGCCTTACCACAGTCTCCGGCAGGATGTTACAGCCGGTACGGCTGGGCACATTGTAAAGCAGCATGGGAATCTTTACCGCATCCGCCACAGCCTTGAAATGGGCGTACAGGCCGTTCTGGGTAGCCTTGTTATAATAGGGGCTTACTAAGAGCAGGCCGTCTGCCCCTGCCGCCTCCGCCTCCCGGGAGAGATAGATTGCCGTCTCGGTACAGTTGGAGCCTGTTCCCGCAATGACCGGCACTCTCCCGCCCACTGCCTTGACACAATAGCGGATGACATCCAGATGCTCCTCATGGGTCAGCGTGGAGGCTTCCCCCGTAGTGCCGCACACTACAATGGCATCCGTTTTGTTCTCAAGCTGGAACTCGATCAGCTTCCCGAACTGCTCATAATTTACTTCACCGTTCTCATGCATTGGTGTAACGATCGCCACACCCGCGCCCTTAAAAATTGACATAACCCTTTTCCTCCATTGTTAAAATTGATATTTTAAATCATGAATAAGAAAAGAAGCCGGCACTCTAAGCGCCGGCACTGATTCCATTCCTGTCACTGCTGATAGCGCCCCACCCGGTACCGGATGACAGTCATACGGCTCTTAACCGTATGCCCAAGAATCGAATCACAGGTTCTCTCTTCTTTCGGCGTCCTCCCCTTTCACTCCCCCGCTCCTACGCCTGCCGTATTGGGACAGCTACTCTTGAACAACGCAACCTCTATCTTTCTTATATCGTATTACCTGTCTGAATCATAGCATTTTCCACCGCCCGTGTCAATCCCTTTGTCCGGGAACTTTACGGGCACTTTATGGTATCTATCCTGGAAATTTCGTCCGCCAGGGAACAGATTTCATCGTTGAGCAGGATACCGGTGAGGATGACGCTGGTATCCTCCCTGCAGGCAAGCACGTTCTTCAGATCCTCCACTGTGATGATCCCCTTCTCGATCAGGCCCAAAACCTCGTCCAGTATCAGCAGATCGCATCCCCCCGTAGTCAGTACCTTTTTCGCAAAGCTCATACCGTTCCTGATATTGCCGATCTCTTCCCGCTTCTTATCCTCAGACAGCCGCTCAAAATTCTCATCCGACTTTTCAAAGCGGAACAGCTTGATCTCAGGTTCCATCCGGTTCAGAAAGCCGGAATCCTTTAATCCCTTTCCCTTCAGGAACTGGATAATGACCACATTCTGCCCGGCAACCGCCGCCTGTACTGCCCTGCCGATGGCTGCAGGAGATTTCCCCCTCCCGTCGCCGGCATAAATATATACTAATCCGTCTGCCATACTGCACCTCTATCCAGCTCTTTTGTGTAAATGTGACGTCCGTCCACTCGCCCAGCCTGTTTTCGGACATTATAGCACATTAATGTTAATTTGGCAAATCCTGGCAGTTCTCTTCTATTTCCCCGCCTTCCCCAAGCTCCATCTTGCTGACAGAGACCTCGAAGGCTATTCTTTTCTCCACATTATCCTCATCCAGCTTTTTCATGTATTCACGGCTCTGGATGCGCCCCCAGACTGCACAGCGCTCGCCCACTTTAAATTGGTTTGCATATCTCGCATTCCTTCCCCAGCAGATGCAGGGAATATAATCAGACTTTCCATAGGGGCGGTTCACCGCCAGCAGCAAATCCGCTATCTCCCTTCCCAGGGGTGTTTTCCGATACACAGGCTCCTTACAGATATAGCCGTCCAGGAAAATCTGGTTCGTCTTGGAGCTCTCCTCCATCTCCTCAATGAAACCGATCTCTCTCGCAAAAACGGAAAGTACCAGACGGTTTTTATGTTCTTCATGTCTGTTGTAGGAACGGAACTGCCCTATTACACAGATCAGCGCCCCTGTATAATCACCGGTCACGTCGATGAGCCTTTCGGAAACCATAACCGGAATAATGTCATAGCTTTCACTTAACCTTTTACATTTGACATCCACCATATAAAAGCCTTCTCCAAAAATCTCATGGCTGTAGGAAAAAGCGCTCACGATCTCTCCCATCACCGTCACCTGGTTGTTTTCAATTACCTTATCTGTCATTTCTGTTCTCCCTTCTTACGCCTTAAGAATTTTTCCGGTAATACCACATAAAATGAACGCATATGGCTATTAATATTTATACATTATCCAACCGTATTTTAGAACCAAAACTCACCGCGCGAATCGCCAAAAAGTGACCTTTTTGACTTGCGCCTGCCATGGATTAGTGATATACTGTAGCAGTTTGGGATTTGACAAATTTTGCGAAGTTTAAAAGATTTTTCTGATCATGGGAAATTACCCCGGGAAAGGATGTTGAAATTAATGAGACAGAAAAGAGAAGACGTAAGGAATGTTGCTATCATAGCCCACGTTGACCACGGCAAGACTACCCTGGTAGACGAGCTGTTAAAGCAGAGCGGCGTATTCCGGGAAGGCCAGGAAGTGGCAGAGCGCGTCATGGATTCCAATGATATCGAGCGGGAACGGGGCATCACGATTCTGTCCAAAAACACGGCTGTCATGTACAAAGGCACTAAGATCAATATCATTGACACGCCGGGCCACGCTGACTTCGGCGGCGAGGTGGAGCGGGTGCTGAAAATGGTCAACGGCGTGATCCTGGTGGTGGATGCCTTTGAAGGCGCCATGCCTCAGACGAAATTCGTGCTGCGTAAGGCGCTGGAATTAAAGCTTCCCGTTATCGTCTGCATCAACAAGATCGACCGCCCGGAGGCAAGGCCCGATGAAGTGGTGGAGGAGGTATTGGAACTCTTCCTGGAGCTGGACGCGGACGACGCGCAGCTTGACTGCCCCTTCGTCTACGCTTCCGCCAAGGCAGGCGTAGCTTCCATGGATGCCGCGGAGCAGGGTACCAGTATGGAACCTCTCTTTGAGACGATCTTAAACTATATCCCCGCCCCCGAGGGCGATCCCGATGCGGGCACCCAGGTGCTTATCAGCACCATCGATTACAACGAATATGTGGGCCGCATCGGCGTAGGTAAGGTGGACAACGGCACGATCAGGGTAAATCAGGAGGTCGTCATCTGCAACCACCATGAGCCGGACAAGCAGCTCCGGGTAAAGGTCAGCAAGCTCTATGAATTTGACGGTCTGAATAAGGTGGAGGTAAAGGAGGCAGGCATCGGCTCCATCGTGGCCATATCCGGCATCAGCGACATCCGGATCGGAGACACTCTCTGCGCCCCGGACAATGTCGCCCCCATCCCTTTCCAGAAGATCAGCGAGCCTACCATAGCCATGCAGTTTATGGTAAACGACTCCCCCCTGGCAGGCCAGGAGGGGAAATATGTCACCAGCCGCCATATCCGCGACAGGCTTTTCAGGGAATTGAATACGGACGTCTCTCTCCGGGTGGAGGAGACCGACACCACAGAATGTTTTAAGGTCTCCGGCCGTGGAGAACTGCATCTCTCTGTTTTGATAGAAAATATGCGCAGGGAAGGCTACGAATTCGCGGTCAGCAAGGCGGAGGTGCTCTACCACACGGATGAGGACGGGAAGAAAACGGAACCCATGGAGCTGGCTTACATCGATGTGCCCAATGAATATTCCGGCGCCGTCATCGAAAAGCTGGGACAGAGGAAGGGTGAGCTCCGCAATATGGGCACTGTCTCCGGCGGCACTTACACCCGCCTGGAATTCTCCATCCCCGCCAGAGGGCTCATCGGCTACCGCGGCGAATTCCTGACCGACACCAGGGGAAACGGCATTTTGAATACCGTATTCGACGGATACGCGCCTTACAAGGGGGATATCCAGTACAGGAAACAGGGTTCCCTGATCGCCTTCGAGGCCGGGGAAGCCATCACCTACGGCCTGTACAATGCCCAGGAGCGCGGCACTCTCTTTATCGGTGCCGGTGAAAAGGTGTACGCGGGCATGGTCATCGGGCAGACCGGGCGGAGCGAGGATATCGAGGTAAATGTCTGCAAGAAAAAACAGCTGACCAACACCCGCTCCTCCAGCGCGGACGAGGCGCTGCGGCTGACCCCTCCCAGAATCCTCTCCCTGGAACAGGCGCTGGACTTCATCGATACCGACGAGCTGCTGGAGGTAACCCCGGGAAGTTTGAGGATCCGCAAGAAGATCCTGGATCCTACCCTGAGGAAAAGGGCGGCGATGAAGAAATAAGTGAAGAAATAATTTGTAAAAAATCCTGTGATATGTATTGACAAATTACCAACAATTTACTAGACTAATGGAGTATGTTTACGTTAGTCCGCCGTGTCTGGCTAAAGTGAAACAAATCATAAAACGATCATGTATACGAATTGGAGGTGTACGACTTGGCTAACATTAAATCTGCGAAGAAAAGGATCTTAGTAAACCGCACTAAGGCTGATAGAAATAAAGCTATCAAATCCGGTGTGAAGACCGCTACAAAGAAGGTTTTCGCTGCCATCGAGTCTGGTGACAAGGCTGCTGCCCAGACTGCCCTGCGCAATGCGACCAAAACCATCGAGAAGGCTGCTTCCAAAGGTGTTTACCACAAGAACAACGCAGCCCGCAAGGTTTCCCGCATCAGCAAGGCGGTAAGCCAGATGGCTTAATTTTTGAAAAGATACATTTAAAAAGCGCCCATGCCTGTCACATGGGTGCTTTTTTCATACTACATTGATACTTTAATGGCGGCGGCTTCCCCCGCCGTGGCTTGCCCCGCTGCGGCTGGTATAGTGCCCTCCTCCGCCGCTGCTCCGGGAACTGCCTCCCCCACTCCGGGAACTGCCTCCTCCGCTGCTGGTCTGAATCCTCCTGGTAACGACACTCTTGCGGATGAAGTCATCCGCCTTTGCATTCATCACAGGCCTGCCGCCTTCCACATAGGTGCTGGCTGTCGTGGTGTCCTTCGCCGCCTTCTGATGCAGATTTACCCACGCATAGACCAGCGCCGCTGCCAGCGGAATCACCAGCGCCACCGCCAGCGGAAAAGGCGCTTCCCTGCGGGCCATCAGGGATTCCACCTGATCCACATATGCCATATAAGCCCGGTAAGGATCCGTTTCATAGTATCTGTCCACCGCATCAAACACAGAGTCAATGTCGTCAAGGCTGAAGCCCGCCTCCACTCTGCCGCTGGTGGAGAGTATCTCGCCATTCTGGCCTTCATACCAGTTGTGCACCAGGATACACCCATCCCCCTCACGCTCCCTGTTATAACCGTACCGCTTCTCCTCCCAGAAGTCATCGGCAAAGTCCATCATGTTCTGCTCCCAGTCCGTGGAGCGAAAGCCATACTGCCGCATAGCCTCGTCGCCCTGCACTGACTGGGCGAAAGTGACCAGCACTATGTCAATGCGCAGCCCTGCCTCCGCCTCCGCAATCCTCCGGCGCAGGCCCTCCTCCTGGCTTTCCGTGAGAACGTCGGCATAGTCGTAAACCCTTTCCGCAGGCGCAGAAAGATTCGGCCGCGGCGCACTGCGCCCCGTCATGTTCTTTATGCCCAGTACAGCTGCCGCCACAGCCAGGATCCCCGTGACGAGGAACCAGAAACGGAAGTAACGGAAAAACTGTTTCCACGCCTCTTTCCTGATATCATTGCCCATTTATGTATCGTCCTTTCTGTCGGTTTGTTCCTCAGACTAGAGCGTGTTTGAAAATTGCTTTCTGGCAGATGTGCGTCACAATTTGTGGGAGATTTGTGCCAAATGAAGGGCGCATAGCGGGCTATGTAACCTGAATTTGGCGCAAATATCACGCAAAGTGGGGCGTGCA
>CATKXX010000046.1 GCA_949840935.1 uncultured Acetatifactor sp. | reverse complement strand
GTGCAGGCACAGAGATGTGCAGAGCAGACGCCTACTAATAGGTCGGGAGCTTGACCAGGTGAGGAGCTTGTCAGGGCTGCAGGCAAGGGATACGGTGGGTGTTCAGTGTTCGGTTTTGAGGGTACGGTTTTTATAGTATGAGATATTAGTACTTTATGGAAAGAGTAGAAAAACTACTCTTTTTTTCATGTATACAGACATTCCAAAGGAAAATGTCGGCAAATGTTTACCAAACTGCCAGAAAGTATTCCCTGAAACGATTTCACAACAAAAATATAATTGAAACGATACAGAATGAAATTATATAAAAATTTTTTACAAAATTATCAGATAATAGTTTCTTTTTTTCAATAAGTTTGCTATAATAGCTTAAAAGAGCGATGTGACTCTTACTGGTGAAAGCAACGAGGTGGAGAAAGATGGATACAAAAATTTTACTGGAAAACGGAACCAATGAACTGGAAATTCTTGAATTTACTCTGGCGGGGAATTCTTATGGTATCAATGTGGCAAAGATTAAGGAGATTATCATATATCAGCCGGTGACGCCTGTACCCAATTCACATCCCAGTATTGAAGGTATCTTCATGCCGCGTGATACGATGATCACTGCGATCGATCTGAAGAATTGTCTTGGACGCGGCGAGTCGAAGCCCAGTGGACTGTTTATCATTACGAATTTCAACAAGCTTAATATTGCTTTCCATGTTGAGAATGTGCTGGGAATCCACAGAGTATCCTGGAGGGATATTATTAAGCCGGATGTAACGATTTCAACAACTGAGCAGAGCGTGTCCACCGGTATTATCAAGAAGGATGGTAAGTTGATCATAATCCTTGATTTTGAGAAGATTGTGTCTGATATCAATCCTGAGACCGGCCTTAAGCTGTCAGATATCCTGGAGCTGGGAGAGAGAAAGAGAAGCAGTGTTCCGATTCTGATTGCGGAGGACTCTCCACTGCTGAATAAGCTGATCGTTGACTCTTTGAAGAAGGCTGGATACACGAACCTGATACATACCGAGAATGGGCAGCAGGCATATGATGTAATTACCCAGTGCAAGGAGGACGGAACCCTGAAGGAGCATGTGGGCATTATCGTTACTGATATCGAGATGCCTGAGATGGACGGACACAGGCTGACTAAGCTTGTAAAGACGGATGAGGCAACAGCGCATATCCCCATCATTATTTTCTCCTCACTGGTCAACGACGAGATGAAGAAGAAGGGCAGTGCTCTGGGAGCGGATGCACAGTTATCCAAGCCTGAGATTGGTAATCTGGTGAAAATAGTGGACCGCCTGGTTGAGGAGAACAATCTGAGTCAATAAGAATAAGCAAAAGGGCTGGGATAACCCCAGCTTTTTTTGCGCGACTGAGCAGAGTCAGAAGCGAGTGAAAACGCGTGCCATGCAAGCATGAGCAGGCGTTATCAGGAGCTTGTGACGAGCAACGCGAATATGCATGTGAAATGCAGTAAACATGCTCTGGGACGGGAGGACGGATGATGCCGGATGATATCAGAGGAATAATAGAAGAAGCGGAAATGGTACTTGTGGGCCTGGGGGAAGAATTTCAGTGCCCGGCGGCTGTCAGGCTGCTTCCGGAGTATGCAAGGGGAAAGGAAGCGATACAGGAGGCGGGATTCCTCTGGCTGCTGCCTGCATGGGATGATTATTGTGAATGTAGGGCGAATGCGGATACCGGAGCAGTCCTGGCAAAATTTGCGGATATGCTTGCGGGGAAAAATTATTTTGTGGTGTCAGTGGCAATGAATGCTTCTGTCGAAATGGCTCCATGGAAGGCCGGAAGGCTGGTGATGCCTTGTGGGACTGCCTCAAGGCTGCAGTGCGCTGAGAGGTGTGACAGGAAGCCGATTCCGTTGTCTTATGGGGATAAATGCCTGCTGGAGGAGGTACTGTCAGGCCTGTATGAGGGAAACTTTGTGCCTGGAAGACTGGAGAAGCTTGGAGGGTGTGAAGCCGGCCAGGCTCCCATGGTGCTAAATAACATATATGCTGAAAATTATAATGAAAATGGATATTTGAAGCAGTGGAGCCTGTATACAAAGTGGCTTCAGGGTACGTTGAATCACAGAGTGATAATCCTGGAGCTTGGCGTGGGAATGCAGTTTCCCTCTGTGATCAGGTTTCCCTTTGAAAAGGCGGCCTTTTTTAATCAAAAGGCGGAATTCTACCGTATCAACGAGAGACTGTATCACATGACGGAAGAATTGCGGGGGAAAGGGTATGGAATATCACAGAATGCGATTGATTGCTTGAGAAACCTGTGATAAACTATAACTGACTGTATGTTCATGCAGGTGAGATCATTTAGAAAGCAGAGGATAAACCTATGGCTTCACAAGAGGATTATTTAGATCAGTTGTTGAGAAATATTATGAACGGCGGCAAAGAGCAGCCACAGGAGGATGTGGAGGAGCCTGCCATACAGAGCAATGTGGGGAAGATGCATGACATCCGGACAAGGACGAGAGGGAGAGCGTTTGGAACGCCTGGCGGGGGGGCGAATACGGCACCGTCGGGGGAAACCGCAGGGTATTCTTCCATGGGAAGCGCATCCGGGAATATGCGGGGGGTGTATGCCGATGGAACGGAGATGCCGGGAACGCTGCCGATGATGGACGATATGTCAGGGCTGTATGCGGATGGCGCGGAAATGTCTGGAATGCCGCCAATGATGGACGAAGATCAGGGGCTGTATGGGGATGGAGCTGGGATGCCGCCGGAGCCGGCCGATATGTCAGGTTTGTATGCGGACGGAGCCGGAATGCCCGGGATGCCGCCAATGATGGACGGAGACCAGGGGTTGTATGGGGATGGAGCTGGAATGCCCGGGATGCCGCCAATGATGGACGGAGACCAGGGGTTGTATGGGGATGGAGCTGGAATGCCCGGGATGCCGCCAGAGCAGGACGACATATCAGGTCTGTATGCGGACGGTATGGAAATGCCCGGGATGCCGCCAATGATGGACGGAGATCAGGGGTTGTATGAGGAGGGAGCCGGAATGCTGCCGGAGCCGGCCGATATGTCAGGTCTGTATGCAGACGGAGCCGGAATGTCCGGGATGTCGCCAGAGCAGGGCGACCTATCAGGGATGTATGCAGACGGCACAGAAGTACTTGGGATGCCGCCAATGATGGACGAAGATCAAGGCTTGTATGGGGATGGGGTTGGAATACCCGGGATGCCGCCCGAGCTGGATAATATGCCAGGTCTGTATGCAGACGGCACGGAAGTACCCGGGATGTCACCGGAGCAGGACGACATGTCAGGGTTGTATGCGGGCAGCACAGAAATACCCGGGATGTCACCGGAGCCAGATGATATATCAGGGTTGTATGCAGGCGGCACAGAAATACCCGGGATGCCGTCAATGATAGACGAAGATCAAGGCTTGTACGTGGACAGAGCCGGAATACCCGGGATACCACCAGAGCAGGACGACATGTCAGGTCTGTATGCAGACGGGGAGGAAATACCCGGGACACCACCGGAGCAGGACGACATGTCAGGGATATATGCGGACGAAGCCGGAATACCCGGGATACCACCGGAGCAGGACGACATGTCAGGTCTGTATGCAGACGGGGAGGAAATACCCGGGATACCGTCAGAGCCGGGCGACATTATGGGGTTGGATGACGCGGATGCAGGAATTATTACTTCGGCGGACAGTCTGAAAGCTGCTGATACCGCCACTCAGGATTCTGATATAGCTGAGCTGCTTAAGAAGTTTGAAGGAATCATGGATGAAGACAATGAAACATCTGGGAATCCAGGTGAGGATGTATTTGACGATGATGTAACGGACGATTTGTCCTCCATGTCAGAGGCTGATATAGAGAGGCTTCTGGCGGAGAGCAGGGGCCTGGCGGAGGACAGTGCAGACGGCCAGGAGGAGGCGTTCGAAGGGGATGTAGTAGATTTGCTGGAAGGAACCAAGGACAGGGAACTTCAGGAAATACAGGACTTACTGGAAAAGTCAGACAATAACGAAGCTGTGGACGATCAGGTTGAGGCTATTTTACAGGGAGCGGCACAGGATTATGTCCAAAAGCCCGGGGAATCAGCGGCGGGTGATAATACAGAATTTAAGGAAACAGGGGAGCAGATAACTGCGAAACAACAGAAGGCTATGGAGAAGAAACGTTTAAGGGAAGAAAAGGCGGCAGCCAGAAAAGCGGAAAAGGAAGCCAAAAAGGCGGAAAAAGAAGCCAGAAAGGCAGAAAAAAAAGCGAAAAAGGGGAAAGACGGTTCACAGAATACCGCCGGAGAAACGGGTGCGTCCGACGGCGCTTCGGTGGACACGACGTCTGTGGATACAGCCTTCTTGGATTCGATTTTATCAGAGGCTGGCAGGCTTGACGGCACTGAGACTGCTTCCAGCGATACAGGGAATTATGATGCAAAGGTTGAGAATATTGTTCCAGAGGATCTGGAGGAGCCTGCAGGACAAAAGAAAACGGCAGAAAGTGCTTCCTCCGTGAACGACGGGTTCGGAGTGGATCTGAATAATCTGTTTGGCAACAGCGCGGAAGCCGAGAGTGCTATGATGGCGGGCAGTAGCTCAGATTTACCTGATTTTGCCTCGTTGGACGGTGATGATGTTACGGGAATCCTGGAATTGGCCGGAGAAGGCGAAGAGGAAGATGAGGAGAGCAAACCGAAGAAGAAGGGTTTCTTTTCCCGGTTCCTTGAGTTTCTGACCGAGGAGGAAGAAGAGGAGGAGGAAAACGAAGACATCAAGCTTTCCGAGGAAAATCAGGGAATTATAGAGGAATTGGATAAGGAAAAGGATCAGAAGGGAAAAAAGGGTAAGAAGAAAAAGAAAAAAGCCGGGAAGGCCGATGCGCCCGGAGAGGGCGAGGAAGACGGCGAGAACGAAGAGGGCAAGGAGAAAAAGGGCAGGAAAAAGAAAGAGAAAAAGCCCAAAAAGGAGAAACCGCCTAAAGAGGAAGAGCCGGTTGATCCCAGAAAACGACTCAGCTTAAAGAAAATCCTTCCCATAGTGCTGATCTGCCTGACACTGACAGCAGCAATCATAATCATTACATTTGCTTCTGTTGATTATATGGATAAGAAGGCGGCGTCGGATGCGTATTACAGTGGAGATTATCAGACCTGTTATCAAAATCTGTTCGGGAAGGATATGGACGAAAATGAACAGATTATGTTTGGCAAATCAGAATGCGTCCTGAGAATCCGGTTGTGGATCCGTGAATATGAGATATTGCTGTCAAAGGGAGAAACGCTGGAAGCACTTGACAGCCTGATACAGTCTGTCAATGATTATCCCGAGCTGTATGCTTATGCGGCACAGTGGAATGCTGCGGGAGAGGTGGCGCAGGAATATGCGACCATCCTGAACCTGCTCTATGAAGGTTACGGCCTTACAGAAGACCAGGCGAGGACTATTGCGGCGGAAGAGGATGATGTGGAATACACGCGGCAGGTCAATATCATTGTACAGGGAGGGGCATACGGTTCCTGGAATGAACCTGAACCTGTGGAGGATCTGCCTCTGCAGGATGAGCTGCCCGAGGAAACGGAGCTTCCGGAGGGAAATTTCATTGATACGAATACTTCCGCACAGTAGACGGAGAGGCGGGTAATATGATAGCAATCATTGATTATGATGCAGGAAATATAAAAAGCGTGGAGAAGGCGCTTCAATATCTTGGGCAGGAGGCTGTGATCACCAGGGATGCGGAGGCAATCCTGGGGGCGGACGGTGTGATCCTTCCTGGGGTGGGAGCCTTTGGGGATGCCATGGGAAAGCTGCATTCTTATGGGCTGGCGGACGTCATCCGCCGGTCCGTGGCGCAAAAGCAGCCTTTTCTGGGCATCTGCCTTGGCCAGCAGCTTTTGTTTGAGAGCAGTGAAGAAAGTCCCGGAGTGGAAGGGCTGCATATTCTGGATGGCAGGATTGTGCGGATTCCGGCGCAGCCGGGGCTGAAAATCCCCCATATCGGCTGGAACAGCCTGCGTTTTCCGGTAAAGGGAAGGCTTTATGAAGGAATTCCTGAGAATTCTTATGTCTATTTTGTGCACTCGTATTATCTGCAGGCGGCTGATCCCGCCGTCGTGGTGGCCACGACGGAGTATGGTGCGGAAATCCATGCGTCTGTGGAAAAGGAAAATGTGTTTGCCTGCCAATTCCATCCCGAGAAGAGTTCCGACGTGGGACTGCAGATTTTGAGGAATTTCATCCGTGTGACAGAGACAGGTTTCTGCGGCTGATCATTTCGCTTCCAGAGCGCTCTGGGACTGAGGGCGAGGCACAGGAGGATGCCGGGAGGCTATTACAAATATTTGGGAGGAAGCAATGCATACAAAGCGTGTGATTCCCTGCCTTGACATCAAGGATGGCAGGGTGGTCAAGGGTGTAAAGTTTTTAAATTTGAAGGACGCCGGGGATCCTGCGGATGTGGCGGCGGCCTATGACAGGGAGGGAGCCGATGAGGTGGTATTTCTGGATATTAATGCCTCGTCGGACAGCCGGGCCACGCAGCTGGAATGGGTGCGTCAGGTGGCGTGCAGACTCTTTATCCCTTTTACCGTGGGCGGCGGTATCCGCACTGTGGAGGATTTCAAAGCCATCCTGCGGGAAGGGGCGGACAAGATTTCCGTGAATTCCGCAGCCATTATGAATCCCCGGCTGATTGCGGAGGCAGCAGATAAGTTCGGAAGTCAGTGCGTGGTGGTAGCCATTGACGCCAAGCGGCGTGAGGACGGCAGTGGATGGAATATCTATAAAAACGGCGGACGCGTGGACATGAGTATGGACGCCGTGGAATGGGCGGTCAGGGCGGAGCGGCTGGGTGCAGGGGAAATCCTGCTGACCAGCATGGATGCGGACGGTACGAAGGAGGGCTATGACCTGGAGCTGACCAGGGCTGTGACAGAATCGGTCAGTATCCCTGTGATCGCTTCGGGAGGGGCCGGCCGTCCGGAGCATTTTTATGAGGCTCTGGAGCAGGCGGGAGCGGAAGCCGTCCTGGCGGCATCCCTGTTTCATTACAAGGAGCTGGAAATCAGGCAGTTGAAGGAGTACCTGCGGCAGAGAGGTGTCAGCGTGCGGCTCTGATTTCCAATCACAAATGGGATAAAAAAGAAGGAAGGTACAATTTTATGGCAATGATCGATAACGACTGGCTGGCGGAATTAGGTGAGGAGTTTCACAAGCCGTATTATAAGGAACTTTATGACTTTGTGGTGAATGAATATAATACCACACAGATATTTCCTCCTGCGGATGATATTTTCAATGCGTTTCATCTGACCCCTCTGAGCCAGGTGAAGGTAGTGATCATCGGGCAGGATCCCTATCACAATGTAGGGCAGGCCCACGGCCTCTGCTTTTCCGTGAAGCCGGATGTGGATATTCCGCCCTCTCTGGTAAATATTTACAAGGAGCTTCGCGACGATCTGGGCTGTGAGATCCCCAACAACGGATATCTGGTGAAATGGGCCAGGCAGGGCGTACTGATGCTCAATACAGTGCTGACGGTCCGCGCCCATATGGCAAATTCCCACCGGGGGAAGGGTTGGGAGGAATTCACAGACGCAGCTATCAGGGCTCTGAATAAGCAGGACAGGCCCATCGTGTTCATTCTCTGGGGCAGGCCGGCCCAGACGAAGGAGAGGATGCTGAATAATCCCAACCACATGATCCTGAAGGCTCCTCATCCCAGCCCTTTGTCCGCCTATAACGGCTTTTTTGGCAGCAGGCCCTTCAGCCAGACCAACAGGTTCCTGGAGGAGCACGGCGTTGCCCCCATAGACTGGCAGATTGAAAATGTGTGAAATGTAGCAGCGACGGAAGACAGATAATTAAAGACAGCGAAACAAAAAACAGTGAAACAGAAAACAGAGTAACAAAAGACTGCGAAACAGAAAACAAAGTAAACAGAAAACAGCGAAACAGAGTAAACAGAAAACAGAGTAATAGAAAAACAGGACGGCAGAAACGGAGAATAGAAATGGAGAAGATCAGAATTGCCATAGCGGGCTATGGAAATCTTGGCAGGGGCGTAGAGTGCGCCGTCAGGCAGAACGACGATATGGAGCTTAAGGGGGTATTTACCAGGAGGGCGCCGGAGAAGGTGAAGACGCTGAGTGGAGTGCCGGTGTATCCTGTGGACGCGCTGCCGGCGAAGAAGGATGAGATTGATGTGCTGGTGCTTTGCGGGGGCTCCGCTACGGATCTTCCCCGGCAGACGGCGGAGTACGCGAAATATTTTAATGTAGTGGACAGCTTTGACACTCATGCGAAGATTCCCGAGCATTTCGCCAGGGTGGACGCTTCGGCGTCGGAGGGAGGGAAAGTAGCCCTGATCTCTGTTGGCTGGGATCCCGGCATGTTTTCCCTGAACAGACTCTATGCCGGTGCCATCCTGCGGGAGGGCAGCGATTACACCTTCTGGGGAAAGGGCGTCAGCCAGGGGCATTCTGATGCTATTCGCAGAATTCCCGGCGTGAAGGATGCGAAGCAGTATACCATTCCCGTGGAATCTGCTCTGGAGGCGGTGCGGAGCTGTGAGAATCCGGAATTGACCACCCGGCAGAAGCACACGAGGGAATGCTTTGTGGTGGCGGAAGAAGGCGCTGACAAGGCATGGATTGAGAATGAGATTAAGACCATGCCCAATTATTTTGCAGACTATGATACTACGGTGCATTTTATTACCGGGGAAGAATTGCATAGGGATCACAGTGGGATTCCCCATGGCGGGTTCGTGCTGCGGACAGGGAAGACAGGGATGAACGGCGAACATGATCATGTGATGGAGTACAGCTTGAAACTGGACTCCAACCCCGAATTTACCGCCTGCGTGCTGACCGCGTATGCCAGAGCGGCTTACCGGATGAACCGGGAGGGGATGAAGGGCTGCAAGACGGTGTTCGATGTGGCTCCGGCTTATTTAAGTCCCATGACGTCCCAGGAGATGCGGAGCAAACTGCTGTGACGATTGACGCCCCGTTGCCTGCGGCGGGGTTGTTGACTGGGCCAAAGCAGGCTTGGAAAAGAGTATTGCGTCAAAGGATTTCGGGTTTTATTTGCGCGGTATAAATATGCCTGGCCCGGCGGAAAATAACAGAAGAAAATGGAACGGCAGCAGGCGGCGCTTGTATCTGCGGCTGCCGGAAAGGTACGGATAGGACAATGGAGAAAAAAGCTTTTGTGACAAAGGAGCTGGTGGAGGAGATCGTAAAGGATTACCCCACTCCTTTTCATATTTATGACGAGAGAGGCATCCGCGAGAATGCCAGGGCTTTAAAGGAAGCGTTTGCATGGAATAAGGGCTATAAGGAGTTTTTCGCGGTGAAGGCCACCCCCAACCCCTTTCTCATCGATATCCTGCGGGAATACGGCTGCGGCTGTGACTGCTCTTCCCTGACGGAGCTGATGCTCAGCCACGCCATGGGAATTCCGGGGGAGGATATCATGTTTTCCTCCAACGATACCCCTGCGGAGGAGTTTGCGTTGGCGGCCCGGATCGGCGCAACCATTAATCTGGACGATATCACGCATATTGATTTCCTGGAGAAAACCCTGGGTTATCTGCCGAAAACGTTGAGCTGCCGCTATAATCCCGGGGGATACTTTTCCCTGGGTACGGATATCATGGACAATCCCGGCGATGCGAAGTACGGCTTTACCACGGAGCAGATGTTTGAGGGATACCGGATTTTGAAGGAAAAGGGTGTGGAAAATTTCGGGATTCACGCGTTCCTGGCGAGCAATACCGTGACAAACGAGTATTATCCCACCCTGGCAAAGCAGCTGTTCGGGCTGGCGGTGCAGTTAAAGGAGCAGACCGGGGCAAATATCAGGTTCATCAACCTGTCGGGGGGTATCGGGATTCCTTATCGTCCCGATCAGACGCCCAACGACATCCGGGCTATCGGCGACAGCGTGAGGAAGGTATACGAGGAAATCCTTGTGCCCGCGGGAATGGGGGATGTGGCAATCTATACGGAGCTGGGGCGCTTTATGATGGGGCCCTACGGCCATCTGGTGACCCGGGTCATTCACCAGAAGCACACCCACAAGGAATATCTGGGGGTGGATGCCTGCGCGGTGAACCTGATGCGTCCCGCCATGTACGGTGCGTACCATCATATCACCGTCCTGGGCAGGGAGGAGGAGCCCTGCGCCCAAAAGTATGACGTGACCGGCTCCCTCTGTGAAAATAACGATAAATTTGCCATCGACAGGATGCTTCCCCGGGTGGAGATCGGCGATTACCTGGTCATTCATGATACAGGCGCTCACGGCTTTGCTATGGGATACAATTATAACGGGAAACTGAAATCTGCGGAGCTTCTGCTCCATGAGGACGGTTCCGTGCAGCTGATCCGCCGGGCGGAGACTCCCAGAGACTATTTTGCGACTTTTGACGGGTTTGATATCTATGGGAAAATGTTCCCGGGACGCAGCTGAGCAGAGGAAGGCCGGACGCATGGCTGAGAGATTCAGGGCAGGAGTCGTGGCGTAAGGGTATGTGTCGGCAGCGAGGAGAGTGTATCTGATGAAAGGCAAGGCAAATTCCAATTTTCTTTATCTGTTGATGATTGTCCTTACGGCAGTGTTCAGTTACGGATACAATGTCACACACTTTGCTATTGGTGTGGATGATACGGCTATGAAGCTGTTTTTTGAAGACGGGTTATCTGTCTGTACGAATCGATGGACTTTGTTTTTTCTGAACCGGGTATTGCATCTCAATATCATAAGCTGGCCCACATGGCTTGTAGAAGGGCTTTCCGTGCTCATCCTGGCCATTTCGTTTTCGCTATGGTGCTTTTTGATAAACAGGGTTTTGGAATCTGTGGGAATCGTGCTGCCGGGATGGTTCTACGGACTTGCGGCATCGCTTGCGTTGTCCTGCCCTGTTATCAGTGAGATATGGGTGTATTACCTGCATAATGGGGTGGCTGTGGCATACGGGCTGACAGCGTTTTCCTTGCTGCTTTTCCTAGGGTCACTGCAGGCTGGCAGCAGCCATGTATTGGCGAAAGTCCTTGGAAGCGGACTCTGTCTGGCTGTGGCGCTAGGATGCTATGAAACCATGATGGATTGCTTTTTAACAGGGGCGCTTGCTGTCTTTATGATCTTGCACGCATTTTCTGATAAGGAAGGGGACAGGGCATTTGATATACGTTTCTTCCCATGGGCTGTGAGAGGCGGTATTGTACTGGCAGTCAGCCTGATTGTCCGTACCGTGATGCACAGGATCCTTATGTCGGCGTATCATCTGGAGCAGATGGCAAAGTATGGCGTGAATGACTATAATTCTGTTTTCGGAGATTTGTTTGTCACTCCCGGGGCAATCGGAATTCTGATTAAGAAGATTTATCTGCGATATCTGGTAAACGGGGTGGCTTATCTGCCGGTCACGTTTCTTGTGCTGTCCTGGATAGTGATTATTTTTCTGGCTGTCTTTTTTACGGTAAAGAGAAGGGATCCATGGATTCTGGCCTGTGTACCTGTGATGGCGGCAATCCCGGTGCTCAGCAGTATGGTTGCCGGGAGAGCGGTAACCTATCACTCCGCCCAGTTTATTCCTGTTGTGATAATGCTGGGGTTCCTTTTCCTGGGGGCTGCCTTAAGCTTCTGCAAGGTATTAAAGAAATTGTATTGGGGAGTCGCCATTATAGCGCTTTTGGGGATTGGCCTGCAGGTTCAGGATATGAACAGGTGGTTTGTCCAGGATTACCATAAATATCTGGAAGCGAAACAGATTATGACGGACGCTGCTGCAGATCTGATCGAAAATTATGATATCACAAAACCGGTGGTGGTAGTGGGGGCTGTCCTGCCTGACGACAGGCTGCTTCAGGAGGCTTCCATCCCGTTTGATTCATGGAAGTACCGTGTGATAACAAAGATGACGTCCTTTGATCCTACTATTAAAGAAAAGTTTCATGCAGACTATGGCGGCTGGGGTTATTATTTTACAGAGTCCCCATTGCTGTCTGTCCTGACCTGGGCGAGAAACCCCTTTGAAAACTGCGATCTGGCAGCGTCGCAGCAATATACGAATTTCTGGGATATGGTTGGCTATCACGACTTTGTGTATGTACCGGATACGGAGATGATCGAGGAAGCGGAGGAAATCAGGAAAAGCCTGAAAATGCCGGGCTACCCCAATGAAGGTTATATTTCTGACCAGGGCAGTATGTTGATTGTTAATCTGTCCGGGGTGGAATAAGCGGGCCAAAGAAGCCGGAAGCAGAGAATCCGGAAAATGCAAAGGGCCGTGAAGTGCAGAGAGATTGGAAAGTGCAAAGGGCCGGAAGTGCAGAGAGATTGGAAAGTGCAAAGGGCCGTGAAGTGCAGAGAGATTGAAAAGTGCAAAGGGCCGGAAAGGGATAGAGATGAGATATCCGAAATTTTTGACACAGGGAGGAACAATCGGGTTTCCTGCGCCTTCTTTTGGATGTGCCACAGAGCCTTATCTGAGCGGGTTTGAAAATGCCCGGAAGAAATTTGCGGCGCTGGGTTATCGTACTGTCCCGGGGCCAAACTGTTACGAGAGCGCAGGGGTGGGAATCAGCAATACTCCCGAAAAATGTGGCGCTGAGGTAATGGAAATGTTTGACAGGGAGGATGTGGACTGCCTGATCTCCTGCGGCGGCGGAGAGCTGATGTGTGAAATCCTGCCCTGTGTGGACTTCGGGAAGCTGGCGGAAATGGAGCCCAAGTGGTTCATGGGATATTCCGATAATACCAACCTGACTTTCCTGCTGGCCACCCTGGCGGATACGGCTTCTGTCTATGGCCCGTGCGCGGCCGCTTTCGGCATGGAGCCCTGGCATGAATCGCTGGAGGCCGCTTTGGGGATTCTGACGGGAGAGCGTCTGACGGTACACAGCTATGGCCTTTGGGAAAAGGAATCTCTGAAGGATGAGGAGCATCCGCTGGCGCCCTACCATGTGACGGAGCCGCTGAAGCAGAGGTGCTTTGTGGGGAAGGAGGAAGTCTGCTTTGCGGAATCCGGGAAAGACTCGGACAGTGAAGAAAAAGAAGCCGCTGCCGGATTTGCTGTAGAAGCGGGTTTTGGCAGAGCAGGGAACACAACAGTCAGGAGTGAACCGCTGCGGTTTTCCGGAAGGCTCTTAGGGGGCTGCCTGGACTGTCTGGCCAATCTCTCCGGGACACGGTTCGACAGGACAGGGGAGTTTGTGGAGAGGTACCGGGAGGACGGCATTATCTGGTTCCTGGAAGCCTGCGACCTGAATGTGTTTGCTATCCGCCGTGCCTTGTGGCAGCTTGAGGAGACAGGCTGGTTTCGGCATGTGAGGGGCTTCCTCATCGGCAGAGCCCTGAATGGGGGAGAAATCATGGGGCTGGATGTGTACAGTGCGGTGCTGGAGACGGCAGGGAGAAAGGGTGTTCCCGTGATCATGGATGTGGACTTGGGCCATCTGCCGCCGATGATGCCGCTGATCGTGGGCAGCCTGGCGGATGTGGAGGTGTCGGGGAACCGAATCGAAATACGGCAGGTGCTCCTGTGAGGAAGCCCGTGGATTTTTCTGTTAACCCAAAGGAATCCGAAAAGGAACCTCTGCTGCAGCATCATTGCCTGTACTGACAAAAAGTGCTTGCCAAGCATTGGGTTATATGTTAAAATAAGCTCGTTGTGAGGGAAGCCTTGCAAATGCCGGCGTGTCGGAATGGCAGACGAGGCAGACTCAAAATCTGTTGTGGGCAACCACGTGCGGGTTCAAGTCCCGCTGCCGGCAGGATTGGAAATTGCTGATGGGCCTGATAAAATCGGGATTTCAGCAATTTTTTTTACCTTATTGGAAACTATACCTTAAAGTTTATGAAAAAGATTGTTGTAAAATGTTGTATGCGGGGTGGGGGAAATGCAAAGGATATTGGTGGTGGATGATGCGGAGATCAACCGTGAGCTGCTGCGGAAGATACTGGAGGACGATTATATAGTGGAGACGGCTGCGGGCGGGGAGCAGGCGCTGCACAGGCTGCAGAGGGAGCATGCAGGGATGTCGGCCCTGCTTCTGGATCTGCATATGCCGGGGACGGACGGATTTGCAGTCATAACGGAAATGAAGGAGAGGGACTGGATCAGCAGGGTTCCGGTGCTCATTATCAGCAGTGAGCATTCGGTGGAAGCAGAGAACAAGTGTCTTGAAATGGGCGTTTCTGATTTCATCCACAAGCCTTTTGAATCTTCGGTAGTGAAGAACCGGGTGAAAAATGCCATTGAGCTGTTCGCTTATAAGAGGCAGCTGGAGCAGAAGGTGGAGGAGCAGGCAGAAGCCCTTAAGAAACAGTCGCAGATCATTCAGATGCAGGCGGAGAGGCTGAGTAAGGCAAAGCCTTTTAACAGGCTGATGATGGAATATCGTTCCGTGATCATGGAGGTTGAGACGAAGCTCAAGGTGCTGAACGCCGTTTTCTCGGAGGAATATAAAAGAAATCCTTTTGAATCCATCAAGAGCAGGTTGAAAACACCGGACAGCATTTATAAGAAGCTGGAAAAGAAGGGGTATTCTTTTACCATAGAGAATATTCAGAAATATGTGGCGGACGTGGCAGGGGTGAGGGTAATCTGCTCTTTTCCGGACGATATCTACCGGCTGGCGGAGCTTTTGACGAAACAGGACGACATTATCCTGCTGAAAAAGAAGGACTATATCGAGACGCCCAAGTCCAATGGCTACCGGAGCCTTCACCTGATATTGAGCGTTCCCATTTTCCTTGCGGATGAGAAAAAGTATGTGAAGGTGGAGGTACAGTTCCGCACCATTGCGATGGACTTCTGGGCAAGCCTGGAACACAAATTGAAATACAAGAAAGATATCGACAATACGGACGAGATTGAACTGCGGCTGAAGGCATGTGCGGACTCTATCGAGGCGCTGGATTACCAGATGCAGGAGATACGCGACCGGATTGACAGGCCGGGGGATTACAGCCCGCTCCATGAGCAGGAGGGCAGCGCGGGGAGCTTTCACGCGAAGGAATGAGATGCCTGGGCAGCGCAGGGAGCCTTGGCATGGAGGGATGAGATGCCGTGAGCGGCGCAGGGAGCTTTCACGCGAAGGAATGAGATGCCTGGGAGGCATTGGGAGGTTTGTTTGAGAGTAATGATCATGGATGGCCAGGGAGGCGGCGTGGGGAGAAGCCTTGTGGAAGGGCTGCGCAGCGCTTACCCGGAAGCGGAGCTGATTGCGGTGGGGACGAATGCCGCAGCCACAGCCAATATGATGAAGGGCGGTACGGCGCTGGGGGCTACCGGGGAAAATGCGGTAATCTGTAACAGCCGTCGGGCAGATGTGATCGTGGGCCCCATCGGCATTGTCATGGCCAACGCCATGCTGGGGGAGATCACACCAAAGATGGCGGAGGCGGTGGCATCCAGTGAAGCCAGGATATTGCTGGTGCCCATGAGCCGGTGCAATGCTACGGTAATGGGAGTGGAGAGCAGAAAGCTCCCGGATTATGTGAAGGAAGCAGTGGAAAAGGTTGGAATTTAGAGAAGTATTTTCAGGACAGGGGGAGTGTTTCCCCCACATGATCCCAATCCTGGAGGCGATTGAGCGTATGCCCAGGGGCATGAGGCTGATCGCCCTGGACGGGCGGTGCGCGTCGGGGAAGACCACCCTGGCGGAGCAGCTTGCAGAAATAGCGGGGGCAGGAGTAGTGCATATGGATGATTTCTTTCTCCCGCCAGAATTGCGGACTCCTGAACGGCTTTCTGAGCCCGGCGGGAATGTCCATTACGAACGGTTCCGGGAGGAGGTGCTGCCTTATCTGGAAAAGCCGGCGGCATTCCGATACCGCCGCTTTGACTGCAGCCGCATGGCGCCTGGCAGGGAGAGGGAGGTCAGGGAAGGGGAGCTGCGAATCGTGGAGGGTGCGTACAGCTGCCACCCTGTCTTTGGTCAATACATGGGGCTGAGGGTGTTCTGTGACGTGGAGCCCGGGGAGCAGCTGCGGAGGATAGGACAGCGCGGCGGCCCGGAGGCGCTGAAGAATTTTCAGGAAAGGTGGATTCCCATGGAAGAAAGATATATCCGGCATTTTAAGATCAGGGAGCTGGCGGACCTGGTGCTGTAGGGAAAGGGGGAAGCAATATGCTGCAGCGTTTTTATCCTGACAATGAAGCGGACAGTGCGTATGATATTGATTATGAGGCTTTGTACCGCAGGGGGTATCGCGGCGTGATCTTCGATATTGACAATACGCTGGTGCCTCACGGCGCCCCGGCGGATGACAGGGCGGTGAGACTGTTTGAACGGCTCCGTGATATCGGATATGGCACCATGCTCTTATCCAACAATAAGGAGCCCCGTGTGAAGATGTTTCATGACGGAGTGGGTTCCCCCTATATTTATAAGGCGGGAAAGCCCGGCAGGAAGGGGTATGAGGCTGCCATGGAGAGGATGGGGACGACGCCTGCGACCACATTGTTTGTGGGGGATCAGCTTTTCACGGACGTGTGGGGGGCAAAGAGGGCGGGGATTGTGACTTATCTGGTGAGGCCCATTCACCCCAGGGAGGAGATACAGATAGTGCTGAAGCGTTATCTGGAACGGATCGTATTGTATTTTTATCATAGAAAAAGCAGAGTAAGGAATGGTTGATATGAAGATAAACGGTTATACCCGCACCTGCGGGCTGTTGGGGAATCCGGTGGAGCACACCATGTCCCCGGTCATACATAATACGCTGTCGGAGAGGCTGGGACAAAATCTGGTGTATGTGCCTTTCCATGTGCCTTCAGGGCATGTGAGGGAAGCGGTGGAAGGAGCCTATGCGCTGAACCTGCTGGGGATGAATGTGACGGTGCCATATAAGAGCGAGGTCATTCCCTTTCTGAAGGATATCGATCCGCTGGCAGGGCAGATCGGGGCGGTGAACACACTGGTGCGCGTGGAGAACGGCTATAAGGGCTATAATACGGATATGCCCGGACTGTACCGGGCCATGTGCGAGGACGGCGTCAGGATCGAGGGGGAGAAGGTGCTGATCCTGGGAGCGGGAGGTGTGGCAAGGGCAGTGGCCATGCTGCTGGCACAGAAGAAAGCGGCACAGATCTTCCTGTTGAACCGCAGCCTGGATCGGGCCATGCTGGTGGCGGAGGAGGTGAACCGCATTGCAGGGAGAGAGCTGGCGGAGGTGATGCCTCTTTCGGAATATGACAGGCTTCCCGCCGGGGAAAGGTATCTGGCGGTTCAGGCGACCAACGTGGGAATGTTTCCGAATGTGGAGGAGGCGGCTATAGAGGATGAAAAGTTTTATGAGAAGGTTCATACGGGTTATGACCTGATCTTTAACCCCTCCGAGACAAGGTTCATGCAGAAGGTGAGGAGCTATGGAGGCAGAGCCTATGGGGGCATGAAGATGCTGCTGTATCAGGGAATCATCGCCTATGAGCTGTGGACGGGAGTGCAGGTGGAAAGAGAGCTTGCAGCGGAAATTTATGACAGGCTCCTACAGGAAATATGAACAAGTCAGTACACAAGGTGGGACGAGGTATGAAGCAGAACAGGAATCTGGTATTGACAGGCTTTATGGGCAGCGGTAAGACTTCCGTGGGGCTGAAGCTGTCTTATCGGCTGCGGATGATGGTGGAGGATACGGACAAGCTCATCGAGCGCCGGGAGGGCAGAAGCATCGGCGAGATTTTTGCCGTGCAGGGGGAGGAATCCTTCAGACGGCTTGAGACGCAACTGCTCAGGGAGCTCGCGGAGCAGAAATTCACAAGGATTTATTCCGTGGGAGGCGGTACTCCGGTCAGGGAGGAGAACAGGAAGCTGCTAAGAAGGCTTGGAAAGGTGATTTATCTGCGCATCCGGCCTGAGACCGTATATGAGAGGCTGAGGGAGGATACCACCAGGCCGCTTCTGCAGTGCGAAAACCCGCTGGAGAGAATCCGGGAGCTGATGGAGAGCCGCAGGGAGGCATATGAGGCCTGTGCGGATGTGATCATAGATGTGGACGGGCTGGAAATGGAAGAATTATTGAATAAAATCGTGGAGGAGACGGAGAAAATGAAACTGTTAGTGATCAATGGCCCCAATCTGAATTTCCTGGGGATTCGGGAAAAGAGCGTGTACGGGACGCAGGATTATGAATATCTGCTGGAAATGATCCAGAAGAAAGCGGAGAGCGCGGGCTGTGATATTACGGTATTCCAGAGCAATCACGAGGGGGCCATCATTGACAGGCTCCAGGAGGCGTATTTTGACGGCACGGAGGGGATTGTGATCAATCCCGGCGCATACACTCATTACAGCTATGCGATCCGGGATGCCCTAGCGAGCATCACTGTCCCCAAAGTGGAGATCCATATTTCCGATATTACGAAACGAGAGGAATTCCGCAGGATATCCGTGACGGCTCCGGCCTGTGACAGGCAGATTTACGGGCAGGGGCTGGAGGGATACCTGCAGGCAATCGACTTTATATTGGGCAAAAAATAGGTTTTTCAACTTTTTTTCCGAAAATAGTTGAAATTAATACCATTTTATATTAAACTACAATAGAATTATATTGTGAATGACATAGGAGGATTATAAATATGATTTCTGCAGGTGATTTCAGAAATGGTATAACTATTGAGTATGATAATAATGTATACCAGATCATCGAATTCCAGCACGTTAAGCCTGGAAAGGGTGCAGCTTTTGTCAGGACGAAGCTGAAGAATATCAAGAGCGGCAGCGTGGTTGAGAAGACCTTCCGCCCCACTGAGAAATGCCCCCAGGCGCGTATTGATAGAAAAGATATGCAGTATCTGTATTCCGACGGGGATTTGTTCTACTTTATGGATAATGAGAGCTATGAGCAGACAGCGCTGAACAGTGAGACGGTGGGGGACGCGCTGAAATTCGTAAAGGAGAACGAGATGTGCAAGATCTGTTCCCACAACGGCAATGTGTTTTCCGTGGAACCTCCTCTCTTTGTGGAGCTGGAGATTACGGAGACGGAGCCGGGCTTCAAGGGCGATACCGCTACCGGCGCTAACAAGCCCGCTATTGTAGAGACAGGTGCACGGGTTGCGGTTCCGCTGTTTGTAGAGCAGGGAGACAAGATTAAGATTGACACCAGGACAGGCGAGTATTTGTCCAGGGCATAAAGCGGCTGCATATTTTTATATCGATAAGGACTTGTAAGGCAGGAGATGCTTCCATGAGCTTTCATTGGAGCGTCCTTGCCTTTTTTTGTGCGAATGAGCTTCGGGAGTATCGTTTTTACAGCTGCGGGTTTGTGCCTGCGCGGCCGCGCAAACCCGTCATACGAAGATGCCGCGCGGAAAAGAGGATAAAGATTGAAAAACAATCTATCAATCGCGGGATTTGTGTCTGCGCGCTGCTTGCCACAAACTCGTAATCCATTTAGGGATTTGGGCAGAAAAGCGGCGCAGAAATGGAGTAAGAGATGGAGATAAATATATTTGCGGGGAAGGTGCGTAATGCGGTGGAGAAGAAGCTGGGAGGAGCGTACAAGGTGGAAGTCAGGGAGGTACAGAAAAATAACGGCGTCATACTTCACGGGCTGTTGATACTGACGGATGACAGGAATGTGGTTCCGACGCTTTACCTCGAGCCCTTCTGGGAGGCATATGAGTCGGGAGCCTCCCTGGCGGAGATTGTGAGGCGGCTCATCAGGATTTATCGTGAGGAATTGCCCAAGGCAAACATTGACATGGACTTTTTCAGGTACTTTGAAAAGGTTTCCGGAAGGATATGCTACCGCCTGATCCGCCAGAGGGGAAATGAGGAGCTGTTGGCGGATGTGCCCCATATCCCCCTTCTGGATCTGGCAATCTGCTTCTTCTATGCATACAGCGGGGAGGCTCTGGGAGAGGGAGCCATATTGATCCGCAATTCCCATGTGGAGCTCTGGAACACCAGCACAAGGGAGCTTATGGAGCTGGCGCAAAAGAATACGCCGGAGCTGTTCCCCTGGAAATGCAGTACCATGGAACAGGTATTGCAGGAAATGATGACGGAGGAGGAGTACCAGTCCGAAATAGCGGGCAGGGGGGAGGGTGGACATCTCTCCACGGAAAACCCGATGCAGGTCCTGTCCAGTGAGCAGCGTGCCTACGGGGCGTCCTGTATACTTTATCCGGGGCTGCTTGGGCAGCTGGCGGAAAAGACTGGTCATGGTTTCTATATTCTGCCCAGCTCAATCCATGAGGTGATCCTCCTGACAGACCAGGGGATGGAGGTACCGGAGCAGTTAAAGGATATGATCGCTGAGGTCAACAGAACGCAGGTAGCGCCGGAGGAGGTGCTGTCAGACAGCCTGTATTACTATGATTTCCAGAGAGAAAACATCAGAATTATTGTATAAAATGTTTTATTTTGGGCTGAGAGATTATTTTTGGTGAGTTGAAAAAGTGAATTCCACTTTGCGAGATTAAATTCCACTTTGAAAAAGTAAATTCCACAGGAATACAAAAAAATAAAGATTTAATATATGAAATACCCAGGATCAGAGTTAAAATACAAG
>CATKXX010000045.1 GCA_949840935.1 uncultured Acetatifactor sp. | reverse complement strand
GTTTAAAAACAGGGCTGATCGCCGAAGCAAATTCAAATGCAATATCTTTATGCGCATACGTTCCTCCATATTTTCCACGTTTCACAAATAATCCTATTGCTTCTGTCTTTTCAATCCATTCCGAAACACTTAATACAAATGTATGTAAACCTGCTTCGCTTTTAAAGTGGTCGAATTCGACCACTTTAAAAGCAGGATTGTAGATTTGCTCCCATGTACCTAAAAATTCCAAAGTTGCTCTGTTTCGCATCCAGTTTTTTACAACATCTGCTCCTCTGGACTCACCAACTTTAGCTTTTGCAATATCAGTAATACAGATATAATCATCAAAATTTTCCTCTGAAACAGTAACATTAATGTTTTGCACCACAATTACTTTATTTTTTCCCATCCTTCTCCTCCCATATAGCACTGATTAAAATCTTATTACTCATGTAGAAGTATAGCATACCATCTTTACTTTTTCAATCAGTTTCGAACATAAGTTCTATTTCTATTCTAATAAATCCATGCTATTTATAAATTGTGATTCGTTTTAGCCCTACCAAATATTTATATAAAATCCAAACGACGTACAATAAGCACTTTATTCGACAACATATATGCCAAAACAAAGTACTTATTCCCCTAAAAATCTTCTCTTATTTACATAGGCAAACTATTTTCGACACAAACCGCCCCCCAGCCAACCCTGTCATTTGGTACTTCCCCCTCTCCCCTTAAGGGCCTGGCCCCCTTCCTTAAATACGCCTTCACCTTCTCCCCATACAGAAACACATCATTCCCTCTTACAATCCCCCACTCCATCAAAAGCGCCGCGCTGCCGCTGACAATAGGGGTAGCAAAGGAGGTTCCTGTGACCGGGTTGTATCCCCCGTAAATATCCGGTGCCAGAACGTTCACTCCGGGAGCCACAAGGTCAGGCTTCGTCAGTCCCGACGTTACCACGCCTATGGTTCGTTCCGTATCCGCATATCCCCTGCCGGAGAAATCCGCATAAGCATCATAAGTACTGTCGTAAGCCCCTACAGTGACCACCTTGGAAGCCGTGGAAGGTATGGTCAGAGTTACCTCGGGAGTCGGCCGATAAAATCCTGTTCCCTCGCTCCGTACCGCAGAAGAAGGCAGATAGAGATAATAATTCCCTGTGACTACCTCCACCGGCGCCAGCCGTATCGTCCACACACCGCTGTTTATATAAGGCCGTCCCACCGGGAACAAGTCCAGATAGATTTCCTGCGCCGTAGCATAGGGCAGAGGCTCACCCAGATATACCAGAATGTCCGTCTGCTCCAATCTCAGAGTAAATTTCCCTCCCTCTATGCTGGATGGTAATTCCGCCTCCTGCCCTCCGGGTGAGCGCAGATTGATCCGGTAGACGTCACTGTAATTCTTCCACAGCTGGACATTCAGGCTCCGTTCATACTGCGCCACCGCCAGCTCAATCTCCGCTGGCAGATACCCTGCCCCCCGCGCCGCACTGCCGCTTCCTCCTGTTCTTCCCGTCCCGCCTGCCGCATTTCCTCCTGTTCTTCCCGTCCCCCCTGCCGCATTTCCTCCTGTTCTTCCCGTCCCGCCTGCCGCGCTTCCTCCCAGCCCTTCTCCGCCTGCGGGCATCAGGCTTCCCGCTACGTGCCCGCCGTTCGCCCCCTCATTCCCACTGCCCACACAGATTACCGTTCTTCCGATTTCCGCCGCATTTGCCTGTGTCAAGACATACATAAAAATCTGTCTTCAGAACAGCGAGTTTTCCGAAGCAATCCCTTTAATCCCAGACAAAGCTGTCTGCCATATCCTGGGCCGCCTGTACCGTGCTCTCGGAACCGGAAAAGCCGGTCAGGTGGATCAGGCAGTATTGCTGATCGCCCACGATATAATATTGTTTCGTCAGGGCATCTGTCCCGCTAATGGTGAAAATATAAACCACATAGCCTTGTTCTGTATAGGTCCCATCCCCGGTCAATTCGGCTTCAACCCCCTGCAGCTGTACCAGAAGCTGCCGGACGATCGCGTCACGGAACTGCTCATGTTCCTCTGCGGCATACCGGTTTGTCCCAATTTCAATGGAGATATTGTCAGGCAGATCGTCCTCCTCATGCCCCTCCTCCACATAGAAAACTTTATCCACAGTGGAGTACTGTTCCGCCTTTACCCAGCCTTCCGGCACTGTATAGCTTCCCGGAAAGGCCGACTCATTTTCAGATTCGGGCTGTTCAGGTTCCCTCGCCTGGCTGCCTTCCGAAATACCAGAACCGTCAGCCGTACCCGGAATATTGGAGCCGGCGACAGTATCCGATGTATCCGTTCCGCTTCCACAGCCGGTCAGAGAACCCCACAACAGCAGAAGCATCAATACCCACACAATCCCCTTGGGGAAATGTCTTTTCCCTTTTATTTCACTATACACGGAAATTATATACCTCCATTTTCTGCGGCAAACCACGGCTTTCTCTTATACATCTTAGCGTGCTTGAAAAATGCTTTCTTCGGGCTGTGCAGACCGAGGGAATGATTTTTCAAACACGCTCTGTGTAACAATTACAGACAGAAATACCGGCTTCCCGTATTTCACATTAACTCCGAACCATAGGAATAAATCTTCACGTACTTTCCCATCTGCTTTTTCACATCTTCCATTTCTTCGCGGGGTGCCCTGCCCAAAACGGTGAAAGAATTCACCCTGCTTCCCTCAAACGCCTCAAAGCCATGCCTGACCCCGGCTGCCATGCCGATACTCTCCAGCGCCGGATGGCTCTTATAAACGGATAAATCCTTTACCGGATAGAGAAATTCTTTCAGTTTCGTCAAATTGCGCACCGCGGCAAGCCCGTCTTCGTTTCCCGCAGGCTCAGCAAGGTGGAAATGTATAAGCTTCGTCAGTCCGGCGAGAAAATCGAGATTTTCCATGGTATTGTGATGCAGATCAAGCCTTTTCAGATTTTTCAGCTTCTCCAGGGACGCGCCTTCAAGCTTTTCCGGATTGTCATAGCCCAACTCCCAAAGCCCTGTAAACCCTGCCAGCTCCTCCGGCGAAAAATCTGTTACCTTCCTCAGCCGGAGACTTCTTAAAGTCTTCAATCCCTTCAGCCCGGACAGCCCCGCCGCACTCATCACATTTAATCCTAATTCTTTGAGGGCGGGAGCCTTTGACAGCACTGACAGCTGATCTCCCGTAAAACTGCACTCTGCAAAAATCAGCTTCTTAAGCTTTGGCGCATGTGCCAGCCCGGATGCATTGACAAGATTGCACCCATGCAGAACCAATTCTTTCAGATTTCCCATATGGGCAAACAGCGCGCAATCGATGTCTTCCTTCTGGATCAGCATGATTTTCTCCTTTTCCAGACGGCTTAACGGCACTTCCTGCTGCCCGTAATGCTTCTGCCAGAACCCTCCGGGAAGCGGGATCAGGGGATCTGCCCCCTTTCCCACAGGCGACGTCAGTTCTTCCAGTGAATTGAATAAATGCCCCGACCTTTCCGTGATCATGGGATCCTCAAAGCTTTCCGCATCTATGGTCAATATCCCCTGCCGAAGCCAGGCTGTCATCTTTTCAAACAGGCCGTCCAGACTGTCCGCCAGCAGATAGCAATGGTCAGAGTCATAGTCCAACGCTATCACCTGTCCCACTGTCCCGCCCTCCGCCGGGGTCAGATCCACAACAAGCCATGCCCTTGCGCAGTCGTAGGCGATTGGAATCCACGTAAGCTCGCACAGCGGTTCTTCCATGACTGCTTCCGTCCCCATTGCCGTCATCTCATCCTCCACCCCCTGGAAAAAAGTAAAATCTGACAGCACCTTTCCCAGCGGCAGGAACTGAAGCCCTGCCAGGAACCCCGTCCACCTGGTCATATCCTCCCCGTCAAACTGCCGATACAGCTCCAGCAGCTGCACGGGGAGCACACCGCCCGCCTTCCCGGCAAGCTGCTCTAACCGGCCTTCGTCCGCTCCCGCATTCAGGCGCGTTTCTATATCGGGAATCCCCTTTTTAACTTCCTCCAGATATCTGTCCAAATATTTCATCCCTGTCATGCTCCTCCTGTAAGCACAAAGCCGCTATGTACCTTCCAAAGATGCATTCCCTGACTCCACATCTCTCCCATTTGGAATGGTTATCCGCTCCTCCTGAAAATCACCAGATCACTGGAGGTTCCCACTGCCATGTAATTCCCGCATTTACTGAACCCATACGCCAGAATATCATACGCCTCGAAAATCACGGTGCACTTCTCCGGAAATTGATACCAGGAACTATACTGAGGCATAAAAATGACCTGTTCCCTGGGCCAGAAAGGGGCCGACAGATTCAAGGCATCTCCCTGCGGAGAGTATTTTCTCAGACCGCCGCCACCTTCTCCCGCAATGGGAACCATTTCGTCCCCCAGCGTCTCCGCACAGGCAGTCAGCTCGCCCTCGTCGTAAATCTCCTCACAATAGATTTTTTCTCCCGTTTTACAGTTGATCACCCGCTGCCCCTGAGAAGAAATGACGATCAGTTTTTCGGTCTGTACTGCCGAAAACCCCAGGTACATCAACCCACCCACAGAACGGGAGTCCATTTCCCATCCCCCGGGAACACCTTTCGGTATAAGCTTCAGCAGGGCAAGCAGCCGCTCCCTGTTTTCTACTTCCTGATCCATGATCATATGCTCTCCCCATTCATGAATTTCTTTTACCTCTTACTATACTCTTCATCTGTAGGGAAACGCCATCCTTCTTCCAGGTCATATATGAGAGCCACATCATCATATGCCGCGCTCCATTCCGCATCTTCCAGAAGACGGGTGATTTCAGTAAGGCATCCCAGCCAGTAATTTGCTACATCAAACAGCACTTTTGCACTCATTCCGGGAAGCTTTGTGGAACCGCTGAAAATAATATTATCTTGTTTATCCTGTTCATTCACATCATAGACTCCGAAATCCTCAACCTTCCGCTTAAAAGGATATTGAGAACAATACTTTTCCGTAATCTCTCTGCTGACCGTTTTTTCGTGTTCTGATAAAGGCTGTTCCCGTTTTGCCTTATAATAAAGTGAAAATCCCATTGCTTACCCTCCTGCTACAATATATTTATGATTGATATCCATTACAGCCAATAAGGAATTATCCATTTGCCTGAATATTATTATCATTATTTTCACACCGGCTTCCACACATGTCAAGAATATTACATGGAAAAATAATCTTGACAAACTCAAATTCCAAAAGCATCATTTGAATAAATTACCCATTAAAATTTTGCACACTGGTTGACAAATCGAGGGTAAATGATATAATTGGAATGAACCATTCATATCAATATCCGGGGAGACTGCCATTATGACAAATCCGAGACTTGAAAAAATATATCAGGAAGCAGGCCGGCTGTTCCTGACCAAGGGCTACGCCAACACAAAAATGGCGGAAATCGCAAAAGCCTCCGGAATCGCCGTGGGCACCATGTACTCCGCGTTTTCCGGCAAGGACGCCGTATTCTCCTTTGTACTCCATGCCACTATGGATCCGGGGCACTTTTCCGGTGACGTCACTCTGCCAATCAAACCGGCTGCGGCTTCCGAATTGATCCCTTTGTTAAAAAGGCTGGGCGAAATTCTGGACTCCATTATGATTATTACAGACGGCAACGGAAATATTTGTAAGGGCTTTCCCGATCTGGCGGGCGAATTGTTCGATTTCTTTGCCGATTACCTGTTTGCTACCGACAACATCAAAAAGAATGCAGAGATTTATCAGGAGCTGAGAGAAGTCTATTTTCCCAGTGAAAGAAACTATTCTCTGAAACTGACCGACTGCCTCAAACGGTATATGGAAGCCGGACAGATTCGCAGATCCGAACACATTATGTCCCACGCATGGTATCTGACAGATACCATGACATGGTGGGCGATGAATGCCAATATACAGAATCCCCGGGAACCTGTTCCCCGGGATGTGGCAAAGGAAATCTGCGTGGGCATTATGCAGAGAGCTTACCAGGCGGACGGGAAATAAACTGAAATATGCATTCAGCCAAAAGCAAAGGCAGGGCGCGCAGGCGCCTTAGCTTTTACACCCGCATTGGAATGAACCATTCATTATACAGTACTGATCCGCAGGCTGCCCACTGTCCCCATACATCACAGCACGGAGGAATGAAATGAAATTAAACAGATATTTGAAAGGTTTGTACGGCAAGGAATTTGTACCCCATACCCTTTTGGGGATGACATTATCCTTTCTTACAGCGGCAGCACAATATACGGTGACACAGTATTTAGGCGTGATGATCGACGCGGCGGGAAACGATCTGGAAAGTATCCTCTCCCATTTTTCCCTGACGGCAGCGTTTCTGGCCTGTTATCTTGCAGGGAATGCCGCATTCACACTTTTAGGCGGGAGAAAGGCAGCTTCTTTTTCCTGCCGCCTGCAGTCAGCGGTCGGCGATAAAATATGCTCCGCCCGATATCAGGCCATCGAACAGGCAGAAGACGGAGAGGTACTTGCCATTGCCGACAAGGACATTGAGAGCCTGAAAAACTGGCTCATGCTGTTGTGGCGTGCCGGGTCACTGCCGGTAAACCTCCTTCTGATCCCCTTTAACCTGTTCCGTTGGTGTAACTGGAAATTCACCTTGGCCGTTTTAAGCCTGATTCCGCTGAATGCTGTGATCAGCGTACTGATCGCCGGGAAGCTTTCCCTATATCACCATAACGAGAAGAGGGCGTATGCAGATGTAATTTCTTCCTTTACGTCAACCATCCGATTTGAAATGATGATCAAAGCCTGTCAGCTGGAACAGATATTTCAGGAGAAAACAGAGGAGAAGCTGCAGGAACATATGAAAATGAAAAAGAAGCGTCTGACCTATGAACGATTTGCCGAGGTATTTGACCGATGTTTCGGGCATTTCAGCCAGATCCTTCTGCTGCTTATGGGCGCTTATCTGATCTTTACGGGGGATATGACCCTGGGAGGACTGACCAGCATCAGCCTGCTCGCGGGGCTTGTGGGAGAAGGGCTGAAAACCATCGGCAGCATTCCTGCAAACCTGCAGAATGCAAGGGTCGGCGTAGACCGTCTGCAGAAGCTTCTGGCTATGGAGGATGAGGAGGCGACGGAAATCCCGGTTGAAGACACCGAATCCATGCATCCGCAAGAGAACCGGCAGGCCGTCAGGCAGAGCCGTCCCCTTACGGATCATCCGCCGGAAGGACTACCCGTCTACAAGGTACAGGGGCTTTCCTTCTTTTATGGAGCTATCCCCGTTCTGCGGAATCTTTCCTTCCAGATCAAAGAGGGGGAGAAGATTGCCATCGTGGGAGCCAGCGGCGGAGGGAAAACAACGCTGTTCAAGCTTCTCAGCGGCCTGTACCTGCCGGATGAAAACCAAATTTTTTTCCGGGGACAGGATTTATCGGGGATGCCGCTTCAGACACTGCGGGAAAATATCACGGCTGCCCCTCAGGAAGCTTTCCTCTTACAGGCATCCTTAAAGGATAACGTAGCCATCGCAAAGCAGGAAGCGGGCCAGGGAGAGATCATGGAAGCCTGCCGGAAAGCCCGGATAGACGCTTTCATCCGCTCCCGGAAAGATGGATATGACACGGAAGCCGGCGTCACAGTTCCGTCCGTTTCCAACGGGCAGATGCAGCGGCTGGGCCTTGCCAGGGCTTTTCTGAGGGATTCGGAAGTCTTCCTGCTGGATGAACCCACCTCCGCGCTGGACGCGGATACCGCCGGCCTGATCTGGGATACCCTGTTCACAGACTGCAGGGAGAAAACAATACTGGTCATCCTGCATGATATGGAGGAGATTACCCGCTTCGACAGAATCCTTGTATTAAACCAGGGAGAAATGGCAGGGTTCGGAACCCATGAAAAACTTCTGCGGGACTGCGCAGTGTACCGGCAGCTTTACCGGAACAATGAAAAGGCTTAACGACAGGAAGGAGCGTTGATTTCCATGCAGGCATTTAAGACCATGCTGAGATATGCTATCAGAAACCGCCGGCTCTGGCTGGCCGGAATTTTCGTCCCGGCAGTTTTCAGCGCGGCAACCAATATTTACCTTGCAAATGTATTACAGGATTATGTGGAAATGGTATCCAGGGATCCTTTTTCTTTTCATCATGTCGCTGTAATGCTGTTTATGAATTTGGCGGCATTGCTGCTCCTCTCCTGTCTGGATGACGCAGGACTGCTGGCGTGTTCCCTGCTTCCGGCCATAATGGAATCAAGGCTGAGAGCAGACTGCTGCAGGAAACTGATCCGCACATCCCTTAAGAACCTGCAGAAATTCCGCACAGGGGAGCTACTCACCCGATATACCACAGATGCGGAGCTTTGTACCAGGATTGCCGTCAATGATATTTCCGGCGTGGCATATCCCCTGATCGCGGGCACGGGATATGCGGCGGCTGTCCTTTACTCTGACACAGGGCTCGGCCTGATCATGCTTGGCCTGGGCTTATCCGTCATCCTGCTGAATTTTATTTTCGTACCTAAGCTGAAGTCTGCACAGAAAAATATCCTGCAGGCCAGGGAAGCTTACACATCCGAATGCATCAACGCCCTGCATGGAAAAATGACCATCCGCCAGTATTCCGCCGGAGAAACCATGAGCCGCAGGATCAGGGAGGCGTCAGACCGGATCCGTGAAATGGAATACAGGGCAGTATCCTTAAGAACCCTGAAAGCGTTGACAGCAGACGCCCTGGGCGGGGGCTGTATTTACCTGCTGACGCCCCTCGCATGTGTCCTTGCCGCTTACGGTTACATGGAAATATCCATTGTCCTGTTTCTGAACCAGCTGTGCAGATGCTTTATCATGTCTACCCAGAATTTTGCCGCCGCTTTTGTAAACTATAACGAGCATAGGCTGTCCTTTGAACGGGTCAGTG
This sequence comes from uncultured Acetatifactor sp., assembly GCA_949840935.1. GTDB lineage: Bacteria > Bacillota > Clostridia > Lachnospirales > Lachnospiraceae > Acetatifactor. The sequence continues at coordinate 11,938 of CATKXX010000045.1, read as the reverse complement.
AATTGCTGCGCCTTCCGGAGGAGTCCGCCGAACGGGAAGAAGGCAGAAGGAACAAACCTGCCATGCGGGAAACCGACGGAACCAGCGTCACATTTGACCATGTAAGCGTCTCCTGTGAAGGCCGGCAGATTTTGAATGAAATATCCTTCACCGTATCCCCCGGGGAATGCGTGTGCATCCGCGGCGGCAGCGGCAGCGGGAAATCCACCCTGGCAAAGGCGCTGATGCAGATGGTGGATTACCAGGGAGAAATATCCATCGGCGGAAAAAGCTGTAAGGAATTACCCCTTGACATATTGCGAAAACAGATTGCCTTTTCTCCCGAACACAGCGATCTGTTCTGCACCTCCGTTTATGAAAACATACGGTTCGGGAACCCTGCCGCCCCAAAGGAAGCGGTATACCGCGCGGCGGACAAGGCGGCAGTCACGGATCTGGAAATATTTCTCAGGCGGGAAGCCGGAGAATGCGGGGAACTGCTGTCGGGAGGACAAAGGCAAAGGGTTTCCGTCGCCCGGGCATTGCTCAGGGACGCTCCCATTTTCATTTTGGATGAACCCACCGCAGCTCTGGACACAGAATCGGAAGCCAGAATCTTACAGACCGTCTCTGACCTGAAACGGGAGGGGAAGTGTATCCTGCTGATCACCCATAAAGATTCCACGATGCGCGCTGCAGACAGGATTTTGGAATTGTAGAAACTCACAAAATTTCATCCCGGAAATTCCACAGGATTTCCAGGTCATTATACCCGGACACCCGGATGGATTGAATCATTTCCAGCGCCATCCCGCGGGTAATTGCCTGCCCGTCCAGAAAAGCGCCGTACTTCTCAGGGGAAACAGAACACGCCCTGTTTCCCGCCGCTTCCTTCCGAATGACTTCCATCTCCCTCTCAAGCTCTGACACCTTCCTGTCATATTCCTCCTTAAAGGACAGGTATTCCGCCTTCGTCAGAGCGCCGTCACAGAAGGACTCGTACAGTGTGCCCCGCAGGGATGTATTCCGTTTTATTTTCTGCTGTACCTGGTTAAGCCTTCCGTCCGGCCCCTTTCCGTGTATCTGGATACAGCCCTCCTTTTTTATCTTTTTATTCAATCCCGGCACAGCTTCCGCCTGCATACGCAGAGATCGGGATACAGCCTCCTGTAGATCCTGTTCCCTGACATACTTCCGGGTACAGCCGCATCTGCCTCTGTTCTGCTCATACACATAACAGACAAAGGCATACCGGACAGCCCCCCTGGGAGTGACACTCTTATGACGCACCATTTTCCTTCCGCAGTCCGCACATATGAGCAGCCCCTTGAAGACATTTTCCGCCGTCTCATGCTTCCCTCTTACGGCCAGGTTCTGGTTACGGCGTTCCTCTATAAGCTTCTGCACCCTGTCAAAAATCTCCCTCTCCACAATCGGCGGATGCATGTCCTCGACGATAATCCATCCGTCACGGGAGACATCCGTCCGGGGAATGCCCTCGCACAGGGATTTCCTTGTCTTTCCCTGTGCCATATGGCCCACATAGACAATATTTTCCAGCATCCTGTGGATTCCCGCGGCCAGCCACAGCCTTCCCGTTCCCTCCGGTTCCCTGCTTCGGATTCCTTTCCGGTAATAATGCAGTGCCGGACTGGGAATCCCTTCTTCATTCAGCCTCCGGGCTATCTGGGCGGCGCCCATCCCGTCCGCCCTCCACTGAAAAATCCTGCGTACCACAGGCGCCGCATCCTCGTCCGGCACCAGCCTGTGTCTGTCCTCCAGGGATTTCAGGTAGCCATACGGCGGGACAGCCCCAATATATTCCCCGTTTCTACGCTTGGTATCCAGGGAAGAGCCTATCTTCCGGGAGATATCCCTGGCATAGAGGTCGTTCACCAGGTTTTTGAGAGACAGCACCATCTCGTCCCCATCATCCTTCCATGTATCATAATGGTCATTGACAGCCACAAAGCGCACGCCGAGATAAGGAAAGATCTTCTCCAGATAATACCCCGTCTCCACATAATTCCTGCCAAACCGTGACAGATCTTTTACCACGATACAGTCGATCTCCCGGTTCCTTACACGATCCATCATATGTTCAAACCCGGGGCGCTCAAAGCCGGTGCCTGTCTCACCGTTGTCACAGTATACCCCCTGAAGCCTCATATCCGTCTGACCGCCGATATATTTTTCCAGCATATACTGCTGCATGGAAATGGACTCCCGGTTCTTTTCCAGGTCATCCCCCTCCACGGACAGACGTACATAGGCTGCCGCATTGTAGACTCTTTCCGGCATGGTGGCCGGAAAGCCTTTCCCATTTGTCGCTGTTGCAGCTTTCCTGTTCACCCTTGCCATCCTGCATCTCCTCCATCCTCTCCTTCTAACGGCAGCTTCCCCTCGTGGACAGCCGCGGCCCCCTCTCCCGACGGCGGCTTCCCCTCACGGACAGCCGCGGCCCCCTCTCCTGACGGCGGCTTCCCCTCACGGACAGCTGCGGCCCCTCTCAGACGCACTGCATGAGAATCCTGCTGCCTCCTCCGCTTCCAGTGCATCCGGCACTGTCCATTCTCACTGGATGGTCGCCAGATAATGCTCCAGCCTGTCTTCCAATGTCGCCTCCGTATCGGAAAAGCTGATCTTTACCACCATCTTTCCACAGCGGTAACAATATGGATTTTTTATCTGCCGCAAAAAATCATTAAAACGCTGCTTTTCGGGAAGATTCCCGTCAATCTGTACATCCCTGATATCCACGAGCGCTTCCCTGTCAACCGTATGTATGTCAACCTCCTTCATTTGTGCAAGATCAATTTTCTGTGCTGTCTCCACATCCAGTCTCCTGTCTCTTGCTTGTTCTAGAGCGTGTTTGAAAAATCATTCCCCCGGTCTTCGCGGCCTGCGGCGCCCCAATTTGGTCAACGTAGCCCCACGCTCTAATCTATGAAGCATGCGCTTGTCTGAATTCCTGTTTCCGCTCAGTTATGCTTATTATTACTCAGGCGTTATCCAGAAACCGCTCCAACAAGGAGCTCCCATCATGAGCACCGTAAGTATTTCCAAAGCTCAGATTCACCACAAGGGGCATCTGCATCTCCACAGCTTTATTGACGGCATACGTCACAGCCCGCATGATCTCCGTGGTACGGGGAAAGCCCAGGCTGTCCGCCACTCCCAGCTTCACTATCAAAAGCTCCGCTTCCACCGCCACACCGCGGTATCGGGCGCTGGCACCTGCCGCGATTCCTGCCACAGCCGTCCCATGCCCGCTGGTGTCCACCGTGGGCAGGAGGGAAAACTGCTGCCCTGTTCCCTCCGCCTCCAAAGCCCTGTTAATTTCTTCCGAACCATATTCCACCCCTATGGAAAACCCTTCCGGCGGCCGGCGCTCCTCCGTGGGCAGGAGGGTCTGATCCCAAAGAGAACGGATTCTGGTATTGCCCGACGCGTCGCGAAATTCCGGCAGGCTGTAATCAATCCCCTCCCCTGTCAAGCAAAAATATACATTTTTTATATCCTTTTTTTGCGTTTTTCCCTTGTTTCAGGCCCTGGAAGGATACCTGCTGTCACACTATTGTCTGAAAGTACGGGCTTTCATGTCAAATAACTGCAAAAGCCTGGCACACCGGTCATTCCTCCTTCCACCGGATCTCCATGTGCTGCTCGTCAAAGACCTCGATCCTGTCGATATATTGATCCATCATCTCTTTTGACAGCACCGCATACTGGCTTTCCGCACATTCCCTTTTCCTGCCGGTTCCCATGCCGGGACAGGCTGCCTTCCTTTCCTGAATCCTGACATTCAGTTCCGCCAGTTCTTCCTCTGCCAGCCTTATTTCCGTCCTGTCCGCCTGAAAACTCTCTGCCTTTCCACAGACATAATCCTGATAGGCTTCAAAACTCTGTTCTTTCAGCCTTTCTATCCTGCCCTCCAACTGCCGGCTTTGCTCTTCCATTTCCTTAAGCCCGTTATCTGGTCTGACCTCTGCCTCCCTGCTGGACTGTTCCTGGTCACTCCCATGTTCCCTGCACCCGCTGCCCGGCCTGATCTCTGTCCCCTTGTGTGACGGCTCCCGTTTCCTCTCCTGTTCCCTGTGCCCATTATCCGACCTGGTCTCTGTTTCCTTATATGGCTGTTCCTGCTCCCTGCCAGCCCCCAGCCTGTCCTGCAGCATCAGCAGGACATACTGTTCCACATACATGCCATTTACTTTGCGGACACAATTTTTCAATGTATTGGAATAGCGGTGGATACAGGTAAAATAAGGATTCAATCCCCTGTGATACCTTAAGCTTTTCCTGCAGCAGCCGCATACCAGCTTTCCCACAAGCGGGTGTGTCTCATGGCGCTGTGGAGTCCTTTTCTTCCCCCTGCCTTCCTGTACCTTGTCAAACACAGACTTCTCAATGATCGGTTCATGATGGCCGCAGGTTACAAGCCATTCTTCACGGGGGTTTAAATGGTTTCTGCCGCCCACAAAATCCTTAGTAAACTTTTTCTGCACTATGTTGCCGATATAGACCTCATTCCTCAGCATCTGGCATATGGTATTGCTGTTCCAAAAAAACCGCTCCCCCTTGGGAGACCTGCTCGTTTTCCCCTTCTCAATCTTAAATTCAATGGGGGTTTTTACCCTTTCTTCATTGAATATTCTCGCTATTTCCCCCGAAGTATACCCTTCCACTGTCATGAAAAATATTCTCCTGACAATCTCCGCTTCATCCTCAGCAATCACCAGCGAATGCCTGTCTTCCGGGGCTTTCTCGTATCCGAATGGACAGCTTCCGCTCACATACTGCCCTTTTTCCTTCCTTATGGCAAGGGCAGAACGTACCTTGGCCGACAAATCCTTGCTGTACAGGTCATAGAGCAGGTTCCTGAAATTCACATCCATATCGGCAACGCTTCCCTGATAATTGTTGCTGTCGTAACCGTCATTTACAGAAATGAACCGGACACCCATAAATGGGAATATCTGTTCAAGGTAAGTCCCCAGCTCTATATAATCCCTTGCAAACCTGGAAAAATCCTTTACAATGATGCAGTCTATTTCGCCGTCCCTTACCCGCTCCAGCATTTCCTGCACTCCTGGCCGGTCAAAATTTGTCCCGGTATAGCCGTCATCACAGAATTCGATCAACTCATAGTCCGCAAAGCTTTCTGCTACATACTTTTCCAGAAGGATTCTCTGCATGGAAATGCTGTTGCTTTCCTCCTTCCATTTGTCATCTTCTTTTGATAACCGGATATAAATGGCAATCCGGTACTTTATTTTCTTATATGCCATTTTTATACCCCCAGTATCTCATTCCGCTTAAAAGCAAATATTACTTTTATCCTGTAGTCAGGATACACCTCTATCCTGTGAACCAGCGCATGTACTGCTTCCGCCGTCAGCCTGCTCTTATCACTGCCTTTTACCAGGGCGCGCAAAAATTGGTTTTTCCTGGCAGTTATGGCATCGATTGTCCTGAGTTTTTCTGCAATGGCGATACTCTGCTGCCGGAGGGCGGCAGCATTCTTATCGTTCTCCTCCTTCGCCTGCCGGAAGCGCTCCCCGTCCATCTCCCCCATCCGGTACATCAGGTACTGCTCGCTCCCAAGCTTCGTTATCCCTTCCCTTTTCCTTTCCAGCAGGGCAAGCTGGCTGTTCCATTCCGCTTTCTGTGCTTCCGCTTCCCGGTCATTGTCAGCCACAAGATCCCTGGAGCGCATTGCGGACAGGGAAAATTCCTGCCGGATCGCTGCCTTTACGATATCGCTGAGGGTATTCAAAGTGATACTCTTGCTCCCGCACCTATATCCGTCTATCCTGTCCGCACCAGGGCAGTTATAGCTGTATGTCCTGACCCGGTCTTTGGAATGAAAGCTTTTGACTGCCGAAATCCTTTTCATTTTTGCACCACACTCGCCACAGTACAGGATATCCGCAAATATGTCTTCGTCCATAGGGATCTTTTTTGAAAAGCCATCCTTATTACAGTATATGGATTGTTTTTCAAATCTCTCCGCCGCCTCAAAGAAACGCTCCTCGCTGATAATGGCTTCATGGGTATGCTCTTTTACCGACCAGTCCCCGGAATCAATATCATGCCTGTCACGCATCATGTAGTCCTTGCCACAGGTGCGTCCCTGGACAAGGCAGCCCATATAGACCGGGTTTGTCAGGATCATCTTAACTGTCTCCCTCGGCCACTGCTCCAGGCCGTCTTTCTCCCCACAGTAAATCTGACCCGTTTCATGATACACGGATGGTCTCACTATCCTGCTTTCATAGAGCCAACGTACAATCCCCGGCATATTACTGCCATCCAGGAACAGCTCAAATATCCTCTTCACGATATCCGATGTACCCTCTTCCACAAAGAGGCATTTCCTGTCGCCAATCTTTTCCACCCTGTATCCATAGGGCGGCACACCGCCTGTATAGCTGCCCCGCTCCCACATGGCCTTCCTGCTTGACTTGACCTTCTCGGCAATATCCCTGGCGTACATCTCATTTACCAGGTTTTTCAGGTTCACGGAGAGTGTCCCGTCCTGCCCGGATATGTCCATGCTGTCAAAATTGTCCGTGACAGCTATGAAGCGCACCCCCATGAAAGGGAATATCTTTTCGATATAATTTCCTGTTTCAATATGGTTCCGGCCAAACCTGGACAAGTCCTTCACCACGATACAGTCAATCCTGCGCATCCGTACATCACGCATCATGCGCTCGAAGCCTTCCCGCTCGAAACTGGTCCCGGTTTTCCCTATATCCGTATAGCAGTCATATACTACCATATTGTCCTGCCGCCTGATGAATTCCTTTGCAATCTCTATCTGCGTTTCAACAGATTCGTTCTTCCTTTCACCGGAATCCACCGAAAGCCTTGCATAAATGCCTGCATGGTAGATCCTTTCCGGCTGTCTTCCCGCCCCCTTTCCAAGGGCTGCACGGTTCTTTTTGGAGGTTCTAGCCATTCAGACCACCTCCTCTCCGGGTTGCTGCCGGACAGTTCCAACATAATCCGCAAGCATGGCTACCTTTGAGAACAGATCCTTATATCTCAGTTCCAGGTGTACCCGTCTGTCTTCATATACGAGGATACGCTTCACAAACGTCACCAGCGTTACCCTGTCGAGCTCTGTGATCTGCATCACATTCTTCATCCGTTCCAGGTTGATCCCTGCCGTGACACCTGACCGGAAAAGCTTCTTGATCGTTTCTTCCTGGCTTGTGACCGCCTGTTGGAGTTCCCGGTATCGTTTCTCGTAGATTTCCTTAAAATTCCGGAAATCCTCTTCTGTGATGACCTGCTTCTTTAAGTCCTCATACAGCCCGGCCCGGAGATCCAGGTATTTATCCTGCTCGCTATGCAGCCTCCTGATCTCCTTGTCAAAAGCCGCCACTTCCTCAAAGCTGACCTCCAGCTTTTCTATCCCCTGGAGCACCCTGCATTTGTCCAGAAACAGCGCTGTCTGCTGTCTTAACCCAGTCAGTACCAGACGGTTCAGGTCTTCCTCCGGGATCGTATGTCTGCTGCATTCCCCGCCCCTGTTCCTGGCAGGGCAGATGAAGGAGACCGTCTCTTTCCCCTTATACCGGTATACCCTGCGTATCATCGGCTCCATGCAGTCCCCGCAGAAGAGCAGACCGGCATAGGTATGCGCTTTCTTTTCCCCGCTTCCCGCGCGGGTGTCGATGCCTAACAATTCCTGCACGATCTCATAGTCTTCCTTTGAAACGAGCGCCTCATGTGCCCCCTGCACCTTCGTCCATTCTTCCTCCGGCTTCCTGACGGATTTTTTCACCTTATAATTTACTTTTTCCTCTTTCCCCTGCACCAGGGTTCCAATATAGCTTTCATTCGTCAGTATACGCTTCACTGCCACCGGCGACCATTTCGCCCTGGTTCCGGTGATAAACCCTGTCTGGAAATTCTCCCCCTTCATCCTCTTATATTCCATGGGGGAAAGGATGCCCATTTCATCCAGCATTCCCGCAATGGCAAGGTTACTGTACCCTTCTATCTTCCATGCAAAAATCTTTCTCACTATGTCGGCTGCATAATCGTCCGGCACAAGCTGGTTCCTGTTACCTTCGCTTTTCTGATACCCATATACCGCAAAGGCTCCGATGAATTCCCCCTTTTCCCGCTTGACCTTCAGGTGGCTCCTGACCTTATTGGATATATCCCTTGCATAGGAATCGTTGACAAAATTCTTGACCGGCACCACCAGGGACGTCTCACTGGCATCCGCCGTAAGGGAATCAAAATGATCCGTCAACGCAATAAAGCGCACAGAAAAAGCCGGAAAGGTCTTCTGGATCAACCGCCCGGCTTCAATATAATCTCGTCCCAGTCTGGACAAGTCCTTTACGATCACACAGTCCACTTTCCCGGCTTCTATGTCCTTCATCATCCGCTTAAATTCCGGCCTGTCAAAGTTTATCCCTGAAAAACCGTCATCTATGTAGATATCATAGATCTCCATATCATCCTGCTGCTCGATAAATGAGCGGATCATATCCCTCTGGGAACTGATACTGTTGCTTTCCGTCCTGCTGCCATCTATATCATCACGGCTTAAACGGAGATAAATGCCTACCTTATAAAGTTCCTTTGCTTTCATCTGCGTTCCTCCTGATCTAATATTGTCAGCAAAACCCGTCCTACGGGGCAATGCAGCCTGCCATCAGGATTCACACCGAAATAGTCCTATAGCCAGGCTAGCATGGATCTCCCTGTTTGTAAAGTCTTTTTTCAGATGACCTATACCATGATCTGCGTCTTTTTCCTGGTCAGCAGTATCATCCTGTCGTCAATCAGGTCCTCTGCCCCCTCCATAAACCCTACCTGTAAGATGTATTCCCCCACATTCTGGGCATACGGGTTTTTCGTCTGCTCCAGGAACGACCTGATGCGGCTTTCCACACTTTTTCCCGTATCGATCACAATGTCCTCGGCATTGGACAGATCTTCCCTTCTCAGATCCATGATATCCATATTCCGCATACGGTTCAATTCTTCCATTGATATGCCCATATCCCGCCTCCCTGCATTGATCAATACTATATCTATTATTTGATCGGATTGTCCTATGACACACGACCATTTCCCTTTTTCTTTAACCACAAAAGGAAAGAGAATTCTGTCAGCTTTATCCTCTCATGCAGAAAAATCCGGTTATTCTATCTCCAGAAATTACCGCTTTATGGATTTTCCTGTATCAGAGGATAATGTGACGTTCCTGCCACATTATCCCTCTGTACCGTCTGAAAATATCAGATATACTCTCGCTTGTCCCCGAACCGGGTAACATACACTGGGACGGCTGACATCCCACACTATGCCTCCGTCATGCCCAACCAGACGGAATCCACAGGCAGCCACTCTCGGAAAATGCATTTCGCTGAGATTCCGGCGCTGTTCTATCTCATTACCTCCGGCAGCCATTCCGGTAGGCACAACCCTCTGCTCGTTGCCTTCACAGGCGCAAATCGAAGCATACATTACTATGCTGCCCCGGCTTTGAAGCACATCATCGCACGAAATGGGATTCTGCCACCCCTATCCATGATCATCTCCGGATAAAGGCGAAAATAAAATCAGGTGTATGCGTGTCCTATTGAATTCAGTTTTTATGGCTTTCTTATGCCTGAAACTATTTTACATGAAACGGGGACATTATCAGAGTGACGATATGCACCATTCCATAAATTTACGGCTGTTTTTTGCCACTTTTGTTACAGCTTTTCCATTTCCTCTGCCATCTGCCGTAACATATGTATTAAGAAGCGTTTTTGTTTTTCACTTTTTCCCTGTACCGCCTCATGAAACTGCTGCATTTCCGGCAGTTCCTCAATCTTTTCACTGATCAGATACGCTACAGGAACACCTAATGCTTCTGCCAACCTTAAAAAGCTTTCCAGGGAAACCGTGATCTTGCCTTTCTCCACCCGCTTTACGGAATCCGTTGACAGTTCCGCCCGCTCCGCAAGCTGTGCCTGGGTCATTTTCCCTTTTTTGCGATATAGTCTTACATTTTCAGCAATAATATAATTTATATTCATCCTTTTCCGCTCTCCATTCTGATATGTTTTGAAATGAAGAGCCACCAGGCGGTGCACGCGAAAAGCAGCTTTTTTCTTGTGTATCCTAAAATTTCGGCAGGCAATAAAAAAAGGATACATCCTGCCAGAACCGTTCTTCTTGGCATTATGTATCCTCTTTATATGTCTCTTAATGTATAAACGTATTTTATGCGTACAAAAACCGGGAAGCCCTTTTTGTACTTCGACTGGTATTCTTACAACTATCTCCTTATCCGTTCCCTATTCCTGTCCGCGCTTTTATGTACCCAAAACGTCAGCCGGTTAATGGAACGCTTTTTTATCATGCCTCCTTCTTCTTTATCTTCTGCACATCAAAAAAGACAAGGTGAGAAAATAAAACTTATCTTCTGTACCTTGTCTTTTTACCTTAACCACAATTTGCTTTTCCAACTCAACGGCTTTCTGCCGTTTTTCCCAAAAACAGAATAGCCACAAAAACCGGATGCCGGATTTCATATCTATGCATCCGTTATTCTTATCTTTTCATGCGCAAAAATTTCCACATATCCGCACATTGTCTAATAATACTATTTTTCTCGCATCATGCAACTAAAAAGTACAGCTTTCTTAATTCATATACAGCAATCTTTCTTATTTTCCTTTTTACCTATTTACTTAATAATAGTGCACAAAACTTCCCATATAAATTCAGTGTTAATGACTGAAAATGGATTATTGCAGATACATATGTCGAATATTACTATATTTCTTATATATAAGCACATAAAGGACAGGGAGGATACCATAATGCTGTTTAAAGAAGAAATCGAAAAATATCTTCACTACTGTAAATTCCAGAGGGAGCTTGATGATAAAACGATACGAGCATATAAAGCAGATTTAGAACAGTTTATTGTGCTGGTCGGAGAAAATGAAAATAACTTAGATAAAGAAAAAATAAATTCATATCTTCAATACCTCCACCGTACATATAAGCAAAAAACAGTCAAACGGAAAATCGCCAGCGTCAAAGCACTTTTCCACTATTTTGAAGAAGAAGAAATCATAGAGATAAATCCATTTCACAAGGTAAAAACAAGGTTTAAAGAAGAAATTGTCCTGCCTAAGATCATTCCACGGAATATCATAGAGCAGTTACTAAATCATCTCTATAAGGAAAGAAATATGAACGGATCCTCAGAATGGCACAAAAAGATCATCCTAAGGGATATCGCCATAGTTGAAACACTTTTTTCAACCGGGCTGCGCATCTCAGAACTGTGTCATCTGCAAAATAAATATGTTGACCTGGAAAACGGTGTTTTGTGCATACAGGGAAAGGGTGGGAAAGAACGATATCTTCAGATAGGAAACAGCGATGTATTATCTATGCTGAACGCCTATAAAAAATGCTTTGCGGAAGAGATCAGGAAAAATGGATATTTTTTTGTCAACCGGTATGGAAATCCTTTATCTGAACAGGCCGCTAGGCGCATGATACATAAATACGCCGATGCAATACAGGCGGACATAAATATTACCCCGCATATGTTCCGGCATTCATTTGCCACCTATCTGATGGAGGAAGATGTAAACATCAGGTACATACAAAAAATGCTGGGGCACTCTTCTATTACCACAACCCAGATATATACATATGTAACTACAGAAAAAGAAAAAAAGATATTGCAAACAAAACATCCAAGGAATAAAATGAGTATAGATGAGAATACTAAAAATTTATAATTTGTTATTGCCATAATCTGTCTAAAATTGTATAATTGGTTTGGTATCGATAACTAAAAATTATCAAGCCGAGAAGCTTTGAAAAGAAATCAATACAGGATTTTGGTGGTTGCCAATAGATGCATAATGGATAATTCCTGATTATCAGTGGGTGGATAATTAAAAATTAT
>CATKXX010000044.1 GCA_949840935.1 uncultured Acetatifactor sp. | reverse complement strand
GACAGTCCAGAAAATCTTTGTATAATACAGACAAGGGGCAGAATCTGAAATCTGGCTCTGCCCCTTAGTAACTATTCAACTATCTTATATCAGATTTTGGGTTTACACAAAACTTGAAACTCTCTCTTTGTACCAGGCACTTGGTGTAAATAAACAGTGATACAATTGCTCTTTACCCCGGCTGATTCCCCTGCCTACTCCGCGCACCGCCTTTTCAGCGCTTCCTTTAAAAATTCATACCGCTGGCGTTTCTCCTCTTTCGCAAAATGATCCTCCCGAAACTGCTCCGGGTTATTCTCATACACCAGGGTCTCCTCCCCGAACTGCTCGCTGGTCAGGTCGAAAACGCAGTCTCCCACCACATTATAACAGTGGTAATTCCCGTCCGGTCTCCGGATTCCGTAAACTTTTCCGCCGAAAATATCCTGCGCGAGAAAGGCGGTGATGGAGCACTGTCCCAGCGTCCTGTTTTCCAGGGTCCACTTCGACCGCATTCTGGGCGCGCAGGTATCGGCACACCAGATTTCGGACAATGCGTCGTATAATTCCCTGGGCGTTCCAAACCTTCCGTATTCGTCCGTAACCGCAGGCACCGCGGCATTCTCCCAGCCATAAAATTGGTAAGTCATTTCCTTTTTCCTCCTTTATCATTCCATCTCCAGGATCAGGATATCCTCCGTACCCTGGGCTGATTTTTTCTCTGTTCTCCCGCCATGGAAGAAAAAAGCGCCCCCGCAGGACTCCGGCTTATGGGAGATAGAATTGATCATCAGCGCTCTGTCTGCTGCAAGAAGCGCCTGACCGGCATATTCCGCTTCATACTGCGTCCACTCCTCCCGCGTAAAATCCACATAGACCGGCCAGATCAATAGATGCTCCGTTTTGAATCTTTCCGGGAAATCCCACAGGTCGCCGCACAGGGCAAGCTTCATCCACCGTCCCCTGTACCGGAATTCCGCTGAATCCGCTCCCTCTCTGTAGTGACCGTCCGTAATGCGGTATTCTTTCCATCCTTTGGAAATCCGTCTGTAATTGTGTATAAAACGCCCCTCCCCGATGACTGCACAGGAAGAATAGATTGCGCGATCGCAGTGCTCCAAATATCCAAACAGTAAATCTGTCCCATACTCCAAGGACATGGCGCAAATCCTGCGCATGACTTCTGAATCCATCGAAACAGCAATATTTCTGTCCTCCTCATAATCCCAGCCCAATGCGTCAAAGCCCTGGAGGAAAGCTTCGCCAAAACACAAAAGGTCAGCCTTTCCCTGAACCGTTTTCAGCGCCTTCTCTATCTGGGATACGTTGAAGCCCAGATCCCTGTTCTTGAATTCACAGGAAACCAGGCCAATCTTTATTCCCATATCCTGTATCTCCTTCTTATTTCCCCGCTTCCCTGTATTTCTTATCCGCTTTCTCATAGCATCCGATAAAGTCCGAAACATTCAGATATTCTTTTCCCTATTCCGCCTGCCCCGCAGTACCGGTCAGATTTTCTGCTATATCAAATTGAGCCATTTTTCATCACCCCTTCAGGGTTACAAACTCCCCTGCATTTTACATATTTTTCTCCATTTCTGCGCTGCTCAAGAGGGTGTGTAAACACCCCTCTTTGTGCAAAGCCAAACATGGCTTAATCCTATCGGTGATGCATTTGTCAAAAAGTATATCACATTTCACCTGTCCTGTCATAATATTTTTCATCCATCCGGCTGGTATGCGCTTCACCACACCCCAAGCCAGTCTAAATCCTCCAGCCCGCACTCCGTAAAGCCCTGCATCTGATCGGTCAACACCTGTACCTCCTGGACGGATTGGAAGACATCACGATAGTCTTCCGCAATTTTGTTCAGCTCCTCGATGGCCTGCGGATCCCCGGTAATCTGATAATCATGCGGCACTTCAAAAAGCAGCGCATATTCCTTCCCCTCCCAGGCGTATACCCCTATGATCCTGTCCGTCTCGCGCGCCAGGATTGTATAACGCCTCTCCGCGCTGTAACCTTCGCTGTCAATACAGCGCAGTGCAAAAAGCGTACTGTGGACACCGCTCAGAGTCCCGTCCTTCGTACTCACCACCAGCCGCTCGCCATCATTGTCCTCCTCCGGCTCCACAGACAGGGCAAATCTGTCCTGCCAGCCCCTGGGCAGGAGCAGCCGCAGGCCGGTAGAAAAATCCAGGGCAAGAACATCCTTTCCTCCCTGTAACTGCTCCAGGTTCCAAAGATTGCTCCCCGCCGTGTTCTCACCTTCCATGGACAGTGGCAGCACCTCCCACTGTCCATCCCCGGCCGATTCTTTCAAATCCTCCAGCCGCCATTCCAGATCGTCTGTGAACGTCATATCACCCGGCCAACAGTCATTTTCAAACATCCTGAGCAGGAAAGAAAGCCGATCCCCCTCCTGTCGGAAGATCAGATATTTGCTGTTGGGGTAATCGTCTGTAATCCAGCCGTCCCCCACAATATCCATTCCTCCCGCAAGAACCACATCCTCCCCGGCTTCTGCTCGGAATTCGCAATTCAGCTGATAAACCTGCAGCGTCATCCCCTCGAAATCTTCATAGGTATAGCTGTATGACAGGGATTCTATCCTCCAGCCGGTATAATTTCCCGGGCCGGTCTTCCTGTCCTCCAGGGTTTCCCCCGCCCATTTCACAGCTTCCAGAAGTACCGCGTCAGGAACATCAATACCGTCCTTTATCCTCCCTTCCGCACCCACAGCCGTCCAGCCCTCTTCCCAGGATGCCTGTGCGGAATCCCCTTCCTCACCGGAAGATCCGCTCCCTCCGGTTCCTGACGCCGGCCGGCCGGAATCCCCTTCCTCACTGGAAGATCCGTTCCCTCCGGTTCCTGACGCCGGCCGGCCGGAATCCCCTTCCCGAACCGCAGCGCATCCCACAAGCGCTCCCAGGGCAGCCGTCAAAACGATGGCGCAGATCAGCAGCAGAAAACCGTTCCTTTTCCTTCTCCTGCTCAGTATATTTTGAAACCGCTTTTTCATAATCTCCTTCCCTTCGTAAAACTGTGTTGACAAAACCGCTCTGCGGGCACTACCCTTATGCAGCGTGGAGAACAGTGTCTCCGTATATGCCTTTTTCTCCGCAGGCCCGGCTCCCTGTACCACTCTCTCATCGCAGGACAGCTCCATATCCACCGACGCCTCCCTGCGCATAAGCCAGATAACAGGGTTAAACCAGTGCACCGTATTTGCTGCCACGAGCAGTAATTTGAAATACACATCATGGCGTTTCAAATGAACCATCTCATGTTTCAGGATAAAATACAGCTCCTCCCCGCCATACTGTCTCCCGGGAAGCACCAGCACAGGCTTTACAAAGCCGATAATCATGGGACTGGCCGCTTCCCCGTACTCCGCCACCGGCACGCTTCGGCGAAGCTCCATTTCCTCCAGGAGCCTGTCCCTCTGCTCCAGTATCCGGGCGTCCTCCACCAGGCTGCCTGCCCTCTTAAGCCGCACCCTGTAGCGAATATAACCATAAAAATATATGCCCGCTATACACAGACACCCTCCCAGCCAGACAAAGACCATGACAGAAAGCGGGGTAACCCCTGAAGCATCGCGATCCGAAAAGACAATGGGCTCAGTCATCCCGGCGGGTATTTCCAGCACAATCCCACGGGAGGGCTCCTCCAAAGGCAGCGCACCATATTCCGTCGGCCGCCGCTCTTCCCGGAACGCCGTTACGGCCGCGGCTTTCTCCAAGATTGCGCGCACCTGAACTCCTCCGGCGGGAAAAAGCAGCCACAGAGCCAGGAATATCCAGATAAAATATTTCCATTTTACCGCATACCGGTTGTTCAACAGAGACGCGGCCACAGTCAGCGCAGCCACAACCAGGCTGACCGATATGGATGTTTCCATCACCGAAAGAAAAATATTTGTCATCATACTCATTCCCCCATTTGTATGTGCGAATTCCCTATTGTCCTTCCAGCCTGTCAAGATAGTCCCTCAGTTCTTCAATGTCCTTATCCCTGATCACCTGGCCTCCGTACAAAGTAGCCACCAGATCCTGTATGGAATTATCATAAAGCTTCTCCAGGAAATTCCGGCCTTCCCGCGTCTTGTAATCCCTCTCGCTTACAAGCGAAGTGTACAGATTAGTCCCCGTGGAGCGGTCGCAGGAGACAAACCCCTTATCCTCCAGTCTCGACAATGATGTCATCAGGGTGGACAGCTGCCACTTTCTCTTGCCCCGCAATTCCCTCAAAATATGATTGGAAGTCATCGCTTCCTCCCTGCCCCAGATTACCTGCATAATCTCCAATTCGGCTTCTCCAAGCTTTTTTTGTCCGTTTGTCATATCCTCGCCTCCGTTATACTTTTGTATAACCATTATTATACCAATGTATAATAACTGTGTCAAGGAGGAAATACAGATAATACTGTCAGCAGCGACTGTCGCAGGTATCATCCTCCACGCCGCATGCACTGAGTTAGAGCGTGATTGAAAAATGCTTTCCTTGGGCTGTGCGTCACACTTTGCGGGCTGCAAGCCCGTTGCAGCCGGGCGGACATACTTTTTTCACAATTTCCTCTTTTATTCACTCTTGACAAATATTTATTTGTCTGTTATATTGCATATATAACAAATACAACAGTATTGTTTCAGACAGGTAATATGAAATCATATTTCACAGCCGGAGCGTTTTCAAGCACGCTCAAGACTTTATTCCATTGCCTGTCGGGCTTCACAAATGGAAAGGAGAGATGACTTATGTTGATGCCCAGTGTTTTTGGAGAAACCTTGTTAGATGGATTTTTCGGATTTCCCACCAGAGAAAACTTCGGAAGAAGCGGCAATACCAACGGTTTAATGCAGACAGACATTACCGAGACAGATAACAGCTACGAAGTGACCATGAACCTTCCGGGCTTTCAGAAGGAAGACGTAAAGGGCGAGCTGAGGGACGGCTATCTTATCGTCAGCGCCAGAACCGACAGCAGCAACGAGGAAAAAGACAAGAATGGCAGGTATATCCGCAGGGAACGCTACAGCGGCACCTGCAGCAGAAGCTTCTATGTAGGCGAAAATGTACGGCAGGAGGATATCAGCGCCAGATTCGAGAACGGCACCCTGAAGCTGTCCATCCCCAGGCAGGAGCCCGCGCCGGCTGTCGATGAGTCCAAGTATATCGCCATCCAGGGCTGAGCCGCCATACCATGCTTTCATTTTCCCGGCTTTCACATCCCGCTTCGCAGCCTGCGGCGCCCCAATCTGTTTAACGGGGCGCCATTTCAGCTCCCCGCATTTATAACGAAGCGGTCAAGCCGCGGAATCGCTTCTTGACAACCCGGCGGAAATAATGTAGTATAGGTTTCACGAATCAGTTATGCCGCTGAAACATTTCTGGCACGGATTCATGATTTGAAAGAGACGCCGGGCGCGGCATATGCTGTGCGGATACGGCTGCGCGGAAGAATGAGGAATACCATGAAGACTTATCTGACTGACAAGCTTACAAGAAAACTGATCTCTGTACAATCCATACCGATGAAACATTGTGCAGAGTATAGCGCATAGACAGCGCAGGGGATTTCATCGGAAAACGGGATGTACAAGGAAACTTTTCTGCCAGTGTGCTGACACGTCGGCAGAGTTGTTTTTAGGTTACCCTGTTTTCCGGGAACAATTTCCGATGATAAAGAGGCTATGGACAATGTTTTCGTCCATAGCCTTTTGTTATTGTACCAGGTGATTCACCTTTATACAGGGCGGAAGGCAATACACGAAGTGCGGTTGCCTTCCGCCCTTTTTACCCCTGGAAAGCTTGCACAGAAATGAGGTTAAAAATGAGTTTGTTAGAAATCAGAGACCTGACACATGCCTACGGAGATAACCTGCTGTACCGGAACGCTGCTCTTACGCTGAACAAGGGCGAACATATGGGAGTCGTGGGGCCTAACGGCGCCGGGAAAAGCACCCTGCTCAAGATCTGCACCGGACAGACCGTACCGGATGCCGGACAGATCATCTGGCAGCCGAAGATTTCCCTGGGCTGTCTTGACCAATACGCGGAGATTGACAAAAGCCTGACTATGGAAGCCTTCCTGCGCTCGGCCTTTGCCGATGCTTACAGGCTGGAAGCGGAAATGCTGGCGCTGTACGAACAGGCCGCAGAGGGCGACAGCGCTGCCCTGGGCCGGGCGGCCCGCTGCCAGGAGCGGCTGGATGCTCGGGGCTTCTATTCTATTGACACCCTGATCGAGCAGACAGCCTCCGGGCTGGGCCTTACGGCGCTGGGAATGGACAGGCCCATAGGGAAGATGAGCGGCGGACAGCGGGCCAGAGTCATCCTGGCAAAACTCCTTCTGGAGAAGCCGGATGTACTTCTGCTGGACGAGCCCACCAACTTCCTGGATCAGGAGCATATCGCATGGCTCTCCGGCTACCTGGCCGGACTGGATAACGCCTTTATGGCTGTGTCTCACGACTATGCCTTTCTGGACGCCATATCCGGCTGTATCTGCGATATTGACAATTACACAATAGGGAAATATTACGGAACCTACTCCGAATTCCTGAAAAAGAAGACTCTGCTGCGGAAGGACTATCTGCGCCAGTACGCCGCCCAGCAGCGGGAAATCCGTAAAACAGAAGAATTTATCCGCAGGAACATTGCCGGACGAAAATCCAAAATGGCAAAAGGGCGCAGGAAACAGCTTGAACGTATGGACAGGATGGAGGCCCTGGAACAGAAGGAAATACGCCCCCGCTTCCGTTTCCCCACGCCGCCCCTGATTCACATGGGAAATGCCGAGCAGCTCTCCGTCCGGGATCTTTCTGCAGGCTATCAATATCCCCTCCTGTCCCACATAAGCTTCTCCGTAAAGGGAGGGCAAAAGACAGTCATCACGGGCTTCAACGGGATTGGAAAGACTACCCTGCTGAAAACCCTGGCGGGACAGCTCCCCGCCCTGCACGGCAGCTACCGCTTCTCGGAGCAGGCAGTCCCGGGGTATTTCGAGCAGGACCTGGTATGGCCTGACGGCAGGAAAACCCCGCTGCAGATTGTCTCCGACGAGAACCCCCGCATGACGGTAAAGGAAGTGCGGAAGGTGCTGGCCCGCTGCGGCATCACGGCGGCTCATGCGATGCAGGAGGTATCTTCCTTAAGCGGCGGGGAACAGGCAAAGGTCAAGCTATGCCTGCTGACCCTGCGCCCCTGCAGCTTCCTTCTTCTGGATGAGCCCACAAACCACCTGGATGTCCAGGCAAAAGAAGCGTTAAAAGAGGCGCTGACGGAATTTCCCGGCGCCGTCCTGCTGGTATCACACGAGAAAGAATTTTACAAAGACTGGGCTGACAGGGTACTCAGCCTGGAAAGGAATCACTGATCAAATCCCCTGTCACTGCTGTTCCCCGGGCAGTTTGCAGACATCTACCCACTCCCGGAAGCCCGAGTACCGCTCCAGCTCCGGGATGGTAAGCTCAATGGCACTGTTTGCACTGCCGCAGGCGGGGAACACCGTCTCAAACCGTTTCAGCGACACATCCAGCCAGACCGTCGCTCCCTCCTGAACCGCATAGGGGCATACGCCGCCCACGGCATGGCCGGTCAGGGCCTCCACCTCATCCGGCGAAAGCATCTTTGCCTTGACACCAAACTGCCCCTTATATTTGTGATTGTCTATCCTGGCGTCCCCGGCGGCCACCACCAGCACCGCATGGCCGTCCACCAAAAAGGAAAGGGTCTTTGCGATTCTGCAGGGCTCGCAGCCCAGGGCTGCCGCCGCCAGCTCCACCGTGGCGCTGGACACGTCAAATTCCCGGATCCTCCCCTCCATCCCATAAGACTTAAAATACTCTCTCACTCTCTCTATGGACATCGTTCTTCCTCCATTTGTATAACGGCATGAAACCGCTTTCTTTCTAGTGTCATGGCATTGGGATAAATCTGCTGCATCCTGGCATCATCGAAATACCGATCCATCACCTGCTCCCACCGGTGTACCGCTTCCACTCCGTTCCCCCGGGAATCGTAACGAATCAGGGCCAGTACGGACACACAGACGTCCGCCGCCAGAAAGACCGCCAGGAAGACGGTCAGTATCCGTCCTGTCTTTCTCAAAATAAACCCGATCAGCACCGCGGCTTTGGGATATAACACCTTCATCCATATCACCGCGGCAATCCCCCAGAAGAAGCAGTACAACAGATTGATCCTTCCTCCCAGATTAAAGGGCATCCCGCTGTAATCCCAGAAAACCTTGCCGAACACAAGCTCCGTAAACACACTGCAGATATATTCGTAGGCGCCGCCTAAAAAGGTTCCGATCCAGAAAATATGGAATTCCTGTTTATCCCTGCTCCTGTACAGAAGCGCTGTCACAAGGGCGATGGCCAGTCCCCACACAACGCTGAAGGCACCCCACACCAGGCTGCTCCGGCTCATCCAGACTCCCACCGTGACCCGGCAGAACAGCGTTTCCACCACATCCCCCAGGAAAGCCCCTATGACAAACAGCCAGAACAGCTGCGTCAGGCTGCATCTCTCAGCCGCCTTCTGTGCATCGGCCTCCTCTTCCTGCCGGGTAGAAGGATACGCTTTCCGGATACGCCTGTCAATACGCCCTGAGAGATTGGCCGCCAGCCCATAAGTCCACTTCTGCAGCCGTCGGTTCCATCCAAACACCCGGGGAAGCTTTTCCTCCAGATGATAGACCGCCATCCAGGAACCCGCCAGATCCAGAAGCCCCACCGCCACAAGGCCCCACACCAGCACCTGCCCGGCCAACGTGGGCAGGATATGGTACAGGCCTATGATCAGGGCGTTTACATATCTCACGGCCAGGAACTCGGCCAGGCCCCAGAGAGCGGAATACTGAAGACAGATATAGCCGTCAAAATTCCACCTCTTACCGGTATAGTCCCACCATCTTTTCTGGTTCATGCTCTCCAGCGCTTTCCCGGTAAACCACTCCACCGCGGTAGCCACCGCTGCACTTCCCAGGAAAAGGAAGAAGGCATCCCCCTTCAGATCCTGGAAAAAGACCGTCAAAAAAACCGCTGTAAATCCGTAGATAAAACAGAAGGGGCCCGATGCGAAGCCCCTGTTGCGGAAATCCTTATTTTTAATCGCTGCTGCCGACGTCTCCGCCAGCCAGGCGAGAAAGGAATAAGCAAAAAAAGTGTTGTAATCTCGTAAAAATGAAAATTCATTCCGTACCTTTCCTGCGGCCTCCCTTTATGTGGTGACGCGCAAATACCGCTTTCTTCTTATGCACTCGGTGCCTCGCCGGACGGCCTGCAGCACCCTGTGAAAAGCATTTTCAGACAGGTTGGGGAGCACGGGACACCTTCTCCTTCATGCTCCTCAGATACGCCTTCTGCTCCTCCGTGATCCTGCGGCTTTCACAGGCCTTCTGGATTGCCTTATTGTGCGTCCAGGCCGCCAGCCGCCTCTGCTCGATATAGGGAAGCGCCGCCTCATACTGCTTCGCCAGGGCTGTGGCGAAATACCATGCGATCATCATGTTCACATAATACTCCCCGCTGGCCACGCCGCAGACCAGCTCCAGATACTCCGGCTTGAAATCCCCGTCCAGATAAAAGCGCATCAACATATTCATGGCAAAGCGTATGGTATAGGTATCCTCCGAAGCGATCCACCTGCGGACAGGCTCCAGAAGTTCCTCCCTGTGCCTGCCGAATACCTTGGGTGCCAGCATATCACAAGTGGCCCAGTTGTCTATGTAAGGCAGGAACGCCTCCACCGCCGCCAGACATTCCCCATAGTCCTTAATGCCTTCCAGAATAAAACCATGAAGATTGTTCTCGTCATAATAAGGATGGGGCAGCGCCGCCAGGAATTCCCCGATCCGGGGATGCCTGCCCATCTCTTTGGCACATTTACGAAGCGCCGGGGTGCGTACCCCGATAATACTGTCCTCCGACACCGTGGGGATCAGTTTGGCATGAAACGCCTTATATTCTTCGTCCCTGAGCTCAAACAGCTTTTCTCTTATTTCCTCACAAATATCACAATATTCCTCCGGCATGTTCCCCTCCTGTTCGTAAATTCAAGCCCGCTGACCCTTTTTAATTTCATTATTCTTTTTTTCCACATTTTGTTAAAGAACTTCGATAATATCATTATGCTTCAGATTCTATGATTGCCCTCATCTCATCAGCAACCTGTTGAACACCTTTAAACGGGTTGACACACCATGCCCAATCAGGGGCTTTGCACCTTTTCATTCTACAGAATGCCTTCAGGATCATAATACGTCCTGTCCAGGAAATCGCTCACAACGCGCCCGATGGATTTTACCAGTAATTCCTCCAAAAGCTGCCGGGCTTCCTCCTCATTTTCCAGCAGGGCAGTCTTACACTGGCAGGGACGATTTGCCCAGGCGCTGCCAAACTGCAGAAAGGAAGTCACCTTTGTCTGAGACTTTGCACGGTGAATCGTGGCGCTGTACATGATATGGCTGACTGTCTTGGAAAGCTTTACATGTTCGTCCCAGTCTGTCACCTGCGTCATAAGCTCCAGACGCGGGAGCAGGCGGGATAATTCCTGTTCAGCCTGCTCCCTATACAGGCCCGCCTCATCGATCAGGAAAACAGCTATCTTATCAAAACGCACCCCCTGCTGCGGGTCGTACAGCGGGCATTCATACTTCGCCATAAGAGAAGAGAAACGTTTCATATCCGCCCTCTCCATGGAATAACAGTCAAACCGCACCATCTGCGGGGTTGTTGTAATCTGAAAAGAACCCTGTCCGTCTTTTTTCCCAAAGTGAAACGGGTCAGACATATTCCAGTCATGGAACGCAGCCGCCGTATCCGTCAAAATGTCCTCTATGGGCAAATCCTCCAGGCCGTCAACCCTTTCATGATCACAGCAGGCTCTTTGATACACGGACGCATTGTCACAATACATTTCATTTCGATATTTCCAAAAATTCAGATCAATACTCATTGTCCTCTCACACTTCCCTTCCTGTCATCCTTTTTCAGACATTCCCCGGCATACCGGATCGATCCATATATTCCGTCATCAGCCTGTCCAGCTCCGGCAGCTCACGTTTTAAGGAGACAATTTTGTTATCCTTCAGGAAACCATGCCTGGAAGCCGCCTGCGTACAGACCTCTCCCCTGGTCAGATTATAGAATTCATAATGAAATTCCATGACCACTCCGTTGTATTTCTGTACCTCCACCCGGATTTCCACCTCATCCCCAAACTCCACCTGCCGCTTATAGTCCACGGAAATCCCGGCTACGGGCGACACGATCCCAAGCTTCTCCACCTTTCCATAACCAAGCCCCACATCATCCAGGAAAGCCACCCTGGCCTCCTCCATCCATCTGACATAATTGGAATGATGGATAATGCCCATCTGATCGGTCTCATGATACTGCGCTTTTCTTCTGTAAATATACATTTTATTGACCATACCTTTCCGCCCCGCAAACGGGAACCAAAGCTCCGAAGCCTCTGCCTGTTCCATTATACAGCTGTGAAAATAACCGGAATGAGCCGGCTTATTCTGTCACCTTAAAATACGCATAGATGCTATACTGGTCAAAGTCGGCTGTTTTCCGGAAATCGTCAACACTTTTCCCAATCCGGTATTCCCCGGGCTCCAGCCGGCCGTACAGCCATTCCCAGTCCACCTGGAATTCGCTGTCCCCGTCCATGGAAATCGTATATGCCACCTGATGAAAGCCATAATTCCCCTGAAGCACAATGGGCACGCCGGCCCACTCTCCGTCCTCGCACCTGTCAATCCAAAAATCATCCCCTGTGAAAAGCTCCCCCTCAGGATTCCCGCCGCTCTGTTGAAACACCAGCGTCGCATTGGCAGCAGTATACTCCTTTATTTCCAGGGTCAGCCCCAGCTCCTCAATGCAGGAGCCTTCCCGGGGAGGCTCGTTTGTCCCGCAGATTGCAGCCGTATGACCTTCCAGACCGACGGAGGACTGTTCCGCACCGGGAGCCAGAGGAAGTCCGCACATATCCCCGCCATCATTTCTCCGGGCACCGCCAAACGCCTCTGAACCGGCCGGACGGCCATCCCCTGTCCTCTCTGAGCCGTCTGCCTCCTTCCGGGCCAGGCTCACCGTGTCCAGGATTTCAAGGGCCTGTTCCACATATTCGGACTGCCAGCCCTCCACCCCAAAGGCCAGGGCAATGATACCCTCATTTTTCCCCTTGAAGGACACAAAATCCCAGTAATCATGATTATCATAGACACCAATATTGGCCTCGTCGCCTGCCAGCACCTTCCTCTCCTCCGCCAGTCCCGTTCCACAGACACCGAAAAATTCCATATAGCACAATTCAATAAATCCGTCCGACACATTTTCTGGATAAAAGTGGATACCATAGTCCCCCGAGCAGATTTCTCCGCTTCCCTCCGGGCAGGCCTCATAAGTCCAGCCCCGGGGTAACGTCACCTGCAGCATGCCTGCGCTTCCCTCCTGCTGCACTGTGGTTTCCCCGTCCGGGCCGCCAGTCCCATTTCCGATGTCTCCCGGCGCACTGTTCTCAGAACCCGCCGTTTCTGTCATATCACTTCCAAATCCTGAATCTCCTGAATGACCGCTCCCGGTTCCCGGCGCTTCTGCCCCGGCCTCATCCATTGCGGAAATCCCGGCGTCCGCCGCCCTTCCCGGGGAATCGTTCCCTTCCCCCTCCCGGTTCCCGCAGGCGGCAAGGGCAAAGGCCGTTAATACAATTACGGCAAACAGTATCTTCCTCATATTCTCTCCTCCTATCCGAAGCGCTGTCAGTCAAACACACTCTAAGAGATAAGACGAAAAAGAATCCCTTTTGTTTCCTGTCATTTCAGTTTTACACCTGTGCGGCTGCACGCCTCACTTTACAGTCTGCCGTGCTTCACAGTATCTTCCCCATTATGATCTCGTCCACCATCGTCCCGTCCTTTAAACGAAACGCGTTTTTGGTAGTTCCCCAGGTCTCAAAGCCCATTTTCCCATAGAGCGCTATTGCCCGCCCATTGTCGGCAAACACCCCCAGCTCCAGCTGGTAATATCCCATATTTTTCGCCTCCCGCAGGGCGGTGAGCATCAGGATATTTCCCAGCCCGATTCCCCAGTACTCCTTCAGGATGGCTATGCCGAGACTGGCGCGGTGACGCATTTTGATCCGGCCGCTGATCTGGTTCACGGACGCCGCCCCCGCCATCCTGCCGTCCACCCACGCGGTGATCATCATATCGGGCATATCCTCCGCATTCACACGGTTCAGGAAATCTTCTTCCTGCTCTATGGACATCACGGCCTCCTCGGGATAACGAACCAGATAATCCGTCTCCTGGGAAGTCTTATACAGATAATCCAGCATCGCTTCGGCGTCCGCCGTCTCCGGGGAACGCAGCACGCACTCCCTTCCGTCTCTCAGGGATGTCCTTTTTTCCATAAAACGCATTTTACTTCTCCTTTTTTACCTTAGATGGCCTCCCGGAATTTTCTTGTGCCAACTTTTGCGGCCAACTTTCCGCCAGCTGCAGATAACAGGCTGTTTAAATCTTCCGGCGTTTTCACCGCCGCATGTCAAAGCAGGCATTATCGTCCGGCGGACACTGTATTCAGTACATACAGTCTGACCCCGTGCGGAGGAATGACAGACTTCACCTTCCAGATTCCCTCCTGCTCCTCCCCGCTCCAGATTTCACGGGCATCAACCTTCTCCCAAAGGCCGAGAAATTCTGTGTTGAATTCCGTCCGAATCTCCTCCTCTCCCACATTAAAGCAGGCCAGATATACCCTGTGTCCCGGCCCTCCCGCGGCCCAGACGATCTCATTCCCCCTGCGGTAAACCTCCCGCCCGCCTCGGGAATTCTGATTGATGTCAATGATCTCGCGGTTTTGCATCAGCGAAAGCGTAAACGCATCGTTCATGGTCATATCGCCGCCGAACATAAGAGGGGAACGGAAAACCGCCCACAGGGACATCAGAAGCCTCTGCTCGTCCTCTGTAAAACGGGTGCTTTCCCCATCTCCCCCATAGCACAGACGTACCCGTCCCAGGGGAAGCATATCACAGTCGGGAAAATGGTTTTCACCAGTATAGGGGAACCATTCCCTGCAATAGTCGAACATCTTCTTAAGCTGCTCCCAGTTATCCCAGAAATCGTCGGTCATGCGCCACATATTGGCCCACTGCGCCAGATGCTCCGCCTCGCTTACAGGGGCCGCCCCCGGGGAAAGAGACAGCACCATATCCCTTCCGCTGTGCTCAATGGCCCTGGAAACGCCCTCAATCTCCTCCCTGTGATAAGGGCGGGCAATGTCATCCACCTTTACAAAGTCCACTCCCCATCCGGCGTATAATCTGAAAATAGAATCGTAATACTCCTGGGCGCCCCTCCGGCTCATATCCACGCCGCACATATCCCCGTTCCACTCGCAAACGCTCCCGAGATCCGCAATCTCCGCCGCCCGGACGTCCGTCCCCATGACCGGGACATTGGCCCGCACCGCCTGTCTGGGAATCCCCCTTAAGATATGGATCCCGAATTTAAGCCCCAGGGAATGCACGTATTCCGCAAGGGCCGTAAACCCCTTCCCGTCCGCCGCCGAAGGAAACCGGTTCACGGCGGGCATCAGGCGCCCAAATTCATCCATCACCAGCTCTGCCCCACGATTGTACGCATGGCTCACCGCACCAGGCTCAAACCATTGGATGTCCACCACAATGTACTCCCACCCGTACTCCTTTAAGTTTTCCGCCATATACCGGGCGTTTGCCCTGACCTGCTCCTCATTCACCGCCGCGCCGTAGCAGTCCCAGCTGTTCCACCCCATGGGCGGTTTCTTCAATGTTTTCATCTGACTCCTCCCTTTCCTTGTCCGCAGCCATTGTAAAATATCTCTTTTAGAATCAGGCCCTTACACCCGCCTGTCCGCTCACAGCCACTTTTCCAGCTTCAGCAGCGCCTCCTTTTTCTCCAGCCCTCCTGCGTAGCCGGTAAGGCTTCCGTCGGTTCCCACCACCCGGTGGCAGGGTACGATAATAGCGATGGGATTGCGGCCCACCGCCCCGCCCACCGCCTGGGCGGACATGCGCTTTAGGCCCCTCTTTTCTGCAATCCGCCGGGCAATCTCACCATAGGAGAGAACCTGTCCAAAGGGAATCTCTTTCAGGATTTCCCACACTTCTTCCTGAAATGTCGTTCCCTTTGCCGACAGGGGCGGCATAAAACCCGGGTCGCGCCCCGAAAAATAAATTTCCAGCCACTCCCGCGTCCGGTCAAAGACCGCATGGACACCCTCCCACTGGTCGGCCCCGTCTATCTGTTCGTATTTCTGTCCCCGGAAGGTCAGTGCCGTCAGTCCCATCCCGTCGCTGACCATGGTCATTTCCCCCAGCGGGGACTGATACTTTTTCTTTTGCAGCATTTAGTCTCCTTTCGCATACCAGGCCGCGCACAGGTGTCAATAGCAGCTGCCTACATATCCGTTCCTTCTTCAATCCACTCCTTTAATTTCTTCTGCAATTCTTTCTTATCCGGCAAATACAACCGATACTCAGACGCATAGATATTGGCGTTGTCCGGTAATGTAATTTCCACAAGGGCATCATCCTTTTCTTTACACAGCAGAATTCCTACCGTTGGATTTTCCTCCGGAAGCTTCTCATATCTGTCGTAGTAATGCACATACATCAACATCTGTCCCAAATCCTGATGCGTAAGTTTATCAATCTTCAGATCTATTAACACATAGCATCGTAAAAGCCTGTTATAAAATACAAGATCCACATAATAATTATCTTCATTAAAAGTAAACCGCTTCTGTCTTGCTTCAAATAGATAGCCTTTCCCCAATTCCAACAAAAACTTCTGCAGTTTATTGATAATTGCAGTCTCCAGATCGGATTCCGCATATTTTGCCTGTTCTTCTAATCCAAGAAATTCAAGTACAGTAGGCTGTTTCACGATATCCTGTGGTTTTGTAATGACATTGCCCTCTCTAGCCAGCCTCATCACTTCATCCTTGTCTCTGCTTAATGCCAGTCTCTCATACAGGCTCGAATGATACTGTCTTTGCAATGTACGTATTCCCCACCCGGATTTTGCCGATTCTATCTCATAAAATCTTCTTTCATCCGCATTTTCTATCCGCATAAGCTGCAAATAATGCGACCATGAAACAAGAAAAGGCTGCTCCTTATCTAATTCCTCAAACACTGTTTGGGATTTTTTAATTGCAAATTCCTCAAACAGTGTCTGGGAAATTCGGCCTGCATATGTGAAATAAAATTTTCTGGCATATTCCAGGTTCGTTTCAGAAAACCCCCTGCCAAATTCTTTTGTAAGGCTCTCCGATAATTTTTTCAGAACCTGTTTTCCATATTTTGCACGCTCCCGCCCTTCCTGCTGTTCCTCAACAATCCATTTTCCCAGTGAGTAATAAGTCATTAACTGCACTATATTGACTTGTTTTGCTGTAATCTGTCTCGCATACTGGATCAATTCAATGGAATCTGCAATCAGCATATCTAAAGACCGATTCGCTTTTGTAATTTCATTCTTGCTATCCATTTAATCTCCTCCAACTGTCCTTATAACATTCAGCACAATGCACCATACCAGGCCGGTATCACCCTGCGCATACCGTCGTACCATTCCAGGATTTCCTTTCCCTGGGCCAGCATCGTCCCCACCTCTTTTTCACCGAAGGGAACCGCCCAGGGAAGGGAGGAAAGGGTGTTGCTTGCAATATAAAGGGCAAGGAGCCTCCAGAATTCCATGGGCACATCTCTCTCGAAATAACCGTCCACCATCCCCGAAGCAAACAGCGGGGACGCCTGCGCCGTCCAGACAATGCGGTTAAATTCCTCCCAGGGGTCGCCGAAGTCATAACGGTCAAAGTCGATGATCACAATCCGCCCGTTCTCTATCATCATATTCCCGATATGATAGTCCCCGTGCTGATAGCTCTGGGGCCTGCCCTTGATCAGCCCCCGGTTTTGATCTATATAGTCGATAAGCGCCCCGCCGCCCTCATATTGCAGCGGGCATTCCCTGTACTGCCTGATTTTTCTGTCCATCTTTGCGCCAAAACGGGCTTCCCAGTCCCTGATGCCCTCCGGTGCAGGGATGCTGTGGATCTTTCTCAGGATACCGCCCGCTTCCAGCCCCAACGCATACTGCTGCGGGCCTTCCAGGCGGGGAACCGCTTCCCCGGCATCCTCGCCGTCAATCCATGTCTGCAGGATGTACACGCCCTCCTCACATCTTCCGAATTCCACCGGCCTGCACATGGGCACCCCCAGGGCATCCACCTTCTTCTGCATACGGTACATATCCTCTCGGCCCGCGCTCTTTGCTTCCGGGGTGATCCGTAAGAGGTATTTCGAGCCGTCCTGTGCCGTGACACAGTACTTTTGGTCGCATGACCACCCCTTGTTGACAGGCTCCTTTGATACAAATTTGATTTCCGGCATTGCGCTCTCCTTCCACAATCGTCTTTGGCGTACTTTTCACACTATGTCCAACTCCACCGGGCAATGGTCGGAGCCCTGGATCTGCGTATGGATTTTCGCGTCCGAAAGCCTATCCTTCAGGGATTCGGACACCACAAAATAATCGATGCGCCACCCGGCGTTCTTGGCCCTGGCCTGGAACCTGTAAGACCACCAGGAGTACACCCCTGTCACCTCCGGGTAAAAATAGCGGAAGGTGTCCAGGAAGCCGCACTCCAGAATCCGCCCGAAGCATCCTCTCTCCTCATCCGTGAATCCCGCGTTCCTGCGGTTTGTCTTCGGGTTCTTCAGGTCGATCTCCTGATGGGCCACATTGAGATCCCCGCAGAAGATCACGGGTTTCCTCTCCCCCAGCGCCTTCAGATAACGCAGGAAGGCTTCCTCCCACCGCATACGGTAATCCAGCCTGGCCAGCTCCCGCTGGGAATTGGGCACATACACCGTGACCACGTAATACTCCCCGTACTCCGCCGTAATCATCCGGCCCTCATGGTCATGCTCCTCCACGCCCATCCCGTAAGTCACCTGCAGCGGCTCCTTCTTTGTAAAAAGCGCTGTCCCGGAATACCCCTTCTTCTCCGCGTAATTCCAGTATTGATAATATCCCTCAAGCTCCAGGTCGAGCTGCCCCTGCCCCAGCTTCGTCTCCTGCAGGCAGAAGATATCCGCGTCCGCCTCCCGGAAAAAGTCCAAAAAACCTTTCTGCATACAGGCCCGCAGGCCGTTAACGTTCCATGATATCAGCTTCATTTTCTCCTCCATGCCACATTGCATTGACTCAGGATTTACTTCTTCTTTTTAAAACCACAAGCAGTCCGGCCGTTACAAACGCCACTGCCGCCACCAGGGCTGTCGTAAGGATGACCGTCCCGGCGTTCCTCTTTGGCACAATGCGCTCCGAGCCCTGGCTTCCCGGATTCCCATCCTCCGTCTGCGTCCCAATCCCGGGGCCGCCGTCGGGATACAACTCCTCATAGTCCGCCGTGGGCTGGTCAACGCATATCCAGGAATTCCCCATACCGTAATAATATCCTACAATTCCCCATATATGCCCCTTCTCATCCGTAAACGTCCTGTCATATTCCGGCATTTCCTGCCCATCCATGGGCGTTGCAGTATACTCCTCCGAACCGGGATAATTCCAGAAAAAGATGTCCTTCCCCTTATATTCCTCTCCCAGCCTGCCGGTCTGTTCCACAATCTCCGCCCCATATTCCTCCTCAAAGGAAACAAAGTCGTACACCACCTGCATGTACTCCATGGGCATCCAGCCGGTCTCCTCCCGGCTCCCCTCATGGATGCCCCACAAAACCCCGTCCCTGTCCAGATAAGTATAGGAAACCCAGACTTCCGTCCCGTTTTCCAAGGTGGCGATCACTTTCGGCGACTCTGGGCTCTTGTAGACAATGACCTGGCCGTCAGGGCCCTTTGCGGTGAAGCGCCGGGTAACATAAGTACAGGATTCCGCATGTGTCCGGTAAAAGGAATCCTGCGGCTCCCAGATCAAATCCGCCCGCACGGAAAGGGTACAAAACATCAGACAGAAAATCGTTCCCCAAAAACATATTCTCTTTTTCATAAACGTAAGCTCCTCCTGAATACAAAACCGCCATGATTCCGCTTCTGCGGAATCTCTAATCCGTGGGAAAACGCCTGTTTTGGGCGTTTTTCAACGAGAAATATAGTACTTCTCCGCGAAATGCCCTCTGGCATGAGCGGCTGGAAGTACTTTTCACACGATTACCCCCGTGAGCCAGGAACAGAGATTAGCCGCCACTGCCAGAAGCACCGGGCGCCGGATCTCCCACCGGGGCAAGTGCGCAAAGCTTTGATAGATGCAGGCTTCCACCACCATTACTCCCGCCTCCACCATAAGCTGTACCGGTATCTCCCAAAGCCTGGGCAGATACAGTCCGCCAATCCAGCAAAGCAGTACGGCAGGCGGGTTGGTAAGCACATTGGCCAGCACCACAAGCAGCATTTCCCTGCCCCACCGCTTCCCCCTCCTGGGCTTCCCGGCCCGTTCCAGCATAAACGCCACCGCCAGCTCCACAGCCAGGGTAAGCGTCAGGGACACGGTAAACATTTCAATCAGACCGCTTTCCACCCCGTCCCCCTTTTCCAAACACGCTTAAGCCCTGCCGCCAGCAACAGTAATGACAGCACGCTTCCCACACTGCCCAAAACGCCCCCGCTCCAGAAAGCGGGAACGGCAAAATAGGCCGGAAGGAATCCCAGGAACAGCCCAAAGGTCAGAAATCCAAAGGCAAAGCCGGGCGTCTGCGGGAAGCCGCAGACCATCCAATACAAAGTTACCGGCATGGTCATGTTAAACAGAAACAAAGCGGCCAGCCCCATCGGCATGGAGGAAGAAAACAGATAACAGGCCGCCGCCAGCAGCAGGGAAACCGCCGCCGTCCGGAAAGAGCCGTACCTGGCCGCAAACAGGCCGCCTGCCGCTTTTCCCCCCACCACCGCCGTCACGCCGAGAAGCCCCTTAAGGATTCCCGTCTTCCAGGGAAAGCTGACCGCCATTCCTATATAAGACCGCAGGATGACCACCAGCAGACAGCATACTGCCAGCCTCAGAGCTTTCCCGCCGCTTTCCGCCCCTTCCTTGCCGCAGCTTTCTGCCCCTTCCATGCCGCAGCTTTCTGCCCCTTCCTTGCCGCAGCTTCCACCAAAGGCCAATCTGCTTTCACGGGGATCCTCTCTTTTGCCGTTTTGAACCTTCCACGCAGCCGCCCCCAGCAAGAGCAGCATGACCACACCAGCTCCAAAAAGCCGCCCATTCAGCTCCTTCCCCAAATCCAGAGCCCCTTGCCGGCACACATCCTGAGCAGTGCCCGCGATAAATCCCTCCGCCCCTGCAGGCACATTCCCAGGTGTCCTGTCTCCCTTTGCGATCAGAGATCCCAGATACAGCCCTAGTGCCCCCGGCGCCACAAACACACCAAGCCTTGCCCCGCGGCTTCCCGAGGCATGATCCTCGCAGACGGTTCCCACGCCGCCACCCACATGGAACAGAGCGTTTCCCACTCCCAGCAGCACAGGATGAAGGGCCGCTCCCGCCATAGTGCACAGGACTCCCGCCACAGCCATACAAAAGGCAGGCCCCGGCTTCCCCTTTTTCCCGCTCCAGAGATCCAGCGCCGCTCCAAAAGGCATCTGCAGCGCAAAAGCGCAGAAGTTATACAATAGTATGTAAAAATATCCGTCTTCCCGGGAGATGTATTTTCCAAACATCGCCATGGCGCACATACCGTCCACCAGAAAATGCAGGATGGAATACAGCACCGTCATCCGCGTTTCCACCTCCGTTCCTTCCCCATGACGCTTTCCAGGCTGCACCCGCTGAATGCAGAATCCCCTGAAAACCTCTTAATTCCCGCCGCGGTTTCCGATTCACTCTCCCCTTAACAGCCTCTCAATTCCCGCCGCGGTTTCCGATTCACTCTCCCTTTAACAGCCACTCAATCCCCGCCGCAGTCCTTTGCACGGTATCCCTGAAATGGCCTCCCGGATTTATCTGCAGCTTCACGTCAATTCCCCCGGCCGCATAGAAAGCCTGTATTTCCTCCGTACAGGTCCGCACCGTTTTCATATAAGGATTGCCTGTCCTGTGTTCCCTGCCGCCCAGGGACAGGTATAAACACTTTGGAGGCTTTTTCACCTCATGGGAAAAAACATATTCCCTGAATCCGGGAAACCAAAGCGAGCCCGACACACTGGCGATCCGGGAAAAAAGCCCTGTGTGATACATGGAATACAGGGCAAACAATCCGGCCAGGGAATACCCCGCCAGCCCTCTCCACAAAACAGCCCCCGGTACCTGCGCTTCCGCACCCGGCACGATTTCCTCCGTCAAAAGCCGCAGATACCCCTCCGCGCCGCCTGTGAAAGAAGCATCCTTTTCCGAAACCGGAGGGGCATCCCAGGGCGCCATGTCGCGGTTCCAGTCAAGGCCGCTAATGGTCACAAGGGTGAAGTCCCGGCAGCCCTTCCCGCACAATGTCCCGTACACCTGCTCCCCCTCCTCCGCAGAGGTATTCAGATAAATTACCGGGGCTTCTGTCATTTGACTCCCAAAAACCATGATTTCCTTGCCCGCCGCCCAAAATTTATGACGGCAACAGCCCCCCTGCTTTCCATCGGCTCCCTCGCCTGTGATCATTTCCCTGCTTCCCTTCCTCCTTCATCGCTCTAGAGCGTGTTTGAGAAATCATTCCCTCGGTCTGCACGCCCCACTTCGCGGCCTGCGGCGCCCCAATTTGGTCAACGTAGCCCCACTACGCCTCCCAAATCGGGGCTTGCATCCCACAAAGTGTGACGCACAGCCCAAGGAA
>CATKXX010000043.1 GCA_949840935.1 uncultured Acetatifactor sp. | reverse complement strand
TCCGGTGCGGCCTGCAGAACCGTCTGGAAGACGCCTCCCTTTTCTCCGCATACCGTTTCATCTGCTTTTTACCAAGCCCCGCGTCATACAGGTGCCTCTGCATCGTGGACTGCTTCAGCACGCCCGGCTGCGCCCAGCCTTCCAGCTCCAGCACCTTTATGATCTGCCGCACGCTCCGCTTCGGGACTTCGCGCCTTAACTGCACTGCCTGTTCCATGATCTCCCCAAAGTTTTCCGGAAGCCCCTGCTGCCTGTGTTTCGTCCGGCTGGCCGGCCGCAGGCCGTCAAACCCTTCCTCACGGTAACCCTTTTCATAACGGTACAGCGTCCTTTTGGATATGCCGTTCTTTTCCGCGGCTTCCTCCCGCAGCTGCTGTCTTTTCCCTTCGTCCATGTCCGGATCCAGGAGCGGCGCTATCATCTGGTATCTTTTAAGCGCTTCTTCGTCCTGCCATTTTTTTACTTCTTTTTTCTCCATAATGTATGGTCCTCCTTTCGGATTCCATCATACACCGGAATAAAAATGACAGCGAACAAAAGTGGGTGCATCCTCATGCCACGGCCGGATACGGCTCTATCCGCCCCCCGCTGTTATATATGGCCCTGGCCGCCGCCTTAAGCCACCCGGGGCTTATCCGTTCCTTTAGCCCTTCCAGTAAGGAAGTCCCGGATTTCAGGAACTTTCCATCCAGATCCAGGAAACGGTGTGCCGCCCCCCTGATCTGCCCTTCCATATTTTTTTCATTTCTATGGAACCACCATCTCCAGTGTTTCATGGTCCCTTCGCAGGGATAGTCTTCCGTTTCCCTGTCCCTTTCGCTGATCACACCATCCACAACATCCTCGATCAGTCCCGCATCATAATGCTTATAAGGACAAAGGCAGTCCGGCAGTTCGTTATGGAGCCTCCCGCATTTGTCACTGCTGCATTTCAGCCGCCGGATCAGGTACCATTCCTTCCCGCCTCCTGCAATCCTGTGCACGCGTTTCCTGCTATCCCTGTATTTAAGGGGACTCCTGCAGCAGGGACAGACACATTCTCCCCTACTGTTGATTAAAAATATCTTCGCCCTTCTTGTATTCCACTTCATATTTTGATATAATGACCATGTTCTTAATGATGGTTTCAGGATACGGCTCTCTGCAAAAGATTAGTGTCCTGAAACCTTTTCCTTTCCCTGTTCTCATGTCATTATATCGGTTAATTCTGTGACAGGCAACCATGGTAATTATAGGTCGATACAGAAGGGTAGCAACACCAATCAGTTCCGCACGCTGTGCAACATACTTCCTCATGGTCTGGTTTTCTTTATCCAAAGTGAATTTTGTGGTAATAACCGCCATGATACCCCCTGCCCTGATTTTATCCAGGCACTTCGCAAGAAAATACTCATGTATCTTTAAGTGATAGCGGTCATATCGTTTGTCGCTGACTTTAATGCTGTGAAACGGCACATTCCCCACTACCACATCAAAGAAACTATCGGGAAAATCCGTATCCTCAAATCCTTTAATGAGGATATCTGCCTGCGGATACAATTTTCTTGCAATGCCTCCCGCAATGGGTTCCAGCTCCACCCCATAAAGTTTTGACTGGCTCATGCCCTCCGGCAGGGCAGAGAAAAAATTACCTGTCCCAAGCGCCGGATCAAGAATATTCCCTGAGCGGAAGCCAAAATTGTACAAAGCCTGATAGATATAGCCAATAATCTTCTGATCCGTATAATAGGATGTCAGGGTGGATGCCGCCGCCGACTGCATTTCTTCCTCTGTCAGCAGTCCCGTGATTTCATCATATTCCTTTTCCCAATGATTCACCTGGGAATCATTTCCTCCCCTGCCGGGTGTCAGGGCATTCGCAAGTCCTCCCCAGCCTACAAAACGTGCCAGGATAATCTGTTCTTCTGCAGATGCCATGCGCTTTTCCTGCTGCAGGTGCTTAAGCAGCCGTATCGCCTCCACATTGTTCCGGAATTTGGCTTTGGGTCCTCCCTCATACAGGTGATGCTCCGGCTGATAGCGGTAATTCGATCCCCCTCCCTGTTCCGTCTGGATAACTTCTCCCGCCTCCGCTTCTGTATAATCTGCTTCTGTATAAAGAGATTTCAGCAATTCCGCATTTGCGATCAGGGCTGCCGGAAGTATCTCCCTGGCCTTATACACGCCATCCTCTTTTTGCTGTTCTATATCACCCATTTCTACCGTATGGCCGTCATCCCCATATCCAAGGATTTCATAAATCCGCCCATCATAGGCAATCCGGCTCCCCAACGGGAACGGCAGATCCCTTTTCTTTTCTTCCTCCAGTGCGGCTTCCGGGCGTAGCATATGTTCATCCGTCTGCACATCCCCATCACCGGAACCGGAATAGAGATCAAACAAACTGAGCTGCCCATCTGCATGGTCATTTTCCCTGCTTTCCTGTGCACCTTCCAATACGCCGGGAATATTTTCCCCAGAAATATCTTCACCAGGAATATCTTCATCAGAAATATTAAAATCTCCCACAGAATCTTCTTCCTCATGAAAAGAAAGATATTCCCCATCACGTATAAGAATACCTATCGCATGGGCGGCCACATCCCATGACAGCCGCACAAAGCCATCTTCACCCCAAAAGAGGTCTGCCGCATCCCTTCCCGGCATGATTCCCATTGTCCCGTCACTGTTCTTCTGTAAACCATAATCCAGATAAATGTTTCTGACGGCATCCCGTATTGCTTCCGTGGAAGCAGCCTGCCGGAAAACCTGGTTGATTCGTTCATACAGTCCCTGTGGATACACACTGGTATCTGTCAGAAGTCTCCGTATTTCATCCCAGTCCTTATGCTCCCTGATATCTTCTTTTGTGGCTGCATCGGTTAAATAAAAAGAGGAACCCTCGGCGGCAATATCCGTTTTGGGTTCCTCAGTATCATTATTTCCAGTAATATTTCCGGCACTGCTTTTTCCAGGTTTCTCTCCGGTTCCTTGTCCAGCTATCTGGGCTGATATACGGTCTCGCTCAGTATGATTTCTTCCGCCTGCCTGGTTATCATCTCCATGTGTCCGGCTCTCTCCAGCGTATCCTCTGTCTCCGGCATCGGCTGTACTTCCAGAAGCTGCTGTATCAGCGTCTCTTTCTTCACTTCCGCCTCCCTGTCCACCCTGTCTATCATCTCGTTGATCTGTCCCTGTGCGATCAGCTCCGACAATCTCTGAGGGTGTTCCGACTTCATATAATCCTTCCACCTTCTCCCAAACATCCCTGCTGGTCTCTGGTCGCATTTCCTGTCTGTAGATATCTGGAGGTTCGGATACAGCATCCCGTCCTCCCCCTTTGTATATTCCAGTTTTGCTAACGGTTCCCGTCTCATATCTCTGGCTCCTCTCTTCCTTGATATCTTCAATCCGTT
Organism: uncultured Acetatifactor sp.; assembly: GCA_949840935.1. Taxonomy (GTDB): domain Bacteria; phylum Bacillota; class Clostridia; order Lachnospirales; family Lachnospiraceae; genus Acetatifactor. The sequence continues at coordinate 19,260 of CATKXX010000043.1, read as the reverse complement.
TATGAATCTCCGACAATACCGGCCTCGCTATGGCACAGGCATAATAGCCAAGCCCCATGAAAAGCTCCAGGCTTCCGAAATGGCTGATATTCTCAAAAGCTCCTGTTTCCTCAAAAACTTCCGTCCTGATCCCGCATTTTTTGAAAATGATATAGGCGGCACTGTCTGATGCCAGCTTTGCAAATTCCTCCTGTACGGCCTCTGCAGGAAGTCCGTACAGGACACAGTCCTGATTCCTGACTTCCACGCGGGGCGGATATTTCTTCAGGAAAGCATCTGCCTGCATACCGGCAAGCTGGCACAGGCAGTTTTCCATGTTTCCGTCATCCGTGCCAAGACTTTCATGGAACCTGTGCAGAATCTCCGGCTGATACTGCCTCTCCAGAGACCAGACAGCGTTCATTGCTTTCTGAAATCCCTCATAATCGCCACGGGTATCTGCGAGGTCAAAATAGTAGGTAAGCGTAGCCTTCGGATTGTTCATATCCACGACACCGATTCCTTTGGAACCGGCTTTCAAATATCTTCCCGTCTGCTTCTCCCATCCCGCTTTTGTCGCAAGCAGCCCTGCATCCGGCCTCTGTATATAGATCAGCACATTTTTATCAAAAGACATTTTGTAATACTTTGACACACTGGACAAAAGCCCCATCCACTCAGCCCGGTTCTGTGTCAATGCCTGCACTGACTGGCAGTACAGGTCTGCCAGATATGTCTCCCTACCCAACCTTCTGCCTCGTTTTTCCGCCGCTGTTGGAGAAATATAATTCCAGCGCCTTTATGATCGTATCCTCAATCTCCTTCCTGCTCTGCCTTCCATCAAAAAACCTGCTTATGACAGTCTCCTTTATTCGGATGGGCTGTTGTGTACTGTTTTTGGTTTTTTTGACTTTTTCATCCAGAATGATCTGCCGAATCAGTTCCTCCGTCAGGTTTCCCTTCCTGGCATGATCATGCAGCATGAAAGATTTCTTTGTATCTATGTGATTACCGGCAGTCACCATTTCTGCAATCAACGGCTGCATCTCCGCTTTTACAAAAGAGAGGTCGTATGCCGCTTCAAAGCCCAGCGTTCTTGTATCCAGGCATTCAAGAAGCGGCGTAGCCAGAGTTGCTATCCTGAGATACCTTGCAATACGATCCTTGCTCAGTCCATATTCCTCACTGACTGTCTCTCCTGCGTCCAACTTCTTTGGGTTTTCCAAACAAGTCCCGTTTTCCCCGGTTTTGTGCGGGTTTACAAGGTCCTCAATCTCTTTTAAAAGATCATTTCTCCTGCCCTGGCTCTTGATGGCATCATAATGCTGTTTCAGGCAGAATGCCTTTTCAGAGGGACTGAGATCATCAAAGGAGCGCTGTCGCAGGTTTGTTTCTGTCACAATCAGTGCCGCATCCTCACAGCTCAATTCCTCCCGGATGACCACAGGACCTTTTGTCAGCCCTGCCAGTTTTGCCGCATTGACACGGTTATGACCGCTCAGTATGGTATATCTCCCCTCATGCTTCCAGAGAACAAGGGGTTCCAGTATCCCAAACTCCCGGATGCTCTCCACCATATCCTGAAGCCTCTGGCCGGTATACAGTTTGAATTTGTGGTCAGGGAAGGGCTCCATCTGTTCAAAGTCCATTTCCAGCACTCCTGCCGTACCGTTTTCCTGAATTTCCTGTCCCTGCCCTGCTTCCTCTTTGGTCTTAAAAGTAAACAGATCGTCCATTCCGTCCAGACTGGAACTAAGCAATGTGCTTCTTGCCGGTATTTTGGGTGTCCTTGCCGCCATTTCCCATCAGCTCCTTTACAAATTTTTCGTAGGCCTTTGCCGCCGGATTGTCCGGCTCGTACTCACAGATTGTCATGCCGTACTCCACCGCCTCCGGCACCTTGATGGAACGGGGGATACTGTTCGTAAATATCCTCACTTTCTCCCCAAGCGCCTGCTGTAACTGTGCTTTCACTCGCCTGGATACCTTGGTGCGTTCATTATCCATGGTGATCAGTATGCCCTCAATCTCCAGTCCGGCATTGGCATGGCTCCTGATCCTGTGAAAAGCCCTGAGAAATTCTGCCATCCCTTCTACCGCCAGCGTCTCCGACTGAACCGGAATGATCAGGCTGTCACAGCATATCATTACATTTATCATGGCTGTCCCCATTTTGGGCATCCCGTCAATCAGGATATAATCATACTGCCCCTTTATGGTATCCACAAACTCTTTCAGCTTGTACTCGGCAAAATCAGTATCGCACATCAGCTTGTCAAAGTTGTCCAGCTTGTTGTTTGCCGGGACAAGATCCACTCCCGCCTCCGTCCTTACCATGTAAGCTTCTTTGTCCGGCAGCTTCTCATTCATCACAATACTTTTCAGAATATCATAGATTGTCACGGAAAGCTGCTCCGGTGCAGCCACCCCGCATAATTTGGTTGTGTGCCTCTGCCCGTCAAAGTCGATCAATGCCACCCTGCATCCTTCCTTAGACAGCAGATAAGACAGGGTTGTGGCCGTTGTGGTCTTACCCACACCGCCTTTCCTGTTTACAATTCCTATTACCTTGCCCATTCTCTTGCTTCCTTTCTGTTGTTAAATCTGTTATCCGGTTACATATGATCTTTATGCAGACAGCGGGCCGGGGCCGGATTTTACCAACCCCCGGCGGCCGTCTGTGGCGCCATATTTTATACAGCACCCGGATAAAAGCAGAACCGTTCACCTACCTCCTTTGCTGCTGTGGCAACTAAACCGGCCTCTGTCCTGCAGTACCCTTTTCCGGCCTTTTTCCGGGCGAAAAAAAGCGGGACTAAAAGAGCCTGCATAAAAGAAAGCCAATTTAGTCCCACCTAAATCATTATTCAGTTGTAATGGGTACAAAAATACCCCGCCGGATAGTATAGTCAATCTGCCTTGTGTTAAATAACTGCAAGTATTCTTTTTGATTGCTGAAACGGGCCCGTCCTCACTCAAAAATGACCTCTCATCCGGCACTTTTTCGTAGGACTAAATCAGCGGAACCCCTTGATTTTACTGAGGTTTTGCTAACCTGACAATATAATAACACGCTCCCCGGAATCCAGCACCGCCACCAGCACGCCCCTCCCTGTCAGAGCCGGTTCCCGGAAAATCACCGGCTCCAGGCAGGAACCTTCCACAGGCATTACCTGCTGATAAAAATAGCGCTTCGGCTTTTCCACGTATTCAATCTGTTCCAGCTCCACCATCCGCTCCACCAGGCTCTCCGGTACAGTAAGTATCGCATATCCTGCGATCAGGTACTCAACCCCCACCCCGATATCGGCCAGTACATCCAGGCTTCCATGATACTTTACAATCAGCTCCCATGTCCGGGCAGAGCTGTCAAATCCTGTGTTCAGATCGTCCGTTTCTTCCCTGATCTCCTCCGGTGTCTGTAATGCCAGCTGCAGCAGATTTTCCAGCTTTTGATTCACGATAATCTCCATTCCCGAGCTGATACGGGCCAAAGCCCCAGCTCCCGTTTCTATTCCCCGATTTATAAAAGAATATCTTGCATGGCTTTTCCCTATTCATGAATAATCATTCCTGGATTTCGTTTCTCTCCGGTAAATGGCCATCGCCACAAACGCAGTCACAAATTCCGTAAAGCAAAAGGCAGACCATACCCCCTCCGCCCCGGCAAACCGGCTGAACAGATACGATGCAGGCAGGATGACCGCCACATACCGCAGCAGGGATATGATAAGGGACTGAACCCCCTTCCCCAGCCCCTCCAGCGCCCCGGAGCAGGTCACGGAGACCGCCGAGATTCCAAATCCCAGACTTATGATCCGCAGCGCCCTTGCTCCGATTTCGACCGTTTCAGCGCTGTCCGTAAATAAGCCGATGAGCCGGCCAGGCACCGCCCAGGACAGCAGAGTCCCCGCCAGCATAATGATAAGGTTCATTTTCAGCGCCGTGTAAAATATCTTTTTGACACGGCCATGCTCTCCCGCCCCGAAATTATACCCCATCAGAGGCCTTATCCCCTGGATGATCCCGTTAGCCGTCAGATAAATAAATGTCTGCAGCTTATAATACACCCCCAGGACAAGGACATATTTTTCAGAGAAATCTGCCAAAAGCCCGTTCAATGCGGAAATCAGCAGCGAGGGCAGGGCAAGGTTCAAGGTGGCGGAAACGCCTACCGCATACATTTTCTTCATTACCATACTGTCCGGTCTCATATGCTTTCTGCGGATTCTCACCGCGGCAGGGCCGGAGAGGTAAAAGATCAGATATGCCGCGAGCGTGACGCACTGTCCGATCCCCGTGGCATAAGCCGCCCCCGCGATACCCATTTCCGGAAAAGGGCCCATCCCAAAGATCATCAGCGGATCCAGGATTATATTTACTATACACCCGCACATCATGCTGAACATGGAAACCTTCATCCTGCCCACCGCCTGGAAGATTTTCTCGAAAGCCAGCCCCAATGCGATAACAGGGGCAAACAGAAATGCCCTGTCTGAATAATCCAGCGCCAGGCCGATGATACCCGCATCGGAGGAAAAGCCTCTCAAAAACAGCGGCATACCAAGGATACAGCCTCCCGCCAGAAGCACACCGTGTATAAAGCTGAATAATACGCCCTGTGTGGCCGTCTTGTCTGCCCGCTCCTGATCCCCTGCGCCCAGACAGAGGGCAATCCCCGCATTGATGCCGATTCCGAAGCCAATGGCGATGGCGTTGATCAGGTTCTGCACCGGGAATACAAGAGCCAGCGCCGTCATGGCATCTTCGCTCACCCTGGCAACAAAATAGCTGTCAATGATATTGTACAGTGAATTGACTGCCATGGATATGACCATCGGCAGCGACATGGATACCACCAGCGGAAGTACCTTCTTCTCTTTCATAAAAGTCTGTTCCATATTGCCTCACTCCTCATCCCAGTATAAATTGAGCATATTCCCTTTTCCACAAGCTGTATATTTTTACCTGGCAGCGCAGCCCTCATAACGAAAAAGCCACGCATCTGTCTGTAACAGCTGCGTGGCGAAAAAAGAATACTCTTGAAAAATCCACTCCTATGCATCAATTCCGCACAGGTTTTATAAAATTTATATATCACACTTTTATTTAACAGTCAACCGGAATTTTCGACATTTGCCACACAAATGTAACAGTTTTCGGTCTTTATGACACTTCCATACCTATCCCCTCCTCATGAAGCGCTTCCAATAACTGCCTGGTTGACATATTCCCCAGATTACCGGCATCTCTTTTCCGAACCGAAACACTGTCTGTATCAACCTCCTTCTCGCCAATCACAATCATGTAGGGTACTCTTTCCAACTGTGCCGTTCTTATTTTATAGCCTATTTTCTCAGCCCTTCTGTCCGTTTCACAGCGAAGCCCTTCTTTTTTCAGGGTCATTTCAAGCCTTTCCGCATAAGCGATATATTTTTCCGAGATGGGTAATATCTTTACCTGCACCGGTGAAAGCCATAACGGAAATTTACCGGCAAAATGTTCGATCAAAATGCCCATGAAGCGTTCCATAGAACCGAATACCACTCTGTGTATCATAATGGGGCGATGCTTCATCCCATCTTCTCCGATATACTCCGCTTTAAAACGCTGGGGCAGCTGAAAGTCCAATTGGATCGTTCCACATTGCCATGTCCTCCCGATGGAATCTTCCAGATGGAAATCTATCTTCGGGCCATAGAATGCTCCATCTCCTTCGTTTACAGCATATGGCAGCTTTAGATCATCCAATGCGTTTTTTAAGCCCTCTGTCGCCATTTCCCAGTCTTCGTCACTTCCAATAGAATTTTCCGGTCTTGTGGACAGCTCCACATGATACTTAAATCCAAAACTGGAATACACCTCATCTATCAGCCGGGCAACATTTTTTATCTCATCCGGTATCTGCTCCGGTGTCATAAAGATATGGGCATCGTCCTGCGTGCAGCAGCGCACGCGCATCAGGCCATGTAAAGTCCCTGATTTTTCATTTCTGTGGATCAATCCCAGCTCACTGATACGCATGGGGAATTCTCGATAAGAATGGGGCTCCATTTTATATACAAGCATTCCCCCCGGACAGCTCATGGGCTTTATGGCATAATCCGTGCCATCGATCAGAGTTGTATACATATTGTCTCTGTAATGCTCCCAGTGCCCGGATGTTTCCCAAAGCTGACGATTCAATATGACCGGTGTGGATATTTCCACATACCCCTCTCTCGTATGCAGCCTTCTCCAATAGTCAATCAGCAGGTTTTTTAAGATCATTCCCTTAGGGAGAAAGAACGGGAATCCCGGCCCCTCCTCAAACAATGCAAATAATCCCAATTCCCTTCCCAGCTTCCTGTGATCCCTTCTTTTAGCTTCCTCCAACCGGTACAGGTATTCCTGCAGCATATCCTCGTTTGGAAATGATGTGCCATAGATCCTGGTCAGCATTTTATTATTTTCATCTCCACGCCAGTATGCCCCCGCAACGGACAACAGCTTAAATGCTTTGATCGCACTGGTATACGCCACATGAGGCCCGGCGCACATCTCCAGATATTCTCCCTGCTGATAAAAACTGATCACTTCATTTTCCGGCATTTCCTTTAACATCAAAACCTTATAGGGTTCATTTCTTTCTTCCATTTCCTGCAATGCCCTTTCACGGTCCGTTGTAAACTGCCGAAGCTGCAGGTTTTCTTTCGCGATTTTTTTCATCTCTGCTTCTATTTCAGCAAAGTTTTCTTCCGAAAAACGAAAGTCAAATTCAAAATCATAATAGAAACCATCTGTAACAGCCGGGCCTATTGCACACTTTGCCGTTGGATACAGTCTTTTTACAGCCTGTGCCAGAATATGCGCCGTCGTATGCCTGAACGCATTCCTCCCCAATTCCTCCTCAAAACAAGCCTCCCTGACGGAACCGTCCTTCATCTTAATCTTCATTTTATCATTTCCTTTCTATAAAATTTTGATCAACATAAGAAAAGCACTCTCAAAGATACCTATTGTATCTTCAAGGGTGCTTTATGCACGGTTCCACCTCAATTTTTCACTTCAGGTTCTATCAAACCCTAACCTTTAACGCAGGTGTACGGTAGTACCTACATCTACTTTCAGTACTACGGCTTGGGAATGGTTTTCACATACAATCCACATAAACATCTTCCACCAAATGATGCTCTCTCTGTCTGCAACCAGTATGCTACTTGTTTCCGTCATCGCCTTTTCTTATGTTAACTTGATTCATATCATAACATTCATACTATATCTTGTCAATACTCTCGAGTGTAAACAAGTAATCTCCAATCCTTCGTTCTATTTAGCTCCACAATAAATAAGAATTTTATCTTGTTTTATATTTACAATATCTTCCTGTCGTAACTATATCCCCTCCATTACATTCATAAGGAATTTCTTTTACGAATTGAAACCCTAATTTTTGAAGGACACGACCAGAAGCGAGATTTTCTATAGCATACGATGTACCTATTTCATTTATCTCCATTACTTCAACCGCATATTTTAAGACAGTACTCATAGCTTCGGTCACATACCCATTTCCCCAAAATTTTCTTCCGAGATTATAAGAAATGTCCCAATGCCCTTCATCATCATTGAAAAAAAGCAAGCACGTGCCTATTACTTCATTTGTGTTTTTCAAAACGATAATCCATCTGTTCCACTTATCATTTTTTAGATTTTCAATTTCAAATTCTACAAATTCTTTTGCTTCGTTTATATCATTACTTGCTTTCCACCACATATATTTTGATACATTTTCATCTTGCATCCAACAGCTAAAGATTGCCTCCACATCATCTGGGTGAATTTCTCTTAGAATTAGTCTATTTGTTTCTAACTTAGGTGTAGCCATTTCTCCTCCAACAATTCCGATTGTGATTTGCCTACTGGTCGGTAACTACTGTAAAGCTGACACTTCCTTTCGCTTTCTGACCAGTTACTGAAACTGTATACGTTCCGCTTTCTTCAATATCAATGTCAAATTCATCAGAAATGGAGACATCTTCCCCTTCATAGACAGGTACTTCACCATCTTTCTGAATCTTAAATGATATACTGCCACCCTCAACAATAATCTCTACATGGATAGTATCTCCTTTTTCAACAATCAGGTCTTGAGAGTCCGTTTTATTAAATACCTTATAGTCCATCAAAAACTCATTGCTGTTTCCTGTTCGGCTGCCGTCAAAATCTGCTCCACACGCTGTTACTGATAAAATCAATATAAAAGAACACAAAATACACAAATGCTTTTTCATAATCTTACCTTCCTCTCAAATTTCAATTTATAGCAAAATGACGGGGAATACCTCTCGTAAAGGCTTCTCCGTCATCCAATCATTTAACAAGTATCTAATCCTCGCGGCATTCGCCAACTGTCCGTGCAAGCACGGCCGCTTGGCTCATTGCCCGCAGGAATAAAACGTGCGTTAGAGGATTCGAACCCCCGACCTTTTGGTCCGTAGCCAAACGCTCTATCCAGCTGAGCTAAACGCACAGGTATTGTTGCAATATATCATTTGCAACAATATATATGATAACCGCCGCAAGCCAAAAAGTCAAGCGTTTTTTCAAAAAAATTCAACTCAATTACATATCGCCCAATTACATATCTCCAATCCCTGTATCTATGCCCCCTGCATCTTCCGGGCGCTCTCGTTCAGGCTGTCCACAATCCCTCTGACAGAATCCACCATACTTAAATTATCATCACAGATATGGTAGGTTTCATTGGCATGGGCAGAAATCTCCTCCGTGATGGCAGAAATCGTCTGGATATTTTCCACAATCCCGCCATTGGCGCCGGACAGATCCTGAATGATATCCAGCAGCTCCCCCGTGCGCTCACGGAGTTCCACGGCGCCCCTGGAAATACCTGTAAAATTACCTTTCACCACATTCGTACTCTCCACATTCGCATCATTGCTCCTGGTGACTACATCCACGGCGTCCGACACCTGCCCAAGCCCTTTGTTGATATTATGGATCAGCCCGGTGATGTTAGCGGTGGCTGTCTGTGTCTGATTTGCCAGCTCAGAAATCTGCCCTGCCACCACGGCAAAGCCTCTGCCCGATTCCCCTGCCCTCGCCGCCTCTATAGAAGCATTCAGCGCCAGCATCCCGGTATTGTCCGCAATGCTGCTGATCGCTTCAATGATCGTGTTCATCTGGCTGGTATAGGCACCCAATTCCTCCATTTTCGCCAGCACCTGCGCATTGGCGGCCTTGGACTGCTCTACCTGACCCGCCAGAGCGTCCATCTGCCCGCTGCCGGCAGTCACCTTCTGTACGGTCTCCGCAATGTTCTGTTCAATCCGGGCCGCCGTCTCCTTCACCCTGTTTATATGCGCCTGTATCTGCTCCGTGCGCTGCATCTGTACCTGCACGGATTCCGCCGTCTCCGTACTTCCTGTGGAAACCTCCCCCATAGCGGCATGAACCCTGGCAACTGAACTGCCCAGGTCAGACATCTGCCCGGTGATCTCAATGATATCCTCGGTCATCTCCCTGGAAGTATTCAGAACAGTTTCCATCAGGGCTTCCGTTTCCGCCGTCTTCTCCTGAATCTGCCTCAGTTTGGAGTCATTGACCCTTGTCACCGCCATCGTAGTCATGATAATAAAAGCTGTCGTGAGGATCGTAGCCGCCAGCCTGATCTCCACATCCGGTATTTCCGCAGGCGCATACCCCACGGTAACCGCATGTTGCGCCACATAGATGATATTGCCCATCACCGCAAACGCACCGACCATGATATTAAAGCGCACATCCATGTACAGTATGACAACGATAAACATGGGAAACGCATAAGTAAAGGGGAGCAGGCTGGTAGTCGTAAATATGACAAATAAATATAATATACCATACGTTATGCCTATGATATGTTTAATGGCCCCGCTCTCCGGATTTCTGGCGAAAATGATCCACTCCGCCACTACCGGAGCCACCGTCATGACTGCAAATACCGCAAAATACCCGATGGTTCTGGATCCCTTAAACACCTCCAGCAGATACGCGAGAAACAGCACCGAATCAATGATCGTATGCCCTGTGAGCGCAGTCCTGTTGACATGCTTTTTCTCTGAAAAAATCATTTGTATACCTCCTCATTCTGCCTTATACGAACTGATCACGCATGAAAAATTTACTGTTATTTTAGCAGAAAACCGTTTATACAGCAAGATGCCGCGCCGCCACAGGCACACTTTGCACTTTTCCAGGCATACTTTGCGTCCACCGAAAAAACAGTATTGTTTTTATTTTGATTGTGGTATAATGACTCCAACAACATCATTGGGAGGTACATCATGTTAGAACTGCAAAACCTCTCTTTCCAGGTATCCGGCGACACGGATTCCCAGAAGGAGATTATCAAAAATATCAGTCTTACCTTTGAGGATCATACCTTCATTGCCATCACCGGCCCCAACGGTGGCGGAAAATCTACGCTGGCCAAGCTGATCATGGGCATTGAAAAGCCCACAGCCGGTAAGATAGTCTTTAACGGTACGGACATTACCGACATGTCCATCACAGAGCGAGCCCGGCTGGGCATCAGCTTTGCTTTCCAGCAGCCTGTGCGGTTTAAGGGCATTAAGGTGAAGGATCTGATCACTCTCGCGGCGGGCAGCAACATAAAGCTCTCCTCCGCCTGCGATTATCTCTCCAGAGTAGGGCTCTGCGCCAGGGATTATATCAACCGGGACGTGGACACAAGCCTGTCGGGGGGCGAGCTGAAGCGGATTGAAATTGCCACCATCATTGCCCGGAACACCCCTCTTTCCGTGTTTGACGAACCGGAAGCAGGAATCGATCTCTGGAGCTTCAACAACCTGATCAAAGTATTTGAAGACCTGCACAGCAGCACTGACAATTCCCTGATCATCATTTCCCACCAGGAGCGCATTCTGAATATTGCGGACGAGATTGTGGTTCTGGCAGGCGGCTCCGTACAGGCAAGGGGCCACAGGGAGGATATCCTCCCCGAGCTGTTAAACGGCACAGGCGGCTGCAAATTATATAATCAACAGTAATACGGCATGACGCTGCATAACAGATATCAATCAACTTGAAAGACAGATAGAAATGAGGAATTCACATGGACGAAATACAGAGAAATCTTCTGGAGCAGGTGGCAGGGCTCCACGAAATGCCTGCGGGAGCATACAATATCCGTGCCAACGGGCAGAGTGTTGACCGCTCCACCACCGCCCACATTGATATTATTACAAAGGAGGACAAGCAGGGCATCGATATTGTGATCAAGCCCGGCACAAAGAAGGAAAGCGTGCACATTCCCGTGCTGCTCAGCCAGAGCGGGCTCACCGAGATGGTCTACAATGACTTCCATGTAGGCGACGACTGTGATGTGACCATTGTGGCAGGCTGCGGCATCCACAACAGCGGCGACAGCGACAGCCGCCATGATGGGATTCATACCTTTTACATCGGAAAGAATTCCCATGTGAAATATGTGGAAAAGCACTACGGAAGCGGCGACGGCAGAGGGGAGCGTATCATGAACCCCGAGACCGTTGTGCTGCTGGGGGAGAACAGCTTTATGGAGCTGGAAACTGTGCAGATCAAGGGGGTAGACTCCACCAGACGCTCCACCACTGCCACCCTTTCCGACGGCGCGAAGCTGATCGTCACTGAAAAGCTTATGACCCACGGAAGCCAGACTGCCGAAACCTCCTTCCAGGTTGATTTAAACGGGGAAGGATCCAGCGCCAATATCATCTCGCGCTCCGTGGCAAAGGATGATTCCAGGCAGCTCTTTCTCTCAAAGATCAACGGCAACAGCCGCTGCGCCGGACATTCCGAATGTGACGGCATCATCATGGATCGGGCTACGATCAGCGCCATCCCCGAAATAACCGCCAACAACCTGGACGCGGAGCTGATTCACGAAGCGGCCATTGGAAAGATCGCAGGCGAACAGATCACCAAGCTGATGACCCTGGGACTCACCGAAGAACAGGCGGAAGCGCAGATTGTAAACGGCTTCCTGAAATAACAGCATAAATCACAGACCTCCGGGACAGAATAGTATTCAATATACTCAATCTTGATCGGAGGTCTTTTTATGTCCAATATAAGCAATCATCCAAGGGATACCCGTCCCATGCAGACCATAGACGGGAACCACGCCGCTGCCCATGTGGCATACGCCTTCAGTGAGGTGGCGGCCATCTACCCCATCACGCCTTCTTCCCCCATGGCGGAACTGTACGACCAGTGGGCGGGAGCCGGTCGGCTGAATCTCTGGGGGCAGACCATGACGGTTGCCCAGCTACAGTCCGAGGCGGGGGCCGCCAGCGCCGTTCACGGCGCCCTGCTCACAGGGGCATTGGCTGCCACCTTTACCGCATCACAGGGGCTGCTCCTCATGATTCCCAATCTGTACCGCATGGCCGGGGAAATGCTTCCGGGAGTCATTCATGTGGCTGCCAGATCCATTGCCACCCATGCCCTCTCCATTTTCGGAGACCATTCTGATATCTATGCCTGCCGGCAGACCGGATGCGCCATCTTTGCCTGCGGAAGCGTACAGGAAGTCATGGATCTGTCCCCCGTATCCCATCTTGCCGCCATCGAAGGGCGTATTCCCTTCCTGAACTTCTTTGACGGCTTCCGCACATCCCATGAGCTGCACAAGATCCGGGTATGGGATTACAATGACTTAAAATCTATGCTCCCCATGGAAGCTGTCCAACGCTTCCGGGAAGAATGCCTCCATCCCCATCACGGAAAGATCTATGGCTCCGCCCAGAATCCCGATGTCTTCTTTCAGGTGAGGGAGGCCTCCAATCCCATGTACCTGGCACTTCCCTCCCTTGTGGAAAAGCAGCTGGACAAGATCAATCAGGCCATAGGGACGAGCTACGGGCTTTTCGACTACTATGGCCATCCACAGGCTGCCCATGTGATCGTTGCAATGGGAAGCGTATGCGAGACAATCCGGGAATATCTGGAAACCGTCCCCGATCGGCCCTATGGTCTGGTTTCCGTCCATCTGTACCGCCCTTTCAGCGCAGAGCACCTGAAAGCAGCCCTTCCTGCGTCCACAAAGATAATCTCTGTCCTGAGCCGTACCAAGGAGCCCGGTGCACCCGGTGAGCCGCTGTTTCTGGATGTGGCGGCGGCCCTGCAGGGAATGGGCTTTCGCATTCTGTCCGGCAGATACGGCCTCAGCTCCAAGGACACCACACCGGAACAGATTGCCGCCGTGTATCTCAATGACACACGCTCCGATTTCACAATAGGGATAGAGGACGATGTCACAAATCTGTCACTGCCCCTGCCGCAGCTTGGCGATACCGCCCCTGCAGACCTGACAGCCTGCAAATTCTGGGGCCTGGGCGGGGATGGAACCGTCAGCGCCACCAAGAATATCATTAAGATCATCGGCGACCATACAGACCTGCTGGCACAGGGCTACTTTGAATATGATTCCAAGAAATCCAGAGGGCTCACTATCTCCCATCTGCGCTTCGGCAAAAGCCCTATCCACAGCGCTTACCTGGTCAGGCGCGCAGATTTCGTGGCCTGTCATAACCCTGTCTATCTGCATAAATATGATATGGTACAGGACTTAAAGGAAGGAGGAGCCTTCCTGCTCAACTGCTTCTTTAAAGAGGAGGAGCTGGAGAAGGAACTGCCTGACCATGTAAAAGCCTGCCTGGCAAGACGGCACATCCGTCTCTATGTCATTGACGCTATCCGCATTGGCAAGGAAATCGGCCTGAATAACAAGATCAGCACCATCCTGCAGGCGGCCTTCTTTGCCGTGTCAGGTTTACTGCCCCCGGATGAGGCAAAGCGGCTTATGAAGGAAGCCGCTGCCAAAAGCTACGGCAAAGCCGGCGGCAATATCCTGCGGATGAATGAGGAAGCCATCGACAGAGGTTTCCGGGAGGTTCTGGAAATCACCCTGCCCGAGGCCTGGGGAAATCTCTCCGAGGCCGGCTGTCTTCCTTCCCGGGAACACCCCCTGGACAATCCGCCTCTGCCTGACCAGCCTGAGATACTTTCCTTTGTAACAAATATCCAGCAGCCCGTTACCGACCAGCGCGGGGATTCCCTCCCTGTTTCCGCTTTCCTGCCCTATGCGGACGGCTTTACCCCGCCCGGAACCACCGCCCATGAACGGCGGAACGTGGCTACGGAGATTCCTGTCTGGAAGCCGGAAAACTGTATCCAGTGCAACCGCTGCTCCTTTGTCTGCCCCCACGCAGTGATACGTCCCGCCGTAAGTAAAAAGGACGGTTCTTCCCATCTCCCCGAAGGTATGCCCTCCCTTCCCATGATGGGCATGGAAGATCATACCTTCTCCATTGTGATCTCAGAGGTGGACTGTACCGGATGCGGCACCTGTGCCGCCACTTGTCCGGGTAAGCAGGGGAAAAAGGCCCTGGAAATGGTTCCCATCGCAGAACACGAGGAGCGGCAGCAATACTTTGATTTCGGCAAGCCCCTCCTGCCCTGTCCGGAAGCCGCAGAGAAATTCAAGACAAACACAGTTAAGGGCAGCCAGTTCCTGCGCCCGTATATGGAATTTTCCGGCGCCTGCGCCGGCTGCGGGGAAACTCCTTATGTAAAGCTCCTGACTCAGCTGTTCGGCGACCGGATGTTCATCGCCAACGCTACCGGCTGCAGCTCCATCTGGGCCAATTCCTACCCTTCCTGCGCTTATGCCGTCGATGAGGAAGGAAGGGGGCCCGCCTGGTCCAATTCCCTCTTTGAGGACGGGGCCGAATTCGGCTACGGTATGCTGCTGGCCCGGGAGGCGGCGGAGAAGCGGGGAGAAACTGCAGAGACGATACAATGGGTCATCGGAGGCGACGGCTGGGCATACGACATCGGCTTTGGCGGGCTGGATCATATCCTTGCCAGCGGCCGGAATATCAATATACTGGTTCTGGACACGGAAGTCTACTCCAATACCGGCGGACAGGCTTCCAAAGCCACTCCCACCGGCTCCACCGCAAAATTTGTATCCGGCGGAAAGACCACGCGTAAGAAAGACCTGGCCTCCATCGCCATGACCTACGGCAATGTCTATGTAGCGCAGATTGCCATGGGCGCCGATTTTAACCAGACACTGGCAGCGTTTACAGAGGCGGCAGCTTACCCCGGGCCTTCCCTCATTATTGCCTATTCCACCTGTATAGCCCACGGGCTGCGAAGCGGCCTGGGCTCCACTCCCCATGAGGCCAAAAAGGCTGTGGACTGCGGATATTTCCACCTTTTCCGCTTTAATCCACAGTTAAAGGAAGAAGGGAAAAATCCCTTCCTTTTAGATAGCGGGGAGCCACATTTAGATTATGTGGAATTCTTGGACGGAGAGATCCGCTACGACGTACTGAAACGCCAGAGGCCGGAACAGGCTGAGGTACTTTTCGCCCGGGCGCAAAAACAGGCGAAAGAACGCTACGAATATTTAAAAAGGCTTACGGCGCTCTATGCACCGTAAGCCTCCACACCCATTTTCAAACGATTCAGGCCATCCATGAGACGTTCCCCGGGGCAGGCAGTGTTCATACGGACAAACTGCCTGCCACAGCGTCCGTATTCCTCCCCCGCCGTCAGGTACAGCCCGCTGTCCTGACGCAGGAAACGACACAGCTCTCCGGCATCCTCCGTGATCTGGCTGCAGTCCAGCCACAACAGATACGTGGCGCTGGAGGACACTACGCTGATCCGGGGAATCCTTTCCTTTACAAAGGTACGCACCAGACGCTTATTTTCATACAGATACTGCCTCAGCTCATCCAGCCAGCTTTCCCCCTTTTCAAAGGCAGCCACGGCTGCCCCCACGGCAAACGCGTTGGGCTCCGCCACTTCGTCCGTATTTATCCCCCGGTTCAGTTTATGACGGAGCACCGGGTCGGGGACGACCACCGCAGCTGTCTGCAGGCCCGCCAGATTAAAAGTCTTGGTAGGCGCCACACAGGTAATGCTGTTATTCCTGCAGATTTCCGACACAGAGGCAAAAGGCACATATTCGCAGCCGGGATCCGTGAGGTCACAGTGTATTTCATCGGAAAGCACCAACACATGATGTCTGGCGCAAAGCTGGCCGATCCGCGCAAGAGTCTCCCTGTCCCATATCTTTCCAACTGGATTGTGGGGATTACACAGCAGCATCATTGTAGTCTGCGGGTCGGCAAGCTTATCTTCCAGATCATTGAAATCAATGGAATACTGCTCCCCGTCATAGACAAGGGGGCTTTCCAGGATATTCCGCCCGTTATTTCTGATGGAGTTAAAAAATATATTGTACACCGGAGTCTGTACCAGCACATTTTCTCCCACTGTAGTCAGCTTTCTCACCGCGCTGGAGATGGCGGGCACCACACCGGTACAGAAGCTCAGCCATTCCCTCTCCATCTCAAAGCCATGGCGGCGCTTCCACCAGCCCATGTATGCTTCATACCAGTCATCAGAGACAATGCTGTAACCAAAAATACCGTGAGCTGCTCGTTCCCTGATATATTCTGCAATCTCCGGGGCTGTCTCAAAATCCATATCGGCAACCCACATAGGAAGCTCCCTCTCCGGGACATCCCATTTTAAAGAACCCATTCCCCGTCTGTCCGTAAGCTTATCAAAATTATACATACTAACTTTCCCACTCCGCATGATCCGAGGTCTTACCAATCTCCCCGGCTTCAATCTTCGTCTGATCCAGCTTCACCTTCCTGCCATCCATGATCAGCTCGCCTATCCTGTCCGCACGGATGATTCCTCCCTTAGGATTAAAGACGCTGTCCACGCTTCCGACGATCTCCACATCCGCCTGGGAATATTCAAAAGCAAGATTTGTATTGATCAGCCGGCAGTTTTTCATCACCAGATTATCAATATAGCACATGCCCTGAAGGCTCTCTATGGTACAATTGACCAGCGTAATATTCCTGGAATTCCACCCCAGATATTCGCCGGAAATAAAGGAATCATAAACGGTAACATTGTCCGCATTCCAGAACGCATCCTTGGAAAGCATTCTGGAATTCCTGATTTCCACGTCAGCCGCCCCGTCAAAGGAATAATTTCCTGTCAGGGAAAAATTAACCGCCCTGACATTTCTGCAGTTCATTGCAAAATAATCTCCCTTAGCAGTTACATTTTCCATCACAACACCCTCGCAGTTCCACAGGGTCTCCTCCGCATTGGGCAGCGATACATTTTTCAGCACAATATTCTTTGTCCTGCGGAAATTCTTCGGCGCTTCTATAATAGTATCCCTGACAGATATATTTTCTGTATACCAGATACCTGCTCTCGCCATATCAAACAGCGTACAGTCGCTCAGCTCTACATTCTTACTGTACCACAAAGGATATTTCCAACGGAACAGAGTATTCTCAATCTTCAGATCGGAGCTCTCCTTTAAGGGCGATTCTCCATCCGCAAAGGTACAATAGCTGATATGACTGTCTCTCTCCTGAAAGAGCGCCCTCTCTCCCGTCAGATACTGTTGGTTGATTTCTTTCATGTCGTCCTCCGTTTTCCATTGTTTGTGCCGGCCCGCTATATCAGGCTTCCTGTCCATTATTGGAAGCAAAGAAAGCTATGCCGATGGCTCCCGGGCCGATATGCGTACCGATAGCGCCTCCCACGCTGGCAGGGATTGGGCGGTTCACAATGCCCTTCCACAAGCTCTCGTGGTCATCTATATATTTCTGTATGACTACATCTGTCAGCCCTGTGTAAGCCAGGATAAAAGGCATATCATAATTAACGCCATTAGCCCGTTTAATTTCCTCCGCCAACAGGTTATTACCCTGTTTAGAGCCTCTCGCTTTGCCGAGGACGACCACCTCACCGCCCTGAATAGCGATAACCGGCTTTATGGAAAGCAAACCTCCTGCCACCGCGGCAGCCTTAGAGATGCGTCCGCCCTTTTTCAAATATTCCAGCGTATCCAGCAGGGCGATCAGACGGATATTCTTTTTCTCCTTCTCCAGCTTCTCCACAATCTCTCCGGCGGAAAGCCCCTGATCCTTCAGGCGGAGTGCGTATTCCACCAGGACACGCTCCCCCAGGCTGGCATTTTCACTGTCAACAATGTGTACCTTCCCTTTATAATCCTCCGCGCCGATATTTGCACTCTGATACGTGCCCGACAGCTTGGAAGAAATAGTAATCACGATGACCTCATCGCCTTTTTCCGCCGCAGCCCTGTATGCCTCCTCGAACACAGCCGGAGGAATCTGGCTGGTCACAGGAAGCTCGTCGCTCTCAATCAGCTTCTCATAAAACTCCCTGTGGGAAAGATTGATGCCATCCTGATACTCCTCCGAGTCAAAAGCAATCGTAATAGGTAATATAACCAGATCCTCCCTCTGATTATTCACAATATCCGAACATGAATCCGTAAATATCTTAATCATTCCATACCTCCCGATATATAGTAGAAAAAAGCCTAGTGCACTGACACGTTCATAATTTGACTAATGACTTGCCTAAATATCCATCTGCTGCGTTGTTGTCGGCGGGCGTGCAACCGCATCGCCTCCCTCCGCCGCCTTGCAGAGTGAAAATTTATTCTTCGCCATTAGTTCTAAAATGAACGTGTCAGCACACTAGAAATCTCTAAGTCAACCCAAGTACCATATTTTTGCACAAAAATGGGGCCTATAGGGCTCGAACCTATGACCCTCTGCTTGTAAGGCAGATGCTCTCCCAGCTGAGCTAAGACCCCTTAAACCAGTGTCCCATATGACGACTAACGCCCTTCAAGACACTGCAACGACCCAGATCGGACTCGAACCGACGACCTTCGCCGTGACAGGGCGACGCTCTAACCAACTGAGCCACTGGGCCATATAAATATCTGCGGTGAGATTACTCTCCAATGGACCTTCGGGGACTCGAACCCAGGACCGACCGGTTATGAGCCGGTTGCTCTAACCAACTGAGCTAAAGGTCCGCATACCCTTTCGGGAACAAATCTGCTCTTACAAATGACTCCAACGGGAATCGAACCCGTGTTACCGCCGTGAAAGGGCGATGTCTTAACCGCTTGACCATGGAGCCTCGTCTTTTCCGCCTTTCTCCGGCTATTCTCTCAACTCTCCCGACTGTGTAAAACAAAAACCGCTCCGCTTCACGCCGTGAAGAAAGCGCTGCTTCTCTGACACTTTTCGCTCCCCGAGTAGGGCTCGAACCTACAACAACTCGGTTAACAGCCGAGTGCTCTACCATTGAGCTATCGAGGACCATTCCTTTCCCTCCGGAGGTTCCCTCCCTCTGGGCTGA
>CATKXX010000042.1 GCA_949840935.1 uncultured Acetatifactor sp. | reverse complement strand
ATGTCACTAAGAAGGAAGCGATTTAACATAAGCTTTGCACCGGCACAGTTTATCGAAGAACTGATGAAAATTTAAAAATCAACAATTCAGGATTTGGGTGAGAGCAGACATTCATGCGTTTGTCGTGCCCTTGGGGACACAGGGATTGACGCTCAGTCCGCCATGGGTGGGGTAAATGCCCAGGATGTATTGGGAGATATTGACAAAAGTCCATGCGGCGGTACCGGTGAGCCAGCTGTTCTTTGCCTCTCCGTGGGCGGGAGCGTCTTTTCCTGCTACCATCTGGGAATAGACATAGGGTTCCGTGCGGTGGATCTCGCTGATATCTTCCAGGTATGCGGGACAGGTCTTCCGGTAAATCTCAAAGGCCCGGCTGCCCCGTCCGACTACGGTTTCGGCGATGGACACCCAGGGGTTGTTATGGCAGAAGATTCCCGCATTCTCCTTATACCCGGGGGGATAGGAGGTCACTTCCCCAAGCTCCAGATGATACCTGGTGTAAGCGGGTTGGAGGATCATGATCCCGTATTCGGTGTCCAGCTTTTCCTTTACGGAATCGAGGGCTTTTTCGGCAAGGCCTTCTTTTAAACCGATGCCCGCCAGAGAGCAGAAACCCTGTGGCTCTATGTAAATCTGCCCCTCGGCACATTCCGCAGACCCCACTTTTTGGCCGTGGGCATCGTAAGCCCGCAGAAACCAGCTGCCGTCCCACCCGTCGGCCAGGACGGCATGATACATTGCCTGTACTTCCCTGCGGGCCCTGTCCGCTTCCTCCTGATCTTTCATAAGCTCGCACAGCTGAGCATATTCTTCCCCGTATTTGACGAACATACCTGCGATAAACACGGATTCCGCCACCGGGCCTTCACTGGGGCCGAAGGTCTGGAAGGATTCCCCCGGGTGCTCGGAGAAACAATTCAGGTTCAGGCAGTCGTTCCAGTCCGCCCGGCCGATCAGGGGCAGCCCGTGGGGGCCTTTATGATCTACAATGTAATCAAAGGAACGCTTCAGGTGCTCCATAAGAGGCGCGGCAGCGGAAGCGTCATTGTCGAAAGGAACCGGCTCCGCCAGAATGGAGGTGTCCCCGGTCTCCCTCACATATGCGCCTGTTCCGGCAATCAGCCACAAAGGGTCGTCGTTGAAGCCGCTACCGATATCGGAATTGCCCTTTTTGGTCAGGGGCTGATACTGATGGTAAGCGCTTCCGTCCTCAAACTGCGTGGAGGCGATATCAATGAGCCTCTCCCTGGCGCGTTCGGGAATCAGGTGCACGAAGCCGAGCAGATCCTGACAGGAATCCCGAAACCCCATCCCCCTTCCGATTCCGGATTCGTAGTAGGATGCGGAGCGGGACATATTGAAGGTGACCATGCACTGGTACTGGTTCCAGATATTTACCATGCGGTTCACCTTTTCATCGGAGCATTTGACAGAATACCTGGACAGGAGAGCACTCCAGTAATCGTTTAAGTCCGCAAAAGCTTTTTTGACATCTTCCTCCGTCCTGTATCGGTTTAGCAGCTCAAAGGCAGGCTGTTTATTGATCACGCCCTCGGATTCCCATTTGTCATCCACGGGGTTTTCCGCGTATCCCAGGACGAAGATAAAGGATTTCGTTTCACCGGGAGAGAGTGTGACCTGAATCTGGTGGGAAGCTATGGGAGACCATCCGCTGGCGATGGAGCTGGTGCAGGCGCCCCTTTCCACGGCCTCGGGGTTTTCCGTGCCTCTGTACGCTCCTAAAAAGGCGTCCCGGGAGGTGTCAAAACCGTCGATTGCCGTGTTGACGGAGCAGAAGGCGTAGTGGTTCCGCCGCTCCCGGTATTCCGTCTTATGGAAAAGGGTGGAACCGGAGATCTCCACTTCCCCGGTGCTCAGATTCCTCTGGAAGTTCTTCATATCATCGTCCGCGTCCCAGAGGCACCATTCCACATAGGAGAAAAGGGACACTGTCTTTGGGGAGGCGGTTTCATTGGTCAGCGTCAGCTGATCGATCTCGCAGGCGTCACGCAGGGGAACAAAGGCAAGCACCGAGGCTTTCAGGCCGTTTTTGGAAGAAGTAAAGCGGCTGTAGCCCATACCATGCCTGCACTCATAGGAATCCAGGGGCGTCCGGGTGGGCTGCCATCCCGGATTCCACACGGAGTCCCCCTCCTTCAGATAGAAATACTTTCCGTTGGAGTCCGCAGGCACATTATTGTAACGGTAGCGTGTCAGACGGAGCAGCCTGGCATCCTTGTAAAAGGAATAACCGCCGCAGGTATTGGAAATCAGGCTGAAGAAATCATTACAGCCCAGATAATTGATCCAGGGCAGCGGAGTCCTGGGGGTGGTGATCACATATTCCCGGTTTGCGTCGTCAAAGTAACCGAATTTCATCTCATATCCTCCTTATCAGTAAATACTTAAACGTTTAAGTAATGCGGTGAGACACATTATACCTGATAACAGAGAAATGTGCAAGAAGAAAAACCGGGTTCGCCATGATTCGGAGTATTTGGCTCGGTATTTATTTTGAATAAACAGCATCATTTCTGGAAAGAAGATATACGCAATACTGATTCATGCTGATCCCTTCCCTTTTGGAATGCTCAGCCAGTGACCGATGCAGACTGCGGGGGATTCTCAGTTTAAATTGACCAGAATAGGCCTCTAAACTGTCAGGTTCATTGATTTTAATTCCATCTTCGAGTGCGGCTTCAAGCCATGCCCTTTTGGCATCTACGGCATTTGCCACCGCGTTTTCCACTGTTTCCCCACAGGTAATACATCCCGGAAGATCGGGATAGGAAATCACAAAGCCGCCTTCGTCTTTATCCTCCACAATCTCCATGCGATAAGGCATTTCCATATAATCATTCAACGTTTTCAACACTTTCCGCCTCGCTTTCCACAATCTGTTTCACCATTTCCACATAAATTTTCTTAATTGGCTCATGCTTTGGTATTGTAATTGGCATACATCCCGCTTTTCTGAATGTATAGTGGCTGCTTCCGCTTCCAGGGGCAGTCATTTCATATCCATAGCTGTTCAGCACCTTGCGCAACTCATCAAAGCGGAGATTTTTTGATAAAGAGCAAATGCGTGTTAATAGCTTATCCCATTTTGACATCTTGGATACCTCCTGCTTACATTATATGTGGTATCATATTCGGTGTCAAGCGCTGGCCTGAAAAGACTACAAGTCCATAGAAAGCATTGTAAAATATCAGAAAATATAGTATAGTCTTGTTACGTAAACGATTACGAAATGTAATGGGGAGGGGATGAAATTGGGAAATATGGTTTCAATGAAGGATATTGCGGCCGCCTGCGGCGTGTCCGTGGCTACGGTGAGCAAGGCCCTGGGCGGCCACAGGGATATCGGGGAGGAGACGAAGGCCCGCATCCGGCAGGCGGCAAAGGAAATGGGCTATTCTCCCAATGCTGCCGCGAAGTCCCTGAAAACCCGACGCACTTACAATCTGGGGGTACTGTTTGTGGACGAGGCCATGAGTGGGCTTACCCACGATTATTTTGCAAGTGTGCTGGACAGCTTTAAGAGGGCGGCGGAGGAGCGTGGGTATGACATTACCTTTATCAACTGCTGCAAGACCCGCAGCGGGAGGATGTCTTATCTGGAGCACAGCAGGTACCGTATGTTTGACGGCGTGGTGATCGCGTGCATCGATTTTTCCGACCCGGAGGTGGAGGAGCTGGTCAGGAGCGAGATCCCCGTGGTGACCATCGATTATCTCTTTAATGACAGGTGCGCCGTGATTTCCGATAATATCGGAGGTATGCGCAATCTGGTCACTTATATATACGGGATGAGGCACCGGAGGATTGCCTATATCCATGGCGCTGATTCGGCGGTCACCCGGAACAGGCTTTCTTCCTTTTATGCTACCTGTGAACAGCTGGGAATCGATGTTCCGGCACAGTACATAAGGGAGGCGCCTTATCGGGACACGGAGAGGACATATGCGGAGACGGAAGCGCTTCTTGGCCTGAAAACCCCTCCTACCTGTATCCTGTACCCGGATGACTTCTCCTGCATGGGAGGAATCAGCGCGATTCTTGGAAAGGGAATGCGGATACCGGAGGACATATCGGTGGCGGGCTATGACGGGGCAAGGATAGCGGGGCAGCTGAAACCCCGGCTCACCACATGGAAACAGGATACGGAGGGGATAGGCAGGCGTGCGGCAGAAAAGCTGGTCAGCCTGGTGGAGAGGCCAAAGGTAACGCTGACGGAGCAGATTGTGGTGACGGGAGAGCTGGTGGCGGGGGAGTCCGTGGGAAGGGGCGGATGAAATCCGGATCGTCTGACTGTACAGGCTGCAGGTTTCCGCAGCTGCGCTAGAGGCGGATTGTGATTTATCATGGAGGGACAAAGGATGGCACAGCGTATCAGGGCTCTGCTGAATCTGATTTCAGGGATGAAAATGCGCTACCGGATGCTTTTTATCTATATCATCGGCGGCGCGCTTCCCAGTATTGTCATAGCACTGTACCTGATTCACGGGATGTCGGAAATCCTGGTGGATCAGGCAATGAGGGCGGAAGTGACCGAGCTGGAGATGATCAGGAGCCAGACAGAGGATATGACAGGGACAGTGAGCACGGTAACAAAGTACTTTTATTTTGACAGGCAGATGGAGGAGATTGCAACCAGGCAGTATTCTGATTACCTGGAAATGGTGCAGGACTATAAATCGTTCACTTCCTTTCTGGATTATGGAAAGTATTATAACAATATCGTGGCATGGATCAACGTATACATGAAAAATGACAGTCTTGTGGGGAATTCCCGGTTCGTGAAGGTGACGGAGGAAATCGAGGGGGAAGAATGGTACCGGGCGGCAGCTGAGAAGAAGGGAGGCGCCCTGTGGTGCCTGCGCACGATTCCCTCCACGGATTACTCGAATTATAATGCCCTGACCCTTGTCAGGATGCTGAAGACCAGAAAGGGCGCGGATGTCGGTGTGCTGGCCGTTTATATCAGGCCGGAGCGGTTTGAGGTGCTCCTCCAGGACAGGGGTTGTGATACCTTTGTGATACTGAACGGGGAGACGGTCATTGCCCGGACGGGGGGAGAGGTGGACGCGGGGCAGATCGGGGAATTCCTCCCCGCCGGGAACAGCAGGCAGGTTCAGGAAAGTATCTTCCTGGGCAGACAGGAATATGTGATGACCTGTGAGACGATTCCCCTGGCGGAGTCGGAGGATTATCTTCAGGTGGCAAGCTTTAAGGCCTACCGGGATATCCTGCGGGAAGTGAACAGCCGGACAGCCCGGAGTATTCTGCTGTTTGCCTTCAGCGTGGTGCTGTCGGTCACCATTATTTTAGTGTTTGCCAATCTTTTCAGCCACCGTGTGGAGCGGTTCCGGGAGCAGATGCAGAAAGCCGCGGGAGGCAGTTTTGAATTGGAGAAGGAGCTGGGAGGAAGGGATGAGATCAGTGACCTGTACAATTACCTGGGCACTATGATCCTGCAGATTCAGAGGCTGCTGGCGGAGGTCTACCAGGAGAGGCTTCATGCGGAGCGGCTTACGATTCAGCAGAAGGACGCCGAATTCAAGATGCTTGCCAGCCAGATTAATCCCCATTTCCTGTATAACACCCTGGAGACGATTCGTATGAGGGCGCGCAGAAGCAGGCAGTATGATATCGAGGAGATTGTCAGTATGCTTGCTAAAATCATGCGGAGTACCCTCCAGGCGGGGGCCAGGGAGGTTACCATGAAAGCGGAGATGGAGCTGGTGGAGTATTATCTGAGGATTCAGCAGTATCGCTTTGAAGAAAGGATACAGTATCATATCCATGTGGAAGACGGACTGGAGGCGCTTACCATTCTTCCCCTGATCATACAGCCCATAGTGGAGAATTCCATTATCCACGGGCTGGAATGCAAGGTGGGAGTGGGCACCATCGACATCCGTGCCGCCCGCAGGGAGAAGCATGTGGTGATCACGATTGAGGATGACGGAGTGGGCATGAGTGAGGAGAAGCTGGCGGAACTTCAAAACAGGCTGAACAGCTACAGCGAGAACGGGCGACATATCGGCGTCAGCAATGTGCACCAGAGGGTAAAGCTGAGATACGGGGAGGACTGCGGCGTGAAGATTGACAGTGTGGCGGACTGCGGCACGAAGGTGGAAATCCTGCTCCCGGACGCGGAGGAGCTGCGGGCGCAGATGTAAACAGCGGGCGGACATCCTGTGGCGAAGGCAACCGCGGCAAAGGAAGCAAGGCTACAGGAAAGCAACCGCGGCGGATGAACCAGAGTCACAGAAAGGCAAAGGTGCCAAAAGAACCAGAGCCGCAGGAAGGCAAGGGCGGCAAAGAAGCCATAGCCGCAGCGAAGCAGAGGCCACAGAGAAACGGAAAACCCAAGGCGGAACAAAGCCGCAAGGCAACAGAGCAACAGGGTAGAAGGGGATTGGACATGTACAAGGTAATGATAATCGATGACGAGGCGATGATCCGGTGGGGAATCCATGACCTGCTGGACTGGGAGGGAGAGGGATTTTCCTTCTGCGAGGACGGGAAGGACGGCGTGGACGGATTAAAGAAGCTGCTGCAGTGCCGCCCGGAGCTGGTGCTGGTGGACATCAAGATGCCGGGGATGAGCGGCATCGAGCTGATCCAGGAGGCCCGGCGGGAAGGGTATGAGGGCAGCTTTATCATATTGACCGGATATGCGGAATTTGAGTTTGCCCAGTCGGCGGTCAGGCTTGGCGTGAAGGAATATCTGTTGAAACCCATCGATGAGGAAGAATTGAAAAACTGTGTGCGGCGGATTCGGGAAGAATTGGTTCAGAAGGAAGGGGAGGAAGTTTACCATTTTACCAATGAGGCCATTGCAAGGGAGGAGCTGCTGCGCAGGATCATTTTGCAGGCGGATACCAGGGAAGAACTGGCGGAGAAGGTAGAGCGCTATCAGATCCCTTTTGGCGAGAGCATTCTCTGCGCCGCCATCCTCACGGACCGCGAGCTTTCCGGGGGCGTGGAGAACGGCGGCTTTCAGGAAGAGGCCAGGACATTTCTCCAGGACGGGGAATTGTATCAGGAAAAGATTGTCATGGACGGACGGATAGTGCTTGTCAGCTTCGGCCTGGATTATATGACATGGGTGGGCCTGCTTTCCAGGCGGAACGAGTGGATCCGCAGGCGGTTCGGGGAGGGCTTGCTGATTGCCGTGGGGCATAATGTGAACCAGTGGTATGACCTGTGTTATTCCTATGAATTTGCCTGTTTCCTGCTGGAGCAGAATTTCCTGCTGAGCCGTTATGACGTCCTTTCCATCCATACCATCGAGGAGCAGCAGAAGAACGTGGAATGCCCTGCCGCGGAGCAGTTTATGATACTGATCGAGGTGGGGGATCTGGACGGCATCAGGGAAAACGTGGAGAAATACGAGGTCTACTGCAGGAAGCACCTGATGAAGGAAATGGACATCAAGATCCAGATCCTGTACAATCTGATGACAATCCGCAACGGCATTGAAAAGAAATACGGCGTGCTGGCCGGCCCGGCCATGGAAATCATGGAAAAGATGAACCAGTCGGAAAAGCTGGATGTATTGATGGAACAGTATTGTCAGGTGTTGTATGACATATGCCGCCAGATTGGCGGCGACGACCCCGGAACCGTGATCAAGAGGATGTACTATTATATGGAAAAGCATTATGACCAGGATCTCAAGGTGGAGAGCTTTGCCAGGATGTTCAATTATAACAGTAATTACCTGGGCAGGATCTTCCGGAAGGAGATGGGGGACAGCTTTAACAATATCCTGGATACCGTGCGGATTGTGAACGCAAAGAGGCTGCTGCTGGAGACGGACAGGAAGGTTTACCAGATTGCCGAGCAGGTGGGATACGGGAATGTGGATTACTTTTATTTGAAATTCAGGAAATATGTAGGGGTCAGCCCCAAGGAATACAGGAAAGAGATGATAAAGGAATAGGATATCCGCTGTGCGCAAATGAGCAGAATCAGAAGCAGAAAATAAAAAAGTAAGAAAAATAGGTTAAAACGGCTACAAAAAACAGGGTATTTTTCCAACTATCCCGGACTGTATAATATTGGCAGAAAGGGAGGTTGCAGAAGTCATGAAGAAGAAAGAAGCAAAGACAAAAAAAGCGAAGTTCTCATGGAATCTCATGTGGAAGCAGCGATACCTCCTGATGATGTCAGTGCCCTTTGTGATATGGCTGATCGTATTTAAGTATGTGCCTTTATGGGGATGGACAATGGCATTTCAGGAGGTAAAGCCGAATTCCTTCGCGCTGCCGATCTGGGAGCGGAAGTTTGTGGGATTTAAGAATTTTGCGCAGGCATTTTCCGACAGGCTGTTCCCACAGACGCTGGTCAATACCATAGGGATCAGTATCCTGGGGATTGTGCTGGGAACAGTAGCCGCCATATTTTTCGCGCTGGTGCTGAATGAAATCCGCTTCACCCGGTTTAAGAAGGTGACGCAGACCGTGTCCTACCTGCCCCACTTCGTATCGTGGGTCATCATAGCGAGCATAGCGAAAATGCTTTTGAATGACGGAGGGGCGCTGGATACCATGCTGAACACGAAGCTGCACCTGATGTCCACGAA
Organism: uncultured Acetatifactor sp.; assembly: GCA_949840935.1. Classification (GTDB taxonomy): domain Bacteria; phylum Bacillota; class Clostridia; order Lachnospirales; family Lachnospiraceae; genus Acetatifactor. Next base: position 14,115 of record CATKXX010000042.1, on the reverse strand, counting down.
TTCGGCGGTATTCTGGATCGTAGTCTGTATGATCAATGTCTGGAAGGAGATGGGGTGGGACGCCATCATCTACCTGTCCGCCATGGCCGGTATCGACCAGGGTTTGTATGAAGCCGCCAAGGTGGACGGCGCCAACCGTTTCGCCAGGATCTGGCATATCACGCTTCCGGGGATCAAACCTACGGCTGTCGTCCTGCTGATCATGAGCATCGGAGGGGCGCTGAATGTGGGCATGGAGCGCCAGATGCTTCTGAGTAACGGTATCGTACAGGATCATGCCATGGTTCTCTCCTGGTTTGCATACGTCCGCGGCATTGGGAGCAATAATTACGGGCTGGGTACCGCAATCGGCATGTTCCAGTCGGTGGTAGGCATTATTCTCCTGTTGATCGCCAACAAGGTCGCAGGCCTGCTGGGCGAAAACAAACTGATTTAGGAGGCGGGGAAATGGCAAAGAATATATATCAGATTAGAAATAGCAGAAAAAGTGAAAACATTTTGGATTATGTGCTGCTGGTATTTTGTCTGCTTCTCATTGTGATGACAGTGTACCCGTTCCTGAATGTACTGGCGATCTCGCTGAACGACCCTATTGACACCATGCGGAATATCAATTTTATCATTCCCAGGAAATTCACGCTGAGCAATTATATTTACATATTTGAGGAAAATAATCTCGGCGGGGCGTTCGTGATGTCAGTGGTGAGGACGGTGATCGGAACTGCGGCAGGAGTGATCTGTACGGCGATGCTGGCCTATGTGCTCAGCAGAAAGGATTTTTACTTTAACAAGCTTTTTACCGTTTTGTTTATCGTAACCATGTATGTCAGCGGGGGAATGATTCCCGAATATCTGCTGATCACGAGAACGCTGCACTTGAACAATAATTTCATGGTGTATATTATCCCCGGGCTGATCTGGGTGTATAATGTCATACTGATGCGTTCCTTTATCGAGGGACTGCCCCCTGCCCTGCAGGAGGCTGCAAAGATAGACGGGGCGAACGATTTCATCGTGTGGGCGAAGATCGTTCTTCCGCTCTGTACCCCCACCATAGCGACGGTTGCCTTATTCATGGCGGTGGGGCAGTGGAATTCTTTTATGGACACTTATCTGTATGCAAGGGATCTTCCCACACTGCAGTATGTGCTGTATGAGATCATGGAGAGCGCCACCATCAAGGTGGATCCCCATGTACAGGCAAGCCAGCTTCAGAGCGCGGTGTCTCCCATGTCCGTCCGCATGGCCATCACCATTTTGGCCACGGTGCCGATTCTGGTCGTGTACCCGTTCCTGCAGAAGTATTTTGTGGGCGGTATGACACTGGGTGCGGTGAAGGACTGACGAAGAAGGGAAATGATCAGGGTTTCATCCATGTATCGGGAATGATGAACGAAGTTTGTGTCTGTGCATTGCAAGGTCAGAAAGGGCCTGTCACAAACTTTGTGTTTGTAAATGCGTAAAAAGCAGCGCGGAAAAGGAGAAAATAAATGAAGGCAAAGAAGATAGGTACCCTGTTGTTGGCGGCTTCCATGACAGTCGGAATGCTGGGCGGCTGCGGCGGAAGCGGCAGTGATGCCAGCGATACCGCTGGAAACGTGGAAACAGGCAATGGGGGGGCACCTCCGGAACGGGAAGCGAAGGCGGCGAGGTAGTGTTGACCTTTTACAATGCGGATGGTAAGGAAGACCCGTGGACCGATCCGGTGGCACTGGCACTGACGGAGAAAACAGGAGTAAGGCTGGAGACAGAGTATCCCGTTTCTTCGGATGACGAGAGGATTGCGTTGATGATCGCGGAGCAGAATTATCCCGATATGATCTATGCGAAGGGTGATGCGGGAAGCCTGATCGACGCGGGGGCTCTGATCGATCTGACCGATCTCATCGAGCAGTACGGCCCCAACATTAAACAGATGTATGGAGAGGAGTTTGACAAGCTGCGGTATTCTGCGGAAGACCCTTCCATTTATCAGCTGTCCTCCTATGCCATGGGCGGAACCAGCTATAAGAATTCCGGCACGGCGCAGGTACAGTGGGCGGTGCTGAAGGAAAATGATTACAAGGTTCCGGAGACGCTGGAGGAGTTTGAGAAGATGCTCAAGGACTATATTGCAGCGCATCCCACCACAGCGGACGGTATGGAGACTATCGGCTTTACGCTGTCCACCTCGGACTGGCACTGGATGATCACAATGGGAAATCCTGCGGGATACATTGCGGAGGGCGCGCCGGATAACGGGCAGTGGCTGGTGGATGAGAATTATAATGCCATCTATAAATTCCGTTCCGTGAAGGTCCGCGATTATTTTAAATGGCTGAACCGCATGTATAACGAGGGAATCCTGGATCATGAGTTTGCCACCCAGACCCATGAGGATTACATTGCGAAAATTGCCACCGGACGCGTGCTTGCCCTTTTTGACACGGATTGGGATTACGGCGACGGGGAGAAAATCCTGAAGGCTGACGGCAAGCTGGAAAACACTTACTGCGGTATTCCCCTGACCATGGATGCGGATACCAAGGCTCCTTCCCTGATGTATCAGGGCCTGACCACCGGCCAGGGCGTAGGCATTACCACTGCCTGCAAGGATCCTGTGGCAGCGATCAAATATCTGGATTTCCTGTGCTCTGACGAGGGCCAGGTACTGGTGAACTGGGGAATCGAAGGAGTGAATTACTTTATCGATGAGGAAGGCCACCGCTACCGCACCCAGGAAGAGATTGACGAGTACAACAATAATAAGGACTATTCCAAAAATACGGGCGTAGGTTTCCACAGCTATCCCTTCCCCTGCTACGGCAACGGTGTGGAGGATTCCACCGGCAGTACCTATACCACTGTCAGCAAGGACTCCGTCATTGCCGAGTATGACGAGGAACAGAAGGCGGCCTGCCAGGCGTGGGGAGTGGAGCTTTTGGTAGATATCTATCCCCAGGCGTCTGAATTCGAGGTGCCGAAGTATTCCGCCATCTGGGCGTACACGAAGCCTGTGGAATTCGATGAGATCGGGAACCTTCTGGACGAGGTGGCATGGTCTGCGCTGATCACCTGCGTTATTGGGTCGGAGGCGGATTTCGACACCAACTATGACGAAATGATCGCTTCCCTGGAAAAAGTAGGAATGAGCGACGCGGAGGAAATGCTGACAGAGATCATCAAAGAGAAGGTATCCATGGTGGAGTAAAGACGGGATTCTGACGAATGCCGTGAGGGGTGGATTGGACATCACGTTTGATACAGGGCGGAAAGCCAGGAAAACCATTCAGGGGTTCCTGGCTTTTCTCCCAAAATTATAGTTTTCATTTTAAAAGGGGATTTGTATCATTATCAGGAAAGTATATAGCACGATATGCGCAAAAGACCGCGCAGAAATGGAGTAAATTATGAAATATCACAACGGATGCTGGCTGTTGAAGGAGGGCTGGGGAAGTTTTTCCCCGCAGCAGGCCTATGAGGTGACAAAGAGAGATACAGAGGTCATTCTATGTGCGCCCACGGCGCGGATCGCCCATAAGGGGGATACCCTGGGAGGGATCAACCTGACCCTGCGTATCACGGCGCCTCTGCCGGAGGTCATACGGGTACAGGTATATCACCACAGGGGAGTGCAAAAAAAGGCGCCTGAGTTTGAACTGAACCTGCCCGGCGACAGGAAACTGGAAGCTTCGGAGGAGGGCGGAATTCTGACGGTGGCAAACGGGCATATGAGCCTGAAGATCGATCTGGACCGATGGTCCATGCGCTATGAGAGGGATGGAAAGCTGCTGACAAAGAGCGCGGGAAGGGATCTGGCTTATCTGAAGGAAAACTGGACGGGAGCCGCCTATGACAGGCCCGGTAACGCTTATATGTGCCAGCACCTGGGGCTTTCCGTGGATGAGCTGGTCTATGGTATGGGGGAGCGGTTTACGCCTTTCGTGAAGAACGGCCAGTCTGTGTCCATCTGGAATGAGGACGGGGGAACCAGCACGGAGCAGTCTTACAAAAATATCCCCTTTTATCTTTCCAGCCGGGGCTATGGGGTCTTTGTGAATCACCCGGAGAGGGTGGAATTCGAGGTGGCCACGGAGCAGGTCAGCAAGGTGGGATTTTCCGTAAAAGGGGAAAGCCTTGATTATTTCCTGATCAACGGGCCGACCATGAAGGAGATACTGGAGCGTTACACGGATCTCACCGGAAAGCCCTCCCTGCCTGCCCAGTGGACTTTCGGCCTGTGGCTCTCCACCTCCTTTACCACAGATTATGACGAGGACACCGTTATGAGTTTTATCGACGGGATGCGTGACCGCGGCATTCCTCTTTCCGTGTTCCACTTTGACTGCTGCTGGATGAAGGAGTTCCACTGGACGGACTTTGTGTGGGACGAGAAGGTATTTCCGGATCCGGAGGGAATGTTGAAGCGTATCAAGGCAAAAGGTATCCGGATCTGCGTCTGGATCAATTCCTATATCGGACAGGAGTCCGTGCTGTTTGATGAGGGGATGGAAAAGGGATATTTCCTGAAACGGGAAAACGGCGATGTGTGGCAGTGGGATATGTGGCAGCCGGGGCTGGCCATTGTGGATTTCACTAACCCCGAGGCATGCAGATGGTACCAGGAGAAGCTGGAGATGCTGCTGGATATGGGGGTGGACTGCTTTAAGACTGATTTCGGCGAGAGAATTCCTGTGGATGCGGTGTATTACAATGGCGCGGATCCGGTGAAAATGCACAATTTCTATACCTATCTCTACAATAAAGCGGTCTACGAAGTTTTGGAGAAGAAGCGCGGGAAGCAGGAGGCTGTGTTGTTCGCCCGTTCCGCTACGGCGGGAGGCCAGAAATTCCCCGTGCACTGGGGCGGGGACTGCTGGTCGGATTATGAATCCATGGAGGAGAGCCTGCGGGGAGGGTTGTCCCTGACCAGCAGTGGGTTTGGGTTTTGGAGCCATGATATCGGGGGTTTTGAGAATACTTCCACGCCGGATGTATATAAGCGATGGGCGGCATTCGGATTGCTGTCCACCCACAGCAGACTGCATGGAAGCCATTCCTACCGGGTGCCCTGGGTCTATGATGAGGAAGCGGTGGATGTGCTGCGGTTTTTCACCAGACTGAAGCTGGAGCTGATGCCCTATCTCTACAGCTGTGCCGTAGTCACCTCCAGGACGGGGATTCCCATGATGCGCAGCATGGCGCTGGAATTCGAGGGCGATTACAACTGCCGTTACCTGGATAAGCAGTATATGCAGGGGGACAGCCTGCTGGCGGCGCCGATTTTCAATGAGGAAGGCATGGCCCGCTATTACCTTCCCGAAGGGACATGGGTCAATTACCTGACCGGGGAGACAGCCCGGGGCGGGGTGTGGAGGGAGGAACAGCACGATTATCTGTCCCTGCCGCTGTGGGTACGGGAGAACAGTGTGATAGCCACCGGCCTTTCCTTTGAGAATGCGGACTATGATTTTAAGGGGAATATGGAGTTTAAGGTGTTTGCCCTTGGGCCGAAGGCCGAGGCCGTTGTATATCAGGGAAATGAGAAAACGGCGGAAATCCGGCTGGAAAAAGCGGAGGGCAGGATCAGCGGCCATGTGACCGGCGGCGCGGGCTGCAGGGTGCGTCTGGTGAACTGCATTGTGTCTGCGGCAGAGGGAGCGTCCATGGAAGTACAGGGGCAGGATACGGTGATCACGCTTTCGGAGGATGACGCGGCGTTTGTATGCAGGGTATAGACAGATGGTTTTGTTCCCGGGAAACCGCGAAAACCGGAAGCATTTTGGCTCTTTTGTCCCATCCGTGTGTGACTGAAAGGAAAGTCGTGCCGACGTCATTTCGTTTTGGGGAAAATTGTTCTATGCCTGGCTGCTTAAACTTTATTTCACCATGATTTGATGCGACTTTTTGAAAACTTATGTGCCGTTGAGGGAGCACCCTGGCGGGAGGTGCGGAAAACAGGAAGCCCGGCAGCAGGAGGCTTATCATTTTGGACGCAGGAAATCAGCTGCCTGCGGAAAGGTATGGTTGAGTAGATGAAAGACAATGAAATCAGATCCAGGGCGGAGGCGCTTGCGGCCCGGCTGACCCTGGAGGAGAAAATCGACATGATTCACGGCGCACATCTTTTTTCCACGGCAGGAGTGGAACGGCTGGGAATCCCGCCGCTGGTGATGTCGGACGGCCCTATGGGGGTGCGCCAGGAATTTGAGCCGGATCACTGGAAGGCCAGGGGGAATTCCGATGATTATGTGACATATCTGCCCTGCAACAGCGCTCTGGCGGCTACCTGGAACCGGGATCTGGCCTTTGCCGTGGGGAGCGTCCTGGGGGAGGAAGCGAGAGGCAGGGGGAAGGATGTGATCCTTGCCCCCGGCGTTAACATTAAGAGAAGCCCTCTGTGCGGAAGGAATTTCGAGTATTTCAGTGAGGATCCTTATCTGACAGGGGAGATGGCGGTTCCTTATATTCAGGGTGTGCAGCAGTGGGATATGGCGGCCTGCGTGAAGCATTTCGCGGTCAACAACCAGGAGACGCAGCGTCTCTGGGTTGAGGTGGAGATTGATGAGGAAGCGCTCCGGGAAATCTATCTTCCCGCGTTTCATGACTGCCTGACCCGGGGAAAAAGCCTCACCGTCATGGGAGCCTATAATAAACTGTATGGTGAGCATTGCTGCCAGAGCCAGTACCTGCTCCGGGATATCCTGCGCCGGGAATGGGGCTATGACGGGGTGGTGATCTCCGACTGGGGCGGTGTCCATGATACGGCGCTGGCGGCCTTGTCGGAGCTGGATATCGAGATGTCCGTTACGGATAATTTTGAGGAATATTATATGGCGGCACCTCTCAGAGAGGCGGTGGAACGGGGGAAGATCCCGGAAGGGAAAATAGACGAAAAGGTCGTCCGCATCCTGATGCTGATGATGCGGCTGCATATGATCGGGGGAGAGGATACCCCTGCCCGGAAAAGCGGCGGGTATAATCTGCCCCGGCATCGTCAGGCAGCTCTTGAGGCGGCCAGGGAGTCTGTCGTCCTGCTGAAGAACGAGGGGGAGCACGGGGAGAAGCTTCTGCCCCTGAATCCGCAAAAGATGAAAAAGCTTCTGGTGATAGGGGAAAATGCGGACAGGATTCACTCAAACGGCGGCGGAAGCGCGGAGATCAAGGCGCTTTATGAAATCTCCCCGCTTATGGGTATCCGGATGCTGCTGGGCGGAAATGTCCGGGTGGATTATGCCAAAGGATATGAGAGTGGACACAAAGAGGCGGAGGGTGACGTAAACTGGCAGGAGAAAAGCCTGGAAAACGGCGGCGGTCATGCCCGGGACGAAGAACCGTGTGTGGAGCCAGGTCAGAGCCGGAGGGAAGAACCGTGCGTGGAAGCAGGTCAGAGCCGGAGGGAAGAACCGTGCGTGGAGCCAGGTCAGAGCCGGAGGGAAGAACCGTGCGTGGAAGCAGGGCAGAGCCGGAGGGAAGAAGCCCTGCGCCGGGAAGCTGTGGAGGCGGCGAAGACGGAAGAATATGACGCAGTCCTGTATATAGGAGGGCTGAACCATGACTATGACAGCGAAGGGCTGGATCGCAGCAGCATGAAGCTTCCCTATGGGCAGGATGCGCTGATAAAAGAAATTCTGGAGGCCCGCCCGGATACGGTTCTCGCGTTTGTAGGCGGAAGCGCGGTTGAGATGGGAGAGTGGATAGACAGTGCAAATGCTGTTATGTGGTGTTACTATGCGGGTATGGAGGGCGGAACCGCGCTGGCGGAGGTACTCTTTGGCAGGATTAATCCTTCCGGAAAGCTGCCAGAGACTTTTTACAAAAGACATACAGACTGTTCCGCCCACGCGCTGGGAGAGTTTGCGGAACAGAAAAGCGTGGCCTACAGGGAAGGAATATTTGTGGGATACCGCTACAACGAAACCTTTGGCGTGGAGCCGCAATTCTGCTTTGGCCATGGACTTTCCTATACGGACTTTGTGTATGAGGATGCCGTGTATGAGAAGACAAACGGCAGCGGGTATGTGATGTGCAGGCTGAAGAATACAGGAAGACATGCCGGCAGTGAAACGGTTCAGGTGTACCGCATAAAGGAGCAGGACATGACCGACCCGGCGCTTCGCCGCCCCGGGTCGGAAGCCAGTCTCAGCGGCCTTCGACCGACGAAGGAGCTGGTGGGTTTTGGCAAGATTTACCTCGAACCGGGAGAGACAGGGCAGGTAAAAATTTCGGTAAGAGGCGGCCTGGATGGGTACAGCCTGGGGGTAGGCGCAAGTGTGAGAGATATACGGAAACTGTTTCCGGTCTGAGCTGTTCTGGCGGAGGATATGACAGGAATAATAATATGCAGATGCGGATGTGTTTGCTTCTTGACGCAGGGGCAAAAAAGCATTATGGTATGTAATAGAATTATTTTAGTCAGCCAGAAAGGAAAAGCAGGACAATGAGGGAAGAAGTCAGGAAAAAATTGGCGGGGGCGGCAAAAAAGAGCAGGAGGATTGCCATAGCGGCCGCCGCAGGCGCGGTAGCGCTGGGAAGCATCAGCTATGCCCGGGCGGCAGGCATTGAAGATGTCTTTGACGAGCACTATTATGCGGATAAGTATCCGGATCTGAAGGAAGCATATGGTTATAACAGGGCGGCCCTGCTGGAGCATTTTATGAGGTTTGGACTCTCAGAGGGCAGGGAAATGAATGGGATGATCGACATAGTCAGATACAGGGAGAAGTATCCGGATCTGCAGGCTGCGTTTGGGGATGACTGGGATGCTTATGTCGCTCATTATCTCACCTATGGAGCCTTTGAGCACAGGGACAATGGCACGGACTTTGACCCTGTGGATTATCTGAACAGATATGGCGATCTGCAGGCGGCCTTCGGAAAGGACATTCTGGCTGCTTACAGGCATTATGGGGTATCCGGGAAGCAGGAAGGCAGAGAGGGCAGAAGCGAGAGCGTGGTATGGGCCGAAGAAGCGGCAGCGGAGGACAATTCCGCAGGGTCTGCGGAACCTGTAGATCCTGCAGATCCGGGGAAAGAAAGCTTTGAGATTCAGAGCGTGGAGGTTATGGGCAGCGGCCGCATCAGGGTCACTTTGAATCGAAATACAGAACATCCCCTGGCGCTGGATGCGTTCAGCATCATCTGTAACAGCGGCGGATCCGATATGACGATCCTGTCTGTGTCTACGGAGGATAATAAGGTTTATGATCTGGTAACGGCCTACTACAGGGATCAGGAATACGATATACAGATCACTCTTGCTGACGGCACTGCCATTTCAAAGGTATTTGATTACAGGGCAGATTGTGCGCAGATCGCGGACATTCACGCAGTACGCACCAGTGCCGGCGAGGCCTCCGTTACCTATAATTCCAGCGAACCCGGATATTTTTACTATTGTTTAAGGGAAAACGGAGAAGCCCTGGCACGCGCGGCTTCCGCGGGAGAGCCAGACGGGATAACGGAATCCGAAATTATCAACAATGGCGTTAAGACAGAGATGAAGCAGCATGAGAATTCCTTTACCGTTACCGGCCTGGCGGAAGGCATGACATATACCATGTATTATGTGGCTGTCAATACGGAAGGAAAATCCACGTTGGTAAAAAGCCTTTCCATTGGCGGAGAAGTCTGTGAGGAGACTGGGGCTTCGATCAAAGGGGCCAGGGCGTTCGCTGAGAAGCAGCAGAACGGCGAATTCCTGTATGGTTTTGAGATAGAGCTGGGGACTGCCACTGCAGAAAGCCTGACTCTGGAGCAGTTTGACATAAGCTGTCCGCAGAACGAGACCACCCTCGGGGAGGTCAGGACTTCGGATAACAGGGTTTATCGGGTATATATGCAAAGAGGCAGCATCCCCAAAGGAAATAATACTTATACCATTCTGATCAACCTGAAAGACGGTACACAGTTAAATGGTACGTGCTATCTTGACCTGCAGGCGCCCAGGGTGGATGCCAGAAGCATCGAATGGACAGAGGCTGATACCATCCAGGTTGTGATCAACTCGGACGAAGCAGGCATCCTTTACTATACGGTTCAGGACGAGGTGGAGGGTGCAGGTACGACTGCTCCCAAGGATCCCGGGCAGATTTATGCAGGCGGTACGCAGTTTACCATGGGATACGGATTGAATTACATAACGGTAAAGGGCGTTAAGGAAGGGCAATGGTTCTGCTTTGCATCGGAGGATGCGAGAGGCAACAGGGAGGAATTCTACAGCTATAAGCAGATTCCCGAATATACCGCTCCGGAGCCGGATGATACGTCGCAGCCAAAGATCACAGGCGTAACGGTGCTCAAAACATCCGATGGAGCAAAGCTCCAGGTGGTATTTGATCAAACCATAAATGGGTCTTATGACAATAGTGGTACCCAGATCAGCGGGATAGAAGGAAAGCTGGGATTTTTTGCGGACTATGGCTCTGAAGGGGACCTGGAGGACAATGTGCTGACGCTTACTGTGATGGATCCGTCCGTTTCCATACCTGGGGGCAGCCATACCCTGACAATAGTATTATATAGCGGTGAAATCCTGACATTTGATTTTACGGTGTAACTATCGGGCAGTACGGCCCTGACAGGAAGCGGATGTAAGGGCAGGAATCTGACAGTTTTTGGTACTCAACGGGAAACTTTTTGTTTGCCGTCTGTCTTCCTGCCCTGAGTTCGGCGGGGCAAACCATCCGTTTAGCGGGTGGTCATACCGTCGTCGATTAGCGCTTCCTCATATTTCCTGTCATGGATCTGTTTCAGCGCTTCACGGCAGCCCTGGTCAAAGGCGGCTTGTTCGGCATATTTGAATTCAATGATGATACCGATTTCTTTCTCTTCAACCTCAATACTGATGTCGCTGTATCCTTCTCCGGATTCGGCGTTCGAGCGGACTTTCCAGCCGTTCATGCCTGCGAACAAGCCTAAAAGAATACCGTGGTAGAAATTCTTGCGGATACTGATGGTTTTGCGCAGATAGGATGTAAAACCCTTCTCAATGGCCGCGGTGTCATTTTCCTCAAATGCCCTGCAGAATCTTTCCAGGGACGGCATATCTTTTCTGGTTTCCGCCTCAAACCATTCCCGGATGGTATCATACTTTCCTGTAAATCCATAGTATTCCAGCAGACTTGGTACTTCCATATCTGAGAAACCGAAGTATTCATTGTATTGTACATCCTTTATGGTATATACGCTGAAATTATTAAGCCCTGTAAAAATGCTTTCTTTGGAAATCCTGAGACATCCGGTCAGGACTGCAAAGTACAGGCTGTCGTTTGTTTTCAGTGCCTGGCCCAGAAAGGTTCTGATGAATTCTGTCATGATATCATAATAGCCTGACTGGTATGCCTTGTCGAGAGGGACGTCATACTCGTCGATCAGGATGATCGTTTTCTGACCATAATATTTGTGCAGAAAAGAAGAAAGCATCAGCAGGCTGTTTTCCAGCAGATCGTCTGACATTGCAAATTCACCGTTGTCATTCAGTTCAATGAGTTTTGAATACTGCCGGCGTTCCGTTGCCGTCAGCCTGTCAGATTCCGCAAGAAATGAAAAGCGGAGGGCCTCGCTGCCAATGACTGACCGGAGCTTTTTCCTGGCTTTCTCAAAGGTATCGCCGGAAGCACTTTTAAAACTGATTGCGATGACGGGGAATTTTCCCATATATCGCCTGCACAATTCCTTCTCCCCGGATATTTTCAGCCCGTCAAAAAGTGTGCTGTCGCTGCCAGTCTCAAAGAAATTTTTCTGCATACTCATATTCAGCGTTTTGCCAAAACGCCTGGGGCGTGTAAACAGATTAACATAGGCCATATTTTCCAGGAGTTCCCTGATCAGCCCTGTCTTATCGACATAGTAGAAGCCGTCTTTCCGAAGCCGCTTGAAATCTTCTATCCCTACGGGGAGCTTTTACTTTCCTGTCATGTAATCCCTCTTTTCCTGAAAAAGCAAGTTACGGGCAGAGCATATTTTTCCGCAGTCCATTCTGCTACAATATACAAAAAATCATGTCACCTTTCCGGCCCTTTATGCGTGTTTACTATATAGGAGATAAAAGAATGTCGGTAGAAGCCCTGGTAAAAGAATACAGTAACATGCTATTCCGGATATGCATGGTTATGTTATGCAATGAGCAGGACGCCCAGGATGTGCTGCAGGATACTTTCTGCCGTTATCTGGAAAGGGCGCCCGGTTTTAACGATAAGGAGCATGAGAAGGCATGGCTCATCAAAGTGGCCACGAACCGCTGCCGGGACATTCACAGGCAGCGGCGCAGACACCCCTGGATTGACATAGACGAGGTAACCGCATCCTGCGAAATGCCGGAACAGAGCGAGGTATTGGAAGCTCTGGTCAGGCTGCCCGATAAAACAAAGATCGTGACCTATCTGCATTATATCGAAGGATACAAAATTTCCGAGATTGCCCCTATGCTGGGCATATCCGCACAGGCGGTAAAAAAGCGGCTGCAGAGGGGAAGGGAGGAACTGCGGCTGCGGCTGTAACCAGGGGAAAGGAGCGGCGTTATGAGGGAAGATATAAAGAATCTGCAGGACGCGGTAAATACCATACGGATCACGGAGTCCATGGAGGCGGAAATCATTCAAAAGGTAAAATCCGGCGCGGGAAAGAAAAGGCATCCTTTTCCCCGCATGGCCGCCGTGGCGCTGGTGATCCTGCTGCTGGGGCTTCTGCCGGTTCCGGTGCGCGCGCTTGTCCGGTCATTCATACAGGCGCGCATGGAGGAAGTGCCGGAGGAGGAAATGGCATCCATTGTGGACGAGGCGAATCATTCCACGGCCAACGCGGACAGCTTGTCCAGGCCCTACACGGAGGAGGAGAAACGAAGATTGAAGGAGCTTGCATCCCTCTACAAAAAGGGAACTTTCCCGAAAGGGGAATTGGCTCGGGTTGACAGCGTGGAGGAAGCGGAAAGGCTGGGATTCTGTTTCCTGGCGCCCAGCAGTATGTTTTACTTGCCGGACAGGGAACTGACGGATGAGGAAATGCTGCAGATCATTGATTTCCATGCGAAAAGGTACTATGCGCTGGAACAATATGTGGAGGAAAATTATGGGGATGAGTACAGGGTGCAAAGCCCCCGGGAAATCCGGGAACAGAGGAAAGAGGAGATTGCGGAAAACGGCGGCATAACGGAGGAAAAAGCGGTGGCGGCGGCGAAGGAATGGCTGTTAAAAATATATGGTGTTGACGGAGAAAGCCTGGAGTGCCGTCCCTTGCTCTCAGAGTACGTTCCGATAGCGGGGAAAACGCTGTTTTATCGGGTAATGTATCTGGACGCTTCCGGACAGCAGCGTTATTCTTTCTTTATCGATGTGGAAGACGGGGGGCTGGCCAGCGCAAAGCGGTATGCTGAAAACGGGAACGAGGCGTTTACCGCCGTGGAAGAAGATGCCTGTCTGCCCGGGCTGGAACGGGAGGCGGCTTCTTTTGCAAAGGAGCTGCTGCAGATGACTTATGAGGATATCTATGCCGCTTATTACAGAGTGGATGAAATCTTAAGCCCCACTGTCAGCTTCCTCTTTGTGAGGGGAGACGGCGGCGCGTTTACGCTGGAATACTCCTGGGACGGAAGCTTTGTGGGATTTGAGGAGAGCCGTTTTTCCACTTATCAGGAGGAGTATGAGGACAGAAAGGCATCGGCGGAATGGACAGAAAAGATGTCCCACGGGGGAGAGGAAAGGGATGTCAGCTTTTTCCTTGAGAAGGTGGAAGATTGAAAATTAAAAATTTTCAATCCCAAGTTTGTGTCTGCGAGGCATCCACAAACTTGATATGCGCAAAAGACCGCGCAGAAATGGAGAAAAGTATGGAATTGGAATAAGGAAATCTTGGGAAACGCGGTAGGGCTTTGCGGGCGCGGATATAGACGCGGCAAGGCATCCCGGGACAAAACAAGCGGAAGGAGTTGGCTCAAATGAAAAAAGGGAAACGGGAAACATCAGGGGTACGTCATGATAAACACGGCAGAGGGGGATATTTGATCTGCTGCCTGCTGGCCGGTTTGCTGCTTCTGACAGCCTGTGGTAAGGGAAGCCCGGCAGGCGGCGCAGGGGGGAATCTGACGGATGGAGCAGGAGGAAACCTGACGGACGGCGCAGGGGGAAACCCGGCAGGCGG
>CATKXX010000041.1 GCA_949840935.1 uncultured Acetatifactor sp. | reverse complement strand
ACGAAGGGACGCCTGGAAACAGCGGAAACGGAGGAAGCGAAGGGACTCCCGGGGACAGCGGAAACGGAGGAACCCCTGGCGACAGTGGCAGCACCGGTGACGGCGGAAATGAAGGAAAACCCGGAGACGATGGCCAGGGAGGCGGTTCAGGCAATATTGATGACAAGCAGAATTACTGGCAGAAGTATACCTGGGCGGATTACAAGCAGGCAGTGTCTGACGGTTTGCCGGAGGGCGCGGAGTGTACGGTAATTTACTATGTGCCCTATGTGGCAGTAACTGAGGATAAGGACGGGGGCCGGTACTCTACGCTGGCGGCCATCCCTCCTGTATGTACCAGTGCACAGGTGCCAGTGGGCGGTAAGCTGACTGAGCCCGCCAAGCCGGAGACGCCTGCCGGCGCGGAGGGAAAGCCGTTGATCTTTGGCGGCTGGTGCCTGGAGGACGGCACAGTGTGGGACTTTGAAAAGGATACGGTGGAGGCTGATACCTGTCTCTATCCCCTGTGGATTGATGGGATTAAGACGTGTTACGTCCCTGTGATCTGCCGTTCCGAGCCCTGGTGCTATTACTGTAACAGTGTGGAGGCGGGAAGCTTTTTAAGGGAAACGTCCCTTTCTGTCAGCGGCAATCCGAGCTTCCAGGGATGGGAGAATGTCCTGAATGGCGGCATGTGGGATCTGGACAATGATACGGTTACGGCAGTGACATCGCTCAGGGCTTCCTGGAGCAACGGGGCAGGTGACTGATGAAGGCACCCGGAAGAAACCAAATAAAAAAACCGCTGGCAGTCTGCCTGATGGCGCTGCTGGCGGGTATGCTTACAATTTTGTCTCCTTTTCTGAAAATGCAGTACTGGTTCGCGGACAGCATATTCGTCAGGGAACAACCTGTGGACAACCGTATCAAGATCATAGGTATTGACGAGGCGTCCCTGCAGGAGATGGGGCCCTTTGCGGACTGGTCCAGACAGCAGGCGGCGGATCTGCTGCAATTCTTTGACCCGGAATATATGCCTGCGGTGATCGCTTTTGATATTAACTATTTCGGGGAGCGTGATCCGGAGGGGGACCGGGCCCTGGCAGAACAGGCGGAGCAGATGGGGAATGTCGTGATGGCTTCCTATCTTGTTTACGATAAGAGGCTTGAGCAGACAGATTCGGATGGCCTGCGGATGAATACCCTGTACATAAGGGAGATTGAGAAGCCGTTTGAAGCCTTGAGGGAGGTCAGCAGGCAGGGGTTTACTAATGTGATCCAGGATCAGGACAATTATGTGCGCCGTTCCTTGCTGACGGGAGCCGCTGAGGGTGAGACGGAATATAATTTTGCGTATGAGATCTATCGGTGCTATATGGAGTCACAGGGTCTGGAACCGGTGCAGCCGCAGCTGAGCAATAATGGCAGCTACGGCTTTGATTATACTGCGGAACCGGGGATGTATGAGATTTATTCCTATGCGGATCTGGTGGCGGGCCGATGTGACCCGAAGGTATTCAAGGACAGTATTATACTGATAGGGGCGTACTCAGCGGCGATGATGGATCAGTATATGGTGCCGGCGGCCAGGAGCACGGTTATGAATGGAGTGGAGGTACAGGCAAACCATGTGAACGCCCTGCTGGACGGAAGAACCTTCACGGAGCTGTCCATGTGGCACAGCGTACTGATCAATGTTCTGGCCACTGCTGTCTGCATGGTACTTTTATTGTATGGGAAATTCAGTGTCGGCGTGGCCGGTTGTGTGGCGATGCTCCTTGCGGCTCCTGTGGCATCCGGGATTATGTACCGGCAGGGGATTTACTGGCGATGCTTTCTGCTTCTGCTGATGATCGTGGCTCTGCTGGCGATGAAGATTCTCACCGGATACGCATCGGAGAGGATCAGGAAGCATCAGATCCTGAACGTCTTTCGGACTTATATGGCGCCCCAGGTGGTAGACGAGCTGAGCCGCCAGAATAATTACCGGATAGAGCTGGGGGGAAGAAGCCGCGACATTGCAGTGCTGTTCGTGGATATCAGGGGATTTACCTCCCTGTCCGAGGGGATGACGCCTGAGGAGGTAGTGGATATCCTGAATCATTATCTGGGCAATGTGACTAACGCTATCTTTAAAAACGGCGGTACGCTGGATAAATTTATTGGCGATGCGGTGATGGCCATCTATAATGCGCCGCTGGATGTAGAGGGCTATTGTGATAAGGCAGTGCAGACAGCGTATGATATCATAGAGGCCATGGATACTGTGAACCGGGAGTTGAAGGAGATTCATGGAAGAGAGATTGCCTGTGGTGTCGGGGTTCACTGTGGAAAGGCGGTAGTGGGAAATATCGGTTGTGAATACCGGATGGATTATACAGCTATCGGCGATACGGTCAATATTGCGGAGCGGCTGGAGAGCCTGGCAAAGGGAGGCGAAATCCTGATCAGCGGCGAGGTATATGAGCAGGTCAGGGAACATTACCGTGCGGAGCCCATCGGAGAGCAGAGCCTGAAGGGACGGCAGGATAAGGTAGTTGTTTACCGGATGAAGGGAAAGGATGACAGGTAACATATACATGGAACAGGGACAGGCAGAAAAGATACTTGAAATGGGGATACAGCTTACGTCGGAGCGCAATTATGATGAGCTTCTGGCGAAGATCATAGATTGCGCCATGGAAACTACAAACTGTGATGGGGGCACGCTCTATCTGTATGGGCAGGAGAAGCTGAATTTCTGCATCATGAAGACGAAATCTCTGGGAATCAACCAGAAGGCGCAGGAGATAAAAAAATATCCTCCGGTACCCATGAACGAGAAAAATGTATGTGCTTATGCGGCACTCCACAGAAAGCTCCTGAATATTGACGACGCCTATAACTGCCAGGAGTTTGATTTCAGCGGCCCAAGGGAATATGATAAGCTGACCGGGTACAGAACGCGGTCTATGCTGGTGTTTCCCCTGGTGAACCATGAGGGGGAGCTGGTGGGTGTTGTGCAGCTGATCAATGCCATGGATGAACAGGGTTTGGTGATTCCGTTTAAGGCGGAATATGAGAAGGTGCTCGAGTCGCTGGGCTCCCAGGCGGCAGTGTCAGTGTCCAACATGTGGTTTGTGCAGGAGATTGAGCAGCTGATGATTTCCATTACTCAGGTATTTACGGATGCCATTGACACCCGCATCCCTTACAATTTCTATCACTCCAGGAATGTTTATCTGTATGTCCAGCTTCTTGTGGATTATATTAATGAACAGCATGAAAAGGGACTGGTGGAGAAGCACTTTGAGCCCTCCGCCCGGTCTGAGCTGTTGATGGCGGCGCTGATGCATGATATCGGTAAGCTGGTCATTCCCAATGAGGTCATTGACAAGACAACCAGGCTGGGAAATAAGCTTCCCCTGGTATTAGAACACTTCGATCATTTGTCCGCGCTGTACCATATTGATTACCTGGAAGGAAGGATTACCAGGAATGAGTGGATCGGGGTCAAGAATGAACTTCTGGACGCGAGAATACGGGTGGAGGAGCTGAACCGTAAGCCCAAGCTGTCCCAGGAGGATGTGGATTTTGTAAGGGAACTGTCCCAGAAAAATTATACCAATGCAAACGGCACGCAGATCAGTTATTTAAGCCTGTATGAGGCGGAATGCCTGGAGGTTCCGGCAGGAAACCTGACCAGGGCGGAGAGAGACATTATTCGCTCCCATGTGAAATATACGGAGAAATATTTAAAGAAAATGAATTTCGGGAAGAGGTATCCCCATCTGATCCAATGGGCGGGCGCCCATCATGAGATGCTGGATGGCAGCGGTTACCCAAGGGGATTAAAGGGGAACGAGATTTCCTACGAGTCGAGGATTCTGACTATTGTGGATGTGTTTGAGGCATTGACCAGTGCTGACAGGCCGTACAAGAAGGCCATGGAGGAGGGAAAGGCGCTGAACATCCTGAACGATATGGCGAAGGAAGGCAAGCTGGATAAGGACATTCTGAAGCTGTTTGAGCAGGCCCTGGGCCAGAAGGAGGGCAAGCTGCAGCTTTTCCGCCAGATGGATCCCGCACAGATCTGAGTTTCCGTGCAGCGGAATCATGGAGGGAATAAAGAAGATTTGTAAAGGAAAGAAAAATTTCCAGGAGGCCATGAGCGGCATGCTGGAAGTGTAAAGGAACGGAGAGTGTGGATATGCTTGAAATTATCCCTTCCTGGGAGCAGATAGAGGAATATATGGCCCTGGCGGAGAAATACGGGCTGGCTTTTGAATATAATGATTTTTATGCGCCGGAGCTGTTGGATGACAAGGAGAGGGTCAGGGAGAGGATTCGCGGCTATATGGGTCTGGGGCGGCCCCGGGGAGTGGATACACTGCACGGCGCCTTTTTCGATATCCTGCCCTTCAGCTGGGACAGCGGCATCCGAAAGCACAGCATATACAGGATGCAGCAGTCCGTGGAGATTGCGGATGAGCTTGGCTGCAGGGGAGTAGTCTTCCATACGAATTTTTCCCCGGATTTTCTGAATAATAAAAGGTACAGGGATAACTGGCTGGAGTCCATGCGGGAGGTCGTCACAAAGCTTCTCTCTCAAAGCGATTGTGAGGTATACCTGGAAAATATGTTTGACCAGTCTCCTCACGAGCTGGCGGATGTAGCCGATCTTCTACAGGGGGAGTCCAGATTTGGAATCTGTCTGGATATTGCGCATATGCGGCTGGCTACGGATGAGCCGCGGGAGTGGTTCCGGCTGTTGGCACCTTATATCCGGCATTTCCATATCAATGACACACATTTAAAATATGATGAGCACCTGCCGGTGGGCCAGGGAGGCATTGACTGGATGGAGGTGGAAGCGCTCCTGGAAGAATTCGGGCTTAAGGGCAGGAGCAGGCTGATTGAGGTCAACGGCCTGGATAAGATACGGGAAAGCCTGAGATACTGCCAAAGGATTGGAATGGGATAGAATGGGGAGTGTACCGGCAGAAGACAGGATATTGACGGGCGGTGTATGGAGACCGGAAAGAGGTGGCATATGGATATTCAAGGTGTATTGAACCAGGTGGACATTCTGTTTGAGGAGAATAAGGGCGAGGAAGCAGAGAAGCTGATGCGTGACGCTGTAGTGCAGGCCATGCAGGAGCAGGATGACAACAGCCTGCTGCAGCTGCTCAATGAGCTGGTGGGCTATTACAGGGAGGCCGGACAGCCGGAGAATTCCTTTCAGATGGCGGGGCAGGCGATTGCCCAGGCGGAGAGGATGGGGCTGGCAGGCACAGTCCCTTATGCCACCACGCTGTTAAATGCGGCAAATGCATACAGGGCGGGAGGAAAGCTGCAGGAGGCTCTGGAGACTTTTCAGAAGGTTCAGGAGCTTTACGACAGGCTGCTGGATAAGGATCATATGTTTGTGGCGGGCCTGCAGAATAACCTGAGCCTTCTGTATCAGGAAATGGAGCAGTACGACAGGGCCATGGACTGCCTGCTGAAGGCATTGGAAATTGTGAAATCAAAGGAGGCTTACTACGAAACCGGCGTGACTTATGCCAATCTGGCTTCTACCTGCGTGCAGCTGGGGAAGCTGGAGGAGGCGGAGAGTTACGCTGTTTCTTCGATGGAAACTTTCCGGAAGATCGGCGCAATGGACAGCCATTACGGCGCGGCGCTGGCGGCAATGGGAGCCTGCCATTTCGCCAGGGAGGAATATGCGCGGGCCGGCGATTATTACCGGCAGGCTATGGAGCTGGTGGAAAACGGAGTGGGAAGAAACGGGGCGTATTACAGATTGAAAGAGCATGTGGAAGCCTGTGAGAGGGCGGCAGGCAAGGGGCTTGCCATTGCAAGGGAATATTATGAGACGTACGGAAGACCCATGCTGCAGGAGAAGTTTCCTCAGTACCTGGATCGGATTGCGGTGGGGCTGGCAGGCAGGGGGTCGGACTGCTTCGGCTATGACGATGCCGCTTCCAGGGATCATGACTGGGGGCCGGATTTCTGTCTGTGGGTGACGGAGGAGACATACGGGCAGATTGGGGAGCAGCTGGAACAGGCTTATCAGGAGCTGCCGGAGGAATTTAAGGGATATCGCCGTGCTCCCCGGGTAAACGGCAAGAGCAGGCGGGGCGTGATCGTTATTTCTGATTTCTATCAGGAGCTGACAGGGGCGAAGCGCTATGAGGAGATTGACTGGAGTACGGTTCTGGACAGCTCTCTGGCCGCATCCGTGAACGGGGAGGTATTCTGCGATGAGGAGGGATGCTTTACCGCTTTTCGGCGGAAGCTGCAGCAGGGTTACCCGGAGAATATACGGCTCCTGAAGATCGCGGAGAACGCCGCGAAATTTGCCCAGGCGGCACAGTACAATTATATGCGTATGAAGCGCCGGGGGGACGGCCTGACGGCACAGATGATGATGTGGAAGGGAATCTGCTATGCCATGAGGCTTCAGTATTTTATTGAGAACCGTTATCTCCTTCATGATAAATGGCTGCACAGAGGGCTTGAGGAGACAGAGGCAGGAAGGGAGCTTTCCCTTCTGCTGCAGCAGCTGTCCGGGGAAGCGGCAGGCTCCCGGGAGAGTGAGATACAGGAGGCCATAGACAGGGTGGGAGACTTCTTCGCAAGAGAAATGTACGGGCTGGATATTATCAGCGACATTGAATCCTACCTGGATGCCCATAGCCAGGAGCTGGTGTATAAGGCTTCCCTGGCGGTGAAAACGGATCAGGAGCTGGTGGAGGAAATCGCGAAGCTGGAATTCGAGGCTTTTGATAAGGTTCATAACGAGGGAGGGCGCGCCAGCTGCCAGAATGACTGGCCTACCTTTTCCATTATGAGAAAGAGCCAGTATCAGACCTGGAACAGGACGATGCTGATGCAGTATCTGTATGATTTTCACAGGGAATACAATCTGGGGCATAATCTGATCGAGGAAAAATATGGGCGTATGATGGAGAGCACGGCCCCGGAGAAATACGCTGAGATCCGGAATCATTTCCCGGAGCTTACGGAGGAGAAACGGAATATCATTGAACAGATCTGTTCCATGCAGGTGGGGTGGATGGAGGAATTCGCGGCGGAGTATCCCGCCCTTGCGGATAACGCCCGGAGCATCCATACTGCCGAGGATAATCCCTTTGACACCTCATATGAGACGTATCTGAGGGGAGAGCTGGGCACCTACTCCGACAAGATGCTGGAGCTGTATGGCAGATACATTGTGGATTATGCCAGAGGCCGGGGGAATCTGGCCCATGACATTATGCTGAATAATGTCAGGATGTACGGCTATGGCAGCCTGGAAGAGGCGGAACAGAAAACAAAGGAGGCATGGTGATGGCCGGGACGGTTGAGATCAGAGAAACTTTTTATTTGGATGGGATTCCTTTTAAAATCATATCGGGTGCCTTCCATTACTTCAGGACGGTGCCGGAGTACTGGAGGGACAGGCTGGAGAAGCTGAAGGCCCTGGGCTGTAATACGGTGGAAACCTATATCCCCTGGAACCTTCATGAGCCGGAGCCGGGAGAGTATTGCTTTGACGGCATTCTGGATGTGGAGCGCTTTATCAGGACGGCACAGGAGCTGGGGCTGTATGTCATTATCCGGCCATCCCCGTATATCTGTGCGGAGTGGGAATTCGGGGGGCTTCCCGCCTGGCTGCTGCGGGAGGACGGGATGCGCCTGCGTGTCAGCTACGGCCCCTTTTTAAAGCATGTGGAGGATTACTATAAGGCGCTGATGCCCAGGCTCATCCCCTGGCAAAATACCCAGGGCGGCCCGGTGATCCTGATGCAGGTGGAAAATGAGTATGGTTATTATGCGAATGATAAATCATATCTGAAAGAGATTCGCAGGCTGATGGTGGAGAACGGGGTCGATGTACCCCTGGTGACGTCGGACGGCCCCTACAGGGAGAGCCTCAACGGCGGGAAGCTGGAAGGTGCGCTGCCTACGGGGAATTTCGGTTCCCGGACGGAAGAGCGGTTTGGGCTTTTGAAAGAGTACACGGAGGGCGGCCCCCTGATGTGTACGGAATTCTGGGTGGGCTGGTTTGATCACTGGGGTAACGGCGGCCATATGCGTGGGAACCTGGAGGAAAGCGTCAGGGATCTGGATCGGATGCTGGAGCTGGGACATGTGAATATCTACATGTTCGAGGGCGGGACAAATTTCGGCTTTATGAACGGCGCCAATTATTATGATGCGCTTACGCCGGATGTGACATCCTACGACTATGACGGGGTACTCACGGAGGACGGGCAGATCACGGAAAAATACCGCAGATACCGGGAGGTCATCGGGAAATACACAGATCTTCCCGAGGTAGAATTTACCACGGATATCAAACGGAAGGCATACGGTACGCTGAAGGTACAGGCAAAGACGGGCCTGTTCCCCAACCTGGACAGGCTCAGCAGCTGCAGCGAAAGCGTTTATCCCCAGTCCATGGAGCGCCTGGGGCAGAGCTACGGGTATATCCTGTACCGTTCTTATCTGGATACGGAGGAGAATCTGGATAAGATCCGGCTGTGGGAGGCCAATGACCGCGCCAATATCTGGGTGGAGGGGAAGCCTGTACTGACGCTGTACGACAGGGAGCTTCTGGAAGAACATGAGCCAAAGTATCCCACCCGGAAGGGGGATCGTCTGGATATCCTGGTGGAGAATATGGGACGGGTAAATTTCGGCCCCCGCATGGAGCGCCAGAGGAAGGGGATTGACCAGTGTGTCCAGATCAACGGGCACATGCATAATCATTGGGAACAGTATCCCCTGCCGCTGGATCACGTGGAGCGTGTGGATTTTGGCCTGCCCTTTGCGGAGGGGGAGCCGTCCTTTTACCGCTTTGTGCTGGAGGCGGAGGAGACGGCGGATACCTTTCTCGATTTTGAGGGCTGGGGCAAGGGCTGCGTCTTTGTAAACGGCTGTAATATTGGGAGATTCTGGGAAATCGGCCCGCAGAAGCGCCTGTATATCCCGGCGCCTCTGCTGAAAAAGGGCTTGAATGAAATCATTTTGTTTGAAACAGAGGGGAAGGCGGCAGGGAGCATAGTCCTGTCGGATGAGCCGGATATTGGATGATCTTTCTGCACATACTAATCACCGGAGGCTTATGGTTTGACGGGCTTCTGAACAGAAAGGAGTATGTGCAGAATGGATATTAATAATGTAGGCGGCCTGGCCTCGGGTACGCTGGGCATGACGGACGTACCGCTTGGGTTTGGCTTTGCATTGGCAAATAATGAGGATGCCATGAAGAATTACGCATCCCTCTCGGAGACGGAGAGGGAACATCTGATCCTGCGCTGTAAGGATGCCGGATCCAGGCAGGAGATGCAGAAGATCGTGGATTCCCTGGTGACGGATGCGGATGTTACCGCCATCGCACAGGAGGAGCGGGAAAAGCTGAGCTGAGAAATGACAGGCGGGAAGACGTTCAGGGCACTGTCCGGGAATCGGGACGGTGCCCTGTGCGATTCTGACACTTCACTAATACCATCCTCCGTCTATTGTTATGATCTGTCCGGTCATGTATTCCGGGGCGTCTGCAAGCTGCAGGATCAGCTTCGCCGCCTCTGCAGGGTCGCCCAGGCGGTCAGCGGGGATCTCCTCCCGCAGGACTTCCAGCTCCTCCGGGGAGAGGAGGTTGTTCATGGAGGTGTCCATGACGCCGCAGGCGACAGCGTTGACCTGTATATTGCTGGGGGCAAGCTCCTTGGCGAGAGCTTTGGTAAAGCTGTTTACGCCGCCCTTGGAGGCGGAGTAGGCGACTTCCATGGAGGCACCCACATTTCCCCATACGGAGGAGACGTTGAGGATTTTCCCTCTGTGCTTTTGCAGCATCAGGGGGATGGCGTGCTTACAGGTGTAGAAGCAGGCATCCAGATTGACGGAGATCACTCTGTGCCATTGTTCCTCCGTCATATCGGAGAGCAGCCCCATATGGGCGATGCCGGCATTGTTTACCAGGACGTCCAGGGTGTCTATGCGGGTAAACAGGTTTTTCACATCCTCATAATTTCCCATGTCGGCGCGGACAGGGGTGCAGGAGATATGATGCTCTGCGCGCAGGCTGCGGGCCAGGGCTTCCAGCTCGTCCATGGAATTATGACAGGTGAGAAACAGGCGATAGCCGCTTTGGGCGAAGGCTTCGGCGACGGCTCTGCCGATCCCTCTGGAAGCGCCGGTGATGAGAGCTGTTTTAGGAGTGGAGGATGGGGTCATGTTTTTTCCTTTCTGAAATGGCGCAGGCAAGCCTGGCAGTTTCCTGTTTGGACACTTGACTCTGCGTATTGGGGGTATGATACCGCTGGTTACTCTGCCCTTTGCGGATAGTATACCACTTTTGGGATTGTTTTGGGTAGGGGGATGTGTTAAAATCGGGAGCGGAGATTTGGAACGGGATATAGAAAGGAAAACGGAGGGTTTCATGATGTATGATCTTATCATAATCGGCTCCGGCCCCGCGGGGCTGTCGGCTGCCGTGTATGGAATGAGAGCAGGGCTTAAGCTGCTGGTGGTGGAGAAGGCGCCCATGAGCGGCGGGCAGGTGCTGAATACTTACGAGGTGGATAACTACCTGGGGATGCCCGGTATGAACGGGTTCGACATGGGAATGCAGTTCCGCGCTCATGCGGATAAGCTGGGTGCAGAATTCAGGGAAGGCAGGGTTCTTTCCATAGAGCACCGGGGGGACAGAAAGCTGATCACTTTGGAGGACGGGACGCTGGAGACGAAGACAGTGATACTGGCCACAGGGGCGGAACACGCCAGGCTGGACGTGCCGGGGGAGGAGGAGCTGGCGGGCAGGGGAGTATCCTACTGCGCTACCTGCGACGGCGCTTTCTTCCGGGGAAGGACGGTGGCTGTGGCGGGAGGCGGAGATGTAGCGCTGGAGGACGCCATTTATCTGGCGAGAACCTGTGAAAAGGTCTATCTGATCCACCGCAGGGATGAGCTGCGGGGAGCGATGGTGTTGCAGCAGGAGCTGAAGACGCTGGCCAATGTGGAAATCCTGTACAGCCATGTGGTTGAGGAAATCCAGGGAGAAGATGCAGTGGAAAACCTGCGGATACGGAACCTGAAGACGGGGGAAGCCTCCGACCTGGCTGTGAGCGGTATTTTTATCGCGGTGGGGATTCACCCGGACACGGGGCTTATCCGGGATATGGTGGAATGTGACGAGGGCGGCTATGTCCTGGCGGGGGAGGATTGCGCCACCAGTGTACCCGGTCTGTATGCGGCGGGGGATATTCGCAGGAAACCCATACGGCAGATTGTGACGGCGGTTGCGGACGGCGCCAATGCAGCGGCAGCGGCCGGAGGATTTGTTAACAGGCGATAGAAAGTTTTAAGATTTTTTAAAGAAATATAGAATAAATTTAAAGAAAGGGATCCTCTTTTTTTGCGGCGATTCCTTTTTTAATGCCTGAAACCCGCATAAAATGGGCACTTTCGGCAATGTGTGGCAAAGAATAGTCAATATTGACAAATGAGGAAATTAGTGATATATTTGTTAACAGACGTAATAAATTTGTAACAACTTGTGTGAGGCATTCAGATACAAAGGAGACAACAATGAATTTTAAGACTATCAGAGTGACAGCCTGTGGAATAGCAGCGTTTCTTATTTTTTCCGGTATGGGACTGACGGCGGAGGCGGCAGGTAATTCGTCAGTATTGCCCAGCGGCGGCGTGAACCTTGCGCTGAGCAGAGGCAACAGCTTAAGCAATGTCGCATCGGATACGGTGATGCCCATTGAGGCAATCATCGAGTGGGCGACGGCTGAGGAGGCGGGGATTGTCCTTTCTGACGCGGAGCCTACGGAGGAGGATCTGTTCCGTAACCTGGTCATTGCACAGGTAACAAACTATGTGAATGTGAGAAGCATTCCCAGCGAAGAAGGCGAGATCGTAGGAAAGCTTTATAATAATTCCGTGGGTACTTTTATCAGCGAGGAGAACGGCTGGTATCAGATTACCTCCGGCAGTGTGACAGGGTATGTAAAGGGTGAATTCTGTGTGACCGGCGAGGATGCCGTGGAGCTGGCCCGGAAAGTGGGCACCAGGATTGCAACCGTCAATACCACTACCCTTAAGGTTCGCACAGAACCAAGCCTGGATGCATCCGTGCTGGGACTTGTTCCCCTGGACGATGAACTGGTGGTTCTCGAAGAGACAGAGGGCTGGGTCAAGGTGGACGTAGAGGAAGGTAACGGATGGATTTCCACTGAGTATGCAACCCTTCACAGCGAGTTTGTGCAGGCAGAGTCCAGGGAGGAAGAAGCAGCCCGTCTTGCGAAGGAAGAAGAAGAACGCAGAAGGGCAAGGGAAGCAGCTGCGGCGAAAGCGGCAGAGAGCGCTTCCAGCGGTGGTGCGGCTCAGACATATACTGTCAGCGGCGACAGCGCGATGGGCTCCTCGGTTGCGGAATATGCTTTGCAGTTTGTAGGCAATCCTTATGTATATGGAGGAACCAGTCTGACCAACGGTGCGGACTGCTCCGGATTTGTAATGAGCGTGTATGCTAACTTTGGTGTCAGCCTGCCTCATTCCTCATCCGCAGACCGCAGCCAGGGTGCGGCAGTGGATGGCATTGACAATGCACAGCCCGGAGATATCGTGTGCTATTCCGGCCATGTAGGGCTTTACATCGGGAACGGGCAGATTGTTCATGCATCCAATTCCAGAACTGGTATCATTGTATCCAATGCGAACTACAGAAATATCCTTGCAGTCAGGAGAATCTTCTGATAACACAGGTTTGGGATATTCGAAAGGCCGGGAGTGACCCGGGGACAGGATTGAAATTTAATTTACAGGGGCCATACCTCACAGCAGGTATGGCCCTTTCTGGCTTCGTTTAATATAATTTTCACATAATTTTGATATTTTTTGCAATATTGCCGGGGAAGACAATTTTCCCTGACTGACAGACATGTACAAAATACACAAAAGATTTGTAAAAAACGATATGCCGAACAATATGAGATCAAAAAGGAAGAAAAGTTATCCACAAAAGAAATAGCAGAAAAACGGATAAAAACCATTTATACACTGACTTATGCACATTATCCACTGATTGTTCATACACATGTTATCTTAAATTGCAGATAAAACAGGAACACCAGTTTTGTGAATAATAGATAAAATGTTGAAAATCCAGTAGAAAAATGTAAATTATCCTTGACATGGTTAATGTCAAAAACATGTAAAATATATGTTAAATTATTGCATAAACCGTCTTCAACATGTTATAATGTTCATACAATAAAAAACCGAAAGGGATGATTGGCATGAAATTTGTAATCGTAGGCAGAAACATTGAAGTAACCCCCGGCTTGAGAAACGCCGTGGAAGAGAAGATCGGCAAGCTGGAAAAATATTTTAACCCTGATACAGAAGCGAATGTTACCCTGAGTGTGGAGAAAGAGAGGCAGAAGATTGAAGTGACTATCCCCGTGAAGGGGAATATTATCCGTTCTGAGCAGGTCAGCAACGATATGTATGTTTCTATCGACCTGGTGGAAGAGATTATTGAGCGGCAGTTGAAGAAATATAAGAATAAAATTGTGGACAGGCAGCAGGGCAACGGGTCCTTCAGCAAGATGTATGTAGAGAACGACTACATGGACGATGAAGATGTTAAGATTGTCAGAACCAAGAAGTTTGACATTAAGCCCATGTATCCCGAGGATGCCTGCATTCAGATGGAGCTGCTGGGGCATAATTTCTTTGTGTTTATCAATGCGGAGACGGATCAGGTGAATGTAGTGTATAAGAGAAAGGGCGATACTTACGGACTGATCGAGCCTGAAAGCTGACAGCCTGTCTGGTCAGTTTGAAAATGGGACATATTGGTACATATATGGCGGTTCAGGAGTGTCTGAGAAAGCTCAGGCACTTCTTTTTTTGTCTTTGTTCTCATATATTTTTTTAACGAAAAAACCGGAGCGGCTATGAACAAAGGGAGACGGGAAAAATATCTGTACTACATAAAGAAAGGGATTTTCATGGAATGCCTGGTGGCGATGGTGCTGGCTACATTATTGACGGTAAAGCGCAGTGCCGCGGACAGGGAAATCGCCAGCGGAAATGTACTGACTATAGAAGATGATTATATTAAATGGGTGGACTTTACAGTATCTTATGAAGCGCTGTGTAAGGCATATCAGTGGGATGTGGATACTCATGGAACAGAGCATGAAATCTGCTGGACAGAATTGCTCGCCTATACGGCATCGCGGACCGGTGGGGAATTTGGGAAGGATGCCCTGAAAATTATGGATAAAGCGGCAAAGCTGCTTTGTGATGGGGAAGAGACCATTGAGAGCCTGACGGAGGACATGAAATACTTTGCTTATTACAGGGAGGCTTATGATGCGGTGCTGGGCGGCCTTGTGGGAGAGTACCGGGAGGAGATTGTGGATGAGGCGGGAAACGTCAGCTATGAGGATAAGTATGGGCTGAAGGGGTATTTTCCGCTGGCCAGAGGGTTTGATTATACACATTATGATGATTTCGGGGCCGGGAGGAGCTATGGGTATAAGAGGAAGCACTTGGGGCATGATATGATGGGGTTGGTTGGTACACCGACATAGATATTAAATTGAATCTGCGCATCAGAAAATGATGCGCAGTTCTTTCGTCTCTGTATCGAGGATACAATTCTTCACGATCTTTCTGATCAGTTCGTTTTTCCCGGAAAAGCTGATGGTATCAAAGTTATCCAGCAGGTAACAGATACTGGTGTATATATCCTTCCTGATATCTTCCAGTGACCTGGCGGCCAGGGCCTGCATCTCTGCCTTATGCAGAGAGGATTCCAGGCTGCTTTTTTGGGCATCAAGGTCGGATATCTGTTTAATGATGTATCCGGCAGCAGCCGTATCCATGGCCTGGGTGAGAGCGGCGGTCAGATTTTTGATGGAGGTCTCCAGGGTGTGGAGCTCTGACTGTATGGCCTTTTTGTCCAGCTCCTTTTCAGGCTGCCGCAGTTCGATGATCGAAGGCTTAAGCCGTATGGTTCGGAGCTGGCTCAGGAAAGCCTCTTCCACTTCCTCAATGCGGATGTACCCGGTATTACATGTCTGCTTCCCCTGCCTGGCCATACGGGCGCAATAATAATACGAAAAGGTTATGTTATTCTTGACATAGGTGCGGATATCCATCCGGGAGCCGCACTTACAGCGCAGGACGCCTTTCAGGATACCGCATTCATGCTTTGCGGCGCGGAAAGCTTTATTTATCCCGAGGCGCTGCTGTACCGCGATCCAGTCGGGGGCGGGGATCACAGGCTCGTGGATCCCGATCGAGATGATCCAGGAGTCCATGTCCTGTACCTTGTACGAGGCAGCAGTCGTCCTGGTGCGCCCATATCCGATCAACCCCTTTGTCCCGTCGAAAAGGTCTTTTTCGGGCAGGGTGCATCCTTTTTCCTTGAGGTAATAATATGCTTCCAGGCTGTTCTGGCAGTACACGGGATTCTTGAGTATATTATGGATCTGGGAAGAACCCAGGAAATGTCCTGAAGAGCTGCGGATATTGTTATCGCGGCAGTACCTTTCCGCCCGGGTTATGGTGCATCCGCTTAAGATGAGATCGTACAGCGTTTTTACAAGCCCGATGGTATCTGGATCCACAGCAAGGAAGGAATGCTCCTTCTCGCCGACCTTATGGCGTACCGAGGTAAAACCTGTAGGCAGGGTGCCGCCTGTCCATTTCCCGGATCTGCCAAGGGCCAGCATATTATCGGCTACACGTTCGGAAGTGTTTTCCCTCTCCAACTGGGCAAATGCGGCCAGGATATACATGACGGTGCGCCCCATGGGGGTAGTGGTGTCGAAGGATTCCTTGACAGAGATGAAAGCAACATCATGCTCCTGAAAGACGCCGTACATCGCGGAAAATTCCTGGACATTGCGGCTGATCCGATCCAGCTTATATACCATGACAGCATCCAGCGAGCCGTTCTTCACATCCCGCATCATTTCCCGGAAAGAGGGGCGGTTCGTGTTTTTGCCGGAGAACCCCTCGTCTTTATCGTAAATGCGGAATTCGATGTTCTGGCCTTTATAGATGATGCCGGCATAATCCTTGCACATCTGTACCTGTACCTGTACGGAGTCAGAATTATCACGGTATACGGATTTCCTCGGGTAGATTCCAATGACCATATGAGAGCCCTCCGGTATTGTTATGGTTGTGGCGGCTGTTGCGACGTCGCAACGGTTATGGTATAATTTTATTTTAGGGGGAATGGATATTATTGTTTATTTTTGCTGTCACTCCCTGTGCGGGAGTGTGGATTGAAATACGTGGTAGATCAAAAGCCAGTCTGGAGCAATATGGCACTCTCTTTTGCCGGAGAAGTTTCCCTTTAGATCATGGTCTTTGTTTTTGGCTGGCAGAGAATCCGGGATCCGAAGGATATTGACGATACTGTATAATAAATCCAAGTTGTACCCACGTTTCTGGCAAAGTTTAAGATCCTTATTAAATCGTGTTGTTGCGGATAATTTCAGCATCGGTCATTCCTCCAGTAACTTGGCGAAGAAATCTTCCGTGGAACCTTCAAAGCGCTGCCCTGTTCCCTGTTCCAGCATTTCATCCCCTTCCTGTATGGCGGCGACCGTCTGGGCATTTGGGATATCCACGAATCCGGCAAGATTCTCCAGTATACCGACCACATAGACCATTTTATCATCATCAATAATATTCAATAGATTTACAGCCTTTTCCCTTTCGCTCATGTTTTTACATTCTCCTTTCAAGTTCCCTTTGGGAGTATATTATGGTGCGCCAAAGATTTATTATAACATAGGTAATGCGCTATGCTGAGGGGATTATTGCCCCCTTTCCGCCAATGTATCCCTACAGCCTTGCTATAAATTTTTTAAATTCCTGCAATTCGTCTTCATCAATTAGGATATCAAAATAGCAATATTCTTTTCCCCTGATAATGAACCAGATACGCTTCAGCTTTTCCTTTAATGACATTTTGCCTTGGTTCTGCATAAGATAGAAATTGTCACTTACGAGTTGCAAAGACAGTTCGTTGTCAGTATTATCTGCTTTTAAGACAACCCCTTCCCCGCACCCGCACTTACAGAATGTGACATACTCATTCTTCTTCATTTTCATACATCCTTTTTATTTTTCCTTTTTAACTGGTGACAGTTTGTCACCAGTTTATTCCCTATGACACTAACCCTGCAATCACGCTTTTCTGTGTATGCATGGGCTGGTAATCGGCCACGCCTTTATGGCATGATTGCCATGTCTGTAATTCCTCGCTGCCCATGATACTGAGCACTCTTTTGATTCTTTCAATTATCCCAGTCAATATTTTCAGAATCAACATATTCACCGTTTTCGGCAGCATCCAAACGGATCCGCTCATCAGGGGTGAGTTTCGTATAATCCGGATCCCATGCAAGGACAAGACGTTTCACAAGTTCAAGAGCCAGATCCTGCTCCTGTGAGGGAAGCATTTCTAACATGCTGATAGTTTGTTCAACAGTTTTTGTCATAGTAAACCTCCTCTGGATTCTATTTATAAATATCCCCACGACTGCCAATATCCATAACACAAAGAATTTGAATATCATATTCATTTTGATATTTGTAAATAACTCTATATTTACCTACCCGAAGGCGGTACCGGCCATCTTTATAACCACTCATTGGTTTTATGTCACCTTCAGCGGGCAGATGGGTAAGTTTTTCGATAGCAGTCAGTATTAGATTACGTTGAGACGGTTGAAGTCCCTTTATATATTTTATTGCTGATTTCTCGTATTTGATTTTCATGGCAGATACCCTTTAAAATAACTTTCCTTTGAATGACTTTATTATAGCATAGGCAATGCACTATGCCGAGGAGATTATTGACCTTTTCAGCCCGTTGTTCGTTCATGACACGGACTGCTTTATCATTCTTTTAATTATTCCAGTCAATATTTTCAGAATCGACATATTCACCGTTTTCGGAAGCATCCAAACGGATTCGTTCATCAGGGGTGGGGCGCATTCCGGGTTGACAGCAACTGATATAATCGTCCTATTGGTTCCTTAGGTAAGCATATTTTAGAAGCATGCCTTAATAATGGCTTTATAAATTTTATCATCTACTTCAATCAAACTTCTTTTTCCATCTTTAAATTGGAGTGCTACCTGGTATATACCTTTTGATTTTGCAGATATACCACCAGCAAGCAATCCAACGGGTCCTAACAGTGCGCCACCGACAAGGCCACGAGCAACTCCTGACTTAGCAGATTTTCGGTGTTCATCTGTAATGAGTTCATAAGATTCTATAGTAGTATTGTTAAGATTGAACGGTTTTGCAAAGCCAAGCACAATGTAAGGCTGGCCGAGAGATTGCCCTACGATTTTACCGAGATAGTCTCCTGCTATAACTTTGTTTTTTGCACTTGCCATGATAAGTCCCCCTTTTTAATTATTATAAAGATGCCGAAGCAAGTTAGCTAATTTACTGTGTTAATTCAAGAACTGCAATAGTTGGTTCAAAGAATATTACATAATTATCAAGTTTTGTGCTTACCCCGTACTTGGTTCTGTAATATATCAGGGCTTCGTCCAAAAAATCTTCCGAGACATTCAGGTGTTCGGCCGATTCTGTAAGGCTTTGGCAGTGGGCTTTATATGCGTCTATAATCCCCATAAGCCCTACCAGACGGTTATAGGAATGAACACGCCCCTGCCTTTCCTGCTTCCTGTTGGATACAGAAGACTGATCTAAGATGTTTCCAACCCCGGTGTAGTAATGCCCCATTTCTTCCGCCAGGACACACTTCTTTTCTGTTTCAGTCAGGTCTCCCTTAATGGCGATCCGGTTTCCTATAATCCTTCCTTTATGTGCCCTGAGGGGCTTTTCCTTGACTGTAAGGCCATTGCTGTCTGCTTCTGCAAGTAAATCTTCATATGTAGTCAACATGTCACCTCCGTATAAAAATGTGATAAAAATTTTATACTTTCAATCCACACTCCCGCACAGGGAGTGACAGCAAAAACAAACAATAATATCCATTCCCCCTAAAATAAAATTATGCCATAACCGTTGCGATGTCAAAGGATTCAGAAATCCTCTCCGGTCATGATGTCTTCATCAAATTGTTTATCTTCTTCTGAGGCTCCTTCGATTGCATGGGCGGCGTTGACATATGTAGAATCTTCTTTCACGTATCTCGGAATCTCTGTCAGTTCTATGATTTTTTCGTTTTGCTCTTTCAGTTTTCCGGCTATCGCATACTCCCTATCCAGTACCGTATCAACCACGCTTGCCCCGTCCGGGGAGTTGGTGGAGATGAAGCGGTATTTTTCAATAATATCCCATTCCTCATCTGTAGGTATTGAATAATCTGCATTTATAAAAGAAAACATTTCCAAAATATTTTTACAGTCATAAATTTTACATAGTGCCATAAATATATCAGCATTCGGCATTCGTATTCCTGTTTCATATCCAGAAATAGTTTTTTCAGATATTTCATATCCCATAGATAATAATTTGTCTGTAGTCTCTTTTGCTGTTAATTTTTTCTTCTTGCGTAATTCTTTCAGTACTGTTCCTAAATTTTTCTCCACTTTATCACCTGCCTTTTTATACACTATACATCATGTTTTTTGCAAGGTCAATAATAATCTTCAATTTGAAGACAATATTTTATAAAAACCATTGACACACTTCAAAAAGAGGAGTATGATATAGTAAATTCTTCGGAAGGAAGATTTGGAGGTGATTAAATGAGAATTTCTAGAAGAATCGGCGTTTATATGAAAGATAGAGGGTTTAATCTTTCAGAGGTGGCAAGAAAGACTGGGCTTGACTATCAGTCTTTATACGCAAGCCTTTACGATGAAAAGCGTGATAGAGATTTAAGGACGGAGGAGCTTATTCCTCTATGTATATTCCTTAATGTTGACCCACGGGATTTCGCGGAGCAGAGTCAGGAGGCGGCAACGTGAAAATCGGGAGAAACGAGGTAATGGGAATGATGGAACAGCCAAGAGAACCAAAGTTTTACCCAAATGAGCAGGTGCTTCCTGTTCGCTTGGATAGCGGAAAGGGTACGCTCCAAAGCATCGATTCTACTTTGAAGCGTATAGAAAGGCTGCTTATTCAGATGAGAAACCAATCTTCCGTTTCGGACGGTTCGGTTCTTTCTGAACGGACATAAGAGGAAATTTCAGTTGGCTAACATGTTGGATGAGATATCTTGCGCCCAAGAGAGCCAAGCGAGATACCAGTATAGGGGAGGTGAGGGATATGGACACAATAGTAAAAATTAAAATTGATAGTGATGAGTTGGACATAACAATTGAAAAAGCGAATCGAAGTATTGAACTTTTGAGGGAAGTACAGCAGATTATCAGTTCGCTTTCTGGAAGAGAAGAATCAAAAGCCTCAGATAACAGTGTAGGGGGAGGTGAGAACATGAGTGAGGATATGTCAAAAAGAGTATCTATTATTGCTGAAGCTGTGGCTGGCCTTAAGTATTATGAGTGGTCACGCATCAAGACGGCGATTGATAAAAAATTTTCCTCAACATCTGCAAATGTAGTGGTGAAAGATGTTGAGGAATTAAAGAAAGCTATCCAAATTGAGTTTTAGCTTTCAACGATTTGGATACATGATGGGTGGATATGGTATAGGAAGAAGGTGAGAGAAATGAGTAAAAAAGAACAGATCAGTGACAAAATTGACAAATTGACAGAGGCACTATGTCAAAACAAAAAAGAGCAGACGCGGGAAGAAATGCAGCGGAACATACGCAGGGCAAGCAATGAAAAAATACTCCGCCGACAGATAGAAATGTTGACAGAGTATTCGAGAACATGTGGTGTTGGCCGTTCACCGGAAGCGAGCAAAGCGATCGTTTCATTGTATAGATCATTACTCGAAGCTAAATGTCTCCTGTTTGTGGGAATCGGTATAGCGTTTTTCGGACTCTGTTACTTGATCAAGCGTTTCCCGATAAAGGGTATACAGTTCATCAAGAGATAAGGATTTCGTATCCTGGTTGAGTAGGTGCAATAAAGTAACATTTTCAATATGGCTGTTCATGACGATATTCTCATTTCGCTTTAGGTATTTATGAAAAACTTTATCATAATATGAAAGATAATTCAACATTTCGGAAAAATTTTGTTCTTAAGGAGGTGAACCGAGGGTGTTAGATGCTGAAGGAATGGTCTGTGCAGCACAGCACATAAAAACATTTCACAAACAATGCGCGAAAAAAGAAACAGCTGACTGGGGCGAGCCATGTGCCGATTGCATGAATATTGCAACGTGCAATCTGGATTGGCTCACCAAATTAAGGCCTTTGTTCAAAGAATCCGGTGTGCCGCTTCGGTTAGGCTATCCGAAGCGTCCTGAAAAATAGGGAAGATTTGCTTGGAAGTTGACCCACGGGATTTCCAAAGCAAAAGCTTCAGATACCAGTATAGGGGAGGTGGAAAAGTGGACGAAACAAAAATGAAATGTATTCTCGAATCCATGCAGGGGATTACACAAATTGAGTGGGAAAAACTGAGCCATGTGATAGATGCCTATTTTAACAATGAGGCGGCCATTCAGAAAAAGAATATTTTGATGGCACGCCCCGAAGTTATAACGGATTCATACAAGCGGTCATTCTGAAACTATTTGTATGAAAATTGGGTTGATTCTGTAGTCTTTGTTATGATAGAAGATTTGGACATAATCTAACTGATAATATGTGTCTTTTTCTTTGCGTTGAATTGGGGCCCATATTACGGCGTTTTCTTCATACCATTGACTGGGATTTACGCGATGTATGCCCATAACGCATTCAGGGTCATCATTTAGGCAGACCCAGTTTCCGGTAAGACAGGCATAAACTTTTTTCATTGCGATTCTCCTTTCTTTCATACTCGGCTCTGGCGGGAGCCTGTAAGTACAGTATAAGGGGGAAAATGGATAAAAACAATAAAGAGTTGTTGCGATAAGGCGAAATTGCCGGTTAGCACGAAAGAAGTACAACCAGTGTTTCATAGACTGTACAAGGGGGTGGTTTTATGGCGGTAAGGAAACAGGAACCGATAAAGTGTACCGTTGAATTTACGGAAGGTGCAATAGACCGCATCACAGCGGCATTTGTAGACCTGTATTATGGGATCCTGGATGGTATCTATGAGGGGCCCCTGCCGCAGGATAACAAAGAGGCCGGGGATAAAACGACATGAGAGGATATTCCCGCAAGAAGGATGGCATGAGGGATCCCGCCGGCATAGCCCGGCAGGGATGGACAGGCTATAAGAAAGGAGCCAAGCATGGTGATCAGAGGGGCAAAGACGATAGCGGAGTATGTGATCCGTAGGTGGATGGAGATGCAGGGATTCGCCATGGGGTGTTTCACGCTCAAGATGGACGGGAACACCGGCATGCTGGGCGACTGCAGGGGCGACAGCCTGACGGTGGAGTATGACCCCGATACAAAGGCGGTCTATATCAAGGAATGGTAGGAGGGCAGGATGTATAAAGACTATATCATATCGGCGCTGGGGGCGGTCCTGGCCGTAAAGGGCATCCCGTGTTCTGCGTCATGGGGGCCGCCCGTACTGGTGGCGGCGTTCACCGGGGCATTCATCCCCTTATTATTTTTTTGCCTTTTTTGCGACAGATGCGCCGAAAGATGGCGGAAAAGGGAGAGGGATGCGAGGCAGCTGGAGGAGTACATCAGGAGGCTGGGATAGGAGGCTGGCAGGATGGGGATGGGAAAGGATACCCCTATGGGGAGGTACCGCGTACAGCTGGGGCGCCTGGATGACGGGCAGCTGAGGCGGGAATGGGATGCTGCCATCGATGAGGAAGGATGGGGGCAGCTGAAGGCCGTGGAACACGAGATGGCGCTGTGGTTTTTGGGGAAGTCGGAGAGCCAGGAGGGGCTGCGGGATGCCAGGGCCTATTTCTGGGACAAGCTCAGGAAGGGCGCGGAGGGTTTCCAGGGGCTGGTGGCCAGGAAGGAATGGTCCCGTGCCAAATACCTGTATGACCAGGCCTGTATGCTCGCGGTGTTCCTGGAGGCGCCGGAAGGGCTGCGCCAGGAACTCTTTGGGACCACTACGGAGGATGATGTGTACATGGACGGGCTCTTTGACAAGAAGGGGGTCAACCTGGTGATGGACAGGTGCATCGTGAAGAACCGCCTGGGCTATGACTGCATGGTCTACCGGATCCCCGGGGAGGTGGGCTACCATGGGGCGAGGGCGGCCCCGGGGATGGTGCCGGACAGGGAAATGCATAAGGAAGGGAACCCTGCATACCTCCAGGAGGCGGCAGGGCAATAAAAAGGGCCGGCATCTGCAAATGCCGGCCACCCGTTGGGTGCTATTAGCGAAAGGCTTAAGATCATACTACCACAACGGGGCCCAAAAGTCAAGGGAAAGGCTGGTATCATCACGACAAACGCATGAACACTCCTATTCTTCAAATTCTCACGATCACTCTTTTTTAAAATTCCAACACATCTTCCAAATATTTAATTGGTGACAGGCTTATTACAAATCGTTTTTTCTTCATTGATA
>CATKXX010000040.1 GCA_949840935.1 uncultured Acetatifactor sp. | reverse complement strand
GCTCCTGCGGGACGGTTCCCTCCGCTTCCTGACCGCTCTGCAACGCCTCAACAGTCGCGGTCTCTCGCTCCTGCGGGACGGTTCCCTCCGCTTTCTGACCACTCTGCAATGCATCGGCAGATGCGGCTTCCCGGGACAACGCCGCCTCCGGCCGCGCGCCTTCACCCGGAGCTGCGCTTTCCGGTTCCTGTACCGGGGCAGGCTGGGGCAGTGCGAGCTTGCCGTCAGGAGTCATCTCATACGAATCGATATATTCCCATTCGTCAAAATTCGTAAAGTTTCTTCTGTTTGTATCCCGTTCCTTTGTGAAAGCACATCTCAAGGTGCTTACCCTGTCAAGGAACTGTTCCGGCCGCACCATTCTGATGGGCGCATCATACAATACAGAGGAAGATGTCCCTGAAACCTTCCACAACTGCCGTTCAATCCTCCAGTCGGCACAGGCGCTGATCCTGCTCAGGCCCACAAAGAAATCCTTCGCATATTCCTCCGGAGGCAGGCTGCAGTCACACTCATCCTCCCCTATCCTGATCTTCTTCAGCCTGGGAAGCAGATCGCGCGTCCCATATGTCCTGTCAATGTACTCCTGCTGCCCCGGCACCAGCAGGCCTGCTTTCTTATAAAAATACCAGAACCTGCCATGTACATCCCTGAATGCGACAAAGCCGGTTTCCGTAAACAGCAGGTCGTTCTCAAGCAGCCTCCTGATGTTACTGTCATTTCTGTAGATGATGTCGTATACACTGTATTTCATACGTTTACCTTCCTCTTCCACCTGTTATAAATCTGCCGGATTTCCCCCAGCTTTCACGTCCCATTTCCCGATTCTTCACAACCCAACCTGCCTGCTACTGAGCCACGACTTCCAGATTGAATCCCACATCCCACAGAGCATAACTTATACCGGAGAAACTTTTCGACAAACACTCTCCTGCAGGTTGAACGATAAATAACCGATTATCAGGCTGAAAACCTTCTGCATTAAATATATCAGCTTTATTATAAACTATTGCCAGGCCATTATCAATCCTTTTAACAAGAATGGACAGGGCATTTTTTCCCTCCTCTATTTCCCCGTCAGCTCCGAAAGCGGCGCAAAGGTATATCCCATCTCCTCCCATTTCGTCAGCAGCTCGTCCAGGATCTCCCCATTGGTTTTGGAAGTGTTATGAAGGAGGACGATTGCCCCCGGATGGATGCGGGAGGTAAGCTTGTCCAGCGCAGCCTGATGAGTGGGCTGCTTCTCCGTATCCCAGTCCACATATGCCAGGCTCCAGAAGCATGTGGCATATCCCAGCTCCTTTGCAATGCTCAGGTTCGTGATGCCGCACTTTCCCTCCGGCGGACGGTAGTAAGGGGACAGCTCTTTCCCTGTGATCTCGTTGAATTTGTCTTCCACGTCCTGCAGCTCCTTTTGGAAGCTTTCTTTATCCAGAGTGTTGATATCATAATGGTGATACGTATGATTCCCCACAGCATGGCCCTCCTCCGCCATACGCCTTACAAGCTCCGGCTCCGTCTCCAGGAAATGGCCTACCACAAAGAAGGTGGCGGGCGCATCATGGGCTTTCAGAGCATCCAGGATCTTTCCCGTATTGCCGTTCTCATAGCCGCAGTCAAAGGTCAGGTAAATCACCTTCTCATCTCCCGGCTTCAGGAAATAGCCATCGTACAGCGCCAGCTCCTGGGGCGAAGCGTTTCCCGATGGCTGCGTTCCGGGCTCTCCGAAACCCAGCCCCCAGCCTATACCCTCCGGCGTCAGCTTCTCCTCAAAGGGCTCCGTCGTCGCTTCCGGCACAATGTCCGCATGGGCAGATACAGCCGCTCCAAAACTGTCTCCTACAGCGGCGGCAGTATCACACACATCTTGTACAAGTGAAGATGTGCCGGGCACATCATTATCCCCGGCCCCCCCGTTATCTCCAGGTGCCCCGTCATCCCCAGGCACCTCATCATCCGCTCCCACGGCGGCTGCCTGCCCCGGAATATCCCGGGTGATATCTTCCAGCTGCACCACCCCTGAGGATGCCTCGTCCCCCTCTCCGCCACAGGCTGTCAAAGCCACAGCCAGAATAAGAGCTGCCGCACCGCTTTTTCTCCGTTTCCATCCCTGCTTTAACTTATCCCGATCTCTCATATCGTCCCTCCCTGTCCGCCGCCTGAATACCGGGGCATTCTATCCACATCTTAACATCTTTATAAGGAGATACAATAGCGTTTTCAAATTCTTAAGAATTCACTTTTCCTCCCCAAAAGACATGACACGGCAAAAAAATCTTGATGATATTGTACCCGGAGCATATAATCGTATCATGGCAGCAGCGTCCCCGGAACATGTGTGAAAAATACTTCAATGTACGTGGGCGCCTGCATCCCATATCCACATCCTATTTCAGAAACGAGGCGATATGATATGATACGGATAGCAATATGCGACGATAACGCAGAGGCGGTGGCGCAGCACGAGGCGATTGTAAAACGATGCCTGCAGGCCTGCGGGATTGGCTGTGAAATCGCAGCATATACGCACAGCGAAAACCTTCTCTGCGATATTACGGACGACGGATTCTTCTACGATATGCTCCTTCTGGATATCGAAATGCCCGGGCTCACGGGCATGGAGCTTTCCGGGAAGCTTAAGCCTTACCTGCCCAATGTAAAAATCATCTTTATCACATCCCATTTGGAGTATGCCATCGACGCCTTTGAGCTCTCCATCTTCCGCTATGTCCCGAAAGACGACCTGGAAAACCGGCTGGAAGCCGCCGTGACGGATGCGGCAAGGCTGATCGAGCTGGAAGCGGACAGGGAATATATCGTCCAGTCTGCCGGGCACATGGAGAAAATACCTTACAGGGATATCTTTCATATCCAACGGGATGGCGGGAAGAACGTACTGATCTGTTCCAGCCTCGGGACTGCCAGGGCCAGGAAAAGCCTGCAGCAGGTTTATGAGGAGCTGGATGCGCCGGAATTTATCTTTATCGACCGCGGCTGCATCGTGAACATCATACACATCATGAAACTGAACAACGGCATGGCATATCTCAAAAACGGCGACGCCCTGCCTGTAAGCCGCTCTCACCTGCAGGAGGTAAAGCGGCAGATCAATCAATTCTGGGGGGCTCACATATGATAAACTGGTATCTGACACTCTCCTTCTTTCTCACAGGCTGGATACGGGCCTTCTGGGGATTGTATCTCATCCTGATTTTGCTGCGGCTGCCCGCAGGCTGGCGGAGGGCGGCTGCCTTATCCGGCTGTACGGCTGCCTGCGTTACCCTTCTGTCCTTTTTTACCACAAGGCAGTTCTACCTCCTTGGCGGGGAAATCCTTCTTATGATCCTGGCGGCGCAGCCCTTCTTACGGGACAGCCCCAGTTACAAGGTCAGCCCCAGGAGCTGCCTGTTTATCGCATTCTTTTACGAGCTGGCGGCGGGACTCTGGGATTTCATGGTTTCCGCCGGGCTGGGAGTCCTGTTCCGGTCAGAAGATTTTCTGAATCCGGGCTCTCCGAAATACGCCGCGGCGGTCTGGATCGTGCGGCTGCTCATGTCGGCGGCCGCCCTGGCTGCCATAAGAGCGCGGGAAAAAGAAAACAGCCGGCCCTCGCGGCTGGCTGCCGGTATATCCATTGCAGGGCTTCTCGGCACAGTTTTTCTCTCCGGCCAGGATGTCATCACTATCAACGACGAACAGCTGACGACCTGGATCCTCTTTTCCATGCTGATCCCCATGGCGGTCATGTTCTTCTACCTGAACCGCCAGTATGAAATGGAGAAAAAGCTTTCACAGTTGGAAAAGGAACGGAACGCCCTGCTGGAACGCGATTATCAGTCCCTGCGAAACAATTATGCCGCCAACGCAAAGCTGTTCCACGACCTTCACAATCATCTGGATGTGTTGTACCGGTATCTGTCAAAGGAAAATGCCTCCGAGGCCGCCCGCTATCTGGAAGATCTGCGTTCCCCCATACGGCTTATGACGCAGACCTCCTGGACGGGGGATGAGGCTGTGGATTACCTGATCAACAGCAAGCTTGCCCTGGCTGGTTCCCGGAAACTGCAGATGCGCACAAGCATTGAATTTCCCCGCCATACGAACCTGCTGAGCGCCGACCTGGTGGCCATCCTTGGGAACCTTCTGGATAATGCCCTGGAGGCGGCGGGAAACGCGGAGGAGAGCCTGCGCTTTATCCGCCTGACCATCCGGCGCATTCACCAGATGCTCATCATCAAAGTGGAAAACGGCTGCAGCGCCGCCCCTGTCATGGCGGACGGGAAGTTGCAGACCTCCAAGGCGGATAAGAGCCTCCACGGATGGGGGCTGCAGAGTGTGCGCACCGCTGCCGGCCATTATGACGGGACTGTGGAAACAGAATACAGTGACCACGTCTTCCGCACTGTTGTCACATTATCCTTTGAGGCTGTAAGGACAGAAGAAGATGCATGATCTGCATAATCGAGTAGGACACCGTACATGCCGTTCGGTATACGGCGGTTCAACATTGGTAAGATTCTCAAAAGAAAATAAAGACAAAATAATAATTTCTGTCACCACACAAAGCACCTTGAGAATTCA
The DNA here is from genome assembly GCA_949840935.1 of uncultured Acetatifactor sp. GTDB lineage: Bacteria > Bacillota > Clostridia > Lachnospirales > Lachnospiraceae > Acetatifactor. Next base: position 21,825 of record CATKXX010000040.1, on the reverse strand, counting down.
ATAAAGGCTTTACACCAACAATCAGAACCGCTATAATAAATGTAGTAACAAGAAATTTCATCAATCAAAAGGCGGTGAGATTATGGAGATACTGGAAATGACTGAAAAAGAAATGATGCAAAAAAACGTTGAGGAATTTGCAAGGTTGCAACGTTACATGCGATTGTCTGATAAAAACTCTGAAGCATATGCCGAAATGAAAGACCGATATATAGAATTAAAAGTAATCTTGACAGCTTCAGGTATTAATCTTACAGAACTTGACAAGATAAAAGAATAATCAACAACTGCATTCATCGGCAGCTACACCTATGTAAACTTTCACCATGGAACGTGGGCATGCCCGTCATACACATATAAGAAGCAGAGGTACCTCTAATGGCCTCTGCTTCTTTTCATGGACAAAAAACGACCATTCACGGACAATACGGCACAGCCGGAGTTTATACCGTATACTGTGACCATAGCAATTACTTATAAAACTCCCCTGCATCCAGCCGCACCACCATGCATAAAAGCCTGGACGTTTCGTACCGTAACAGCATGGGGACTTTTACAGTAAACACATTGCAAAATTGGTCAACTGAATGGAGGTTATCTTATGCGTCACTTTTATTATCGTTTCATCCTTGGTATCGTCTGGCTGGGCACGGCTGCTGTCAGTGCCATAAACGCCAACGTCCCCTTTGCAGCCCTTTATGCCATACTGGGTGTCGTATTCCTGTGGTCAGCCCGTTCCATCTGGAAAAAGGAAAGATCAGACAATGGGAGGAGATAACACATGAACAGCCAAAATCTGCTTTCTCTCAGAAATCTGAGCGTCTGGTACACCCGGGAAAAGCCTGTCCTCCACCAGTTTACCCTTGACCTGGGAGCAAACGAGGTTGTGGGGCTGATCGGACTGAACGGGGCGGGGAAAACCACCTTTATCAAAACGCTCTCCGGGCTCCTTGGCAGCTTCCAGACGGAAGACGCCCTGTGGAAGGGTAAGCCGCTGCGGTTCCGGGACAAGAATTTCCAGAAGGAACGCTATATTGTCTTTGCCGAAGACCATTCCTTCCAATTCTTTACCTTCCGCGAATACGCCTCTTATGTGGCGGCATCCTATGGCAGCAAGCTGTCCGATGTGGATGAGCTGATACATGGCTTTCACTTTGAGGAATATGCGGATGTGCTGCTGAAGGAACTGTCCATGGGAAATCTGAAAAAGGCCGGCCTGATCACCGCATTTGCCTTAAAGCCGGCGCTGCTCGTACTGGATGAGCCTGTGAACGGGCTGGATTTCCAGAGCACGGAATATCTGTACCGGCTGATAAACGGCTACCGGAAATATGGCACCGTACTCTTTTCCTCCCATATCCTGGAAAGCATCTGCCTTACCTCCGACCGGGTACTGGTATTGGAACAGGGGCAGCTTAAAAGAAGTTTCGCCGGGCCGGAGATCGAACCCGAAAGAATCCGGGCCTGCCTTGGGGAATAATGTTTTCATCCAGCCTGCATATCCAACGGAGCAGCACAGAAATGAGGATTAAAATGAATACTATATTGAATGTAATTTCCAGACAGCTTCTGGGCGCAAAATATGAGAGGGCCATAAAAAGCCTGGGTACCTGCGTCATTCTGTTTCTCGCCATCCGCGCCGCAGAATTTAAAATAACAGTGTCACCGCACATCCTTTTCTTGACCGCCGCGGCTTTTTCAGCGGGAATCATGTGGCAGGCCCTGACCTCCCCGGGAAACGCGGACAGGATGACCGGTTTATTCATGCTGCCCTTCTCCAACAGGGAGATGGCGTTTTCGGTGGTTCTGGGATTTACCGGGTACACCCTGATTACGAAAACCTTTTCGGTGCTTGCCCTGTTCCTGGCCGTCTGCCGCTGGAATTGGACTCAGGCCGCTGTTTCCCTGCTCTGCGCCTGCAACGGCTGTTTCATGGCTGCCGCATGGTATCTGATGACCGGGAAGCAGAATCCCACAGGAAATTATGGCTCAGCCCAAAAGCCTGACACATTTCAAGACTGCGGCTCAGCACGGAACCCTGACACAGCCCAGGACTGCGGCTCAGCACAGAAGCCTGACACAGCCCAGGACTGCGCCGCAGCGGGAAAATACTTCCCTCTGCCGCTTGCCGTCTTATGGGGAGCCGCCATACTCCTGTCCACATTCCTCGTGCAGAGCATGGCTGTTTTCGCCCTGATCGTGCTTGCCAGCCTGTGCCTCTCCCTCCGGCTGCTCGCTGTGGCGGACGCCTATGTCTTTTACCGTCCCCTACCCGCAAAACGTCTTACCCGGCATACAGGAGCCGGTATGAAACCGGGAAGCATATTCCTGTACCTGCTGCGCTATCTGGCAACGAACAGGAGCTATCTGTGGAACACCGCCGGACTCTGCGTGATCGCCGGCGTCCTGCCGCTGCTGCTGGGACAATTTACCGATTTAAAGGTTATGCCCCTGGGATTTGCCATCCTCAGCCTGAATACCCCGGTCTGCACATTATTGTCCTGCGATCCCGGCCTGGAACAAGCTGTCCGGGTTCTGCCGGGACAGGCCAGGCATTTCTGCACCCGCTACTGCGCCTTTCTCTCTGCTGTCAATATGTCCTTAAACAGCATCTACCTGCTCAGCTGGCGGCTTCAACTCGGAAACGTGGGCAATGCGGACATCCTCACAGCATTCCTGTTTGCCCTGACGAGCGCTGTACTGTCAGTCTTGCTGGAATGGTTCTACCCTGTACGGAACTGGAAAATAGAGACCGACCTGTGGCATCATCCGCGCAAGTATATCGTCCCGGCGGTCATGATGCTGCTGGCAGGGCTCATCAGTATCTGCTGATCAGTCCAACCCCACGCTCTCGTCCACAGGCAGCGAAAATACAATGCCCTGGGCCTCGCTCTGGACGCCGCAGTTCTGGCCAATGGCCTGCATAATAGCCAGCTTATCCTCCTTCCGGGCAAGGATCAGGACTACCTCCCGCTCCTCCTGGACGCTGATCTTCCAGAATTTCATCGCCTCCTCGCTTCCGATCTGCCTGCTGTGGAACACTGTCCCGCCGGAAGCGCCCTGGGGCCTTGCGGCTTCCATCACGGCCCCGCTGAAGCCCTGGTTTACGATAGCCATGATCATATAGTATCTGTTCTCCGACATCTCCGATTCCTTCCTTCCTAAAAGCTGCTGCTTGATCTCCGGCTGCAGACTCTCCATGATCTGGACGAGACGGCCGCTGCCCCCGGACAGATTGACCGTAAACGCTATCCCTGTGTTGGGCATCCCCAGGTGCAGCTTCTTTCGCAGCCTGGTCAGCATTTCATCCGCGAAAAAGCGGGGCACCATACACATCAGGACGTTTTTGTCGATCCCGTCCAGCCCCAGCATATCCATGATCTCACTGGATGCTGTTCCCTGGGCATGGACAAAATACTGGACGGGGACATTTTCCTGTTTATAGAGCTCTATGGCCTTCTTCGACAGCTTCGGCGTCGCAATGAGGATCAACAGCCGAAAAGCCGGTTTTTGATTATTGGTCGTCATCTGCCCATTCCTCCTCAAATTCAAAGATTTCATCCACAGCATCCGGCGAGAGCATTTCCGTCACTGCCGCCATTTCCGCCCTGTTAAGCTTGTACTGATATACCATTCCCATGATCTGGACGGCGATCAGCGGCGTCAGCGCCACCAGCGCCACCACGCCGAAAGCGTCCGTCATGATATTCCCGCCTGCGGCGTCGCAGGCGCCGATGCTCAGGGGCAGCAGGAAGGTTGTGGTCATGGGCCCGCTGGCCACGCCGCCGGAGTCGAAGGCAATACCTACGAACATCTTTGGCACCAGCCGGGCCAGCACCAGGGCGATGACATAGCCGGGTATGATGATATAGTAGATGGGCAGCCCGGTCAGCACCCGCAGCATAGCCAGCCCCACGCTGACAGACACGCCCACGGACAGGCAGCGGTTCATGGCCCTGGCGGACACCGCGCCGTTGGTCACATCCTCCACCTGATGGTTCAACACCTGTATGGCAGGCTCCGCCTTGACAATATAGTAACCGATCAGCATCCCGATAGGCACCAGCAGCCATTTCCAGCTGGCGGACGCGATCTCGCTTCCCATGGAAGTACCCACCGGCGCAAAGCCCACATTCACCCCGCAGAGGAACAGCACCAGCCCGATATATGTATACGCAAAACCCACCAGCACACGCTTGATCTGGCGCTTCCGGTAACGGTGGCTCAAAACCTGGAAAATGGCGAACACCGCCGCCACGGGAAGAAGCGAGATCAGAACCTCCCTGACATAGGGAGGGACGCTGACCAGGAATTCCCACACCACGTCCCGGGTGGTCTCCACCTCCGCCACGGCAGCCGCGGTGTAAACCGCCTCCCCGGGATCATAGAAGCACCCCAGGATCAGCACTGCCAGAACCGGCCCCACACTGGCCAGGGCCACCAGTCCGAAACTGTCGCTGGACGCGTTTTTATCGCCTCTGACAGACGCCAGGCCCACACCCATTGCCATAATAAAGGGCACCGTCATAGGGCCCGTGGTCACACCCCCGGAGTCAAAGGCCACCGCCAGGAAATCCCGCGACACCAGAAAGGATATACCGATAAGGGCAATATAGAGCGTCGTCAATATGGTGGCAAGCCTGATCTGGAACAGGATTCTCACAATGGCCACGGCCAGGAAAAGCCCCACCCCCACCGCAACGGTGAGAATGATCGTATAATTGGGGATGGAGGGCACCTGCCTGGCCAGCACCTGCAGATCCGGCTCGGAGATCGTAATGATCGTACCCATGGAAAAGCCGATCAACAGAATCAGCAGGATATGCCGGGTCTTGGAAATCTGGACGCCGATACCCTCTCCCAGGGGGGTCATGGACATCTCCGCGCCCAGCTGGAAAAACCCCATTCCCACCACCAGCATGATAGCCCCCACCAGGAACATGACCATGGTTCCAAGCTCCACGGGGACAAGTATAATGCTCAAAAGCAGGACAATACCCGTGATCGGGAGCACCGCCGAGAGCGATTCCAATATTTTTTCTTTCAACTTCTGATTCAATTAACCACCTCTACTTCTATTTTTTCAATAAACGAATTGCTATTTCCGGCTCTTTTTCCGGTTATCTGTCCCTGTCTTTCCCTGTCCAATTCTTCCACCCTGCAGCGGTGCTCCTTTGTCCTCCAACAGCTCCCTGAATTTTTCCTCCAACGGCTCCCACTCCGGCTTCCGGTCATCCTCCATCCCGCCTGCCAGGGCCTTATAATATTCCAGCTTCCGTTCGATATAGCGGTTCAAGCCGTCAAGCCTGGGAGCCTTCTCTGACTCTGACATCTGCATCTTTTTCTCCAGCAGCTCCGACACCTCTTTCTTCAGCTCCTCCTCCAGCACCGCATCAGCCAGCTGTTCAAACAATACCGGGGGCGGGCATTTCCTCTGCTCGATCCACCGGCAGGCCAGGAGCGGCCGGAGGACATAGAAGTACTTCTTGTATCTCACCATTTCCCCCAGTAAATATTCATGATAATTCTTATTGGCTGTTCCATAGTAATGATACAGCGCTGATTTCGGAGAAAAATACTGTTTCGCGGTACCCTCGTATAATTCCCGCCACTGATCAGTGGTATCATAGACCACAGGCGAATTGGCCCATTCAAACAGCGTGGCATTGGATTTATGAAAATGCTGCAGTACCTTCTTCAGATCCCATCCATTGATGTCCAGCACCTCGTTCAGCTCCCAGTCAAGGAAGTCCTGCCTCTCCCGCAGGCTCAGATAGGAATCCCTGTCCCTTACATAGATAAAACGCACGTCATAATCGCTGTCCGGGGAGGCAAAGCCCCAGGCCCTGCTACCGGACTCCACCGCATGGAGTATCCTTACGTTTTCCCTCTCCTCTATCTCCCTGAGCTTTTCCCGCACCAATCCTTCCACGGGCCCCTCATAATCCCTGTATCCGTACATCCCGTCCTCCTTGATTCCATCCCCTTTGATTCCGTCCTTTGATTCTGCCCTCTCTGATTCCGTCCTTTGATTCCGTCCTTTTTGATTCTGCCCTCCCTCATTCCGTCCTCCCTGATTCCGTCCTTTGATTCTGCCCTCTCTGATTCCGTCCTTTTTGACCCTCCCCTTATATTTCATCCCTGACCACCTTTTCATTCACAGACATCACAAACTCCTGAACTCTGTCCAGATCCGGCTCCCCGGGGAGGCATGTGTTCTCAGCTGCATAGTGAAGCCTTTTTTCATATTCCGAGAGCAGCTCATAAAAGGATTCGTCAAAGTTTCCGTCCTCCTTCTGGAACCTGCCGGAGCGGATGTCCATGAGAAGCTCATGCTCCTTCTCTCTGTAGGTATGGATTTCCCCCTTTTCCAGGATATCCAGCGCCATCATAAAGAGGCGGATCAGGTGCATGGCATGTTTATTCAGGTGAAGATCGTCCTTCTTCTTGTTGCGCTTGCCTATCTTGTCATAATCTCTGACCACATTCGACATGGTATTCCACATGCCCGCATAATCTCTGAGAGGATAATGCCTCAGATTTGCATTCACGAAAATCTCCGTCTCAAAATCAGGATTCTCCGCCCGGTCGATAAAGATTTCCATGCTGCCCTCCCGGTATCTTTTGTACTGGCGGTTAAAGTCGTGCATGGCATTCCTGACAGAGTTAAAGATGTGCCGTTCCCTCTCGCTCTGCGGGTATGAGTCCCTTGCCAGGGCGTTCTGCAGCCGCCTCAGCTGAGCATCCGCATAGCCCCCGAAGGAATTCACCGCCCGCCGGGAGAGGAACAGTCCTCTGTTGTCGAGGAGCTCCTGCCCGATATCGCTCAGGTACAGATAATGCTCCTGATTCAGCCCCAAAAGCTCAATGGTATTCGGATTACAATTCAGCAACAGCGTAATGATCTTGTTGAAGGCATAGATCACAGTGTCCGTATGCTCATCCACATACTGCTCATACTGCGTCAGCCCGATGATATCTGACCTGCGGTTCAGGGTAATCCCACGGATATCAATATCGCTGCCTTCCGTATTGGTTCCGTAGGAATAGCTTCCCGCAAGGCCAAGCAGTATCACATGTTTTCCCAGATGCTCATCCGTCCTTATAAAATTGTATTCCTCGCGGGCCAATAACTCTCCTGTTTTCATTCCGCACTCCCTGCCGCTCCCGCCTTCCCTGTCCGGGCGCTTTCCCTGTCCGGCATTATTTTATATCTGTAATTATACTGTTTTTCCGCCCGGGCCACAAGCAGATTTCTAGTATAATCCACCTAAATTATCCCTAAGTTTCGTTTGTCTAAATTTTGGATTATTCCAGGAATATTTCCTCTTGATTTTTAGGGAAAAAGTGGTATCTTTATTTCTGGTATATTACACAGGAAAGGTCGATGATACTATGCAAAATCTTCTTTTATGTATTTCTCTTGCCCTCATTGGGGGGCTGCTCATGTCGCGGCTGGCTAAAAGAATTGGCCTGCCCGCCGTAACTGCTTATCTGATCTCCGGGCTCCTTCTGGGGCCCTACTGCCTGGGAAGGCTGGCCCTTCCCGGAATTGGCTTCCATTCCATGGAGGAGGTCAGCGCCCTGGGCATTATCTCGGATGCAGCCCTGGGCTTTATCGCTTTCACAATAGGCAATGAATTCCGTCTGAAAGACCTGCGCAGCATGGGACGACAGGCGATCACAGTAGGTATCCTCCAGGCCGTGATCACCACCGCCCTGGTGGATGTAGTTCTGATACTGCTCCATCTGGCTTTCCCTGCCGCCCTCTCGCTGCCTTCGGCTATTACCCTGGGCGCCATTGCCGCCGCCACCGCTCCTGCCGCCACCCTGATGGTAGTGCGCCAGTATCAGGCGGAGGGGCCTCTCACACGGCTCCTGTTGATGGTAGTCGCAATTGATGACGCCGTGGGGCTTGTGCTTTTCTCCGCTTCCTTCGGTATCGCCCGGGCCATGGAGCAGGGCGGGATCAGCATTATCACAGTGGCAGTGGAGCCAATCCTGGAGATTGTCCTCTCCATTCTGTTGGGCGCCGTGACTGGCGTCATCCTGACATGGTGCGAGACATACTTCCATTCCCGTGGGAACCGCATTTCTGTCTCGGTAGCCTTCGTGCTGCTGACGGTGGGGCTTTCCAAGGTGGAATTTAATTTGGGGCAGGTACACTGCGGCTTCTCCCTCCTCCTGGTATGTATGATGACCGGCACGATCTTCTGTAATATGTGCGAGACATCCGCCTCTCTGATGGAGCGGCTTGACCGGTGGACCACGCCGCTGTCCATCCTCTTTTTCATCCTGTCCGGAGCTGAGCTGGATCTGCAGATTCTGCGGAATCCTGTGGTACTGCTCATTGGAGCCGTATTTATCCTGACCCGTGCCGCAGGAAAGATTCTCGGCGCATATGGAAGCTGCGCTCTCAGCGGCTGCGATAAGAAAACACAGAAATATCTGGGAATCACCCTTCTGCCTCAGGCGGGAGTAGCTCTGGGCATGGCGCTCACTGCCGCAGCCCTCTCCGACGGCAGCATGGTGCGGAATGTGGTACTCTTTGCAGTTCTGGTCTATGAACTGGTCGGTCCCACTCTCACCAAGAACGCGTTGATTGGCGCCGGGGAAATCCATGTGGACGGAAAAGCTCATTCGTAAAAGGACATTAGCTTCAACACCGTAAACGGCAGGGAGATTCTTATGGGAAATACTCTGACTGGAAAAATCAAAAAATGTGTTATTTTCTGTCTGCTGCTGTTTCTGCTCACCTCCTGTACGGCTGTCGAAACGGCTGTGCAGGAGGACACGGCTGCTGTACAGGACGACATAACTGCTGCCCGGGACGGCACGGCTGCTGTGCAGGAAGCCCCTTCTGTCCCGGATGAGGCCGCTGTTTCTCACAACTCCATACAGCCGGAAACGGCTTCCCGGCCAGGCCCTGTCCAGTCCGACAGCGCCACACCTGCCATTTCTGAAATGCAGGTACATTTTATTGATGTGGGCCAGGGGGATTCCACATTGATCGTCTGCGGAAACGACTCCCTGCTGATCGATGCGGGAGACAACAGTAAAGGTACTGCCGTCCAGCTGTACCTGCAAAAGCAGGGGATTCAGTCATTGACATATCTGGTCGGCACCCACCCCGATTCGGATCACATCGGCGGCCTGGACGTGGTCATGACAAAATTCGACTGCGATACCGTCATCCTTCCGGATGTGGCATCGGATACCGAAACATATCGCGATGTCATCGACACGATGGAATACCGCGGCTATCAAAATACACTGCCTCAAGTGGGCGATACTTACCCGCTGGGGGACGCTGTATTTACCATTATTGCGCCAAACGGCGAATACTCTGACACAAATAACGCATCCGTGGGAATCCGGCTCGTACATGGAAACAATGTTATCCTGTTCACAGGGGACGCCGAAGCAGATGCCGAGGCGGATATCCTGCAGAACGGTATGGATATCCGGGCAGATGTGCTGCATACGGGACATCATGGCAGCAGCACCTCAGGCAGCCCGGATTTTATTGACAGTGTTTCCCCCTCCTGGGCTGTGATCAGCTGCGGGGCCGATAATCCTTACGGCCATCCCCATGAGCAGACTCTTGACGCTTTCCGGGAACGGGACATAAAGGTGTTCCGCACAGACGAGCAGGGCAGCATCGTCGCAGTCAGCGACGGGGAATCCATTTCCTGGAATGTGGAGCCGTCCCTGACATGGGCACCGGGCAGTGAACCGGAAGCAGACAGCCTCCGGGACATCCCGGAAGCTGAAAACAGCACTGCCCCATCCAGTACAGAAGACCGTCCTTCCGGAAACGTTCCCTTACCGCTGCCTTCTGGCACAGCGGCTTCCGGGACTGCAGGCCAAAGCACAACAGATTCCGATGCCATAACCTATGTCCTGAACCAACATACCATGAAATTCCACGACCCGGACTGCAGCAGCGTGGAAACCATAAAGGAGTCCAACCGGGTAGATACTGCCATGTCGCGGGACGAGATTCTCGCGGCAGGCTATATTCCCTGTAAAAGGTGCAATCCCTGACGCCGGCCGGGCAGGCCGGCCTTTTTAATTCGCCCAATGCCCTATCGATCATTACAGTTGAATGATCTCTTCTTATCTTATCTCTGACAGCTGCCTGGCCAGACGACGCCGGAAACCATAAAATTTTTCCCAGTTGAAATTTAGTTGGGACGGAAATCGATAATTATGTTATAATAAGCGTCAGAACGTATTTGTAAAATGCGTCAGAGTGGAATAAATCTTAAGAAAGGTGATCATATGAAGGATTTCATAATCTTTACGGACGGCGATGTAGACCTTCCCTCCCCCTACGATGCGGAGATCTCTCTGCTGCCCCAATACTATTATTTTGAGGAAAGCAACATTTACGGAGACGAGCAGATTCTGTCCCGGGAAGAATTCTTCCGGCAGCTGGAAAACCGCAGGGCCTATACTGCCGGCGTAAATCCCGGACTGGTACAGGAACGCTTTGAAAAAGCCATCGAGGCCGGAAAGGACATCCTTTGCATCACAGTCTCCTCGGGACTGAGCGGCTCCTACAATACTATCTGTATGACCGCAGCCAGCCTGAAAGAAACTTATCCGGAGAGCAATATCGAAGTCATCGATTCCCTGAGCGCTTCCCTGGCAGCCGGCTTTTTATGCATGGACGCCCTGGAGATGAGAAAGCAGGGAAAATCACTCCAAGAGACCAGCGAAGAGATTCGGAAGCGGGTAAACCGCATCGATATCTACTTCGTGGTAGACGATTTCAAATACCTGGTACAGGGCGGCCGCGTCTCCGAGACGGTCGGCAGGATCGGGGATATCCTCAATATCAAGCTGATCCTGACCATGAAGGACGGCCGCATCGAACCATATAAAAAGACCCGCGGGATTAACCATGCCCTGCAGAATATCCGGCAGATTGCAGAGTCGAAAGAGGCTGCACGGCTGGGCGCCATTTATGTGGGCAATGGAGCCATGTTTGAAAAATGTAAATCCCTTGTAAATAGCAGCTGCGAAGCAAATCTGAACCTGATCGTATCCTCCCATGTGGGCCCCAACACTACGGGAATTGCCATCGAATGGGCTCCATGACCAGACTGCCTGTACATACTTTAGAGCAGGAGTACAGCCTCATTGACATCCAGCCGGTTTTCCCGCCTGATCCTGCCGGTTTTTCCTGCTGGTTCTCAATGAACTGTACTCCTGATTCTGCGCTCATGTCGATCAATTTTCATTTCCGTTCGTCCAGATACAGCTGTACCCTGTTCTGAATTTTCTCCGCCGTCTGCTCCGCAGTCAGGTCGCCGGCATTGTACCCGCCAATCTCCTCTCCGATGATACGGCAGATTACGGACTGGGCGTATAAATACCTTCTGTCCGCCAATGCGATCACCTCCCGCAGCTTTTCCACATCCTCCGCCGTATTGGCATAGAAGTCCGGCCTGTCGTCCTCTCCCTGCAGCAGGGGGATTGGTTTCCCGGTATCCGGATAATACTTCTGCACCATGGACTCCTCCAACACTTTCTCAAACAGGATAATGTCCGTTCCCCTGCCGGCGGCAAAATCCATACGGAATCTGTTCTCCGCTTCCTCAAATATGGAACCGTCATAGTTGCCAGAAAGAAATTCCACTATCTCAACATGATATTCCCTGCTTTGGACATTGTAGGAATCCACTAAATACTTCCATTTCGGAACCGTGGATTCCCCCAGGACAAAATGAACGATTAGCGAAATTTGGTACTGTGGTAAAATCCTGCTCTAAGAAAACAGTGTAAATTTCCCCTCTCTATTCCTTACTACGCAGAGAAATGCAAATATGGCAAAGTTTTAGGAAACTTTTTGATAAAACTTTTCGACAAAGTTGAAAAATCTGTAGTGGTCAAGCTTTTTTGTAACATTTGTGGCTAAAAATCTTTTGGACTGCTACTTGGAGTCTATCAGAACTGCCAGACTTTGGGTAATCAAGCAATCCAATCCGTAGGCACGCTTCCGCCTCTCCTTATGCTGCCGTCCGCGCCTGATATGGCGTGCGGTAGCCGTTATAACTATGCGGGCGTACATGGTTGTAAGTGACATAAGCGAATTCCTCCACGGCCTGGTACAGATCCTCCTCCGTCCGAAATTCATAGAGGTTGCTGCATTCATTCTTCAGGGTATTGAAATATCTCTCCATTGGCGCATTGTCGTATAGGTATCCGGCCTTGCTCATGCTCTGTGCCACATGGACGGATTCGCAGAAATCTATGAATGCTTTTGATGTATACTGGCTCCCCTGATCACTGTGCAGGATCAGGCCATCCTTTTCCGGATGCTGGTCAGCCAATGCCTTCTGCAAGGTGCGGATTGCCAATTCACTGGTTATATGACAATCCGTTATACTGGCAACCACGCTCCAGATAGACAGTCATACTGCGGTATCCGTCTACTCCATTGTGGTTGTGGTAGATCTCTTTGATCTTCTCCTTGGCCTCTTCTTTTTGGGCATAATAATCCGCCTTCCGGTGTTTCCGGTAGTTATAATAGGCATTCGGGCAGATTCCCAGCCGCAGCAGCAGCCAGCGGATGCCGAATTCCTCATGGTATTGTTCGATGAACCGATAAGACTCTAATCGATTTCCTTCGCAAAGAATGCCGCCGCTTTTTTTAGGAATGCAATCTCCTTTCGTAATTCTTCATTCTCACGTTTTAATCGGAGATTGTCCTTCATGGAGTCGTAATCTTCTTTTGCTTGAGGGCTTGTCTGGCATTCATTGCGGAATTCGCTGGCTCTCTTAAGAGAGACTCACCACCTTGAAGATGCTGGCTTTGGATACGCCATACTCTGCAGTGATGCTTTTGTAGGTTCGTCCTCCTTCCTCATGGAGGCGGACGATCTTCTTCTTAAATTCGGAAGTGTAGTTTTGTGGCATAATGAGTACCTCTTTCCTTGTGTTATTTATTATATCTCATTAGCCACTCCCGTTACAACTTTATTATAGCACTTCACTCGCTTTCATAAATACCGTTTTGGGGTTCATCAAACACGAATTTATTTATAACTTTCTAATCGGAAAAAACATATAATTTTTCCCTGTCTGTGGACAAGTAAAATCGTGGACTGCCCCCACTAATGGAATAGCATTATCTTCCAGATATTTTATTGCCTCTAAAAAAGTAACACCATTTTCACATTCTATATAAATATATTCATAGCCAGGAATAATCCATTTTGTCCAACCGCTAGGGGCTTCTGCTTCATCCTCACATTCTACTCCAGCAAGATAAAGTCCTTTGTTGAAATCTTCCCACGGATTAAATGAATGCGAGAAATCAGACATAGCCCCCCATATGCCACCTATATCTCCATTCTCATCTTTCTTAGCCAAATGCTGAACTTCCCCAAAGTGAGAATTTGCATCAACCCATAATCTTTGAATAAAACCCTCTCCATCTAAAGTTGAACCTTCTTTTCCTATCACAACAAAGGATTCCTTTACACATCTTTCAACTTTCATCATTTTCTCCTCAATTCCGATTTTTATATAACTATACCATAGTTTGTATATTTTTAAAAGCAGAATATTTATTTTTACATATCATAGTAATATTAATCAGAAAATAGATATGGTTTTCTGATTATTCGTTTCTTCCCAACTTCTTCCTGAATGATTCAGAAAAATTACTGAGTCGTTCAGGAATGGGATTGGGAATTTTCTATGAAAATCTGTCTATCAGTATTAGGAGTGGCTTTTTCTCGTTGTTTTTCCATGGTTTTCCGGCTTATGCCAAAGAAAACCATGGAAAACATGGTCTGCCTATCATAAACAACCGTTGCAATTATAGGGGGGATTATGGAATTTTACGTTCTTTTTATGGTCAACAGCATAAAAATAGGACGTGGAAATTTAGAGATTCTCAATATTCCATAAATTTTCCTCTAAAAATTGTTCCATAGAGCGTACTTGTTATATTTTGATTTCCTACTTTCCTATTGCCTGACCTTTGTAAACAAAGGAATTTTGGGTTATATTCGCAGAACGTGCTATATAATTTCTATGCGTCCCCCAGTCGGCATGGGCGTTAAGTTATGAAAAGGGAAGGAAAGACTTAAACCTTCCTTCCCTCCGAGTTATGATGACACCCAGTATGTAAAGCCCGCAAAGCCTTTGGCTTTCAATTTCCGTTTGTTTTGTCTGTCTGGTCTGACCGGCACGGTATGCCGTCCGATTTCCTCTAACAGCTTCTCATAGTCCGCACCCCCTTATGTAAATTTTTATCTTGACATATCCTACTAACAAACAGAAATTAGTTGAAATACCAAAAACAAAAATACCCCGACACGTTTACCGATGACTGAGGATTCCATTTTCATTAATATAAATTACTTAACAAACCATTCTAACAGATGCTATCTTAAGCTTAAACTTCTCCTAATGTCTATACTCTATTTTATCAGAAATACTACCATCTTTGTTAATCTTTCTTGTTACTTTAACAACGGAGCCATCTGATTGATTATAAATTTTTGTAACACGTGCCGTTTCTTTTCCTGCAAATGTTTCCACTTTATCTGGCTCATTTGCTAATGGCATTGGAAAAGCGCTATCTTTTTTGCCAATTTCCCCATTAATTCATTTCTCCTGTTCTGTTTGATATAATTATAAACTTTTAATTACCAATGTAAAAAGAAGAGAACCCTGAAAGTACTATCCTCAAGGTTCTCACTCTAATTCACCTTTATTGATTTGTGAGTCTCTTTTTAGTAAAATTTATAATCTACTCTGCAGGAACGAACCTATCACAGTGTATCACTTGCTGTTAATCGCCGCCTAGGCGGTATATGGCGGTCTGAGGGACACTGTATACCGCTAATTTATTCTACAATATGAGAACCATTCTCTATTGCGCTATTTTATCTCATTTAGCGTGCCTCCTGAAGTCTTGCCGCTTCAATTTCACGCTGAAATGCTCTTCCTGCTTTATTGTAGTAATCCATTCGTTCCTCGTCTGTCATATGCTTTGTCATTTCATAATTATATTCTCGTAATTTGTGAATATCTTCAATAGTAAAATTTGGACTCAAAACAGGTTTTTCCATAATCATCCCTCACTTTCCAATAATACAGACGGACTCCATATCTCTATTGGCTTGTATCCTTCCAGATTTGTAATCGCCCTTACTCCACGAATCGTCTTGATATTTACAATATGCTTAAAATTCCATGATATGATGCAGTCACAGTTATTCACCACAGCGGCTCCAATATGCTGACAATCATCAAAACTCTTATTTGTAAGCACTCCCATAGCAATAAGCTGGTGCGCCACATCTAATACATCTTTTGTAATATCATAACTTTCATATTGTATCTGTTTCAAATAATCTCTCAAAGCACTCCTTTTCGGTTCCGAGCAATCAGAGACCTCTTTCATTGTCAACGATGAAAGGCATACCTCATATACACCATTTTTGAACATTTCCCACAATTTTCTTGTATCTGTCATTTTTTCAGGCACATCTTCCTGCATCAGATGACTGATAACAGATGTATCTAAATACACTTTCAGTTTTCTACCCATATTTTCACCTGTCCTTTATATATTAATCATAACATCAGAAATTATATCCTGCAATAAAAAATCACGAAAAAAGAACTGCCCCAACGGAACATTTCTCTCACCATACTGCTGTATGTACTTTACTCTGTCAATTCCTTGATTTTAGCCTCTTTCTCTTCCTTTGTGATAAGGTTCATATCTGCCAGTTGCTACTGTCCCTCTGACTTCCTGTAATTTCATCATATTCAGCGGACTCTCTGATTTTATTTTCAAATTCCATTCTGGCAGACTGAGATAAAAACATCAGCCCTGTCTTTGTCAGGAACTCACCCGGAACAGGTTTGAAAGAAATATCACATACTGGACATACAGCAGATTCCGCTTTTTCATTTCTGATCAGCCCACACCTTGCACAATACATAAACATTGGATATTTCATCTCCTTTATTCTATGATTACAGCTATTATTTTAAAAATCAGGAGCAAACCCAGCTAACGGCTTCGCTCCCAATAGTTATCACAAATATAATATATGAACTTTTTATTCCAACACTTCTCACTGACACACAGAACACAGCTACTTCACCGCACACAAAAAAATCCCCTGCTGCTTTTTATATAAGGTAACAGGGGATTTCTCTTTATTGATACCAATGAATAATCAAACTACTCTTTTCCCAGCACCCAGTGCATCACTTGCTGTTTATCGCCGCCTGTGCAGAAAGGTAAAAACAAGGGGGTTTTTGAGGAACATTCCGTTGTCCTCATTCTCTTTCCTATGTAACGAGGAAATCTGTTCGATTTCCTCTAATTTGACTACGGCTCTGTTTTTCCGTCCCTCTGCCGTAAAGGTTGCCCTAACATCAGCCGTTCCGTTCAGATTCACATACCAGTCAAAAGTAGTGTCCGATGTTGGCGTTACCCTATATATAAATTGATTGATGACTTCCTCACTGATTTTCGTCCCACTAAAATCTATCAGTGTATTCAACGTACTGATTATTCCGTCTAATTCAAGTCCATTTTTCGGCTGTTCATCATTTGGTGCTTGATTTAACCTTTCCTGCAACTGTTGGATTTCAGCATCAATAGGTTTCCGCATGGTCTGATATTCTTCTTTTGACAACTCACCATCCGCCCTCATAGCAATAAGATTTGTCAAGCGAGTTTGTGCCTTGTCGATTTTCGCTTTGATGGACACCGCATCATGTTGATTTTCGCTAAGCCTTTCGTCTTTGTAATAACGCTTAATAAGGTCTATCGCAATAATAACCGATGCCTTTCTGTCTTGCCAGAGATGCTCTAACAATTCTTTCGCCATAAAATCAAGTTTCCAATCGGTTATCATCTTAATGTCGCAATATCCTTCCGTATCTAAACCAAGAGCTTCCCGCTTTTTCTTATTTCCATTGTTTATCTGATTGTAACATTGATAACCATAAGAAATTTTACCATCCAGCTTTGTATGCCATTTATCTTTTCGGAAAGATGAGCCGCAGGAACAACGCAGCTTGTTTACCCATATATCTTTGGAATCACGTTTGCTATGCGTTGTCTTTGTTGTTGACACTACGGACGGCTTCATCCTGCTTTCCCTTATCTTTTGGGCTTTGTCCCATACCTCCTGCGAAACAATGGCAGGGAAATCGCCCTCTACATATTCATAAGTGGACATATCCAGATTGTTAATCCTCTTTTGCTCCAAAAAATTGTTGCTTCTTGACTTGTTATAGCATTTCATTCCTGTATAGGTGGCATTTTTAATCGCCCGCATAATATTAGATACGTTCCATTTTACAATTCCTGATGCCGTTTTCCTTTTTTGCTCTGTCAGCATTTTTGCAATTCTCATTGAACCATAACCTTGCAGATACAAGTCAAATATAATCCTAACCGTTTCTGCCTGCTCTTCATTGATGATATAGGTATCTCCTACACGGTCATATCCTAAAATGTTTCCATTCCCGTAAAGCACACCATTATCACGGCTGATTTTCTGACCTGCTTTCACACGTTCGGAAGTCTTGCGGCTTTCCTCCTGTGCCAATGTTGCCATAAGGGAAAGACGCAGCTCTCCGTCACCGTCCATCGTCCAGATATTATCATCAATAAAAAATACCTCAACGCCAATACTCTTTAATTCTCTTGTCACTACAAGAGTGTCCACGACATTCCGAGCAAAACGGCAAACCTCCCTTGTTACAATCAAGTCGAATTTACCGTTTCTGGCATCTTCAATCATACGCAAAAATGCAGGGCGTTTTTTCGCCTGTGTTCCAGTGATACCCTCATCAATATACCGTTCGCAGACAGACCAGTTCGGATGATATTTTACTTGGTCATCGTACCACTGCAACTGATTTTCAAGTGCGGACAACTGTGCTTCGTGTTCCGTAGAAACACGACCGTAAATAGCAACTTTCCTTTCCCGATTTCTGTCAAATAGCGCATAATCCGTGAGCTTAAATCTGTAATTATATTCGTTTACTGATGTATTCATTAAGCATACCTCCTTTAACTAAACACCATTCTATCCTCTTTTAAGCCGCTTGTGAAATGTGCGAATTTGAGTGTTTCACAATATTTGTATATGTGGCTTGGTTTATCAATCCTTTTTCAAGGAGTATCTCAATGAGTTTAAGAGCAGCGGTATAATCATCAATTTTTATTTCTTCCATCGCTACCTCCCCTCAAAGAAATACTAATGGCAAGAGCCTTGTCAACCCTTGCCATTATGTCCGTGGGCATTGTCCCCATATGCTGTTTTAACCGCTGTTTGTCAATCGTCCTTATCTGCTCAAGCAGGATAATAGAGTCCTTATCAAGCCCTTTGTAATCTTTCACGGCGGTATGTGTCGGCAGTTTCGCTTTTGTCTGCACTCGGCTCGTAATGGCTGCAATAATGACCGTCGGACTGTGCCTGTTTCCTATATTATTGGAAATGATAAGTACGGGTCGTGTGCCACCCTGCTCTGAACCGACAACGGGATTAAGCTCTGCGTAGTAAATGTCGCCACGCCTGATTGTTCTTTCCATATTCTTTATAACCTCCATCTGGATTTAGGCAGGAATATCCTGCCTATGTAACAGCCAGACGCAAGGAAGCATTTAAGGTCGGAAAAGCATAAAACAAGCCCTGTTCCATTGACCGCCCTGCATCTGGCTTTATGATAAAAGGCATTTTCTATTTGTCCCCGACACCCCGAAAATGCTGATGCGTGATAACGCAAGGGAAGTCACCAAACGGTCAGCAGCGAACTGACGCCACGGGAATTGCACCCCAACTGTCGGTCTGACAGAGCCGCCCCCATTGCCTGCGACGGATTGGTTACCGCTCGGACTGTGGCTGGACGGGAGTATCATTATCCTCTTTGTGGGTCTTGGCGAAATCGGGGGCTGCCCGATATTTTCAGTCGGTATTTTTTCGCTTACTGCCTTTCGGCGGGTCATGGCGTACCGCTGCACACGCTTTGTTCAAACCACAAAGAGAATGTATTTGGTGAATGACTATTCCGTTGTCAAAGAGCCGTCCCGTTTTTACCCTAAAGGAAAACAGGTGAAAGGATTTTTAAACCCTTTCACCTGTTTGCTCACTCAACCGCCACAATACAAGGCAATTATTTCATAAATTTTTTTATCGTCTTTAATGCCGCTTTTATGGAACACTGGACAGCTTGATATTTGCAGCCCTCCAACTTCGCGATCTGCTCATAGGTCAGCTCCCCGAAAAAGTACAGCTTCAGCCTGCGCCGCTGTACTTCGGGAAGTTCGGAAACCGCCCTATGTAGCTGCTCGTATTCGATGCTCTCTGAAACAATATCCTCAATCCGTTCTGCCTTATAAAAAGCTCTGTCATTCAGCGTTTCTTCGGTCAGTTCGGAGTGTTCAATGTGCCTGCTCACCCTGTTGAGATGGGATATGTCCTCAAGCTCAAATCTGTCAAACGTCTGGTACAGCATTTCGTCAATCTCAATATTCTGCTGCTTTCCACGTCCGTCCTTAAAAGAGAGATAATAATGCCCCTCGGTTATCGTCAAAGTGTACGGATTATACTTGTCCTTTTTTCGGTTTGGATGCTTTTCAATCATTGTAATTTCCTCCAATCAATCTGAATTTTTTTGGAAATCCAGATTGACGGGCGGAGAACGGCATCCCACGTTAAAAACAGCCCTGCGGCATGTTCTAACAAAAAACGACAAAAGAAAAACCGCAAAGGCTGTCACGCCCTCACGGTTTATAGATATAATTGTTCTTATATGTAGAGATTTGACTTCTACTTCTTGGGTAGAAAGCCCCCTTGCATTGACAAGGATTTTTTTAACAGGCTGTCCACCCATCCCCGATATGATATATGTAAATAAAAATTGATATTTGCAGGCAATAAAAATCCCCCCAAACTTGAAGCAGGTTTGGAGAGTGCTTGTTAAGTCTTTCGGGCATAGCAATACCGCCCACCAAATCGCCGTTTTTTTTAATTTGGTGGACGTGCCTACCTCTGCTTATTTAAAAAGAAAAGCCGACAAACTGTGATTGCTCACACGTTCATCGGCTCTGCATCTAATGTGTCTGGCTCTGTGATGACTATTGTTTGTAAATTTTTCACTTCTATCAATCTTTCCTGCCTGCATTTCGGACAGTAGAGAGGATAATTTATCAGAATAGTATCCTCCCTTATTCTGCTGCGGGTTTTGCTCCCGCAGACAGGGCATAATATCCATTCTGTCTGTTTCAATTTCTTGCCTGCCTTTCTTTCAAAAATAATGGTACTGTTTTCGATGTCTGCATAGCAGATATACCGTCAGCATAAGAGTGAGCAACTCCGCAAGCGGGACTGCAAGCCATACGCCCGTTACCTCTAAAAATCTCGGTAACGCCAAAAGGAACACCATAATGAATCCAAATGTCCGCAGGAAAGATATGGTTGCCGATGCCTTTCCATTCGATAACGCCGTAAATAAAGCGGATGAAAAAATATTGCATCCAGAGAACAGAAAGCTGAATGAAAAAATGCTAAATCCATTCTTTGTAATCTCAAAAACATTCCTGTTGTTCTCCGCAAATACCTTTGCAATGCTTTCTTCACCAAACAGGGAAAATAAAAATACAAATATGGAAATCCCCGCTATAAAGCTGAAACAGATACAGACGGTCTTTTTTAGCTGTTTTACATTCCCGCTCCCATAGTTATAGCTTACGACGGGGGCTGTTCCCATAGAAAAGCCAATATAAAGCGTTGTTAAGAGGAACTGCGAGTAGATGAGTACCGTAATCGCCGCCACGCCGTCCTCGCCTAACAGCTTCATCATCGTTATATTAAACAAAAATGTCGTTACGGCAGTCGAACACTGGCTTACCAGTTCCGACACACCGTTGGAGCAGCTTTTCAGCAGAACAGATGCGTCCATGTCAGGCTTACAGAAGTGTAGCTCACTTCTTTTCATCAGAAAAAATATTGTACCGATAATTGTCGGTATCATATATCCGATGCCTGTCCCAATAGCAGCTCCCTTGATTCCCATTTGCAGTAAAACGATAAAAACATAATCAAAAACAATGTTGGCAATCCCCGCCAGAACAGCAAGTGCTAAACCTAATGTCGGTTTCCCCGCCGTCACAAACAGATTCTGATACAGCACCTGCATCATGTTAAAAGCGGCGAAAATGAGCTGTACCGTCAGATAATCCCTGCAATATGGGAACAATATTTCACTCGCCCCCAATCCCCAGATGATTTCATCCAAAAAGAAAAGCCCTGCCGCTGTAATCAGCAGACCGATAACCGCCCCTGCCACAACAATCAACGTGAAATTACTTCGGGCTTCCTCTGTGTTTCCATTCCCCATTTTTTTCGCAACAACCGCACTGCCGCCCATCGCAAGCATCGTCCCCAGACCGACAATCAGATTGATGACGGGGCAAACGATATTGATGGACGACAAAGCGTTTGTGTCTACAAACCGTGCTACGAAAATCGTGTCTACAATGGTGTATAATCCCATAAACAGCATCATCACCATGCTTGGGAAAGCAAATCTGATAAGGGATAGGGCGTTAAAGCTCTCTGCTAACGGGTTTTTCTGTGTTTCGGTCATTCCTTGTTTCCTCCTTGTTTTTCGGTGGAAGCACGAAACGCTGCGTCGGATAGCCATATTCCACAAGCAGTTCCCGTTCTGCAAATCCAAGACGGCGGTATTCTTCCCGCCAGCCCGTATCTGCCTTATCGCCTGCACGGTATGTCGTCAACGTAATCTCTTTCCCATAAAGCAACT
>CATKXX010000039.1 GCA_949840935.1 uncultured Acetatifactor sp. | reverse complement strand
AACAGTACATCACATTCAATCCCATGCAGTATGTGGTAATGAGGCACAAAAAGGACGATATGGATTTGTTTGCGGAGGAAACGGACACTGAAACAGGCAAGGTCAAGCCTATTTCGTATGAGCAGTATCAAAAACTGACTGCACAGCTTGGAAAACGCAGCAAAGACGCAATCCTTCCCGTACAGATAGCCTATTTCACAGGGCTCAGGCTTGGGGAAGTGGCAGGGCTGACATGGCAGGACATCAGCCTTGAGGAACAATATCTGACAGTCCGCAGGAGTGTCCGTTACAACGGCGCTACCCATAAGCACGAAATCGGCTCGACCAAGAGGAAAAAAGTGCGTACAGTTGATTTTGGAGACGCCCTCGCTGACATCTTGAAGAAAGCAAGGACACAGCAACTTAAAAACCGTATGCAGTATGGCGAACTCTATCACAGGAATTTCTACAGGGAAGTTACAGAGAAAAACAGGGTGCATTATGAGTATTACAACCTGCCAATGACAGAAGATGCGCCGGAGGATTATACGGAAATCTCCTTTGTATGTCTGAGGGAAGATGGCTGTCTTGAACTTCCTGCCACCGTAGAAACAGCCTGCCGGACAGCGGCAAGAAAAGTACCGGAGTTAGAGGGTTTCCACTTCCACACACTAAGACACACCTACACAACAAACCTGTTATCAAACGGGGCGCAGCCAAAAGACGTGCAGGAGCTTTTAGGACATTCGGACGTAAGCACAACCATGAATGTCTATGCACACGCTACAAGGGAGGCTAAGCGGGATTCCGCAAAGCTATTGGATAAAGTTGTGGGAATGAGTTAAGCAAAAAAACTGAATAACAAAAACTTTCCCTTGTAACTTGCTGATAAGGGCAAAAACAAGGGAAAAGGATACATATTTTGAGGCTGGACATACCGCAAAGCCTTGAAAATAAAGGAAAGTTAAGACAGTTAGTAGATAAACTGGAAATTGTAGACGTCATGCTGAATGGATAAGCTTTTATTTCCCTGTGCCTTTCAAGTCACGCCATGTATTCTGGGCCGGCACATTAGAATTCATATTTTGTGCCATGCGAAAGCAACACCCCGTCTGTCAATTCCACACGTAGAATTACAGTATTTTCATCCTTAAAATCCGTATGCCCGTTATCAATCCATTGGGAAAACACATTTCTCAGCTTCTCAGCAATCTCACGGTTTTCTTCCTTTCCGAAATAGCCCAAATTAATACCCTTTCCATGTGCCGTAAACCATTCGCCGGCGATTGCCACAGAGGGATTGTTCTGCATATGCCTCATCTTCTTGGAAAGCGCATATGTAATAACATAAAATGCGCCATTTTCATAACATGCATTTACATACCGCACATAGGGAATTTCGTTTTCCACTGTTGCCAGTGCGATGACCGTATCCTTCCCAAAACGTTCCGCCATGATTTTTTCAGCTTCTTCACTCAATTTTATCATTCCTTTCTCCGTTTTTGCAACATATCATTATATGCAACACACCATTATATATTCCATTTCGTTAAATTATACGTGCTGTGCCGATATTACAAACAAATCACATCAACCTTATCGAGCATGGTTTATAGGGATGCCCCACAGAATTCCCTAGCAATTGTTACTTACTCTTTTATCTTGTCAATGTCTGTGAGATTGACACTCAAACTATTGAGTAATGCTTTTAAAAGGAAATAGCGATTTTTTAATTCGCTATATGTTTCAATTGCATTTTCTTTTTTGGCTAACATCATATACCTCTGAATCATTTCAAATTCATCCATGGCATTTTTTATTATTTCAGCGTTGTTCGATTCTTCCATTACCTCCACGATCTCACCGCCTTTTGATTGATGCAGTTTTCATTGCTGCTACCTTCATTATAGCGATTCCAGCTGTTGGTGTAAAGCCTTAATCCCGGGAAATTCCAGCTGACCTTTTTTACTAATTTCTATCGTTCATCCAGCATATTCCTGAATACCTCCCATTCAATGAGCGGAAAATTCTTTCCGCCGGAAGAAGACCTTACCCTTTTGATAAGAATCCCCACGATATTCCAGACCAGGCTGCCCACAGCCAATATCACTCCAAGCCCGAAAAAAAATTCCACCCCAAGAGCTAATGGAGCTCTCTTGGACGGATCTTCCAAAAAATATGCCAACAAGACAAGCAGACCGAAAACAGAACATGCCCCAAGACAGCTGATGGGCCACAGAAACATTTCCTTTTTCAGACCGGACACCGCCCAGGACTGGGGATGATGACAGAAAGGACACTTGTCATGGAATTCTTTGGGATATATCTTTTTTTCCACAATACCTTTATGTATATTCCTTATTTTCCTGACAAGTCTTTCCTGAGCCTCCATGCACAGCTTGTCAGCCCGCTGCTCGTCCAATTTGTCAGTTACATAAGTGACATCAGTAGCCTCTGCGGAAATGACTGCCTTCATGGAACCGCTGTTCTTTCCGCAGTGCTCGCATTGAAAAGAATATGGTACTTCAACATATGCCGTTCTTTTATGTTTATAGCATGCATCAACCATTTTTACTCCCCTTTCCATTATCCAGATCAAACACGCTCTAAGTCCCCTCATATATCATGGAACGCATTTTGCAGCTGCCATCCAACTTTTGAAACTCGCCGTATCCCCAGCAGCCGCCTTTCCTGCCCGGCCCGATATTGCCGCTGCCGATGAGCTTTCCGTCCGAAATGCGCTGGAATCCGAAATGATATGTACTGGTATCCTGACAGGCGAAAGCCAGCCACTCCCGCACCTGCACCATTTCTGTGTAAGTGGTATACACCATATACTGGGCCACCCGTTCATCACTGACCCACTCAAACACATCCTCTGCATCCGCTGCAGTAAGCGGACGCAGCAGTAATCGTTTTGTCTCAATCCTGATATTGTGCATCTTTCTCCTATCCTGTCATAAATCCTACGTCCTAAAAAACTGACGGATCAGCATCCCATGACTGCTGATTTACATCAGGATCGTCCAAAATACCGATAAACAACGGCATATTCGTACCCATATCCATGATCAAATATAAAAACGGCTCATCAAAATACAGCTTTTTCACATCAAAGACAGCGCACAAAGCCGCCAGCAGCTCTGTCTCCGCTGCCGCCTCGGTTCCCCGCTCGTTCACGATCATTCTGGCTTTCTGCCTCACCAGATCCACATACAGTCTGTCGCCCCTTTGGGATTTTCCCATGGAAGCGAAATCCGCTTTCCCGGCGTCAAAGCACCGGGCCAGTCCCATATGGATCAGGCTTTCATTCAGAACCTTATCAAAGACCACCTCAAACCTCGGAAGTTTTAAGTCAATCTTCTCAGAATTTCTGGTTTGGATAAGCTTATCCATGGTTTGGGCATCCAAACGCCGGTATGCCTCCCTGATACTGATTCCCCCTCTCGGCTTGACTGCCACAAAGGCCAGATCACCACAGGGATTCCAAAGAAGCATCTGCGTTTCCATGTCATAGGGGCTTTTCTCATCAAACCCAAACTCTTTATCCGTGCGATACGGAAGGATGACGCCCTCCACAAAATCATTAGAGA
This sequence comes from uncultured Acetatifactor sp., assembly GCA_949840935.1. Lineage (GTDB taxonomy): Bacteria > Bacillota > Clostridia > Lachnospirales > Lachnospiraceae > Acetatifactor. Next base: position 22,906 of record CATKXX010000039.1, on the reverse strand, counting down.
TGTAATCCAGCCATTCTTCCCGTTTGTTCATCATATCGACCTGTTTTGTATCCGGTGCCAAACGGGACGTCCCACTGTTCCCCACCATATAAAACATTTCTTTTTCCGTATCATATTCCTGAAAAGGGAACGCCCATTCCCCCTTGAAATAAATGGTATTGAAAAGAGCGAGCATGACACGGCTGTCCAAAGGTTTGGTCAGGATCCTCTCGATCATGCCGTTTGTTTTGTCGATGCTCCATCTGTTGATGGCGTCCATGGTTTCCTTCGTTGAAAGATCCGACAGAAATACCTCCGCGCCTGCCAGGCGCTTTACGGTATCCAGCCATTCCTTGTCAGGCACAAAGGATTCGTCTATCCAGGCAGCGTTGGAGACACATAATTTCACAAGATTGCCCCGCCTGGTAAGCCTGTCTTTGATCACGTCTGAAAGTGTTTCCATATTTTTCCCCAGCACGCTGTAAAATTCAGTCTTTGTGGCACCATCCGCACCACAGCCTGCCAGGGAAAGTGTCAGCCAGGCGGATATAGGGGAAATCAAAGGGTTTTTATCGCCTATCGTCTGTGCGAATAAAGAATACCCAAAATTTTTTATGTTTCCATAATCGGTTTTCATGTTTCATTCCTCTTTCTATCTTAAACGCCGTATTTTCCAGGCAGAAACTGAAATGCATTTGTTTTGCGGATGATCTGTAATAACTCCCTTTGGGGATGCTGCCTTAAGATGAAAGGGAAGCGCTGATGAAAACGCTTCCCTGATTCCTCTTTTTCGTCCGGAATGATTGCAGCTACTTCACCACAATATTCACAATCTTGCCCTTGACATAAATCTCCTTCACCACCGTCTTGTCCGCAATAGCGGCCTTAACAGTCTCGATTTCCTTTGCCCTGGCAATGGCGGAATCGCTCTCCTCGTCCACGGCCACTTCCACCTTGCCCCTGACCTTGCCGTTTACCTGAACGCCGATGACAACGGTATCCTCCTTCACGGCCTCCTCGTCATATACGGGCCATGCTTCAAAGGCGATGGTGTCCTTATGCCCCATAAGCTCCCACATTTCCTCCCCCGCATGAGGGCAGATGCAGGAGAACATCTTGACAAAGCCCTCCGCGTATTCCCTGGGACATTTCCCGGCCTTATAGGCGGCATTCATGAAAATCATCATCTGGCTGATGGCCGTGTTGAAACCCAGCTGGTCAAAGTCATTTGTGACTTTTTTCACGGTCTGGTGGTACACCTTTTTCAGGGTGTCATCCTGCTCCCCGATGATGTTCTCCTCGTTGGTAAAGAACGTCCAGACACGGTTGATAAACCTTCTGGCTCCCTCCACTCCCTGCTGGCTCCAGGGCTTCGACACCTCCAGGGGGCCCATGAACATCTCATAGAGACGCAGTGTGTCGGCGCCGAAATCCCGGACGATATCGCTGGGGTTTACCACATATTCAGGATACCGTTTTCCCATCTTGATCCCGTTTGCTCCCAGGATCATTCCCTGATGCACCAGCTTCTGAAAAGGCTCCTTCACAGGGGACAGGCCCTTGTCATAGAGGTAGCGGTTCCAGATTCTGGAATACATCAGGTGCCCCACTGCGTGCTCCGGGCCGCCGATATACAGATCTACAGGCAGCCAGTGCTTCAGCAGCTCCTGATTGGCAAATTCCTCCTGGTTGTCCGGATCGATATACCGCATGTAATACCAGCTGGAACCGGCGCTTCCGGGCATGGTAGAGGTCTCCCTGAGGCCCTTTACCCCATTTCTGTCGTAGACCTTCCATTCCGCCGCGTTTTCCAGGGGAGCCTTGCCGTTCTTTCCCTTGTAATCCTCCAATTCCGGCAGGATCAGGGGTAGTTCTTCATCGGGCAGGGCGTAAATCTCGCCGCCTTCCGTGTGTACCACAGGGACAGGCTCGCCCCAGTAGCGCTGCCTTGCAAAGATCCACTCCCGGAAATGATAATTCACCGTCTTCCGGGCCACGCCCTGCTTCACCAGCTTGTCTGTGATGGCCTCCTTGGCCTCCTCTACAGTAAGGCCGGTAAATTCCTCGGAATTCATCAGCTTACAGCCTTTGCCCAGATACTCTCCCTTTTCAAAAGCCTTCTCGCTCACATCCCCGCCGTCTATGACCTGAAGCATGGGGATATTATGCGCCACGGCATACTCAAAGTCGCGCTGGTCATGGGAAGGCACCGCCATCACCGCGCCGGTTCCGTAATTGGCAAGGACGAAATCGCCGATATACAGAGGAACTTCCTTTCCGTTCACCGGGTTCACCGCATAAAGCCCCTTCAGTACACAGCCGGACTTGGTCTTATTTAATTCCGTCCGATCCATATCGTTCTTTTTCAAAGTCTCGTCAATGTAGGCCTGTACTTCTTCCTTGTTTTCCACCCGGGGCATGATATCCTTCACAATCTGCCCGTCCGGCGCCAGCACCATGAAGGTGATGCCGTAGATGGTCTCGATACAGGTGGTATAAATGGAGAAGCTGCCGCCGCCCACAATCTGAAAATCCACCTCCACGCCCTCTGACCTGCCAATCCAGTGTCTCTGGATGTCCTTGGTGGATTCCGGCCAGTCGATCTCCTCCAGGCCCTCCAGCAGCTTTTCCGCAAAGGCGGGCTGGTTGATGACCCATTGCTTCATATTCTTGCGCACCACGGGATAGCCGCCCCGCTCGGACTTGCCGTCGATGACCTCGTCGTTGGACAGCACGGTTCCCAGCTCCTCGCACCAATTCACGGGCATATCAATATATTTCGCGTAACCGTCCAAATAAAGCTGCTTAAAGATCCACTGAGTCCATTTGTAAAAAGAGGGATCGCTGGTGGCGATCATTTTCGACCAGTCGTAATCAAAGCCCAACTCCTTCAACTGGTTGGAAAAGGTCTCGATATTTTCCTGGGTGAAACCGTTGGGGTGGTTTCCGGTGCTCACCGCATACTGTTCCGCGGGCAGCCCGAAGGAGTCATAGCCCATGGGATGAAGCACATTGTAACCCTGCATACGCTTCATGCGGGACATAATGTCCGTGGCGGTGTACCCTTCCGGATGCCCCGCGTGGAGCCCCACCCCCGAGGGGTAGGGGAACATGTCCAGCGCATAATATTTGGGCTTGCTGAAATCCCACACGTCCGTCTTAAAGGTCTCATGCTCCGCCCAATAGGCCTGCCATTTCTTTTCAATCTCTCTGGGATTGTACACTTTTTCCATCATTTCCTCCTTGTATTTGCATGAAAAAAATCTGAACATTCTGTAAAAGGCAGTGCCAAACAATAAACATGTCAAAACCAATCAGAATACCGCGAGAATCAAAGACCGGACAAAAGAAAATCCTTCCGCCTCAAATAAATCACAAAAAGAGACGAAAGGATGTCAAATCCGCCGCGGTACCACTCTCATTCAGGAAGACTCCTGCACTCGGATTCTGTAACGGGAATACCCGCCGGAGGCTACGGTTACTGTTTCACCCCCGGAGCTCAAGGACGAGTTCAAAGCTTCCCGCGCCGACTCGCACCAGCCGTCGGCTCTCTGTACCGGGGGACACTCCTACTGTTTCCTGTCACTGCCTCTGCCATATCTAAAGGTATTGTACCTTCTGACTGCGGAATTGTCAAACAGAAAATGCGGTTGGCTGGTATATCAGAGATTTCAGAATAAATCACTGTGTGTTCCGGTTCTGGTTAATGTCAGGGTTAATATATTCTGTTCGATTTTATAGATAAGCAGCCAGTCAGAAGTGATGTGACATTCCCTGTGTCCCTCATAATTTCCAGAAAGATAATGATCTTTATACTTTGGAGGCAACAGTTGTTCATTGCTCAGAATAGTCACTACATCCTGTAACAGCTGCGGATTATATCCCCTCTTGATAATTGCCTTATAATCCTTTTTAAATCTGGTTGAGTACCTGATGTCAAGCATTTAAATCCTCCATGAGTTCCGCAACACTGTGAAATGGCCTGCTCAGGTTTCTCCCATTATTCACATCTTCCATGGCCGCAAGGGTTTCGGCATTGGGAATATCCAACGCAATTTCAAACGGAATCCTCTGCTGACGAACCATGGTTTTGGCAAAAACATTAAAAGCCGTAGACATGGTCAGCCCCAATTCATTACACAGATGATCGAACTGCTGTTTCAGATTTTCATCCATTCGTATATTAACATTTGTCTGTGCCATAAATTACACCTCGACTTGCTTTAATATATACATTGTATATAATATTATGTGCAATGTCAATATCGCGCTTTCTTTCCATAATTCTAATGTGGGTGTGAAAAGTTTAATGCGTTGAAACATGCCAGGTAGTAGTGGCCTTGAACAGATCCCCGTCCACCTCCAGGGAAAGCTCCCCTCCCTGTAGCTCCATAAAGCTCTTTGCAATGGCCAGGCCTAGCCCGGAGCCTTCCGTATTCCGGGAGGCATCCCCCCTGACAAATCGTTCCGTCAGCTCCGCCGTGTCCACCGTGATCTCCTGGGCGGAAATATTTTTCATGGTGATGATCACCGTATCGTCAATACGGAAACCGTTGATATAGACCCTTGTGCCGGGCAGGGCGTACTTGGCGATATTGCCCATGAGGTTCTCATAAATCCGGTAAGTTTTCTGACTGTCCAGGGGCAGGATGATCTTCTCATCCGTCAGGTTCATGCGCACGTCCAGGCCGGATGCCGCCAGCTTATCCGTCATCTCGAAGGATACCTGCTTCACCAGGTTCATAATGTCCACATCCATGATGTTCAGCGTGATAGTCTGGGAGTTTGCCTTGCTGACCTCAAACAGATCCTCGATCAGCACCTTCAGGCGCAGGGACTTGCGCTCCAGCGTATCCAGATATTCCTTCCGCTGCTGCTCTGTGATATTCTCATCCTTCAGCAGGTTAATGTAGGTGATAATGGCCGTCAGGGGAGTCTTTAAGTCGTGGGACACATTGGTGATCAGCTCCGCCTTCATGCGCTGGCTCTTTGTCTCCTCCTCCACCGCGTTCCGGAACCCGTTCTGGATACGGATGAACTGGGGCTTAAAGGGCTCAAACACTCCCAGATCCTCCGTGATCGCCACATTCAGATTCCCTTCCGCGATCTCATTGATGGCATGGAGCAGTATCCCGTATTTCCCCTGCAGGTCGCTGACATACTTCCTTAAGATCACATACAGAAGGATGGAATAGACCACAGTGATGGGAAATCCTGTGACCCAGAAGCAACTGATCACAAACAGGATCACCCCGTTGAGCAGCACGATCTTCAGGATCATCTTATGGGAATTCCTTGTCACGTCAAAATGTCTGACCGTATCGTAAAATTCCAGCGTCTTTCTCTTGATAAAGGGGAAAATCCGGTAAAAAATACACTTCTGCCTGATATACTCCCTTACTCCGAGCTCCCGCACCGCCCGGGCACAGACGCCCAGATACCAGCCGCAGAAAAAGAACGCCGTAAAGCAGGCCAGGTTGATCAGTACGGACAGCATTTCCGCAAGATCATAATTGTAAACAGACTGATATAATACCTCCTCCATCCTGCCGCCTGCGGTGTAGACCGCCAGGTCAAAAAGCCATCCGCCGATTCCGCCAAACAATACGATACCTATTGCCAGAAGCGGTTCCAGGGGCAGGCCGCAGATCTTCACCTCTCTCCAGACCTTCTGTCCGCCCTTTATCGGCAGGAACAGCCCGCAAACCAGGGCCGCGGTCAAAAGCGCAAGCAGGAACACGCCCATATGAACCTCCCGGTATATGGCGCCCTGGGACGCCCTGATATAGCTGGTAGGAGCAAACAGATATCCGCTCCCGGCCTCGGACGTCCACTGCATGTAATGTGCCTGCGACTGTCCCGACGCCCAGTCCTGCTGGGAAATGCAATAAACTACCGTGCAGTCAGCGGGGCCGCTCATGACGCCGTAGCGCGATATTCCTTCCATCCGGTCATCCTCAATGAATTCCTCCAGGGAACTGCTGCGGATGGCCTCATTGGAAAACTTCCGGATCCGTGCGGCGTCCACGCCTTCTATCTGGTCTCCCACCGCCGCCACACCGTGCTCATTAAATTCAAAGCTGACCTGGAAGAACAGCTCACTTCCGCTTCGCTGCAAATCCGCCTCAGACATATTGGTGAGGTAGAAACCTGTGGTGTTGTCGCGGATCACATAGTCATAATTACTGTTTAACATCCCGAAATGTTCCTCCAGGTTCTGGAAAAAATATTCGGCCCTGTTGATTCCATCCCGCAAGGTGTAAAAGAAGGAAACATCCTCGTCATCCCCCTCCAAAGTGGAATCATACCTCTCCTGGAAAGCGCTGACATTTTCATCCCACGCATCGGGGGCAACGATCCACTCATACCCCTCCGCCGGCTGGATGTAAAGCCCCTTATAATCCTTCGGTTCCTCCGCCTGGGCATTATACAGATCCTTATACAGCAGGTAGCTGTTCTGGTACAGCCAGGCTATATTGTCGTAATTTTCCAGAGGGCTGGTCTTATGGGCCTCCGCCCTGTCGTGGAAAAAGCCGTACATACAGATCATGAACACTGCCAGCGCAGCACTGACCAGAATCCCGCGGAAAATCCAGGAAGTATTTGACCCTTCCCTCCTTTTATGTTCTTTTTTTGCTTCTTTTCTTACGGTGACTGCCGCCAGATTGCACGTTTCCACCCTGCCTTCGCTTTCTGTCGTTCTGTTTTCTTTCCCTGTCGTCTTATCTTCTGTCTCTGCCTTCTTATCTTCTGTCTGCGCCGTAACCTCCGATATTCTATTGTTCTCCATATTGGCAACCATAACCTTTCACAAAAGCATCACTGCTTATCAATCTTATAGCCCACGCCCCATACCACCTTCAGATACTTGGGGTTCTTGGGGTCTATCTCAATCTTTTCCCTGATATTCCTGACATGTACCATAATGGTATCCGTGTTGACCGCCTTTTCGTTCCAGATACGCTCGTAGATTTCTTCCGCCGAGAACACCCTTCCCGGATTCTTAATCAGAAGCTGCACGATCTTGAATTCCATGGGAGTCAGCCTCACGGGTTCCCCGTCCACAGACACTTCCACCGTATCTTCGTTTAATTCCAGGCCTCCTATGGTGTAAACATGCTCCTTATCCCGGTCGTCGCTCACCGCGCTGAGATACTTGGAATATCTGCGGAGATGGGAATTGACCCTGGCCAGCAGCTCCAGTGGCGTAAAGGGCTTTGTCACATAATCGTCCGCTCCCATGTTCAGCCCCATGATCTTATCCACTTCTTCAGACTTCGCTGAAAGCATGATCACAGGGAATTCGTAATTCATGGAGCGGAGCTTCATCAGCATGGTGACTCCGTCCATCACCGGCATCATAATATCCACAATAGCCAGGTGCAGCTCCTGAGCCTCAATCACCTTCAGCCCTTCCGCGCCGTTGGCCGCCTGGAAGACCTCATAACCCTGATTGCGCAGATAGATTTCCACGCCCTCCCTGATTTCCTTATCATCCTCAACAATTAAAATACGGTATTTACCTTCCATTTCTCCTCTTTTCCTTCTGTCACATTAATCCGCATTTCTGCGCTGCCCTGTATGAAAATTTCATTTTTCACACTGATAACACTATTATAATAGTGTACCGCCTGCAGCGCAACCGCTTCTTCCCTGTAGGCCAGGGCGGATTGCCCGGCGTATGACGCCAGCCGCTCCCTGATAGGCGTGTTACTCAGAAAAGAGTACAGCTCCCCGGCAAACTGCTCCGTATTTTCTTCCGTCAGGATGCCGTTGAAGCCGCTCCTCACCAGATCCCTGACCCCGGACGCCTCCACGGCGATCACAGGGGTCTTACCCGCAAAGGCTTCCAGTATCACAATCCCCTGGGTCTCTGTCTTGGAGGCAAAGAGGAACGCGTCCGCCGCTGTAAAATAAGGCGCGATTTCCTGATTGGGAATTTTCCCGGTAAAACAGATTTCCTGCTCCAGCCCCAGGCGGGCAGCGCTTTTCTCATAGGACTCCCGGTCGGGGCCGTCTCCGATCATCAGCATACGGAAGGGCTTTCCCCAACGCTGTTTGAACAGGGCCAGGCTTTGCAACAGGAATTCCACATTCTTCTCCTGGGCCATCCGGGATACGGTGATGAACAGGGGCATATCCTGGGCCTGATATCTCTCCCGGATCCGGTCAGCCTCCTCCTTCTTCACCCGGAAATTCGATTCCTCAATCCCTGTGGGCAGGATACCGATCCGCTCAGGGTATACCCTGCACTTTTCCACCAGATAATCCTTCATCCCTAAGGTGGGGGCAAAGACAAAATGGCAGTGCTTCAGAAAGGCGCGCAGGTACAATGGGGTCAGCCGTTCGATCAATCTGGATTTCGTATAGCATTCCACATACTGCTCGTATCGGGTGTGATAGGTGAAGGTAAGGGGCACGTTGTATTTCTTTGACAGATATACCGCCGTCCTGCCGATCAGCATGGGATGATGTACATGGATGATGTCAAAATCATGTTTTTTAAATTCTTCCTCGATCCTGCGGTCAAAGGGATTTGGCAGGACGATACCTCCGATGAATTTCTTCATACAGGTGGCATAGCGGAACACATTTTCCTCCTCCGACTGCTCCTCGTAGGTGGGCGCAAACACCGTCACCTGATGCCCCAGGCCCTCCAGGCCGTTTTTCAGCCTCTCGATTGAAATGGGTACTCCCCCCATAAAAGGTTTATAATTGTTCGTCATCAATGCTATTTTCATAGTAATCCCCTACCTTTCCTTCCTTTCAACGGCCTTTGTCCCAGCGTTCCCTTCCGCGCGATTTCCAGACAATAAAATCAACGCTTTGCTGTCATGAATCAAATTCGGCAGCAGGCTCATCCGGCCTTCTCAGATTTTTTCCAGCAGCTCAAATACCTGATCCCCCATTACATACCCGGCTCCCACAAACACCAGGTTCCAGAGGAAGATCCCGCAGGTGGAGGCGGTCACATACTTCACCAGGTTCATCCGTATCACCCCCGCCGGGATGGATACGATGGTGCGGATCATGGGAATCAGCTTCCCCACAAAGACGCCCATGCTGCCTCTGGCGCGGATCCATTCCAGATTCTTTTCCAGAGCCTCCTTCTGTTTCGGAAAGCGCTTTGTATATGCCCGCAGGAAGACGTCGCCGCCCTTCCTTCCCAGCGCGTACAGCAGCATACTCCCCAGAAGCCCCGCCGCCACGGTGATCACCATGACCCAGAAGAAGCTGATATTTCCCTTTGCCGCCATAATGCCCGACAGGGGCATGATGATTCCCGCCGGGAAACCGGGCAGGTTCATATACTCCAGAAGCACGATCACGAAGATTGCCGCCGCTCCGTATTTTGTAAAATAAAGGGTTAATGTAGATATATCCATGCTGTTCTCCTCCTCTGATTGATTATGGATAAAGCATAGACTCCAAAAATAAAAGCCTGCGTCAGAAAAAACAAAAGAAATTCTAAAGAAAAGGTATATATTTTTTAAGCAGCCGGGCATCTGTTCAGCTCTGTATCTGCTTCATGCTGTAGAAGATGCCCTGGCGTGCCATCAGCTCGTCATATGTACCATACTCCACGCACCGTCCCCCCTGGATGACGGCGATCCGGTCCGCGTTCCTTATGGTGGAAAGCCTGTGGGCCACAATAAAGGTGGTCCTGTTTCTGGTCAGGTTATCCACCGCCTCCTGGATCAGCTTCTCGGAAATGCTGTCCAGCGCCGAAGTGGCCTCGTCCAGCAGAATGATCTGAGGATTCCGGATCAACGCCCTGGCAATGGAAATCCGTTGTCTCTGCCCTCCGGAAAGCTTTCCCCCGTGCTCTCCCACCATGGTATCCAATCCCTTTGGCAGGGAGTCTACCAATTCACGCAGATTCGCCGCGTCAATAACCTGATCCAGCTTCTCCCGGGTCACATCCTCACAGCCGTAAATGATATTCTCCCGGATGGTTCCCGAAAACAGGATGGAAGTCTGGGGCACCACCGCCAGATATTTCCGATAAGAGCGCAGATCGATCCGGCTCAGGTCGTGGCCGTCCAGCAATACCCGCCCGCTGTCCGCCAGGTAAAAGCCGTTGACCAGGTTTAAGATGGTGGACTTCCCGGCCCCCGATTCCCCCACCAGGGCAATGGTCTCCCCTTTTTGCACCTCCAGGTTCAGCCCCTTCAGGGTATCCTTCTCCCCCTCATGATACCGGAAATGTACATCCTGGAAGGAAAACTGTCCCTCCACCCCTGTAAGCTGCTCCTTACCCTCATTATGCTCCACGTCCTCAGATAAAAGCACCTCCCCGATGGAATTGACGGACTCAATCCCCTTTGTGATGGTGGGAACCAGGGAGATAATGGCCGACACCTGGTTCACAATGGTGGCAAAGTAACTCTGGTACAGGGTGATATCCCCAGCGGGGACACTCCCCCTGAAAGCCAGAAAGCCGGTAAAGCAAAGGCAGACCACCTGGAAAATCTGGAAGATTGCCCAGCCCACAGAGCCAAACAGGGACTGGATCAGATCCAGCTTGTAGCCCTTTTCCGCCACCGCAAAGAGCTGCCCGCTCATCTTCTGCACTTCTTCTTCCTCCAGGGCGTGGGCTCTTGTCACAGGGATCAGCTCCACCATCTCCATGACCCGGGCGGAGGTCTCCTCCATCTCCTTTCGGAATTCCCGGTTCCTGCGCTTCATGACGCTGCGGAAGGAAACCATGGTAATGGCGGCAATGGGGGTGGTAACCAGGAAAAAGAAAAACACCACCAGGCTTCTCTGCACCGTGACCACCAGCGCCACGGAAATGTTCAGCACAATATTAAGAATACTTAAAAACATCTGGGTGGAAAGCCCCTCCACTGCCTCCACATCCCGGATGATCTTGGACTGCAGGCGGCCTGACTGAGTCTCTATGTGGTAGGATATGGAGAGCTGCTGAAGCTTGCGAATCAGCGCTTTTCTGAGCCCCGTCTCCGCATAACGGGTGGACTGGCTCTTATAGTCCACATACAGGTAATTCATAGGCACGTTCAGGCAGATCAGGAAGACCATCAGCGCCGTGTAAAAGACAATATGCCGTGTGCTGTCCGGATTCCGCGCCGTGATATCATTGATGATATTCGCCGTGACAATGGGCAGCACCCACACACAGGCGTGTTTTAAAAAGAAAAACAAAACCGCCAGCAGGAATTTATAATAATTGCCCTTATACAGCGACACCAGTATTTTCAGCGGATGCCCCTGATGCTTCCGGTAGCATTCTATAAACCAGTGCTCCGGCTCGATTCCCTTTGGCGCTCTCAGCTTCTTTTCAAACGACGACATAATGGTCTCCTTTATCAGCAATCTATACTGCGCGCTGCCACTGTAACCCTTTGCTTCCCAGAATGGCTTCCCGGTGACGGCGTCCGGGCAGAGATATGATTTCCGCATATGCTCATTCACGCAAAGACAGGGACGCCGTTACAGCATCCCCGCCTTAAATTCTCTTTGCAATTCCAATACATTGTTTTGCAAAGAGAAAGATGTCTCATTTCTTATTCCCGTGATCAGTTGTTGATCAGCTTATCTTCCTCGTTGTTCCAGCTGTAAAGCTTCCTGATCTCCTCGCCGACCTTCTCCGCGGGATGCTCGCTGGCCAGTTTTCTCATAGCCTTGAAGTGAACCTGCTTCCCGGCGGGGGACATGTCAAGCAGGAATTCCTTTGCGAAGGTACCGTCCTGGATATCGCTGAGGATCTTCTTCATAGCCTTCTTGGTCTCCTCGGTGACAATCTTGGGGCCGGTGACATAATCGCCGTACTCGGCGGTGTTGGAGATGGAATATCTCATGCCCGCGAAGCCGCTCTGGTAGATCAGATCCACGATCAGCTTCATCTCATGGATACACTCGAAGTACGCGTTCCTCTCGTCATAGCCCGCTTCCACCAGGGTCTCAAAGCCCGCCTGCATCAGGGCGCACACGCCGCCGCACAGAACAGCCTGCTCGCCAAACAGGTCGGTCTCGGTCTCGGTGCGGAAGGTGGTCTCCAGGACGCCGGCCCTTGCACCGCCGATACCCAGGGCATAAGCCAGAGCCAGATCCTGGGCCTTGCCGGTAGCGTCCTGCTCCACGGCGATCAGGCAGGGAACTCCCTTACCCTCCTGGTACTCGCTTCTCACAGTATGGCCGGGGCCCTTGGGCGCGATCATGGTAACGTCCACGTCCGCAGGAGGTACGATACATCCGAAATGAATGTTGAAGCCGTGTGCAAACATCAGCATATTGCCTGCTTCCAGGTTGGGCTCGATGTCCTTCTTGTACAGGTCTGCCTGCTTCTCGTCATTGATCAGGATCATGATGATGTCAGCCTTCTTTGCAGCCTCCGCCGCGGTATATACCTCAAAGCCCTGATTCACTGCCTTGTCCCAGGATCTGGAACCCTCGTAAAGACCGATGATCACATGACAGCCGGACTCCTTCAGGTTCAGCGCATGGGCATGTCCCTGGCTGCCGTAGCCGATGATCGCGATGGTCTTTCCCTCCAGCAGGGAGAGATTACAGTCTTCCTGATAAAAAATTTTTGCCATTTTTCTTTCCTCCGTTTGCTTTTGATTTATGTACTCCCTGATTCCGGTGCGTCTGCGTTCCTTCTCTCCCATCCTTCACATCCGGCTGTCAGGCTGAAATCCGGGTTTGCGCAGTAATATGCCAGGAGTGCACTTTTAATTTTCATCATCTATAACTGACAGGATTTCCTGTAGTCAAGCAACCTCATTCTTTAAAATAAATCACCTTATCCGTGCCCCTGCTCAGCCCTGCAATGCCGGTTCTGGCAATCTCGAGGATTTCATAACCGTCCAGCAGGCCGATAAAGGCGTCGATCTTCTGCTGATTGCCGGTGAGCTCGATCATCAGGCTTTCCGGCGATACGTCTATGATCTTCGCGCGGAAGATATCCGTCACGGCAATAATGCTCTGTCTCTGCTCCGCCGTGGCGCGTACCTTGATCATGATCAGCTCCCGGTACACGCTCTCCTCCGGCTTCAGTTCCCGGATATCCCGCACATCCACCAGCTTTGCCACCTGCTTCTCAATCTGTTCCAGTATCTCCTCGTCGCCGGACGCCACAATAGTAATCCGGGTAACCTGTGAATCGGCGGTTACGCCTGCGGTAATGCTCTCAATATTGTACCCTCTTCTGGAAAAGAGACCGGAAATCCTGCTGAGGACACCCGATGTATTGTCAACCAGCAACTGAAAAATCCTTTTCTGCATGTCTAACACCTCTATCCACATTTTTTACATTACTTAAATATAGCAAGGAACCGTCTGATTGTCAACTCCACTGTCGGATTAAATTTGCCTGTGCGTAACATTTCAGCCATGCGGTAATTCACAAATTGCGCGTGGGTGCCTGCACACACTTCTCCACCGCCGCATCATACGCCGCTTTCGTATGATCGTCAAAGAGCACCCATTCCACCAGGTCAAAGGCGTCCTCATTTTCCTCCAGGAACCGCTTTACCGCCCCCACCGCGATCAATGCCGCCTGTTCTACCGGATAGCGATAGACTCCCGTGGATATGGACGGGAACGCGATTCTGCGGATTCCGTTCTCCATTGCTGTTTTCAGGGAATTTACATAGCAGTCTGCCAGAAGCTGCGCCTCGTCCCTGCCGCCTCCGTTCCAGACCGGGCCCACCGTATGTATCACATAATCGCAGGGCAAATGGTAGCCTTTCGTAATCTTGGCCTGTCCTGTCTTACAGCCTCCAAGCAGCCTGCATTCAAATAAAAGCTCCTTCCCGGCCGCCCTGTGTATGGCGCCGTCCACGCCGCCTCCCCCCAGGAGGCTGGAATTGGCGGCATTTACGATTGCCTGGACATCCGTGATTTTGGTAATGTCACCTTTGATTGTTTTAAGCATAACATAACTCCATTCCCGGAAAGCGCATTTTTAGCGGCTTCCTGCTTTCATCAAAAAATTTAGATTCCCATCTGTTTCAAAACGGCGGCCAATTCTTTTGAAAAAACAGGGTTTCGCAGATCCTTTCCGGGATTGGCCTTCCAAAAAGGATCGTTTGTGCCTGCCCTGATATTTTCCATCCTCCGCTCACCTCAGATATCGGTCGATCAGATCCCTGATCTTACCGGAGTCAAAGCCTCCCTCCGGCGAGTCCTCCGATACGATCAGGTTGTCACCCTCCACAATCCCATGTCTTTTATAAATCTCCTTCTTCTCCTCCCAGCGTTTCCGGTACCCGGCATCCCCCAACATCCCGCAGTGCTCCCAGCAGAAGTCACCGCTCTCCGCGTCCTCAATGGTAAAGTCAGGATAACGGACGCCGTCCTCCCCAAGCTCCAGCGGTTTTTCATACTTGTAGTCGATTCCCGCTTCAAAGAGCATATTGGCGATAATGACCTCGGACTTGGAATGGACAAGCTCTCCCTTCAAGGTACGGTGGATCAGGTTCCTTTCGTAAAAACGTTTCTGGAATTCTATAATATCAGGTGCTTCAAAGAGGCAGGTGAACCTGCGGGCGGTCTCGGAGCAGGAGGACGACGAATAATCCCGCAGCCGGTAAGCCTCGTCATTATAGAGAATCACCAGCCTCTCCCTCTGCCTGGTAATTGCCGTGTACAACAGCTCCCTGGAAAGCAGGCCCGCCGGTTCCCTCAGCACCAGGATTGCCTTTCCGAATTCGCTTCCCTGGGCCTTATGTACCGTCAGCGCATAGGCCATCTCCAGGTCGGACGCCCCTTCCTCCGAGACAATGGATGGCCAGTAATAATGGTATTCCGGCTGGGACGCGAATTGAACCTGGTGGCTTCCCGTTTTTCCTTTTTCCGGCTTCTTTAAATTATCTACAATCCCGACCTCGCCGTTTGCCACATATTGATGCTCCTCCGAGTTGGGGTAACCGGTGCGCTTCTGGTTTCGGATATTGATGATCTTGTCCCCGTACAATATGCCTTCGGTTCCCAGGGGGTTTTGTGTGCTCCTCACCTTACAATGCTCCAGCTTGAGCATATCTGCAGAGCGGTATCTGCAGTGGATATACCGGTTGATGGTGGCCGTCCCGGCCACAGCGTCATTCCGATATGCGGACAG
Source organism: uncultured Acetatifactor sp. (assembly GCA_949840935.1). Classification (GTDB taxonomy): domain Bacteria; phylum Bacillota; class Clostridia; order Lachnospirales; family Lachnospiraceae; genus Acetatifactor. The sequence goes on along the minus strand of CATKXX010000039.1, from coordinate 7,842 downwards.
AACCTGCCAGTCCTCCACCTTCCCGGGCTCGCTGCCAAAATTCATCCATCCGTTCTGAATCCTGCCGCCAATAGACTGAAGAAAGCCCTCGATATCATCGGCGTCTTCCATTTGAGTATTCTCCGCGATGGCCTGAAAGATTTCCTCCTCCAGCTCCTCGGCAGTATGCCAGGTGCGAAAGGCCACATGGGGCTCCAGGGCCCCGGACTGCAACCGGAGGAAAATGCTGTCGTCCAGATTTTCCGCATTCCCGGTGAACCATTTGGCCAGCTCCGTATCCCCACGGGGACTGCCGTCCTCCGACAGCTGGCGCATGGTGACGGTGAGCTGCCCAAAGCCCCTGCCCACCCTGGGGAATCCGCTGATGTCCTTGTCCAGGCTCCTTACCAAGTCTACAAAGGGCCTCCCCGCCCCAATGGGCGGCAGCTGGTTGGGATCCCCCACAAAAATAATGCGCTGCGCTTTTTTGCGGAGAGCCTGGAGCAGCGCCGCAAACATTTCCTCTGTGAGCATGGAGCTCTCGTCTATGATCACGGTAAAGGGCACGTTTTCCGTCTCTTTATCGGAGAGGCGATACCGCATGGTACGCCCGTCAAAGCGCCCGCTCTCGCTCAAAAACTGAGCCACGGTCTTTGTCCTGCCGGTAACCTGCTGCCCCTTCATTGCCTGGCTCATACGCACTCTGGCCTTGCCGGTGGGGGCTAACAGCAGCACTCCCCCGGCCTGAATCAGGGACGATTTGCACAGAAGCGCCAACAGCGTCGTCTTACCGGTTCCCGCGCCGCCGATCAGCACGGACAGCCTGGACTCCGCCAGCTCCTTCAGGACGGCTGCCTTTTCTTCCCTTGCCCGTTCCTCGAATTCCGTCTCCTCCCTGTTTCCGAAGGCGTCGTCCACAATCTTACGCCAGTCTTCCAAGACCTCGTGGCGTTTCCCCCTAAGCCTCTTATTGACAGAGGAGCGTATGACCTCGTCCATCTCGTATAAGCGCATCAGCTGATACGCTTTCGTATGATCGGCGCATTCCACCTCCCGGATTTCCTCCTTCAGGAAATCCGAAACACTGTCCAACATATCGCTGGTAACAGGGCATGAAGGCTCTATGGGAAGCTCCGCGAACTCATTGACCAGAGAAAACAGCGGATATACCGTATGCCCCATAAGCGCCTGTCTTTCCAGCAGGCTCACGGCATAGGCCCGGATACGCCTTCTGTCGTTTGCGGAGTCCGACATGGTCTCCTCTGGCAGCGGCTTCAAGGCCCGGATATACTCCGGGGGAAAGACCGCCATGTCAATCTTCTTTACCGGAATCATGACCTCCGGCTGACACAGCCTGGTTTGTTCGTACAGGACATACGGATTCTCCAGTATTTCCCTGTCCGTAAAACGCAGCCCCTTCTTCTGCCGTATTTCCGGGAAAAAAGCGGCTTTTGCCTGTTCGGGCGTCAGGGTCATCCGGGCCAACAGCCAGAACAGCTTCTTCCTGTCGCCGGACAGGGAAAGAAAGGTCTGCCGCTCTGTGCTTCCCAGCGCCCGGAGTACTTTTTCCGTAAAAAATTCTTCGGGCTGTCTGAAATACGTCTCCAGGGCTTCCTCATATCTATCCGGAACCGTCTGCCTCCGGATTTCCTTTGCTATAGCCTCACAGTGACGGAAGCCCACACTCTGGAGCATAACGGCAAGACCCGGATACAGGCCCCTGTCCTCCCATACCTGGCGGAGCCTGGCCTTCGTCCACGCGATCCGTTCATTCCAGTTGCCGGGAATACAGCCCTTTATGACGGTAAGCGCCTTTATGGTCTGTAAAAGCACGCTGATCACGGCGTCATGGGAAAGATGCTCCGTGGCATAGGAAAACTCGTCGAAATAATCGTCCTCCGCAAACACAGTGACCGTGCTGATGTCAAATTCCGGGTGTACAGCGGCATATTCCATTATTTCCCGGTACGGCATCAGGAAGCCGCATTTTCCTTCCTCCCTTATGCTGTGGCCGATCATGGTTTCCCACAGAATGGAGCGCAGCTCCCCGTCTTCCGTGTGTTCATGCTCCGGCGGCTCCGTGACGGATGTGACACAGCCAATCCCCATCACCACCCGCCTGGCGTCGTCTGTGAAGGGCACCTGCTTCGCATAAGGAATGACCAGGGACTTTTCTGGCTCCACCTCCTCATAAAAGGCTCGGAAGATGGCCCGCTGGTTTTCGGCATCCTGCACCCAGTTTGTGTCAAAGGACAAAACAGGCTCTCTGTCCGTATCATAATCTATCCCATAACGTTCCACCAGCTTCTCAATGTTCCTATCCTTCAGGGAGCCCTTGTGAAGCATGGTCCAGCCAAAGGGGCGCGCCGGTAACGAATAGGGCGGATAGTGCAGCTGCGTCTCCCGGAAATGCCCGTGAGTAGCAGGATTCCCTCTCTTGTACGGGTGCTCCTCCACCCTTACATAGCTGTCCTTCGACAGAAAGCAGCCGCCTTCGGAAAGGCAGGGGATCTGTTCCTCATGTCCCGCGATGGGACAGCCCGCCAGCGCCCTTTCCGCTTCGTCATCCCTGCTTGTGGCAATGTTCTTTAATCTGAGGCAGGCATTGTTAAAACAGGGCTTATCACACACAAATCCTGTATATCCATTATCCTTCCAGGGTACCCTCACTGATATATGCTGAGCCATATTTGCTTCTCCTTTGTATGTTTGATCACCGGGCAGATTGATTACTGATATTCTATCACAATTTTCCCTTGCCGGCTATCCTGAATTTGCTGTGCCCCTGCACCATCATCTTCCGTCACCTCAGAGAGATATTGTCAAGTTTCATTACTTATTTTGAGCTAAGCTGTTTCCTCCAGAATGAATTTTGCAGCCAGAAGTGCAAGGACCATTTCAATATCTACAATTCAAGGGAAAAAATAAAACGAAATAAAAGATTTCATTTGCTGTCGCATCTTGCAAAACGCTGTCAATATGATAGAATAGAAATGGGTGTTACCAAAACGGGTAGCGGTTCGCCTTTTGCCAAAATGAGTACATTTTGAGAGCTTCCAGTACCGGAGGAGGGGATACATATGGAAAATAAAGCGGAAGGTAAGCACTATTGGTGTTCGGAATGATTTTGGAACTTGCCGGTATTGTAGTGACGGTCATCAGCATCATCGTCACGATAATCAGTATCCGGCAGACCGGAAGAAATAAAAAACATCAAAAAAGCAACCGCACCGACCAAAGTTAGGCTGCTTTTTTGAACCCTATAAACTGAGGCGAACCGTTGCTTTACGGTAACACCTTTTTCTATAAAATATGTTAGCATTTATCAGCGCTTCCGTCAACAATTTTTTCAACCCCCCCCATTGGACGCGCCTCATGCTGCAAAATTTAAGCCAAAACAACACTAAAAAAATATGCAGCCGCCTTTCTTTGTGCTAAACTGTTTACATCTACAATTCACAACATATCACCTCTCCCAAATAATGTAATTCCATCATCGTACCGGTAGTAACATTCAACCGTTGTTCGTACAATCTGCTGCTTTCCACATCCACGCAGTACGTCCGTGCCCTGAATACCTGACACTGATTTTCCTCTGTCAGGCTGACATGGTGGAAGCTTCTGTCCCAGGCATCGTAGATTCCCTCATATATCAGCTTAAACTCCTCCATGCCCTGTTCTTCCCGCAGGAAATCGCTCACCGCCGCCAGAACCGCTCCTGACCGGTCATCCTCTATGGAGCCCTCCTCGTACTCCCAGAATCCTTCCGGCTCTCCGGACAGGACAAAGCCTTCCAGGGCATGAGGCATGATCAGCCAATAGCTGTCACTTTCCAGCCTGTAAATGGTTCCTTCTTCCGCGTCAATCTGCAGGGTACATGCCAGACAGATATCCCTGTCTACCGTCTCCCTGTAGACACGGATCATATACCCACCGGAGTCCTCCGCACCCGCCCCGAAATAGCACAATGCCTTCTCGGTCTCCTGAAAGGGCACCCCCGGCAGGCTGTTTCCTTCCAGAAATGCGGCCAGCCTCCGAAGCGATTCTGCCGTTGCAGAGCCGTTCTCTGCGGGAGAATCCTTTTCTGCCGCAGAGACATTTCCCGCCCCAGAATCCTCTGCTGATCCAAGGCCTGCTGCGCTTTCCGTTCGTAATATTGAACAGATTTCATCCAGGGTATAATAGCTGTCCGGTCTCTCGCTTTTGTCTGACGGATATACCGCATTGAGCCTTGCCTCATATTCCGCCCCGCTCACATCCTCACCGGCCCAGCTATAAAAACAGATCCATTCCCCCCTCTCATCAAACTGTACGCCGTCTGGCCCGTCACCATATTTTCCACCGTCTCTGTGAACCCATTTCCCGTCCTGAATGGAATAGATGTCATCAAAATAATACCCATATACACCGTCTGAATTGCAGACCAGATTCTCCCTCTCTATGTAGGTGACATTCAGGCGGTTGGAGAACCATTCGTCCAAAACATGGTCATGAAAGGTCAGGATGGAGCAGCCTCCCGCTTCATATCCTGTATCAATCCACAATTCGGGAATGTCATCCTCATCCACATAGACCAGGCTGTATGTCCAATTCCGGGCATACTTCCCTGCCGCCTCCAGATGATCAAGGTACGCCTGCCGCCACTCCTCCGGTTTCACATCCCCTGCCTGTTGAATCTCCAACGTTATCTTTTCTGATACTTCCGCATAATCCGTCCCCTGCAGATAAGTCAGGAGGATCGTTTCGTCGTCTATCATCTTAATCTGCAAAACGGCGGATATGGGATTGGCGGTTCGGGAAAATTCTCTCGCAATACTCATTTCGGGTAAGTCCTCATGAAAGATATCCTTGATGATCAATTCTTCCTGATCTTCCATATAAGCGACATAACGGTCTCCCACGAGGATGGGATTAAAATATGTTTCTGAAATTTTCAGGCTCTCTGTGTTGAAATAATGAACATAGACAGCCGGGGAACCGACGCTGACGGATATTTCCAGCACATGCTCCGCCACCCGTCTGATACCCGGCTCTCTGGGAAATACTTCTGAAAAAACAGCCTCGCCCAAACGGTTGTATAATATCACTTCATACCCGTCTTCCACCTTGGTACACAAGTATTGCACTTTCCTGCATTTTTCATTACGGATATCACCACGGTTGCGCACCGATTCCGGCATACCGGAAAGTACTTCCTCGTCCGAAACGGCCTCCTGCATATCGGAAAGTGCTTCCTCAGCCGAAGCGGCCTCTCGTGTACCGGAAAGTACTTCCCCGTCCGAAACGGCCTCCGGCATACCGGAAAGTACTTCCCTGTCCGAAACGGCCTCCGGCATATCGGAAAGTACTTCCTTAGCCGAAATGACATTCCGCATACCGGAAAGTTTTCCTCCGTCCGAAACAGCCTCCGGCATATCGGAAAAATCTCCTCCATCCTGAATGGACTCCGGCATATCGGAAAACTGTGCCATATTCCTTCCCGGCTCCGCCGTCCCCCCACATCCGGCTGCCAGCAACACCGCAGCTGCCGACAACAGGCAGATTCCTACCATACGTATCTTCCTCATATAGAGCCTCCCGACTGATACAGTATTGCTCAAAGAATTATACATCACGCACCTGCCTTTTTCGTCTGCATTGTACAGGCTGTCACCCGTAAGGCGGCCTCTTCTCTGCCCGTTCCATCCGGCCAGAGAGACGGCCTCTTTTCACAGCATACGCTCACTGACATACATGCTGACACGGTTCTGGATAATATCGGCCACGTCGGCGGCGTCCTTATCCCCCTCGAAGTACGCCCCGGCCTCCTCCATGATAATGTCCAGTACCCCGGCATTCCTGCCGTAACTGCGGTGGGTATTTTCGATAATGCTGCGGAAGGTATCCACATCCTCCTGTGTGGTGTAATATACGCTGGTGGTCTCCATTTGCACCACGCCTCCCGGCAATTCCGCCAGAACCGTATCTATCTCATATTTCGCCTTTTCCTGCTTTACGCCGTCCACCGTCTCGTATTCCACAGTCATCGACTCCCGAATCCGCTCCTCGGACACAGACCTCAAAACAGGAATCTCCGGTAATTCACGCTGGATATCCTCCGTAAGCCAGCTTTTGATAAACTCCCATGCCGCTTCCTGATTGCCGCTGTTTCTGCAGATGGAAAAGCTTACGCTGCCGGGCTGCGCCACACCGCCTCCCAGCTCCCTCTCCCCGTCCGGCACCGGATGTCCTGGCCACAGAAGGGCTGCGTCGCCGTTCTGGATCCTGATATATGCGATTTTCAAAGGGGTGGCACTACAGGGCTGCCAGAAAATCTTCCCTTTCTTTAACGCCTCCAGATGATTCATGCCCTCATAGTAATCATCGTCCTGGAATGCCTCCGGAAAGGTTTTACACCATTCCAGAAGCCTGGCAAATTCCGGCGAGTCAAAGCGGCATTCCCCGCTGCTCCAGTCCACGAAATTCCCCATACAGTCCTCGCAGATAAACTGGAGCTGAAATTCCCTGGTGAAATTATGGGCAAACATTGCGGCCAGCGTCCGGTCTTCATAAGCCTCCATCATTTCCTCAAGAGTCCAGCTTTCCGTCAACCCCCTGTCGGTTCCCAGTTCCTCCGCCCACACGCAGCCGGTATTTACCGAGAAGGAGACGGGAAACACATACAGTCCCCCGTTCATCTCAAACGCCTCCAGGATATTCTCATAATAATCTTCCCTGTGAAAATCCGGATCCCCCTCCATGAATTCATTCAGATCCTCCATAAGCCTTTCCGATGCCAGGGAGGGGGAGTAGTTAAGGCTTCCCCAAAGCACCAGATCCGGACCCTTTCCGGACAAGACCTCGAGAGGAAGCTGTGTGTCAAGGTTCTCAAAGGACTCCACCCCTCCTCCATAATTTACCATTTCAACAAAATAATCTGGATTGGTGGCGTTGTATTCCACAATCCTGTCCAGGTCCTCTCGGAACGGTGCTGTGACCACTACAGTCAACACCTGGCGTCCCTGGGGGCTGTAAGCCGGATTATCCAGAATACCAGCCTGTGCGCTGCCCTCCGGCCCACGTCCCTCTGCCGGATTGCCGGCGCTGTATTGCCCCTCTCCGCCTTCCCCGGATCCACCGCCAGTATTACCCGCCGTACCGTCCTCTTTTATGCTGCCATCGCCGTTGTTTGAGCCTCCTGCGGCAGCACCCGCTCCATTCCCCTGGCTATCCCCTCCGCAGCCCGCCAGGGAAAGGGCAATACATAACAAGAGGCTGCAGCTTCTTAATTTCATCCTGTTCAATTTTAACCTCCTTCTTTCTGTGCTGCTCAAGAGGGTGTGTAAACACCCCTCTTTGTGCAAAGCCATACATGGCTTACGAGTTTGTGACAAGTCATTTATGACTTTGCAGCGCGCAGACACAAATCTCAATATTGAAAATTTTAATCTTCTCATAGGAAACGGCTTCTTTCATAATTTTAATATACAGGATAAAAGCATCTTTTTTGCATAGTCCCCGTATATTCGACGTAGTAACAGTTCAGCCTTCGGCTAAACTGCTACGCTGATGCACACAAAATGAGTTTTTAACTCATTTTGGCGCTCGAAACCCTCGCAAAATTGCATAGGAACGCAATTTTGACTTCGCGGTGCCGTATGGCTGAACTGTTACTCGACGTATCCCTGCAAATTCCTTAAAGTTGTATTTTCACCCGGAATATCCTATAATCCCGAGTTTGACACTTGTGAAAAGAGAAAACGGCTACAACCCCAGTGATTTTGCGGGCTGTGGCCGTTTCTCCCTTGGAAACGATTTGTACTATTTTTTTACTTCTTCCGTTTTGGTGCTTTTTATTATGCTCCGCATAGCTGATTTTGAAAT
>CATKXX010000038.1 GCA_949840935.1 uncultured Acetatifactor sp. | reverse complement strand
GGAGCGGATGGAAGCAGAATGCAGCGGGGAGGCCCCGGAGCGGATGGAAGCAGAATGCAGCAGGGAGACCCCGGAGCGGATGGAAGCGGGATCCGGTGGGTAGAATCCAGTAGAGCCGGAGAGCATATGCGGCGGATTTTTGAGCTTATTGACTTATGATTATAAAAGGAGACAAGAAAGGAAGTGTGTTTATGCTGAAAACACTTGGAGCACAGATCAGGGAGTATAAAAAAGCCTCTCTTGTGACCCCATTTTTCATGATAGCGGAGGTTATCATGGAAATGATCATTCCCATGCTTATGGCGTCCATCATTGACGAGGGCGTGAACAAGGGCGATATGGGACATATTTATATGGTTGGCGCCCTGATGATCCTGACAGCGCTTTTAAGCCTTTCCTTCGGCATCGGAGGGGGCGTGTTCGGCGCCAGGGCATCCACCGGCTTTGCAAGGAACCTGCGAAAGGCCATGTATGAGAACATACAGACCTTCAGCTTCGCAAACATTGACAAATTCAGCACCTCCGGCCTGGTCACCAGGCTGACCACGGATGTGACGAATATGCAGAACGCTTATCAGATGCTTCTGAGGATGGCGATGCGGGCGCCTTTCAGCCTGGTTATTGCCATGTGCATGTCCTTTTATATCAGCCCCAGGCTGGCAAGCGTCTATCTGGTGGCAGTGTTGATCCTGGGGGGTATCCTGGCGGTGATCGTGTCCAATGCCATGAAATATTTTACCCAGGCGTTCCCAAAGTATGATGATTTAAATGAGAGCGTCCAGGAGAATGTGTCCGCCATCCGCGTGGTAAAGGCCTATGTCCGCGAGGATCACGAGAAGAAAAAGTTTAAAAAAGCCAGCGAAAATATTTATAAAATATTCTGCAAGGCGGAGGGTATTGTGGCCTGGAACAGCCCGGTGATGAACCTGACCGTATATACCTGTATCATTCTGATCAGCTGGCTGGGGGCCCATATGGTAGTCCAGGATGAGCTGACCACGGGGCAGCTTATGAGCCTGCTGACGTACTGCATGAACATACTGATGAACCTGATGATGCTGTCCATGATCTTCGTGATGATGACCATGTCTGCCGCCAGTGCAAGACGTATCTGCGAGGTGCTGAACGAGAAGCCTGACCTGGCAAACCCGGCGGAGCCTGTGTATGATGTAAAGGACGGAAGCATTCGGTTTGAAAATGTATCCTTCAGCTATAAAAAAGGGACAGGTGAGCCTGTGCTGAAAAATATCAACCTGGATATCCGTTCCGGAGAGACCATCGGTATTATCGGAGGCACCGGAAGCGCCAAGTCCAGCCTGGTGAATCTGGTCAGCAGGCTGTATGACGTGACGGAAGGGAAACTCCTGGTGGGCGGTGTGGATGTCCGCGCCTACGATATGGAATCCCTGCGGAACCAGGTGGCTGTGGTGCTCCAGAATAACGTGCTGTTCTCGGGAACCATCCTTGAGAATCTGCGCTGGGGAGACAAGGAGGCCACGGAGGAGGAATGCAGGCGCGCCTGTGTGCTGGCCTGCGCCGATGAATTCATACAGAAAATGCCGGAGGGTTACAATACCTTTATTGAGCAGGGCGGGACAAACGTATCCGGCGGGCAGAAGCAGAGGCTCTGTATCGCAAGGGCGCTTCTGAAAAAGCCCCGCATCCTGATTCTGGATGACTCCACCAGTGCAGTGGACACAGCCACGGACGCGAAGATTCGGAAAGCCTTTGCGGAGGAAATCCCCGGCACAACCAAACTGATCATTGCCCAGAGGGTATCCAGCGTGGAACACGCGGACAGAATCATTGTCATGAACGAAGGCCGGGTCGACGGTTTCGGCACTCATGAAGAGCTTCTGGCCGACAATGAGATTTACCGTGACGTCTATGAATCCCAGACAGGCGGAAGCGGCGATTTCGACGAGAAGGCCAATTAAGGGAAGGATTCAGATACAGGCAGGAGGTAATAAATTGAAAAGTCAGAGATTTTTCAATCGCAAATTTGTGCCTGCGGCTTACATACACTGTCAAGAATTCGCAGGTTACGGAAAGGGATGGTTAGTGATATGGCGGAAGAAAGAAAACCGAAGGTTCATAACGGCCCCGGCGCCCGGGGAATGAGAGGGCCCAGGCCCAAGATAGAAAATCCAGGCAGGCTTCTAAAGAGGATGCTTGCCTACACCTTCAAGGATTATGCGGTTCAGTGGGTGGTGGTAGTAATCTGTATTTTTACCACGGTACTCTGTACCCTGCAGGGAACCCTTTTTATCGGGACGCTGATCGACGACTATATCGTCCCCATGCTGGGAAATCAGAATCCCGACTTTGGCCCTCTGGCGGGGGCCATCGGCAGGGTGGCATGTTTTTATGGCCTGGGGGTGGCTGCGTCCTTCACACAGTCCAGGCTTATGATCTACATTACCCAGGGAACCATGAAGCATCTCCGCGACGATATGTTTGAAAAGATGGAGACGCTGCCCATCAAGTATTTTGACACCCATGCCCACGGCGATATTATGTCCTTATACACCAACGATATCGACACTATGCGGCAGATGATCAGCCAGAGCATCCCCCAGTTTTTGAACAGCGGGATTACCGTTGTCAGCACGCTGGTGTCTATGATCATCCTGGACATTCCGCTGACATTGATCACGCTGCTCATGGTGGCGGTAATGATTCTGGCGGCCAAGAAGATCGGTTCCCAGAGCAGCAGATTCTTCCTGGCCCAGCAGCGGGATCTGGGCGGGCTGAACGGCTGCATTGAGGAGACCATGACCGGACAGAAGGTGGTAAAGGTGTTCTGCCATGAGGAGGAAAGCCTGGCCAAATTCAACGAGCTGAATGACCAGCTTTGCGACAGCGCCTACCGGGCCAACAAGTTTGCCAACATCATGGGCCCCGTGAACGCCCAGCTGGGCAACTTAAGCTATGTGATCTGTGCGGTATCCGGTGGCATCCTGGCCATCACAGGAGTGTCGGGGCTGACCCTTGGCAACCTGGCCAGCTTCCTGACGCTGAACAAATCTTTCAGCATGCCCATTAACCAGATCAGTATGCAGTTCAACAGTATTATCATGGCTCTGGCCGGCGCGGATCGTATTTTTAAGCTGATGGACGAGGAGCCTGAGGTGGACGAAGGGTATGTGGAGCTGGTCAACGCCAGATGGAATAACCAGGGTAAGCTGGTGGAGAGCAAGGAGCGCACCGGCCTCTGGGCATGGAAGCATTATCACAAAGCGGATAATACCACAACCTATCAGGAATTGCAGGGGGATGTGGTCTTCGACCATGTGGACTTCGGATACAATGACGAGAAGATGATCCTCCACGATATCGAGCTCTATGCGAAGCCGGGGCAGAAGATTGCCTTCGTTGGTGCTACCGGCGCGGGAAAGACCACCATCACCAACCTGATCAACCGGTTCTATGACATACAGGACGGCAAGATCCGCTATGACGGCATCAATGTGAATAAGATCAAGAAGGATGATCTGCGGCGCTCCCTGGGCATTGTTCTCCAGGATACCCACCTGTTCACGGGGACAGTGATGGAAAATATACGTTACGGAAAGCTGGACGCCACAGACGAGGAGGTCATCGGGGCGGCCAGGCTGGCCAATGCGGACGGCTTTATTCGGCGTCTTCCGGAAGGGTATAATACCATGCTCCGTGGGGATGGGGCGAATTTAAGCCAGGGGCAGAGACAGCTTCTTGCCATTGCCAGGGCCGCCATCGCCGATCCGCCGGTGCTGATCCTGGACGAGGCCACCAGTTCGATCGATACCAGGACGGAGAAGCTGGTACAGCGGGGGATGGACGCGCTGATGAACGGCAGGACCAACTTCGTCATTGCCCACAGGCTCTCCACCGTCCGAAACAGCGACTGCATCATAGTCCTGGAGCAGGGGCGTATCATTGAGAGAGGAACCCATGACCAGCTCATCGAGCAGAAGGGCAAGTATTACCAGCTGTATACGGGGAACGCCATGGCGCAGTAAACGCCGATATGACAACGAAATAACCGGATATTTGAAGAAATCCACTATCAGTGATAGAAATATGATTGATAGTGGATTTTTCTGTAGTGCTGTTTTAAAAGTAGTTTAAAAAATATCAAATGTATACAAACGGGTTGACAATCTAACAATTGTTAGATACGTTAAATCTAACGATTGTTAGGTAGAAAATCAGGAGTGGACTTCCGAATTTTGACTGACATGCGTACCGGAGCGCGCAGGGGGTAAACATGAATGAAACAAAACAAAAAATAATAAGTGTCGCATTAGATTTGTTTTCTCAATATGGGTTTTCTGCCGTTTCCATCAGGGATATTTGTAAGGCCGTAGATATCAGGGAAAGTTCTGTCTATTATCATTTCAAAAATAAGCAGGCTATTTTAGATGAATTATTACAACATTTTGAATCAACAGCGACTGGTTTGATGTCCCGGCTAGAACAGGAGTTAACGTCTGTACAGAAAGATTCTGAGGGAAATTTATTTGAAAAGACCTGTGACTGTTTTTTCGAGGAGTATCTGATGGATGAGTACTGTAATAAAATGATAAGATTGCTTTCCATTGAACATTTCAACAGTGACGAAATACGACAAAAATATGATTACTGGGTATTGGATAAGCCATTAAACTTTCAAACGAAGGTTTTTTCCCTGTTAATGGAAGCGGGAGTGATCGAGAAAGCAGACAGCAGATATTTAGCAGTGAAATTTTATGCGCCTATTTTCCTTTTTATGCAGCGATGGCTTTTGAGCGGGACATTGACAGAAGATCGTAAACAGATTTTTCGGGAAAATGCGTATGGGCATATCAATCATTTTTTTGACGAAACAGGGGGGCTTTAAGATGGCGAACATACTGATTGTCGGAGCGGATCAGGGGATTGGCTATTATCTTGCAGAAAGATTACTGGAATCAGGGAATACGGTAACGGTATTGGATATTCGTATCGATACTATTGGGGGACTAAAAGAAAAGTATCAAAGGACACTTCTGCCGGTCATTGCGGATGCACGTGATCTTTCCGGTATTGAGGATGGTGTGCTGCAGGCAATCCAACATTTTGGAGAGATTGATATCGCAATCCACAATGCCTGCATGTGTACCTTTGAAAGCGGGCAGGATACTGACTATGAAGTATATCAGGATGTTATGGACGTTAATTATTTTGGAGCATTGAGATTGACCAAAACAGTTCTTCCATCTATGCGAAAAGCAAAAAAAGGACGAATTATATATACAAGCTCGGGCGTAGGTGTTACCGGATTTTCAAGTATTTCCCCATATGCCGCCTCAAAGGGAGCAATCGAATCGCTGGCTAAATGTCTGCAGATTGAAAATGACGAATATGGGATTACTTTTCATTTGTTCCACCCGCCATTGACAGATACAGATTCAGCATCGGGATTTTTGATCCCGAAAGAATTTAAGGCAAAGGCAAAAGCAGTTGGCTATGGACTGGCCGATCATATCTGGTCGAAAAGGTTTGTGATCTGCCACTCTGCAATCCAGGCAGCACAAATAAAGTTTTCTTACAGGCATCCTCTTTTTACAGGGAAAATGCTTGCCAGGGCAGCAAAGAGGGCAGGCGGAACAGAATGAAACGCGGAGAAAAACACGATGAATAATATATTGATCATTGAGGATGAAAAGCTGATACGGGAAGAATTGGAAATCCTTTTGTCCAATGCCGGATTTGAAGTTTCGCATGTGACAGATTTTGAAAACACATTGACACAAATTAAATCAGAATCTCCTGATCTGATTCTGCTGGACATTACTCTTCCCGGACAAAACGGGTATAGTTTATGCGCCTCAGTCCGTCAATTCTCTGATGTACCTGTTTTGTTTATCACGGGCCGCAACACCGCAATGGATGAATTACAGGCATTGACCTTGGGCGGGGACGATTTTATCTCAAAGCCTTACAATATTCCGATCCTGCTGGCAAGAATCAACGCGCTGTTGAAAAGAGGACAAGCTGCGAAGCAATCCAATTATCTGGAATACGATGGAATAACGCTCAATCTGATCGCAGGAACTCTGGCAGTAAATGGGCAGAAAATGGAATTAACAAAGACGGAAATGAAGATTATCCACTACTTCTTCGAACATCCCGGTGAGATCGTTCCCCGGCTGGATTTAGTAGAATATCTTTGGGACAACGAGATTCACATAGATGACAATACGCTCAGTGTCAATATCATGCGGATTCGGGAAAAGCTGCGCGCTCTCGGCAGAGGCGGGTTGATACAGACAAAGCGGGGGATGGGGTACAAAATATGAGTTTTTCCAGATACTTAAGCGACAAAAGGTTCGTGCTTCTGGCCTGCTTTGCCGGCAGTTTATTTTTTACCATGCTTTTATGGCTGTTCGGCCTAGAAATCGGAGAAATCTTTCTGCTATGGATTTGTTTTATCCTCATGGCTGGGGGCTTACTGCTATGGAATTACCGGAATCAGCGTAGATGCCTCCGGCATTTAAGGGATGTGATGGACGCTTTAGACCAAAAGTATTTATTTGCGGAGATTACGGACATCCCAAAGTCTGAGCTGGAGAGGGCATACTTTAAACTGATGAAAACCGCACTGAAGGCTATGACGGACGAAGTATCCCAATCCAACCGGCTTAACCTGGAATACAGGGAATTTATAGAACAATGGATACACGAAATGAAAGTCCCGATCACGGGAATCCAGCTGCTTTGTGAAAACAATAAATCCAGTGTTACCCGAAAAATCCTGACACAGACAGAAATGATTTCTCAGGGGGTTGAGCGCGCCCTGTTTTATGCACGGCTGGGGAGCGTGGAAAAGGACTATCTGATCGCGGAGGTTCCGTTGAAAGAGTGCGTATTGGCGGTGCTGGCACAGAACAGGCAGTTCCTGATACAAAACAATGCCTGTATTCACACTGAAATGCTCTCTGGCACTGTGTACTCCGACCGGAAGTGGCTCCAATTTATTCTGAATCAGATCATCATTAACAGTGTCAAGTATCAGGGAGATCAGCCGCCGGTCATTGATGTGACATCACAGGAGCAGGAAAACTATATAACGATGTCTGTTATCGACAATGGCATTGGAATCAGAGAGAGTGAACTGGGCAGGGTCTTTGACAAAGGATTTGTCGGGAGCAATGGCCGGTCAGAGAAAAATTCGACCGGCATGGGCCTATATCTGTGCGATCAGCTCTGCGCCAGATTGGGAATCAAGATGGAGATAAAGTCCAGGGAGGGAGAATACACGACTGTCCTTCTGCATTTCCCCAAAAGCGAATTTTTGAGGGCCTGATTTCTTATCTTACAAAAATGTTAGATAAAATCAAGGAACCTTTATACAACAGGACGCCTCGAATTGATAAAATTCAGACAGTATCATAAAGGAGGCGCACAAAGGAGCCGGTGCAGCTTCGTTCGGATTCCCCTGGTATTGATTTTGTCATGGAAGGGTGGTAGGGTAGCTATTATGTTAAACCGCAGAGAATCCCTGCTCCATGTGGAGCATATCGAAAAATACTATGGCAGTCCCGGCGCAGTGACTAAGGCGCTGGATCAGGTCAGCTTTGACGTACAGGCGGGAGAATTTATCAGCATCATGGGGGCCTCCGGTTCTGGAAAGACCACTCTGCTTAACTGCATCTCCACCATTGATACGGTAAGCTCCGGGCATATCCTGCTGGATGGCCAGGATATCACGGACATCAGCGAAAAGGACATCGCAGCTTTTCGCCGTGATTGTCTTGGCTTTGTATTTCAGGACTTTAATCTGCTGGATACGCTGACTCTGGAGGAAAATATAGCGCTGCCTCTGACGATCAGCGAGCTGCAGCCAAAGGAAATTGACCAGCGTGTTCACCGAATGGCAGACAAACTGCATATCAGCGATGCGCTGAGAAAGTTTCCTGCGCAGGTATCCGGCGGCCAAAAGCAGCGGTGTGCGTTTGCGCGGGCTCTGATCTGTGGCCCAAAACTCATTCTTGCCGACGAACCAACCGGGGCCCTGGACTCCAATTCCGCCCGCGTCCTTCTGGAGGTCATGTCCAATTTCAACCGGGAAATGGGCGCAACGATTCTGATGGTGACACACGATGCTCTCAGTGCGAGCTATGGGTCACGCATCTTGTTTTTGAAGGACGGGCGCATCTTCAATGAAATTCTCAAAGGCGAAAAAAGCCGCAGTACATTCTACCATGAAATCCTGGATGTGCTCTCCCTGCTGGGGGGTGACAAGCCATGCTGATGAAACTGTCCCTTCGCAATGCCAAAAGGCAATTTAATGAATACGCTCTTTTCTTTGTAACGCTCACTTGCGCGGTGGCCTCTATGTATGCCTTTAACGCTTTGCTCTTTTCGGATACAGTCAAAGCGCTTCCTGATATGGAATTGCTGCCATACCTGATCGTGGCGGCTTCTCTGCTGATCATCCTCATTTTGGGGTGGACCGTCAGCTACATGATAAATTATATGCTCAAAAAGCGTAGCAGGGAGTTTAGTGTATACATGGTGTCAGGAATACCAAACAGAAAAATCTGCACCCTTATGTTCTATGAAAACAGCTTGATTGGATTGTTGGCCTTTGTGCCGGGTATCATCCTGGGAATGCTGTTCTCACAGATATTGGAGGCCGTTTTGCTGAATATGTTCGGACTGCCTTATATATTGCATTTCAGCTTTTCCCTGCCTGCTGTTGGACTGACGTTTCTGTATTTTGTGATCATGCTCGTATATTCCATTCGCAAAAACGGGAAGCGGATACGCCGGGTGCAGCTGCGGGATATGCTCTATTATGACCGGCTCAATGAGAAAGCTTCCGTTTCCGGCGGCATATCTGTCATTTTGATTTTCAGCCTGTCCATTCTTGCTGGCTGCGTTGGATTCCTGCTCATATATTTTCAGCCTGTGAGAAAAGGATATGATGTTCTTGCAGGAATCGTTCTTCTGTTGGTGTTCCTGCTCGGCTTTTTTATCAGCGTGCCGGCCTTTCTTGCCGCCCGATTTGGAAACCGAATCGACTGGAAATACAGAAATTACCGGCTGGTGCCATTTCGGGGATTTACTGCAAAAATCAATTCCACCAGTACCGTTATGGGAATACTGTCTATTTTGTTTATGCTGGCGATCACCTTTGGAGGTATTGGCTCGACTATCGGTCTGATGGTGACAAAAAACGTTGAGGCCGGTGCCTTTGATATTATGATCCTGCATAAAGGAGAATTGCGTGATTTTTCCGCCCAGGGTTATTCCTATGGAATCTACACCAGTGGAAGGACAGATTTTCTCGCTGTTCATGATCGGACGGCAGCAGAGGCGGGACGTACAACGCATCGCGCTTATGCGGAATTTCAGCATGATACCTGTATGGCACAGAGCGACTACTTGAAATTGAGGGAATTATTGGGATATAAACGGTTGGAAATTGATCCGGCTCTCTGCTATGTTCATTGCGTTCCGGCGCTGGAGGAAAATATCAGAACGCTGATCGAGCACCAGGATAATCTGGAATGTGCCGGATATTCCTTTGCGGCTGATGGCGTGTTCTCGGAATCATTCAGTCAGGTAAATGACTATGGAAACGGGGCTGGTTATATCATCATTGTCCCAGACAGTGCGGCGGGGCAGCTGGAGGTCGTATATGGCGTATATGCGGCAGTCACCGAAAAGCCATTAAGTCCCAGCGACCTCCAGAGCATCACAACCGCTTTTGATGGTCTTGTTCAGTTGGATCGCTCCAGCGCAAAATCTACTCCCAGCGGGGCACCCACAATCTTTATGCACGAGGAAATGGACTATCTCTCCGGCAAATGGGCGGACAAGACAGAGTTTCACTATCTTTACTCCATGCTGATCTGCCTGTTTTATCTCGCATTGATCATGGAGATTATCGGCGCAGCGATTTTAGCGACACAGGTTCTTGGGGATTGGCAAAAAAGACAGAGGCAGGAACGAATCCTGCGGCAGCTTGGAATGGATGCGAGGCTTGTGTCCAGGCTGAATAACCGTCAGCTGTCACAGATATTCCTTTTCCCGCTGATTCCGGCAATCCTGCTCAGCATTTGCTTTGTATCTATCTGCGCAAAGAAAATCTTAATGAGCTTTTTCCTGCTGCCGATTGTCCCGGATATTCTCTGGATCGTTCAATCGCTGTCGATAGCGTTCGTTTTGTTCCTATTGCTCTATGGCATCTATTATGCGGCTGCCCGGATGAGCTGATCCGGCAGGATTGCCCGTGACACTTGTTAGCCCCAAAGCCTGGTTTTACACAAGATCGCCAGCTGCTATTTGTCGATTCTTCGCAACAGAATATCACATATAACAACAGCAGAGACAAAAAACAAAAGAAATGGAAAAAGGCTTTCAAACTTAAAAACACACTCTGTCATCAGTTTATATCCCCATGTAGCAGGAAATAGTTTTCCTGTTGTTTCAAACGCTTCAGGAAGCAGCTCCATGGGGAACATAATTCCGGAAAGCATGGTGGAAGGTAAAAAAATCATAATAGAAAACATGGAGGTTTTGGCCTGGTCTTTTACTGCCAGGCCAATGATACTGGCAATACTGAGCGATACTGCAATAAAAACGGCAAGGCTGATGAAGTACCTCCCCGGATTTTCCGGTATTTCAGCATGAAAAACAAGCGGTGCGGCAATGTATAAAATAATGCTCATCAGGAACAAATGAATATAGGCTGAAATATTGGTTAAAGCAAGGCCCAGGAACAATGGGACACCATTGGCCTTGTAAACCTTTTTAATATCACTGCTGTATATTTCAACAAGGGAGGGCGGAAGGCCGATCAACGCCCCCATTGTCACACCAAATACAGTCATGGACTGGATGAGTGTATATCTCGCTTCCGGCATGACTGAGGTAAAGATACCGCCCATGATCACAAAGAACAAAAGCGGCACGATATAGCAGGTTATCAGTAATGTCTTACTCCTTATATCTAATTTCCATTGTAAAGAAACCCCGTATAGAAAAGCTCCCATTGTTACGCCCCCTTTGCGATTTTTATAAAGTGCTGTTCCAGTGAACCCCGGTCTATCTGAATATCTGTGATAGTTTCCCCTTTTTCTCTGTACTGCGTGAGCAGCGAAAGCAGAGAATCCCCGATGTTTTCAGATTCGTATTTCTCGGTCCCATTTTCAGTCTGGATTGTGATATTGTAATGCTTTCCGATTGTTTCGCACAGATCTTCCACAGTCCCGATAAAGGCAATTTTGCCGCCGGAAAGAATCCCGATCCGGTCGCATAAATTTTCAACCTCTGCCATATCATGGCTTGCCAATATGATCGTCTTTCCCATTGCTTTTAACTGGCGGATCTGTTCATGCAAGGATATCTGTCCCTCCACATCAAGTCCTGCGGTTGGTTCATCAAGAAACAGGATATCCGGATTCCGCGTTAAAGCAAGTGCCAAATGGAGCCGCCGCTTTTGCCCGGTTGACAACTGATAATACGGTTTTTTGGAAAATTCATAGATACCGAGAGTGTCAAGAGCCGCTTTGTCAAGAGGTGCCTTATTCCATTTTGCAAACAGCTTTACAGCTTCCAGCGCTTTCATGTACTTCGGCAAAGAAGCCGACTGTAACTGAATGCCCATGATTCCATTTATGGTAATACTTCCGCTGTCATATTTTCTCAAACCCTCGATACATTCAAGGGATGTGGTCTTGCCTGCGCCGTTTATGCCGAGCAGAGCAAAGATTTCTCCCTGCTGCACGCAGAAATCCAGGCCCTTCAGTACAGTGTGGGTTCCATAACTTTTTGTTAACCTGCTGATTTTTATAGCCTCATTCATTCTGTTTCCTCCTTGCTCCCCTCTTGAAATGGGTCAATGCCTAAACGGGAAAAATAGACGCCTAACGCTTGTTCGACATATCCGTTAGCAATATCTTGAAATTCTTTCCACTTATGGTCTGTATTTTGAAACTGCCCTAATTCAATGAGCCTGGGAAGCAGACTCATATCCCCGCCAGTGAAATCTGTGAGCATATTCCAATAGGCTTCTGCAAAATCCTGTCCCTCATCACTATCCGCAGGTACACCTGCATTTTGAAGTCTTATTGCTTCGTTTTGAAGCTGCATGAAAGCGTTCACAAACACCATTCCGCTGTCTTTATCAAAATGGCTGCGGATATGGTCAAGGGTCTGGTCATCAAAATGTTTGATCAGCCAATAGAAATCATTTTTCATCTGCAGATTCACAATAATATCCGCATATTTTTTAAAATTAACTGACTGCATTTGAAGGACTTCCTCCCGAAGCAATTCCAATTCCCTCAACGATTCAGACAGGCTTGCTATCTTTTGTCTGACAGCGGCTGCCTGCTCCATCAGGACATCAGCAATCTCAGCCGGCGTATCAAGAGGGATAAGCCGGTTTTTTATGTCGTTCAAAGAGAAGCCTAAATGTTTGAGAGACAAAATCTGATGAAGCTTTACTAAGTCTTTATCCGTATATAACCGGCGCCCTCCTTCACTCATGGCAGAGGGGGAAAGTAAGCCCTCTCTGTCGTAATGCTGTAATGTCCGTACAGTAACATCCATTTTTCCTGCAACTTCACCAACGGTCATATAACCTTGTGGTATCGCTTTCAATTTATCCATATCACACCTCCTCGCATAGTATATCTTCGATTATAGGAAGCTGCACTTGCTTCCTATAATATATCTCATTACGCTGCGTCACAAGCAAGCATTTCTGCGAAGAATATAAAAATGCGGAATATTGTGCTTTGAATCCCATTTCTTTCAGCTCTTTCATCCTGAAAAAAAGTGCAAAGCCCTTGACAACTCAATAGGCTTTACACTCTGCTTTGTAATATATTCGGTTATGTGGTAACTGTTACCTTGGTATCATTTCATTTATTTTGAGAATTTCTTCTATTGTGTCCATGCCATCCTGTAACCTTGCAAATTTTTTGTTTGCATTCATCTCAAAAAGCTTCTGTGATACCTGTAATTCTGTCAACTGTTCTGACATTTTATTCTGTCTGATTTCCATTACATCCAAACGGCTGTCTATCATGTCGAACCGATTATCCATCTTGTCAAGCCGGCTGTCTATCATGTCGAACCGATTATCCATCTTGTCGAGCCGGCTGTCCATCATGTCGAACCGTTCATCCATCTTGTCAAGCCGGCTGTCTATCATGTCGAACCGATTATCCATCTTGTCAAGCCGGTTGTCCATCATGTCGAACCGATTATCCATCTTGTCAAGCCGGCTGTCCATCATGTCGAACCGATTATCCATCATGTCGAGCCGGCTGTCCATCATGTCGAACCGTTCATCCATCTTGTCGAACCGATTATCCATCATGTCGAGCCGGTCATCCATTTTGTCAAGTCTGCCGTGTATCTGAGATACTGATTCTATTAATTTGTCAAGTTTTTCACTGTCGGTCATATGTTTGTACCTCCTGCATAGAGAAGTATATCACAATCAGGGTATAAAGTCTATTGAATTGCCAAGGTGCTTTGCTTGGGAGTTTGCGTTTTTGTACGTTTCTATGGATACCAAAGAATTGCTGATACAAGATGTTTCTGATATTATTGGTATGGCAAAACATAGAGCGAAAGGCGGCCTTCCTTTCTTATCAATATAACATATCAGTAGGAACGTTTCAAGAGTTAATTGATATTCTTATTTCAATTTATGAGTAAAAATTTACCCCTTGATTTCCGCCTCAAAGCGCACTATAATATTCCATGTAAATATGGTAAAATTCTTCAGGGTCGGGTGTGATTCCCTACTGGCGGTAAAGTCCGCGACCCATGGCAGGAAAAGGCGATGCTGTGCCGGCATTTTGCTGACGGGGTGTCTGATTGCCATGGCTGATTCGGTGAAAGTCCGAAACCAACAGTATAGTCTGGATGAAAGAAGAACGGTTATAGTCAGTGACTTGCCTTTGTCTGCGCTGCTGCAGGCGGTGTATTTGAGAAGGGCGGGGGACTGGTCATGACGGTGCGGTCAACCCTGAATCTATTAGTGGTTCAGGGCTTTTTTGCGTGAATGAGTAAAGCCATATTCCTGATTCGCGCCAGTTGAAGAATTTTCCTGCAAAAAAAACGGCCGAAAAACGGCGAATGGAGGAAAATATGAACGGATTATTTGAAAGTGTAACTCAAAATCTTGCCTATGTGATCAGCTTTTTGGCAATCATTATCGCGCTGTTTGTGGTATCAGTGCTGCTGGAGAAGGCGGCTCAGAGGAAGAACGGTATAAACGAGCCTGTTTTTAGCACCAGGAAGATGGCGATGATCGGTATGTTCTCTGCGATTGCCATGATCCTGCATCTGTTTGATTTCCCGCTGCCTTTTGCTCCCGGCTTTTACAAACTGGATTTCAGCGAGCTGCCGATACTTGTGGGAACCTTTGCGTTTGGACCTGCGGCGGGAGTGATGATGGAATTTGTTAAGATTTTGCTGAAACTTTTGATCAAGGGAACCAGCACGGCCTTTGTGGGGGATCTGGCTAATTTTGTGATAGGCTGCAGCTTTGTCCTTCCGGCCTCCGTCATGTACGCGTTTCGGAAAAACAAAAAGAGCGCCATTTTGGCATGTATCACGGGGACGCTGATCATGACCGTGTTCGGTACTGCCTTTAATGCGGTCTATCTGCTTCCCGCCTTTTCAAAGCTGTACGGCCTTCCCATGGAACAGCTCCTTGCCATGGGGACGGCTGTGAATCCTCTGGCGAAGGAAGGAAGTATTATCAGCTTTGTGGCGGCCTGTGTGGCGCCTCTGAATCTGGTGAAGGGGGCCAGCGTTTCCATAGTGACACTGCTGATCTATAAGCCCCTAAGTCCTGTGATCAAATCGGGATACAGAAAATAGCTGTCCACAACAAAGCGCCTTCGGCTTACAGTTGCCGAAGGCGTTTTGTTGTGGGCGCTTTGACTTGGTTAGAGGCAATTTCTGGCGGAAGATACTTTTCTTTAGAAATTTTTAAGGTTTTTGTGTGGAAATTTTTTAGGTAAGGCTGTTATAGTGTACAGAAAATTGAAAAAAATTCATAGATAATTATTGCCATATGTGCGACGCTGTTGTATTATGTATATGGTGTAACAATACAATAATACAACGGGCGAAAGTATTGTGTCTTTATGAGGGATCTAAACAGAATTCAGGGGAAAGGGGAAAATAATGGGTGCATTAGTAGAAATCAGGGATGTGTGCAAGGTATATAATCCCGGGGAAAACGAAGTCAGGGCACTTGACCATGTCAGCGTAAATATTGATGAGGGGGAATACGTTGCCATTATCGGACAGTCCGGCAGCGGTAAATCTACATTGATGAATATGCTGGGCTGCCTGGATATTCCCACCAGCGGTACATACTGTCTGCATGGACAGAATGTCTCAGATTTGGATGATGATGAGCTGTCCGACATAAGGAACAGGGAGATCGGATTTATCTTTCAGGGATTTAATCTAATCCCCAATCTGACTGCCGTTGAAAATGTGGAGCTTCCGCTGATCTACAGAGGGGTAGGCAAAGCGCAGCGCATGGAATTGTCGAGGAGGGCATTGGAAAAGGTGGGGCTTGAGCATCGTATGGATCACAAGCCCTCGGAGATGTCCGGCGGACAGCAGCAGCGCGTGGCGATAGCCAGGGCCATCGCGCAGGCCCCGCCCATTATTCTTGCCGACGAGCCCACCGGCAATCTGGATTCCCATTCCACACAGGAGATCATGGGGATTTTGAAGGAATTGTATGAGGAGGGAAGGACGGTCATACTGATCACACACGACAACGAGATTGCCGCCAAAGCAAAGCGTGTGATCAAGATCCGGGACGGACATATCGAGGCGGATGTGACAGCCTGAAATAAATTACAGGGCCTGGTCAGTACATGCGCCAGGGCATTTAAAAATTTTCAATCCCAGGTTTGTGTCTGCGCGGCATCCACAAACTTGATATGCGCAAAAGACCGCGCAGAAATGGAGTAAATTATGAAAAAGATATTTAAGAGCAAAGAGGCGGCTGCCAAGGAGCCCGGTGCAATGGTAAAAGTAGCAAAGCCTAAGAAAAAGCGGAAAAAAACGCCTTTTATCATTGCGGGCCTGGTGATTGTTGTGATCATATTCCGGGCGGCAGCCTGCTCCGCCGGTGATAATGCAGGCGCGCTGGTCACTACCACCAATGCGCTCAGGGGGGATCTTCAGGAGAGCATCAGTACTAACGGGACGGTGAAAAGCGAGGAGGTAAGTGTGATCTTTGCTCCTGTGAGCGGAATCCTGGATTCTGTAAATGTAGCTGCGGGGGATGCCGTACAGGCGGGTGACCTTCTGGCAACTTACAATGTGGAGCGTCTGGAAAACAGTATGCGCCAGTCTGAACTACAATATGAAAAGAGCAACGCCAATTATAACGGCGTTATGGCCGACAATGCTCAGAATCAGGCGAAGCTGAATGAGGCAACGGTCAACCTGGATGTACTGAATCAGCAGATTGAGGACACAAAATCGTATCTCAGGGATCTGCAGAATGAATTAAGTGAGAGCCAGCGCCACACCAGCAATGCGCTGGCCGAGGAGAGCATGAACCTGCAGAATTCCCTGCGGGACAGGACAGGAGAGCTGGAAGGCCTGCAGGCAGAGCTGAGAAAGCTGCAGACAGAGCTGGAGGAGGCGAAGGCATCCGCCTCTGTACCTCCGGCACCGGATGCCGGACAGAATACAATGGGGGCGCAGGATGGGGCAGTATCGGGGGACAGCCAGGATGGCACGGCAGCGTCAGATGACGGGCAGGACACGTCAGGAACGCAGGGTGATACAGGTGTGCCATCTTCTGATGAAAGCGGTGCAGCAGACGCCGGCCAGGATACATCGGCCTCCCAGGCTGCTGTAGACACCACACAGCTGGAAACACAGATTGCAGAGCTGGAGGATAAGATTGTGCAGAAGGAGGAGGAGATTTCAGAGATCAATGCTGCCATCACGCGAAACGGCTATGTTTCCTCCACTGCCAACAACTCGGATTATGTGGCGGAGCTTCAGCAGAAGATAGCGGATGCCCAGGAGGATCTTCAGCACTATGAAACCTATAAATCCGAGATGCAGGGACAGAAGAGTTCTACGGAGAATTCCGTTCTGGATACTTATGATAAAACCTCTTACAGTGCGGACAGAGAGATTGCCAGCCTTACTTATCAGGAGACAGAGGAGGATTACAGGCAGGCGAAGGACGGCATCTGCGCAGAGTACGCAGGCATTATTACGGAGTGCACTGCCGTTACCGGTTCCGGGGTGAGCAGCGGGGCGCATCTGATGACGCTGGAGAGCAGTGAGAATGTGAAGGTGGTCTTCTCTGCCTCCAAATATGATCTGGCAAAACTGGAAATCGGACAGAAGGTGGACGTGACCATATCGGGGAATGTCTACGAGGGAGAAATCAGCAAGATTAACCGCATGGCGCAGGCCAATGCCTCCAACACGCCCATGGTAGGAGTGGAAGTACACCTTCTGGCGCCTGACGACAGGATCATCCTGGGAATGGACGCAAAGCTGGTGGTATATACCAAAAAGGCGGATGATACCCTGATGGTTCCTGTAGAAGCGATCAATGCGGATAAGGAAGGCGATTTCCTGTATACGGTGGAGGGAGGTATCGTGGTCAAAAAACCCATTGTCTGCGGAATCTCTACTGATACATATACAGAAATCCTGGAGGGCATCACAGAGGAGGATGTGATCATCCTGACCTCCTATACGAGCCTGGAAGAAGGGATGCCGGTAACTGTAATGCCTGTACAATAACAGCGGTGAAAGGCTGAAGGAAATGCATCTTCACAGGCTGAAGATGATATATCTTCAGCTTTGTATATGGGCCTGCTCTCACAGGAGGGGCATACAGGAAAGGCATGGGTATAGAAAAGATGGCACAGGTATGGGAGTATATTAAAATCGCTCTGATGAACATTCGGAGCAATAAAGGCCGCTCCATTTTGACGATGCTGGGTATTATCATTGGAATATCATCTGTTATTATGATTATTTCCATTGGAAACGGCGTGAAGGGCGGCATCAATGACGAATTGAACAGTATGGCGGGAGGCCAACTGTATATCTATTCATACGGGGATAACGAGGAAGGTATCAGCCTTGTGTTCACGGACGAAGACATAGAGGCGATACTGGAGAAGGTGCCCCATGTAAAGGCGGTAACACCGAGGTGGAATTGGAATGGGACAGCTTCCGGCAGAAAAGGGATTTTCGCATGTTCTGCGTCCTTCGGTATGCCTGGTCTGGAATATTCCAGCAATGACCCAGTGATCAAGGGACGGTATTTCGATGAGAACGATTATTATTCGGCCAATAAGGTCTGTGTCATTACGGAGAGCAGCGCAAAGACACTGTTCGGGACTACAAATGTGATTGGCATGACCTTTGACTTTTCCCTGTATGGGGAGGAACAGGAATTTACTATTATAGGTATCCGGCAGGACAATGCCTCCCTGCTGGGAGGGATGATGGGAGGAAATACGGTGACCATGGAGGCTCCTCTGTCAGTGATCAGTGCGTCATACGGGTTCTGGATAGAGAATAATGATCTTCTGATCATTGCCGAGAGTGCAGAATTCGCCAACCAGGTGGCCCAGGACACAATCCGCCTGATGGAAAACCGACACAATGTCCGCGGGATGAACGCGATACAGGTGGAAAACTTTAATGACTATATGAGCCAGATGGATGAAATCTTAAGCTATATTACAATATTTGTGGTGTTTGTGGCGGCGATATCTCTGTTGGTGGGAGGTATAGGAGTCATGAATATCATGCTGGTGTCTGTTACGGAGCGTACAAGGGAGATTGGCATCCGTAAGTCACTGGGGGCCAGGACTAATTCCATCCTGCTGCAGTTTTTGTCTGAATCGGCCATAATCACACTGTTAGGCGGGATTATTGGGATCATACTGGGGGTGACAGGAGCTTTCGGCGTCTGCTCCCTGGTGGGATTCACCGCCAAAGTCAACCTGAGTACGGTATTGGGGGCCAGCCTGTTTTCTTCGGCGGTGGGTATTTTCTTCGGTATCTATCCTGCCAGGAAGGCGGCAAAGCTGAGTCCTATTGAGGCTTTGCGCCATGAGTAATTAAGACTTGCTTTTTCTCATTTTATGGAGTAAAATTTTTATGGAGTAAATTTCAGAAAGATAGAGAAAGCGCCTACAGAACAGCAGGTGCTTTTTCAAAATAGTTTATTGTCTGCAGGAGCATTTTTGAAATGCATTTCACAGGGATGTACTGTCCAGTCTGAAGCGCAGCAGGCTGTAAAAGAGGTTTTACGGAAGGGGTATAACAGGATGATAGAGCTTGATATTAAGATTGAGGCGGGCGACCTGTATGATTATATGCTGCGCCATTCCTATAACAGTCCGGCCGGAATCCTGGGCAGCGCCCTGGCGGCGGTGATGATTCTTGTGGCGCTGGCAAGGAGCCAGTGGCTGTTCCTGATCGGGGGCCTGGCGATTCTGCTGTACCTGCCATGGGTGCTGTTTATCAGGAGCAGGCAGCAGATAATGAATAACCCGGCATTTAAAGAGAAGCTTCACTATAAATTGGATGAGGAAGGCCTTACCATTACCCAGGGGGAGGCGGAGGCAAAGCAGGGCTGGGGGGACATGCATAAGGCTGTGTCTACCGGGAGGAGCATTATACTCTATACCTCGAAAGTCAATGCTACCATTTTCCCCAAAAGACAGCTGGGAGACCAAAAGGCCGCTGTGGTGGAAATGATTTCTACTCATATGCCTCCTGCTAAAGTTAAGATTCGTGGCTAGAGCGTGTTTGAAAAATCATTCCCTTGGTCTGCACGCCATGCTTCGCGGCCCGCAGCGCTCCAATTTGCTTAACGTAGCCTTGCTGCATCTCCCAAATCGGGGCTTGCATCCTACAAAGAATGACGCACATCCCAAGGCAAGCGTTTTTCATAAACGCTCCGGGGTAAAGGATATAAAATGAAAACAACTGTTATTGAAACGTATTCCCCCAGGGAAACATATGCACTGGGGAGAAAACTGGGGCAGGAGGGCACCCCTGGCCAGATTTATACTCTGACAGGCGACCTGGGGGTGGGAAAGACGGTTTTCACCCAGGGCTTTGCAGCCGGTCTGGGTGTGGAGGGGCCGGTGAACAGCCCCACCTTTACCATACTTCAGATTTATGAGGGCGGCAGGCTGCCCTTTTACCATTTTGATGTATACCGGATTGCGGACGTGGAGGAAATGGAGGAAATCGGGTATGAGGACTGCTTTTATGGGGAGGGCGTATGCCTTATCGAGTGGGCCGACCTGATTGAGGAGATTTTACCAGGTAACTGCCGGCGGATCATCATGGAGAAGGATCTGGAAAAGGGATTTGATTACCGCCGGATCACGATAGAGGTTTGAGGCAATGAAAATATTAGGTTTGGACAGCTCAGGGCTGGCAGCCAGTGCAGCTGTGGTTGAAAACGATGTGCTGCTGGCAGAGTACACCACGGATTACAAGAAGACACATTCCCAGACGCTTCTCCCCATGCTTGAAGAGATTCGGAAGATGATAGAGCTGGAGCTTGATACCATAGACGCTGTGGCAGTAGCATCCGGCCCGGGCTCTTTTACCGGGCTGCGGATTGGTTCCGCGACAGCCAAAGGGCTGGGGCTTGCACTGGGAAAACCTATCGTGGAAGTACCTACCCTGGAAGGGCTGGCCTGGAACCTGTGGGGGACGGACCGTCTGGTCTGCCCGCTGATGGATGCCCGCAGGAACCAGGTATACACAGCGGCCTATGAATTTCAACCGGAAGAAAATGGTTTCCGGCTCTCAGCTGTGATCGGGCAGATGCCGATAGATATCATAGAATGGATTCAGAAATTAAATGACCTGAAACGGGAGGTCATCTTCCTTGGGGACGGGGTGCCGGTCTGCCTGCCTGCTGTCAGGGAGCGGCTTGAGGTGCCCTTCCGCCTGGCTCCCGCAGGCTGTAACAGGCAGAGGGCAGCCTGTGTGGCGGCGCTGGGGGCAGTGTATTACGCCCAGGGGAAAACGGTGGAGGCGGCAGCGCACCGGCCGGAATATCTCAGGAAAAGCCAGGCAGAGCGGGAAGCTATGGAAGCAGAGAGGAATCTGAATGAAAATAGAGATCAGGGAGCTGAGGGAGGAAGACATTGAAGAATTGAGCCGGATTGAGTCGGAGTCCTTCAGTATGCCGTGGTCGCCGGGGGATTTCCGCGATCTTCTGAGCCGGGAATACTGTATGTATCTGGTGGCACTGGCCGACGGTGAGGTGGCAGGCTGCTGTGGGCTGACGAATATCTGCCGGGAGGGGAATATCGACAATGTGGTAGTGGCGGAGCGCTTTCGCAATCAGGGGATTGGCCATGCCCTCCTGGAAAGGCTTATCTGTTTGGGAGAAGAAGCGGGGATTACCGCCTTTACCCTGGAGGTGCGGGTCAGCAATGAAACGGCGATACACCTGTATGAAAAATTCGGCTTTGTGTCCGAAGGAATCCGCCCGCGGTTTTATGAGAAGCCTGCGGAGGATGCCAATATCATGTGGCGCAGAAAACGGTTTGCAAAATGACAGATTCGCAGTAATTACCAACAAAAAAAGTGATAAAATCCTGTACAATGTGAATGTAACCAGGCTGTGGCAGGGCAGCTTCCGGACAGTGCGTGCGGGGGAGGCCGGGCTGTTATGTTTTACGGAGAGAAAAGGCGGAGGATAAGATGCGTAAATTTCAGATTGGACAGGAGCGCAAATTAACACAGGTTTTATGTAATCAGTGCGGAAGGAAATTGAAGGTGGAGGATGGATACCTGAAAGAGGGCTGTTTTACCGCGGATGCCGCGTTTGGCTATTTCAGCAGGAAGGACGGGATCCGCCATCAATTTGATCTCTGCGAGGACTGTTATGACAAGATGATATCCCGTTTCAAGGTGCCTGTGGAGGCAGACGAGGAGACGGAGCTGCTGTGACAGGGCAGCTGAAGCTGCTGCGATAAGGCGGCAGAAGGAATGAAAGTGCCGCCTGCGCGGCGGAATGAGAGGGAAAATGTTAGATGTAAGTCTGCTGGGAACGGGCGGCATGATGCCCCTTCCCTACCGGTGGCTCACTTCGCTGATGCTCCGGTATCGAGGGAAAAGCATATTGATCGACTGCGGGGAGGGGACGCAGATAGCGCTCAGGGAAAAGGGCTGGAGCCCAAAGCCCATTGACATTATCTGCTTTACCCATTATCATGCCGACCATATCAGCGGGCTACCCGGGATGCTGCTGACCATGGGCAATGCGGAGCGCACGGAGCCATTACTGTTGATCGGCCCCAGGGGGCTGAACAGGGTAGTCAGTTCTCTGAGGATCATTGCGCCGGAGCTGCCCTTTGAAATCCGATGTATGGAGATTGCGGAGAGTGAGCAGGTATTTTCTTTCGACGGATTTCAGATTAAGGCTTTCAAGGTAAACCATAATGTGGTATGCTATGGTTATAGCATGATTGTGGAACGGGGCGGAAGGTTTGACAGGGAGCGTGCCCTGGAGCAGGAGATTCCGATGAAGCTCTGGAACAGGCTTCAGAAGGGCGAGACTGTGATACAGGAGGGAAGGACTTTTACTCCGGAGATGGTCCTGGGCCCCAAAAGAAAGGGCTTGAAGGTAACCTACTGTACAGATACCAGGCCGGTGGAATCCATAAGCGTCAATGCTGCGGGGTCAGATCTGCTGATTCTGGAAGGAATGTACGGTGAGCCGGAGAAGCTGGCGAAGGCGAAGGAGCATAAGCATATGACAATGTATGAAGCGGCCCAGCTTGCCCGGAAGGCACAGGTGCCGGAGCTGTGGCTGACACACTACAGCCCGTCTTTGCTCCGCCCGGAGGAATATATGACGGAGGTCAGGAAAATTTTTCCGGCGGCCGTTGCGGCCAGAGATGGCAGGACGACAGAACTCAGATTTGACGAAGAGTGATGAAAAGAGGTTTTCGTTATGAAGAAGAGTACAGTGAGAGTGACAATTATACTGATCGTACTTATTGCAGGCATAGTGGGGGTTTACGCTTATCTGGCGAGCAGGTCAAAGAGCGCCGCCGAGAGCGCGGCCATGACGAATGTGCAGAAGGTGCTGAGCCGGGATCTGGAATATGATTATCCGTCAACTCCCAAGGAGCTTCTGAAATATTATAACGAAATCCAGAAATGCTTTTATAATGAAAACTGCACGGACGGCGAGATTGAAGAACTGGCGAACAGGGCAAGGGAACTGTACGACGAGGAGCTGCTTGCAAATAACGAGCTGGGTGTACATATCATGTCGCTGAAGGCGGAGATCAAGGATTATAAAGATCACAAGCGCGTTATCACCGCCGTGTCGGTTGCAGCCAGTACAAATGTGGATTATTTTGAACAGGACGGTTATGAGTTTGCCCGGATTTACTGCGGCTATAATGTGACGGAAGGCTCCACTACCAGCCAGGTGCGGCAGATATTCCTTCTGCGCAGGGATGGGGACAGACGGTGGAAGATATACGGTTGGGATTCGGCGGATAATGTGAACCCGCAATGAGGCGTGCAGGCCGGGGAAATGATTTTTCAAGCACGCTCTGGTACATCGTTGCGTTAATCCTGAAGTAAATCAGTGCTTGATGTTTGCGTCAGCGCACAGAGAGGTATGGAAATGATTTTGGAACAGCTTAATAAGGAGGATGTCCTGATACTGGCGATTGAGACATCCTGTGATGAGACAGCAGCTTCTGTCGTGAAGAACGGCAGGGAGGTGCTGTCAAATGTTATTTATACCCAGATTGCGCTGCATACGAAATTTGGCGGCGTTGTACCGGAGATTGCATCCAGGAAGCATATTGAGAAGATCAATCAGGTCATCGAGGGTGCCCTGGAGGAAGCGGGCGTGACCCTTAAGGACATTACGGCTGTCGCGGTCACTTATGGCCCGGGGCTGGTGGGAGCCCTGCTGGTGGGGGTATCGGAGGCCAAGGCCATCTGCTTTGCCACAGGGCTTCCCCTGATCGGGGTGCATCACATCAGCGGGCATATCAGCGCCAATTACATTGAACATCGTGAATTGGAGCCTCCATTTGTGTGCCTGGTGGCATCCGGAGGGCATTCCCATCTTGTGACAGTCAGGGATTACGGGGAGTATGCGATCATAGGAAGAACCAGGGATGATGCGGCAGGGGAAGCCTTTGACAAGGTTGCCCGGGCCATTGGCCTGGGATATCCCGGGGGGCCGAAGATTGACCGACTTTCCAGAGAGGGAAACCCGGAAGCCATTCCCTTTCCAAGGGCAAAGGTGGGGGAAAATGAATATGATTTCAGCTTCAGCGGCCTGAAATCGGCAGTCCTGAATTACCTGAACTCCTGTCAGATGAAGGGGGAGGAGGTCAATAAAGCGGATGTGGCGGCTTCCTTCCAGAAGGCTGTGACCGATGTACTGGTGGAGCATTCCCTCCATGCGGTGAAGGAATTTGGCTTTGATAAATTTGCCATTGCAGGCGGAGTGGCGGCAAATTCTTCCCTGCGGGCGGCCTTTGAGCAGGAATGCGCCAGGAGGGGGATCACATTTTATCATCCTTCCCCGGTTTACTGTACGGACAATGCGGCGATGATCGGTGTGGCGGGGTACTATGAGTATATCCGTGGGGTGCGCCATGGGTATGATTTGAATGCGGTGCCGAATTTGGGGTTGTGAGGGGGCGGTATTGGCAGGGGGCGGCATTGGCAGGGGACGGCGCCGGGGCGGCAGGGCCTTTTCCTGCGACAGCTCGACAGGCGCTGCGAGGAGCCTCAATGCGTGGCAATGTTCGCCTGAGGGGCTCGCATTGCCAGAGTCTCCACTCCGCGTCTCGCCCATGCCGCAGGAAAAGGCCCTGCCGCTCCGGCACCTGATCACTGCGATGGCGAAGGAGAGGGCAGGGCGGAGAAGGGAGTGTCCGCCGGAAAGGCTCGCATTGCCAGAGTCTCCACTCCGCGTCTCGCCCATGCCGCAGGAAAAGGCCCTGCCGCCCCGGCACCTGATCACTGCAATGGCGGGGGAGAGGGCAGGGAGCCTGAGAGCTGCGATGGCGAAGGAGAGGGCAGGGCGGAGAAGGGAGTGTCCGCCGGAGGGGGAGGCTGCGTAAACGGGGTATGGGGAAGGGACTGATGGAAGAGATGGAGGATTGTGGAATGGCTGCGGGGAAGAAGCGGTGTACTGCGGTGGTGCTGGCGGCGGGCAGCGGCAGGCGTATGCAGTCTGCTACAGCGAAACAGTTTATGGTGCTGGCGGGGAAGCCACTGATCTGGTATTCCCTTCAGGCGGTGGAGCAGTCTGAGATCATAGACGACTGTGTTTTAGTCACGGGTGAACAGGATATTTCTTTTGTGTGGCAGGAGATCATAAGAAAATATGGATTTGAGAAAGTGACTGATGTTATTGCAGGGGGCAGCGAGCGATATGCCTCTGTTGGAAATGCCATGAGGTATATTGCGGAGGGCAGGCAGTCTTTTCCGAATGAGGATGGGTATGTATTTATACATGACGGGGCCAGGCCCTTTCTCTCGGAGGAGATTCTGCGGAATACCTATGAGGCGGTGCGGCGGTATGGCGCCTGCGTGGCGGCAGTCCCCTCCAAGGATACGGTTAAGATCGCGGACGGGCAGGGCTTTGCGGTATCTACACCGGACAGGCGGCTGGTGTGGAATATTCAGACCCCGCAGGCCTTTGAGACGAAGCTGATCACGGCTGCTTATGCGGAGCTGGAGAGGAAAATGTCCGGGACTGACAATGGCACGCCGCCCCACTGTGACATTACCGTGACAGATGATGCCAGCGTTGTGGAGCTGTTTACCGATCATAAGGTAAAACTGGCTATGGGGGCTTATGAAAATATCAAGATTACCACACCGGAGGATATCCGTACAGCGGAAGGTTTCCTGGAAATGAAACAGGGCTGACGTGATCAGGAAGGGATCCAAAGATGGAATAGAAGTAATAAAAGTAATAAAAGAACCGGCGTACAGCGGGACAAAGAGTATTATAAAATCAGATGAATGAGCAGAAAGGGACAGAGAAATGAACAAAATTTATTGGGCGGGAGATTCCACGGTACAGACTAACGACTACACTACTTATCCACAGAATGGCATCGGGCAGGTGTTTCCCTTTTTCTTAAAGGAGGGCTATACGGTCGAAAACCATGCGAAAAACGGCAGAAGCACCAAGAGCTTTATGGATGAGGGTCGGTTGGCGGTCATAGAGGGGCGGATTGGAACAGGGGATTTCCTCTTTATCCAGTTTGGGCATAATGATGAGAAGATCAACGATCCCACCCGTTATACGGAGCCTTTTGGCACATTTCAGGAGAATCTGCGCACCTATATTAAGGCAGCAAGGGATCACGGGGCGTATCCCGTGCTGATCACTCCCCTGGAACGCAGATGCTATGTGGAGGAACATAAGCTGGGCCCTGGAGAGCACGGCGACTATGTGGCGGGCATGAAACAGGTGGCAGAGGAGTGCAGTGTGCCCCTGGTGGACTTAAATGCTATGAGCCGTGCCGCCCTGGAGGAGGCCGGCGAGGTGGAGAGCCGCAGATGGCACATGTATTTCGAGGCGGGCACCTATCCCCAGCACCCGGAGGAATCCCATGACAATACGCACCTGCGCTACGAGGGAGCTGTAAAATATTCTTCCCTGATCGCAAAAGGCCTGCGGGAAATCGGAAGTATTTATGGGGATATGGTACTTGACGGGATTGTGATATAATGAATTGAATGATGGTTAAGAATGGAAGATTCATGATATAATAGAGGGCGCAGAAATGTAATTCAGATGGCACATAAATAGAAAATAAATGGAATGGGCATACGTGGGCCAGCCTGAAAAATAAAAAGCGAGCGTGGAAGACATACTGGATCATGCCTGAAAAGTGCAGGGAAGTATCCTGACTGAAACGAATACATCGGTGAGATCCATATGGTTCAAAACCCGGACGGAGGGCTGCTTTTTGTGGAGAGAATTGGAGCAGCAGGGGATGTCCGGGTTTGTACATCCATCGGGAATTGATGCCATAAATCGTTTGTTACAGGACAGCGGAATGTAATCAGGCTTAAACGAAAGGGTAAAATATAGAAAAATTAGAAAAATTTGCAGAAATTTAAAAAAAAGTAGTTGACATCATAATTTCTTTTTGTTAGAATAATTCTTGCCGTTAAGACAGCGGCACGCTTGGAGAGATATCGAAGTGGTCATAACGAGGCGGTCTTGAAAACCGTTTGTCCGCAAGGGCGCGTGGGTTCGAATCCCACTCTCTCCGCTGGGGATAAACAGGAAGCCCCGTTGATATACTTGATTAATATAATAAGAAGCTTGATTGAGTCAGCTTACTTGGAGAAGTACCCAAGAGGCCGAAGGGACACCCCTGGAAAGGGTGCAGGTCGTTAATAGCGGCGCGAGGGTTCAAATCCCTCCTTCTCCGTTCAACGAGCAATCGTTGTATTCCTTGTACCTTGACAAATAAACAGTAATGCAACCCTGAAAATTCCATTCAGAAAAAGAGAAATGAAATATTCAGAGAACAAAGAACTTCCTGCCCGGAAGGCGTAGCATGTGCCCAGAGAGTGCATGGGAAGCCGGAAAGGGAGGGGGACTCG
>CATKXX010000037.1 GCA_949840935.1 uncultured Acetatifactor sp. | reverse complement strand
CGAAACGAGCGGTTGGGTATTGTGCCAAACAAGATGCAGCTGGAATTCCAGCAGAGGTACATATATGGCGGATGTTATCGAAAAGAGACATGGCGGGAGTATTGCCAAAGAAAAGGGTTTGATTGAGGCGGAGGCGGGAAATGAGAGAGATTCTTTTTAGGGCGAAAAGGATTGATAATGGAGAGTGGATACAGGGTTATTTGTGGTCTGGAAATGATAGTTCCTATATCATTCCTCATAGCTTGGGAATAAATTATTACGAAAAAGAAAAGCGTATGATGGCTTTTTCAAGTGAGGTAAACATTGAAACTGTCTGCCAGTACACAGGTCTGGCGGACAGGGAGGGCAGGAAGATTTTTGAGGGCGATGTCATAGTGATCCCGCACTCAGACAAAAAGGGGTTTCCCGCTGAGGTGCGTTACAGGGAGCTTGACAGCTGGTTCTGCATCGACCGCACCAACTATGTACCCATAAGCCTGAATGGGGTTCAGTACTGGGGCGAGGTGGTCGGGAATGTCTTCGACAATCCGGAATTGATTGAGTGGAGGAGGCGAAGGCTGGGGGCCACAGAGGGGAAAGGAACAGGCAAAGGGAGATATCTGGCAATGCCGCTTGTGGAGCATGTCCGCAAGCCGCCAAAGTACTGGATGAAAACCTCCTGTCCAATCTGCGGCAGGGAATGCTGGGACGGGCCCCTGCCGGAAGGGATTACGGAGATGATGTTCGTGGGGAAATTATGTACCACGTGCGCCATGCAGATGGCAGCTGGCAGGGGATAAGTAGCAGTAAAGGAGGGTATGAGGATGTCCGGAACGGATGAAATGATTGTGAAGTTTATTATCGGCTACTACAGGGAGAGGCTGTTTTACCCCAACTATGATGAGATTGCGGAAGGTGTCGGTATAACGAAAAATGCGGTACATACTCATGTGAGGGGCCTGGAGAAGGAGGGAGTTATCGTGCGGAAGTATGACCGATCGCCGCAGTACCGATTGATCAATATGGGCTTCATCAGCTCGAACGGTTAACGGGGCTGGAAATTTGTGAAGGAGAGGTTATGGCGCTGACGGAACTGATCAAAAAGATGGAGAGGCGGATCCTGGACAGCCAGGATCCGGACCGGGAGGAGGTGACAGACCATGCAGGAGAAGGAGAAGATGCCGCCGGAGAGGCTGGGGAAGTTCCTTGACTTTGTCAGGGAGTGTGATTCCAGGTACCAGCTGGCTTATGAGATGGTCAACCGGGAGGACAGGCGGCTTTAGGATTTTGCCCATGAGGCCGAGTTTGCCGCAGATGAAGAGGAGCTGTACCGCATGGCCAGGGAATTCCAGGAGAGCCGCAGGGAGCGGCGGAGGAACAAGGACGAGGTTCAGCTGTATGGATCCCTGGTAAAGCTCTTCGGGGAGAAGGGGCCCAGGGATACCCTGAAACGGATGGAGCAGCTTCTGGGGCAGCAGCGGAAGCAGGAAGAGTACCTTGCGGGTGAGAGGGTGTATAAGCCGCGGGTAGGGAAATAAAGGACGAGGGAAAAGGAGGGCGACAGGATGAAGAACACATTGGAGGACCTTAACAACCATCTTTTTGAGGCGATGGAGCGCCTCAATAATGATGACCTGACCGAGGAGGGGCTTGAAAGGGAACTTAAAAGGGCCGAAGGCATGACGAAAGTCGCAGGGCAGATCATACAGAACGCGGAGCTGGCCTATAAGACCATGGTGCATATGAACAAGTATAGGTGTGAGTATGGGGATTCCAGAGAGGCGAACGCGCCTGTCATGCTGATCATGAAAGGGAGTAAGGGGTGATGGTGGCCCATCGGTATCCCCAGGAAGTGCATGACTTTGTCAAAGAGTGGGCCCCCAAGCTGCGGGACCAGGAGCTGGCGGAAGCCTGCAACCGGAAATTTGGGACGTCATTCACAGCCAGCAGCATGAAGTCATTCAGGGGCAACCACGGCTACCGGAACGGCAAGAAGCAGTGGACAAAGGAGGAATACTGGAAATACCAAACCAGGTACCCGAAGGGCCTGTATGAGTTTGTCAGGGACAATTCCTGGGGCGTCAGCTCCAGGGAGATGGCGGACATGGTCAATGAGAAGTTTGGGACCAGCTTCACCCAGGGGATGATGAAGCAGTTCCGGCAGCGCCACGGCATCCGGTCCGGCTGCACGGGCTGGTTCCAGAAGAAGCACCCGCCCGGCAACAAAGGCATGAGGCAGGAAGATTACATGAGCCCGGAGGCCATTCAGAGGACCAAGGCTACCCGCTTCCAAAAAGGAGACAGGCCCCAAAATGAGCTCCCGGTCGGCAGCATCGTGATTAATTCCTATGGTTACAAGCTGAGGAAGAGGCAGATGGAAGGCAGCCTGTATGAGCGGTGGGAATTCCTCCACAGGGCGGTCTGGGAAGAGCACAACGGGCAGGTGCCGGAAGGGATGGTGGTGACATTCAAGGACTCTGACCGCCTGAACTGTGACATCGATAACCTGATGCTGGTTACAAGGGGAGAGAACGCGGCGCTGACGAGGCTGGATTACCGGTTTGAGGATCCCGATCTGACGGAGGCAGGTTTAAACGTGATCCGGCTAAAGAATAAAGTGAGGGAGCTGAGGCAGGGATAAATGCGGATGCAGAGACCGCTGGGTAAAAATCTTTAAAAAGACTTGGTTTATTATGAGGGGAGAGGGAGTGTGACAGCGAAAGAATATTTGCGGCAGCTACATAAGGCTGATGTGATTATCAACCAGAGGATTCAGGAGAAGACGGATCTTCGGGCAAAGTTTTCCAGTATCGGCAGTTTTGATTATTCGAAAGAGCGCGTGCAGACAAGCCTTCCGGAGGGAGCAGGGTATGAGAAGCAGATTGCGAAAATCATTGACCTTGAAAATGAGATTGATGGTCTGATTGATGGGTATATTGATCTGAAGCATAAGATAATCGGTCAGATTCATGAATTGCGAAACGAGAAGCATATTGAAATTCTGTATAAACGATATGTTGAGAATAAACGGCTTGAGGTGGTTGCTGCTGAAATGGGGTATACTTTCCAATATGTTGTTCTTCTTCACGGGTATGCTTTAAAGGAATTTTCCGAAAAACATTCTATATATTTTCAATGTTAATAAGTGATATGATGGTATCGTGAAAAATCATTTTAATTTACCAGCTCCCCCTACAGATACGGCAGCCGGGTGTCACAGCCTGGCTGCCAGATCGGCTCAGGTGGTGCGCCGGCGTACGCGAAGACCACCAGAAAGCCTGGTTTCGGACTCTCCATCCAGACATTCCAGGCGGAAAAGACACCCTAGAGATAGGGTGTCTTTTCTCTGTAAAAGAAGAATAGAATTGTAAAAATAGGCAAGGAGTGCTATATTTATTATGAGAATACATATGAAGGAGATTTATAAAATGCGGCTGTACAACATATATTATCTCTGTAAAGAATATGAAGATACATTTTTAAATTTTAGCATTCGTCAAACGAATATAAGCAATGTATATAAGATAGAACGTTGGGAGGAGTACAAGAAAGGATTATCAGTAATCAGGAAAATAGTATTTCTGCAGCCATATGTTGACGCTCTCTACGATATAGTTCCGGTATTTGTACGCGAGAAAAAACAGCCAGAGATCGATTCAGTGACACGAAACGCATTGTTAGATAGTAATAAAGGGATTTTAAACAAAATACAGGCAATCATTGAGTTATATGAGAGCTTGAACTTGGGAGAAGGACTTGATGGAGTGGATGTCAAAATACCAAAATGCGATTCTCTTGGGGAATACATATCGTATTTAAAGGATATCGACTTTATATTTGAACAATGCCCGTTCCTTCAGCATAAGGATGGGATTATTAAGTTTAAAAATGTAGACGTTGGTTCTCAATGGCTTACATTTTTAATTGTGGCAACATCTGGGACGGCAGCAGTTACCTATATTTTAAATAATCTTGCAATGCTATTAGATAAGGCTGTCCAATTAAAGTCTCATTTGATTAATTTAAGAGAACAGGAAGAAATTGTAAGAAGTAAGAAGCTGGGTAATGATGCTTTAGAATCCAGCTTGGAAATGTTTGACGCTTTAAAAAGGCATTATTTGTCAGAGGCAGTAAAAGACTTAGAAGAGAAAAATACGGAAAATCCATTAAAAGATGGTGAAGAGAAAGGAAAGGTAGAAAAGAGCTTAGAGAAGTTGTGCGGCTTACTGGAAAAAGGTGTGGAAATATACGCATCAATCGATACAGATAAAGATATACAGGTCCTGTTTCCAGCTTTAGGAGATAAGGTGGAGCTTCCAGGAGATATACTTGGCTTGATAGAGGATAAAGAAAAGTGAGTTTAACAAACTAAAAAACCCAACCCAACCAAGAGGTGGCCCCCAGCCATCTCTTTTCCTTTTTCCAAAAACGAAAACAAACACGAATGAGAGGTGGTGATGCTTGGCAAGGGCACCAGATGCCAGAACGGAGCAGGCAAGGAAACTGTTCTTAGAAGGCAGGAAACTGATTGAAATTGCCCAGCTTTTGGGAGTTCCAGAGGGAACGGTTCGGAGCTGGAAGAACCGATATAAATGGGATTGCAACGTTGCAAATACAAAACGCAACGTTGCGAAACGCAGAGGAGGACAGCCAGGCAATCGTAACGCCGCCGGCAGCAGAGGGGGAGCGGCTCCGTGTAAAAATAAAAATGCAGTCACTACAGGAGAGTTCGAGGCTCTCCTTTTTGATTGCCTGGACGAGGATGAGCGTCGCTTGGCCGAGTCCATGCCGGCAGATAAGCATACCCTCCTGTTCCAGGAGATCCAGCTCCTCACTGTCCGGGAGCGGCGTATGATGAAACGGATTGAGGCCGTAAAAGAATCCGCGGCGCGTCTGGAAAACGGAGAGCCGGTTGAGGGGATGACTCTGGTGAGCCGCAGGTACGGAACGGAGAAGGACAAGGAAACGGACCTGAAGGAATACCAAGGCAAGATGGGACAGATACAGGCCATCGAGGAAGCTCTGACCCGGGTTCAGGCCAGGAAACAGCGGGCGATTGAGTCCCTGCATAAGTTTGGATTTGACGATGCCCAGATTGAGCTGGAGAGGAAACGGGTTGAGATGGCAGCGAGAGCCGCAGGCGAGACAGAGGACGAGGAAGAACCAGACGACGGTTTCCTTGAGGCTTTGAGTGGTTCAGGAGACTGGGAGGGGTGGAATCAGAAAGATGAAGAAGAAGACCCCGACATTTAAGTTTAAACCCTTCTCCAGGAAACAGCGCCAGGTAATGAACTGGTGGATGAAAAACAGTCCTGTGAAAGACTGTAATGGCATTATTGCAGATGGCGCGATTCGTTCAGGCAAGACTGTGGCCATGTCCCTGGGCTTTATCTTCTGGGCCATGGAGAAATTCGACGGCCAGAATTTCATCATGGCGGGGAAGACCATCAGTTCCTTTAAACGTAACGTGCTGCAAAATTTGAAACTGATGCTGACAAGCAGAGGCTATCACTGGGTATACCATCTGTCAGGCGACATCTCAAACATGCTGGAGGTTACCAGGAAGGGGCGTACAAATTATTTTTTCATATTCGGTGGAAAGGATGAGGCGTCCCAAGACCTGGTACAGGGCATCACTGCGGCGGGCGCTTTTTTCGATGAGGTCGCCTTAATGCCGGAATCCTTTGTGAACCAGGCCACAGGCCGGTGCTCTGTAGCAGGGAGTAAGTTCTGGTTCAACTGTAATCCGGCTGGTCCGACACACTGGTTTAAGACAAAGTGGATTGATAAGAAGAAGGAAAAAGGGCTTGTTTACCTGCATTTCACCATGGAGGATAACCTGAGCCTGGATGAGGCAGTCAAGGCTAGGTACCGGGGCATGTATGCCGGTGTGTTTTTCCTTCGGTATATCAGAGGCCTGTGGGCAGTGGCGGAAGGTCTGATCTATACCATGTGCACCAGGGCGAACTATTACACGGATGAGGAGCGCCCCATTGGTTTAAAGTCCATCGCTCAGAAATATATCGCCGTGGACTATGGGACCGCCAACCCTTGCGTATTTCTGGAGATCTGGGATGACGGGGAGACCATATGGATAGACAGGGAATACCGCTGGGACAGCCGGTCGGAGGAGGCCAGGCGCACGGGGAACCCGCAGAAAACCGATGCCCAGTATGCAGATGATATGGCAGAGTTCATGGGGACGGAGCCGGAGGAACAGTGTACGATTGTTGCTGACCCTTCGGCGGCGTCATTCATAACCGAGCTGCGCAGCCGCGGGTTCTATGTGAAACCGGCGGACAATGAGGTCCTTGACGGAATCCGGGCGGTGGCCACGCTGCTGGCTCAGGGGAACATCATGATCAATCGGTCGTGTATGGGACTGAAGGCGGAGATGCAGTCTTACGCGTGGGATGAGAAGGCGGCGGAGCGGGGCGAGGAAAAGCCGGTGAAGCAGATGGACCACGGGCTTGACGCGTTACGGTACTTTGTGAGGACGATACTGCCAAGTTGGAGGATAGGGATTGTATGAAATATTTTGTATGCTTTTGTTATGAGGAGAAAGAGAAGACTGGTTTTGGGAATACCGTTATCGAGATGGCTGATGCGGTGACAGAGTATAAAGATATCCAAGAGATGGAGCGAAGGTTGGAGAAGAAGAGTGGAATTGACCATCCGATTATCTTAGATTACAAGCTACTGGGAAAATCGGTGTTTGAGTATGTGGGATGTGGGGATGCAGAGTCTGTGAAATTGATAGGGAGTAGTTTGTTGTTCAAGCCCAATATCAGTGTCAAAGTCAGCGGAGATGAGGCAGTTGAAAAGAGTATTGGGGAAATTGCTAAAAGGATTGCAGGGGCGATAAGCGAACTCCTTTATCAGTAAAAGTCAGGAGCAGAATATGAGCAGAAAACGAAACACCCGCCGCACCAGGGCGGACACAATACAGACAAAGCAGGCGCCCGTTTCCACGATGGACGCTTTTTCTAATCCGGCGGCCAGGATTGGTTTCGGAACCATGGATCTTCTGAATGCCACGGAATACCCGCTGACCAGGCTGACTCAGAATTACCAGCTTCTGACCAGCCTGTACCGGGATAACTGGATCGTGCAGAATATTATCGCTACGATTCCCAATGACATGATCCGTAAATGGTACGAGATCAAGTCAAGCGTCGCTCCGGAATACATTGATCAGATGCTGCAGCTGGAGCGCCAGACCCAGGTGAGAAAAAAGGTTCTGTTGGGCATGTACTGGGGGCGGCTCTATGGCGGCGCGGCGGGCGTGATCCTGTTAAAGGGGCAGAATGATTTAAGCCTGCCCCTCGACCCTGACACAGTCATGCCCGGCAGCTTCCTGGGCCTGCAGGTATTGGACAGATGGAACGGGATTTACCCGGAGAGTGACCTGGTAACAGATCCGGAGGACAGAGATTATGGGCTTCCAGCGTTTTACACCATTCGAGATGAGGCGTCAGGGCAGCTGGCGGCCAGGGTGCACCACAGCCGGATCGTCCGGTTCATCGGCCGGGAGCTGCCATGGATGGAGCAGGTGGCGGAGCTGTACTGGGGGGAATCGGAACTCGAGGCGATCTACAACGAGGTGATGCGGCGGGACAATGTGGCTGGCAACATCGCGGCGCTGACCTTCCGGGCGAATATCAACTACATGGAGACGGAGGGCCTGGATCAGCTTTTGGGCACCGCCAATACGGAAATGCAGCGTCGCTTCTGGAATCTGATTACCGCCCAGTCCATCATGGAAAGCAATTTCGGCACCAGGGTGATCAATAAGGGCGACGCGATACACAACACCCAATACACATTTACGGGCCTGTCCGATGTGTATGACCGGATCATGATGGACGTGGCCGGGGCGGCGCGCACGCCGGTGACCAAGCTGTTCGGGCGCTCCCCCGCCGGGCTCAACGCTACAGGTGAGGCGGACATGCAGAATTATTATGATTACATCGACGGGCTCCGGGAGACGGAACTGAGGGGCATTATTGAACGGCTTCTCCCCATCATGGCTTTATCGGCATGGGGGAAGATTCCAGACGATATGGATATTGACTTCCCGCCCATGTGGACGCCGGATGCCAAGGAAATCGCGGAGATAGCGGACCGAAAGACAAACGCGGTGATTGCAGCCTACCAGAATGACCTGATTGATTCCGCTACGGCGCAGCAGGAGCTGCAGGCCATGTCCGACGAGACGGGCATGTTCAGCAAAATTTCTGACGAGAGCATTGAGGCGGGGAGGGGAAAGACCTATACCAGCAGCCGCATGATGTCAGATCCCCTGGCGGGACTTGGGATTTCTTTGGAGGCAGAGGGGGAGGACTCTGAATGGCAAAGCTGATCAGGCCTCCGGGGCAGGCGGATGTCACGGCGTTTATGAGGATGCTCTTTCTGCGGACGGAGAGGGAGCTGGTCAACGAGATCACCAGGAAGCGCGGCAGAGGGCTGATCGAGTACGCTGAGGCGGCCTCCCTGGAGCGGGTGCAGCGCATCTTACAGAACATGGTGGA
This sequence comes from uncultured Acetatifactor sp., assembly GCA_949840935.1. Classification (GTDB taxonomy): domain Bacteria; phylum Bacillota; class Clostridia; order Lachnospirales; family Lachnospiraceae; genus Acetatifactor. Next base: position 19,458 of record CATKXX010000037.1, on the reverse strand, counting down.
CGAGTCCTGGTCTTATGTGCCATCGATGCTTGAGACCATTTTTTACCGCTCTGACAAGCACGCCGCCGGATACCGCAACGCCAGAGTGCTCACGGCCACTCAGACGGCCGTCATCCAGCAGCTGGGCAACAACCTGCTGGGAGAGCTGACGGAAGCGTCAGAGACAGCTTACAAAACCGTGGAAAGGCTTTATACCATAGGGCGCCTGGAAAATGACCCGTTTCGGGAGATGGCACTGAGGCAGGTGCTGGCACAGGAGGCGTCCGGCAAGGGGTGGAGCGTGACCAGTGAGCGGCTTGCGTGGGAGATGGAGAACAAAGGCGTTACGGCGTTCGTGGACAAAGCGGGGAGACAGTGGAGCCTGCAGAGCTACGGAAACATGGCAGTGAGGACTACGGCCAGACAGGCGGAGGTGGCGGCGGTTTTGACTGCTGATGACTATGATTTGTGGCAGATTGTGAAAATCGGGAGTACCTGCCCGGTGTGTGCGCCTCTGGAAGGCAGAGTGTACTCTAAAAGCGGCACCAGCCCGGATTATCCTCCTCTTTCACTGGCGTTCGGGAAGGTTGACCCGTTCGGGCCTGAGGCTCTGACCAACACCTATTTGAATATACACCCGAATTGTCTCCATGCTCTGGTCAAATATACCACTATCGGCAAGAGCGAGAAACAGATACAGAGGGATAAGGAATTTTCAAATCCTGTCACGAATCCCATCACCCGGGATCCCCGAACGAAAAAGCAGATAGAGGCGTATCGTGAGAAGGAGAGGGCGAGGCAGAAGCTGCTGAGGGATAAAAGAAAAACCAGGTATGCGAAGGCAAGTTATGAGGGGATACCCAAAACATGGGGAAAATTGTCTGATGGAGCGGATATCATGGCAGTTAATCCGATGGGAAACAGAGAAAATTGTGTAAACTGTACGATAGCATATGAGATGCGCAGGAGAGGATTTGCTGTTGTGGCTGGAAACCCGATTAAGAAACTGCAAAATAATCCTTTTAGCGGCTGGGTGTCACCAGATATAAAGATAATTGAAGCAGGCAGTGAAGTATTGTCAGAGATTGAAAAGGATATGATACTTTGGGGAGAAGGCTCCAGGGCTCAGATATCGATTATATGGAACCGGAGAAAAGAATGGTCTGGCGTGTGGGGGCTTACTGAAAGGCCACAGGGGCACTCTTTTGTTGCAGAATACAGAGATAAAACAGTGGTTTTTATTGACGCTCAAACTGGAAGCAAGTATAATAAAAATATACTTGAGAAATTTTCAGACAATCCTGTGAAGTATTGCAGAATAGATAACTTGGAAATCAATGATCTCGGTTCAACGGCCTGTAAAAAGGAGCAGTAGCATGATTAGTTTAGATAAAGCCTGTGAGATAGCGGTGGAGGGTCTTGTAAAAAAAGAATACCTCAAAGGGATTGTCGCAATCCTGGATATAGGCAGACAGTGGCTTTTTTTCGGTACATTATTTAAAGAACCTGGGCCGCAATATGGTAATTGCCCTTTGGCTGTCAATAAAGAGACAGGGGAATGCAAGGAATTTCCGATTTCTGTGGTAGAAAATTTTGATATGTATTATAATGGTGAACCTGTAGAAATTCCAGAAAAGTATAGATACCAGGGAAGATAAATGTGATGTTAAAGATACCCAACTGTGAGATGTGTAAACAGTACCTTGAACAGAGGCGTGTTAAAAAAATGTGCTGTAACGTGTTTCCAGATGGAATCCCATTAGATGTGATAATAAAAGCCGGCCAGGGTGTTGAATGCGCGCCAGGATATTTTTTTGAGGAAAAGGAAAGCGACAGAATCTGTGGCGAGCCGCCGGCGGATGGGTTATACGCCCGTATGATGAGATTGAAGAACTCGAAAGGGTAGACTATGGCAAAAGACGATTACTTTGTAATCACATACCGGATATTGACATATTTATATGAGTGTTTCAAACAGGGGGAGAGGCCTGATACCTGCGTGTTTGGGCCTGACGCGCTGGGCATCAATAACGGGTACTGGGGCAACATCATGGAAAGCCTGTTATCGGAAGGATATATCAAAGGGATTTGTGTTGTGCCCCACATGGGAGGCGGTTTTGGAATTAAGATTCTGGAACTGAGAATCACGCAAAAGGGCATTGAATTTTTGCAGGATAATTCCAAAATGGCAAAAGTGAAGGAGTTTTTGAAGACATTTAAAGAGACGGTGCCGGGATTGTGACACCGAGTTTAGAAGGGAGGCCTTCTGACAGATATGATACAGTACTACGGCTACACCGTAAGCCCTAACCAGATTGAGACTGGGGAGGGCTTTTTAATATGCCGCAATGTTCCCATCGCCCGCACAGGAAACCAGGAATACCTGGGAAGGGAGATCGGGTTGACAGGTTCTGACGCCGGGCAGGTGATCACCGTGCGCCGGCCGCCGGAAGAGGTTTTCTCCGACGCGGCTCTGGCATCCTTTGAGGGCAAGCCGGTCACCAACGACCATCCGCCGGATCTCATAGGTCCTGATGACGTATCCTTCTACGAGAAGGGGCATGCGCAGGTGGTGCGCAGGGGAGCCGGTGAGTGGCAGGATTATGTGGTGGCTGACCTGCACATTCATGACAGGGAGCTGATAAGCGCCATCCAGGGGGGAAAGAGGGAGATATCCTGCGGGTATGAGTGCGATTATGTCCGGGACGAAGACGGGACTTACAGCCAGAAAAATATCAGAGGGAATCACATAGCAGTCGTTGACCGGGGAAGGGCTGGGAAACGGGCTGCTATTTTAGATTCAGCGAATAAAAGCCAACAGGCCGAAAAAGGGCCGGAAAGGAAAGCGATGAGGAAGAATGGATTATTTTTCAAGCTCTTCGGAATGTCCGTGAAGGACAGGTCGCCGGAGGAGATCGAGAGGCTGGCTATGGACGCAGCCGCTGCTTTTGATGAGGACAGCGGTGGGGCTGATGAAAAGCCGAAGGAGGACAAACCGGAGGGAGAAAAGAAAGAGACAGTCGATGAGTCGGCAGTGGATGGGATTGTCGACAAGGTGATGGCGAGGCTGGCCGCAAAAGAAGCGGAGAAGGAAAAGGAGAAGACCAAGGACGCCATTGACGCCGCCATCGAACAGCTGACAGGTGATTCCATGACGGATCAGGCTGCCTGCGGCTCTGTGGATGGGGAAGCATCCCGCGTGGTCCCTGCGGAGGAGATGGACAACAAGAGCGGTATGGACAGCGCCCTGGCGGTGGGGATTCTCAAGGCGATGCGGCCCTCCGTGGCCGCTATTGAAAACCCGGAGCAGCGCAAAGCGGTATCCGATGCCCTGATCAGCCTGGTGACCGCGGGGAACAGCCAGGACGACATGGCCGCGATCCTGAGAGCGAGCCGGCAGAACGCCCTGCGGAGGGCGGAGGAACATAGACCGAAGGCTGTGGATACGGATGAGATCCAGGCCTTGTATGACGAGTTGAATCCCCACAGGAGAAAGGAGAACAAGTGATGAGAGGACAGACGATTGGAAAGACGATGCCCCACGGCTACGCGGGCAGCTACGCGAGACAGCCGGATATGGTGGTGGATACCCACCCGCTGGAAGGAACGGAGAATATCCTGTTTGGGGCTCCCGTCACGACAGGGGCAGCCGGAGCCGTTAAGGCGTGGGCCTCTGATTCCACGGAGGCAGTATTTCTGGGGGTAGCGGTCCGTGAGGTGAAATCAACCTTTGATTATCTGAACCAGAATGAGGGGGTATACCGCCCGGGAGAGGCAGTTCCCGTGATGAAGAGGGGCTGCGTCAATGTGGTCTGCCAGTCGGGGATGCCAGCCCCAGGAGGAAAAGTATATGTTAGGACAGCCGTCAATAAGGCAAAACCAAATCTGGCGGTAGGCGGCTTTGAGGCGGCGGCGGATACGGCGGAGAGTACTTCTTATACAGCGGAGCTGACAAACTGCCGGTGGAAAGGCACGGCTGACTCCAACGGGGTTGCGGAGCTGCGGCTGCTGACAATTAAGAATGCGTAAGGAGGTAGAGACGATGGCATTTAAAAATGTTGGAACATCAAATCTGGGGCTTTCCGGCACCCGGTCCGCGAAAGGCGGCAATGCCGCGGTATTTAACATGGACGCTGCGGGAATCGCGTCAGGACAGGCGTTCCTGACTTCGGAGCTGGAAAAGCGGGACATGATGGTCAGGACGCCGCTGACCAGCTTTACCTATACCAGGGATATTCCCATCCGGGTGGGAGGCGGATGGGCGGAGGCCATATCCGCCATGCAGGTAGGATTTGGCATCGCCGGGGGATCCGGGGAAGGAATCGTCCATGCCGGCGGGGCGAACGGCATCCCTATGGTTCAGGCAGATTTCTCCAAGGGCCTGTTCAAGGCGCACATGATTGCCGCTGGAACCCGCGTGATGTGGATTGATATGCAGCGGGGCAATATGACAGGGCGGAATATCGACAGCCTTCTCTGTGACGGCCTGCGGATGACCTATGACAAGCACATGGAGGAGAATGCCTATACAGGGTTCACAGCCTACGACACCCATGGGCTTTTGAACCATCCGGATGTAACGGTTATGGAGGCCGCTTCCAACGGCGCGGCTTCTCCTAGCACAAAGTGGAAGGATAAGACCCCCGACCAGATTCTTCAGGACGTGAACGACGTGATCCTAGCCACCTGGGAACGGGCGGAGTATGACCAGGATGCCGTGCCCAACCATATCATCATGCCTTACGAACAGTATAACTATATTGCTACCAAGAAGGTGACGGAGCTGGCGGAGAAAACCATCTTGAAGTTCCTTATGGAGAATAACGTAGCCTCCCAGAACGGATCAGATCTGTTCATCGGCGCTACCAAGTGGTGCAAGGGAGCCGGGGATGACGGGGCTGACCGCCTGGCGGCTTACTGCAATAAAGAGCGGTACATTGCCATGGATGAGCTGCAGCCCCTTACCCGCGCCATGACGGGGCCGAACACGGAGAATTTCTGCTATGATACGGCCTACGCGGGAAATCTGTCGGAGGTTGAGCTTTTTTATGACCAGACGATCACCTACATGGATGGTATCTAAGGAGGAGACTTATGTTTATTGTATCAAAACGGAATTATATGGTGAGGCGGGCTGACGGCTCGCCTTATCTGATCAGGAAAGATTATATCGGCGATATTCCGGAGGACGTGGCGGAAAGCCGTCTGGTGAGGCGCGCGATAAGGGCGGGAATGATTTTTTCGCCTCCGGGGCGGGGTGACAGGCAGCTGGAAGAGGCCGATAAAGCGGCGGAAGAAAAGGCATCAGAGAATGATATTCGTCCGGATGCAGAAATGAGCGCGTCCGGAGCGGAGGCAGCCGTGGATAGAGAGGCAGCCGTGGATAGAGAGGCAGCCGGAGAGCAGTCTTCGGGAAAACGCGGCGCTAAAAATCAGAGGTGACAGAGGATGTGGACGGGGAATGGCATAAACCCGGCAGCTCCATGGTTCGAGGGGGCAAGGGCAGCAGCTTCCAATGTACCGCAAACAGGAGAACGGGGAGATTACACTGTGGAAATGTTTCAGGAAGATTTTCCGCAGTTTACCGTTTCAGGTTCTTCGGAAACCGGGGAAACTGAAGCGGCTGTGAAAAATCTGGTGCCCGATAAGATGCTTGGAGCCTTCATCGGCCAGGCCAATGACAGTGTGCTCCCGTCCCGCTGGGGGAGCATGTGGAGATACGCAGCGGGACTTTACACAGCCCATTTTGCTGCCTTGTACCTGAAGACATACGCTCCTTCTTCTGACAGCGCCGCTCAGGCCGCGGCAGGCGCTGCCCAGGTTGGTACGGTGAAGTCAGCTTCCATGGGGAACACGTCAATCAGTTATGACAACAGCGCGATCACGGCGGGGACCGAGAAATGGGGAGCCTGGAACGGGACACAGTATGGCTCCCAGCTGGTCACTATGGCTCGCATGGCGGGGATGGGAGGGATGTACGCCATATGATTTTTAATAATCCGATTTTTAGAAACTGGTACACAGATACTGTGGATATCTACAGGATTGACACATTGACAGAGGGTAATGTGAGCCGTCAGAAACGGCGGCAGGTGAATGTGTCTCCTGTTCCTTGCCGGGTCTACCGTCCTGAGAACAAAGGACCCTATATGACTGGTACTGCGGCAAGGGAGCAGTCCTTTGAAGAGATGGCCTGTGATCTGTCCGTGGATATCCGTGCTGGGGACGAACTGATGATTGTCAGGGGTGGAAACCTGGGGCATTCGGCCAGGCCTGAGCGGTATATCGCAGGGGAGCCGGTGGCTTACTATGATCCGGTGGGAGGAATTCTCACAGGGCTTCAGCACAAGGAAGTCGGACTTTTGAAGGACAACATTATTGGGAGGTGAAGTTTGTGTCCAGCTTTGGGAGCCAGATGAGAAAGCGCTTGGAGGAGCTGCGCAAGGCCGGTCAAAACATTCCTAAAATCATGATGGAAGTGGCGGAGGGAGCTACCATTGAGGCTGTCCGGGTGGCCGTGGAGAATACCCCTCCCAACGGGGGCGTGGATATTGCAGGAACGAATACCAGGAGCGGCCAGATGGCCCAGCACTGGGAGACGGACAGTCAGACCACGCCGATATGCTCAGGCGGAGCGGTGAGAACCTGCCTTGCCAACAATATGCAGTACGCCTCCTATGTTAACGACGGACACCGGATGGACAGACATTTTGTTCCGGGGCTTGTGATCAATGGGACATCCGGCCTTTTGGAAAAAAGCCCGGATGGCAGCGGGGGCATCGTCGTGGGAACGAAAACCGCTTATGTGAAAGGGAAGTATATGAGACAGAAAGCGGCGGGCAGGTATCGCCAGGTTGTGAAAAGTGAGCTGGGGAAGCGGGTCCGGGAGGTGATGCGGTGATCTTCACTCTGGAGAATATTGTGGGAAGCATTGCCGGCGTGCTGAAAGCAGGATATCCGGACTATCCGCTATACGACAGCCCTGTACAGCAGGGGACGGAGCCGCCCTGCTTTTTTATTTTCTTTATGCCGTCAACTGTGGAAAGCCAGGCAGGCGGCAGGTACATGCGGGACCTGGGGATTGATATCGTGTTTGTCCAGCAGCGAAATATTGCCGATGGGAACGCAGAAATTCACTCGGTCGCCGAGTATCTGGACGAGGTGTTGGAGCTGTTTCCCTACTCTAATGGGGGCGGCGAGACTGTTTTGGTTCGGACAAGCGAACGCCAATGGCATGACGAAGACATGGAGCTGCACTATCAGTTCCATATCCGAAAACGCGTGGAGCTTCCAAAAGATATAACCCTGATGCAAAAATTGGAAGGAGATATTTATGTCAAACAAGAATAATCAGGCTGTGGCGCCGCAGCCGACGAAAAGCAGAGGATCAGACAGGAAATATCCGACTGAAAAACTTTTGGGAAGCAGGCATCTGGCAGGCTACCAAAAAGATTTTGCAAAAGCGATCTTAACAGAGCCGGCCTATTCCATATCAGAGGCAAAGGCAGCTTTGGATAAGGCATTGAAAGGAGGAGTATGAGATGGCAGGAGGAACATGGACCAGCCAGAACAAGGTGCTGCCGGGGGTGTATATCAACACCCTGTCCCAGGGGAACTTAAGCGCCAGCGCGGGGGAGAGAGGGACAGTGGCCATCGCGGAGCCCCTCTCCTGGGGCCAGACGGGGGTTGTCCAGACAGTCATTCCGGGGGATGACACGGTTCCCTGTATCGGCTACGACATCACCCATGAAAAAGCGTTGTTCCTGAGGGAGATGGCAAAGGGCAGCGATACCACCCAGGGGCCGGTAAAGATTCTGCTCTACCGCCTCAAGGGAACAGGAGGCGCGAGAGCGGCTGCGGCCATAGGCGGCCTGACGGTCACGGCGCTCTATGAAGGGATTAGGGGAAACGACATCACCGTGATGGTATCAGGGGATCCTGATGAGGAAGGGATCTTCAAGGTTGCCACGGTGGTGGACGGGACCGTGGCAGATGAGCAGTCCGTAACGGGGATAGGGGAGCTTCACGCGAACGGCTGGGTGGAGTTTTCAGGGAGCGGGGAACTGGAAGACACTGCGGGGAAGGCGTTAAGCGGAGGAGCAGACCCTACGGTCAGCCCGGCGGATCATGCCGCTTTTTTGACAGCTATTGAACCGTACCAGTTTGACATTCTGATCTATGATGGGGAAGACAAGACTGTCATTCAGGCCTATGCCGCGTTTGTAGAGAGGATATCCAACCGAACGGGTTTAAAATGCCAGGCTGTTATGGCTCAGGCTCAGGCCTGCAACAGTGAGTGGGTTATCTCTGTAAACAATGGTGTCCGGCTGTCTGACGGAACCGTCGTAACACCCAGGCAGGCAACCTGGTGGCTGGGAGGCGCACAGGCCGGCACCGGGTACAACCAGTCACTCACATACGCGCGGTATCCGGATGCCGTGGAAGCTGTCCCAAAGTTTTCTGACACGGAGGCAGGGATTGCCGTACAAAGCGGAGAGATTATCTTTATTGATAACTTTGATACGGTAAAGGTGTGTACAGATATCAATACCCTCACGTCCTTCACGCCTGTTAAGCATAAAGAATATTCAAAAAACCGTGTGATGCGGGTGTTAAATCAGTTTTGTAACGACGCCTACAAACAGTACAGCCTGTATTATATCGGAAAAACAAATAACAACGAGGAGGGACGGAGCCTTTTCAAAGGCTGGCTCGTGGATTATCTTGGCAAGATGCAGAAAAATAACGGGATCCAGAACTTTGTTCCGGAGGATATATCAGTCCTTCCGGGAGATGAGCCGGATGCTGTGGTAATCAACGCCGCCCTGCATCCTGTAGACAGCGTTGAGAAGATTTACATGACAGTCTCTGTGTCAGGCGGAACCCAGATTGAATAGGAGGAGGTTAGACATGTCATATTTACTGGCAAACGACGGTGTTGACGGCAAAGCGGGCAGCGCCTTTATGGTAAAAAACGGACGCAATATTGAACTGTTCGGCATCAAAAAATACCAGACCGATGCAGAAATCCAGACCGCGGAGTTTCCTGTGGTTGGGGCTCTGGTAAACCAGACCAAGGTGAAAGGGGTCAAGTACACCGGCAGCATGACCATCTATTATGGAACCAACGAGTTTCTGGAAATCCTGATGGAATATAAAAGAACCGGGCGTTTTCCGACCATTAATTTTCAAGTGACCAATGATGATAAAGGGTCCAGCGTCGGGAAGCAGGTGGTGGCTATTTACAATGTGATTCTGAGCAAAATCCCCATTGCCATGCTGGACGACTCTGTAGATTACCTGCAGGAGGAAATCCCGTTTAACTTTACGGATTTTGAACCCCTGCAGACCTTTAAAACACCCACACAGTTAGGAGGCAGATGATATGGGAAAATTGAGCGCGTTTTTAAAGCCTTCTCCTGCAGGAAGGACAAAAGAGGTATTGTTAGACCGGTTTACCGATGAGGATGGGAACGTGGTCCCTGTGGTGATAAAAAGCATCACGCCTGAGGAAAACGAGGCCATATCAAAGCGGTGCATGGACAGAGAAGGAAATCTGGATACGGTTGCTTATGGCAACCAGCTGATCGTGGCATGCGTGGCGGAGCCGGATCTAAGGAGCACGGAAGTCTGCGGATACTATGGGGTCATGGATCCGCATATGGTACCGGGCAGGATGTTTACTATCGGGGAAAAGCAGATTATCCAGGACGCGATTATGGAGATCAACGATATTAAAGCGGCCAATGAAAGACTTAAAGCGGCAAAAAACTTATAAACAGGGGAGACTGGGAGAGCGAGGCAGCCTATTTCGCCTTTATCTCCCTTGGCATCTTCCCAGGAGATTTTGCAGCCAGGCCAGAGAATGAGAAAATCCTGATGTTCGCCATGATGGAGCGGGCGGCAAAGGAGAGAAAGACTAAATAGGAAGGCGGGGAATATGGGGCAGACCAGAGAAGATTTTATTCTGACGGATGAGTTCAGCGCGACCTTTTCCCGGTTCCTGCAAATGGGGCAGGGGGCTGTAGACAGATTGGGGGAGATGGATAAATCTAACCGGGAGTTTGCCCAGTCTACCTCCCATTCTTCCCGAATGTTGGATTCTATGAGGGATGCTTTGGCTGCTCAGCAGATGCTTCACACTGCCCAGAGCCAGCGTCTTGAAGCACAGGGACAAAAGGTACAGGAATTGTCCGAGAAGTACCGGAGGCTGGCTGCTGACCGGGGAGAAGACGCAGCAGTCACATTGAAGGCAGAGGCTGCCCTGGCCAGGGCCCGGATATCAGAGCAGGCGCTTTTGCAGCAGTCCCTGAGGACGGAAGAGGCCATCGCCCGAAAAAGTGCGGCGATACAAGAACTCATAGGGAATATGGAAAAGGCACGCAGCGCGGCAAAACCGGTGGAAATTCCTATAACATGGAAAAGCGACGACCAGCAGTCCGGAGGATTGGAGCAGGTTAAGCAGAGGGTAAAGGATTTAGATACAGCCTTGGAGAGGCTGGCCCAGTCCCAAGCAGCGATTACACAGATGGCCAATGAATCGAGCCTTCTTCCACCTCAGGGGTCGTATGAAATCCAGATGCTGGAAAACCGCCTGGCCGGAGTAAGGGATATCCTTACACAGATACAGAATACACCTATGGATATCGATTCCGGCCCCGCAGACAGCGCCCTGGAGAGAATAAATGAACAGATGGAGGAGGCATGCCGACAGCAGGAAGCCATGAATGAGGCGATGGCCGGTACGGATCTGTCAGCCATAAACGAAGCGTACCTGAAAGTTTCTAAAAATATATCCGACATGGAACGTGAGATGAAAAATTCTCTGGAACGTCCCGTGGAGATACCAGTCACGTGGAAAACAGACGATTTTCAGATATTTACCGGTACCGGGGCAGAGCGGTTCAAAAATGAACTGGAAAGTGTTAATGACATGCTGGCTCAGCTGGGGGCGATGCAGGAGTCTGTCAGGCAAAAGGCTCAGGAGATCCATATCCTTCCGGAACAGGCGCTTATCGATATCGATCTCCTGACAGAGCGTCTGGGCGGCGTGCGTTCCGATATAGAACAGTTAAACGGTGCCCCCCTGGATTCCGGAGCGGATAAAGTAAATATGGAATTAGAAGAATTGAGAGGCCAGCTAAGCAGGGCCCTCAAGGAGCAGCAGAGCCTGAATGAAGCCTTGTCGGGTATGGACGTGCAGGCGGCTAACAGCGCATACCTGCGCCTGTCCCAGACTGTCGGCGACACCCAGAAACGTATCCGGGACAATATAAACGGAATCAGGATGTTTGATGACCATGTGAGCCGTGCGGAGAGAACCTGCGCCGGGATGGCCCAGGGCTTTGACAGAACCGGAAAGCAGATCCACAATAATGTAAATGCGCAGGAGCGCTTCAATCAGAAACTGAAGGATGGGAATGGACATGCCAATGGGCTTCTGCGAACCATTAAGGGGATTGTCGCCACCTATGCTACGGTCCGGTCCTTAACGGGGATCATGGATCTGTCTGATCAGTTTACCTATACATCCGCCCGCCTGGGGATGGTAATTGAACAGGTAGGAGACATGAGTGATAATATGCAGACAGTGGGGGAACTTCAGGACATGATCTTCGCCTCGGCGGAACGGACACGGGGAGCCTATCAGGCAACCGCGGACGCAGTGTCAAAGCTGGGCCTTATGGCAGGAGACGCGTTTGAAAGCCCTGAGGAGATTGTGGCTTTTATGGAACAGATCAATAAGCAGTTTAAGATCGCCGGGACGGAAAGCTCCGGTATCCAGGCAGCTATGCTTCAGCTCACTCAGGCTATGGGCTCCGGGGTACTCCGGGGAGAAGAATATAACAGTATTCTGGAACAAGCCCCGAACATCATCCAAAACATCGCAAAGTATATTGAAGGAAATGAGGATGTGCTGAATGCGGTAGCTTCCTCCATGAAGATGAAAACAGAGGATCTTGCGGGGAATGTGAAGAAAAACCTGAAGGATATCGCGGCGCAGGGGCTTATCTCTGCAGATCTGGTAAAGGCCGCCATGTTCGCCGCTGCCGATGAGACCAATGAGAAATTTGAGAGTATCCCCATGACCTTTGCGGATGCCTGGACTATGGTGAAAAACGCGGGGGTGAGGGCATTTGATGATGTGTCGCAGAAGCTGAATACATTTCTCAACAGTGCCTCCGGCCAGCAGGCAGTCAGGGGGCTGATCGCGGGGATCGAGCTCTTATCTTATGCAGCTTCAGGAGCAATCGACCTGATGACTTCCGGGGCTTCATTCGTAGTGGAGAATTGGGACTATATCTACCCTATCCTTTTAGGGATTGGCGCAGCGTTTGCCGCTGCGGGGGTCAGCGGAGTAGTTTCCGGGCTTGCCGCCGCGGCGGCATGGAGCCCAGTAGAGATCGTGTTCCTTGCGATCGGGGCCACGACAGCTTTTATGATCTTTACACTCCGCCAGGCGGGTGTATCCTGGCAGAAGATGGGGGAGGCTGCGGGAGGCGTATTGGGCTTCTTATATTCGTACATGTACACCGTCGTTGCTTACTGGTGGAATATCACTGCCAGCTTTGCAGAGTTTTTTGCCAATGTTTTTAATGACCCTGTAACAGCCATCGCACGTCTTTTCCACAGTCTGCTGGACAACATCCTGCAGATAGTGGAAACGGCGGCAAGCGCCATCGATGCCCTGCTGGGAAGCGATCTGTCATCGGCAGTGTCTGGATTTCGGGATACCATCAGTGATTGGGTAGATTCCCAAGTGGGTGAGAATAAAGTGAAAATCAAGCGCATGAGCGGTACGGATGTAGGGGAGAACATGGCGAAAGGAAGGGAGATGGGAAAGAATTTCGGCAGTAAGCTGGACGACATGAAATTGGGCTTTGATGATTTCACTAAGAATTTCGGAGACGGGGCTAAGAAATTTTCAGGAATTAATGCGGACGGCATAGGCAATATTGGAAAAGTGGGGAGCGTGGGGAGCGTCAAAAACGTGGAAGGCAAGATCAGCCTGGCCGATGAGGATGTCAAGCTCTATCGGGATCTGGCAGAGAGGAGATACATGAACCAGGTTGAGTTAAAGACGCTGGCCCCCAATATCCATGTAACTCTTCCGGCAGGCGGCACGGGCGGCTTAGACGCCCAGGATGTGGCTGACCATATCAAAAAAATGCTGGTTGAGCAGATGTCTTCCCATACTGCGGTATCTCATGGATAGGAGGTGATCCCTGTGGCAGGTTTTCGTGGAGGATGTTCGATTTATGTCGTCTTTGGAAGAAAAAAGGCAAAGATCCCGGTCAACCCGGAGGAAGTGGAAATACAGCACCCTACAGACCACAAGGCCTATGATGTGCTTGGCATCGGCCAGGTCATTGTCCCTATGAAGCCTTCGTTGCGGCTGGTTTCCTGGGAGGGTTTTTTTCCGGAAAATTTAGAGGCAGCTTATGTTAACAGCGGGGCAAAATCCCCCGGATATTACGTGAGGCAGTTTGAAAAGGCGATGAAAAGCAAGCAGAGGTGCCGCCTGATCATTGTCAGATCGGGGACTTACGATACAAATATGATGTGCGTCGTGTCGGATTTCCAGACAAATGATAAAGGCGGAGAGCCAGGTGACATTTACTATTCCGTGAAGTTCACCGAATACCGGCCTTATGCCCCTGATACGCTGACAATTATGTCGGAAAACCAGACGCCTGCGGGTGAAGGGGCAGCCGGGCAGGCAGAAGCTGCCGTTGAACCCGCCAGGGAAGTGGAAACCCCGGTTCTGCGGGTAGGCGCACCGGTCATAGTCAATGGGGCATACTGTTATGACAGTTACGGTTCTAAGCCCCACGGAACGGCTAATAATCTGAGCACCACAGTGACAAGGATTGTGTCAGGCAATCCGTATCCTGTCCATGTTGGGCATTATGGGTGGATACAGGAGAGCCAGATGCAAATAACGGGGTGAAATCATGAAAGCATCATTATTGGTACAGCCGGGAGGGGCTTCCCTGAAAAATTATGCCAACGTGGCAAAGGATGTGGAAATAACGACAAACCGGATGGATTCCCCAGGGCAGATGGCATTTTCCTGCGTGGAGACAGGCCGCACGGGGATTCCGGAAGGCAGCCCGGTGGAATTTGTGTACAATGGGATAAAAATGTTCAAGGGGTATGTGATGACCATCGAACAGGGTAAAGACGGGGAAAAGCGCTACAAAGCCTATGACCAGCTGCGTTATATGAAGGCCAATGCCAGTTATGTGTTTGAAAATATGACTCTTTCCCAGATCATCCGCCAGATCGCTGGCGATTTTGGGCTGCAGGTGGGAACGCTGGACGACAGCGGGTACATATTCCCATGCCTGATTAAAGAGGACGAGAGCTGCCTTGACATTATTTTTGACGCGCTGTACCAAACGATCATTCAGACAGGAAAGCTGTTTATTTTCTATGATAACGCAGGAGCCCTTACTTTAACGGAAGCCAAAAATATGTTTCTTCCCACGGTCATTGGAGACGGCAGCCTCGCTGTTGATTATACCTATAAGCGCGATATCGATACGGATACCTACAACCGGATCAAGCTGGTGAAAAAGAATGAGGAGTCAGGACGCACTGACGTGTATATCCATGAGGATACGGACACTATCAGGAAATGGGGTACTCTTCAGTATTACAGCGTGGTGGATCAGAATCTCAACGAGGCGCAGATTGATGAGATGTGCGGCATGTATCTGCGGTATTATAACCGGGTTCTGCGGACCCTGTCTCTGGAGGCGCTGGGAGTTCCGGAAGTAAGGGCAGGGTCGATCGTGCCGGTTCGCATTGAGGCTGTGGATGACCTGTCTTCCACACGTCTTCTGCTGGTTGAAAAGGTAACCCACCGGTTTGACGGGGAGGACCATACCATGACCATAGAAGTTAAATCATTTGAGCAGCTGGGAGGTGGGAGCGCTGGCTGAATTAATTGGAGTGATTCAGAGGATCGTGCAGAATACAATACAGGCTATGAAACTTACAGATATGTCCGTGGGCACAGTCATGTCTGTTTCTCCGCTTGCTATCCAGACTGACACCGGCATGTCGATGCTTCCCGAGGCCGCTGTCACGCTTACGGATGCGGTGAGAGAGAGGATTGTTCCGGTTCAGGGCGGGGAAGGCGGAGATGTGGCGGTGACAGAGGGATTGAAGCCAGGAGACAGGGTGCTGATGCTGAGAGTAAAAAACGGGAACCAGTACATTGTTCTGTCAAAGCTGGCGTAGGAGGAGAGCATGGGGACGTTACCTGAGAGCATGGGATATGATGTGTCTTTGAATTATGTAGAGCAGCCCACTAGAACATTCATCATTGACTGGCCATCGAAGCGCGTATCAGGCATGGATTCAGGGCTTGCGGCTATGCGGCAGACTGTTGACACAATCCTGCGGACGGAGCGTTTTAAATGGCAGATATATTCTTCCAAGTTTGGCGGAGAGCTGGAGGATTTAATTGGTGAGGAATATGACTATATTGTCAGCGAGTTGCCGCGGCGGATAGAGGACGCTTTTTCTGTGGACAGCCGGATCCTGTCCGTGGAGGACTTCCGTTTTTCGGAGCCGGGGGAGGACAGTATCAGGTGTAACTTTAATGTGGTGACAGTGTTTGGAGCGTTTGAGGAGGTGGTAGAGCTGTGATTGATTTTTCGGGATATACGGCAAAAGCCATTGAGCGGACGATGCTGTCCAGAGTGCCGCCGGATATTGACACCAGAGAGGGCAGCATAGTACAGACCGCCATCGGGCCGGTGGCATGGTATCTGGAAGGCCTGTATATGCTTTTAGGGCAGATACAGGAGAACGCTTACGCAAAGACAGCAGTGGGGGAGGCCCTGGACTTGACGGCTCAGGAAAGAGGCCTGTCCAGGCTTCCCGCAACGGCGGCTGTGAGGAAAGGAATCTTTAATGTTCCAATCGCGTCAGGATCGCGTTTTAAAACAATTAATGGCGCCAACTCGGTAATCTTTGTATCAGGAAAGCGGATATCAGATGCCAGTGAGGACTATGCCTATACAATGACCTGTGAGACGGCCGGCGCTGCGGGAAACAGTTACGCCGGAAAGCTGCTGCCTGTCACTGCGGTTTCAGGACTCACTACCGCTATCCTTGGGGATATTATCAGTCCGGGAATTGATGAGGAAACGGATGACGCTTTGAGAGCCAGGTTTTTTGAAACTTTCAATGTGGCGGCTTTTGGCGGAAACATACAATCTTACCGGAATGAGATTCTCGCAGTTCCCGGCGTCGGGGCTGTCCAGGTATACCCGGTGTGGAAAGGGGGCGGCACAGTGCTGTGTAGCATTTTGGGCGATGACCTGAAACCGGCGCTTCCGGCAGTTGTGGAGAACGTGCAGAGGCTTATCTGCCCTCCGGAGGATGGGAATCCGGAACCGTCAGTCAATGGATATGGAACTGCCCCTATAGGCGCGGCTGTGACAATCACCACGGCTGCGCCTTTGACACTTAATGTATCCTGCAGCATTGAGTTTATCTCAGGTATTCAGGATGGGGTGAATATGTATCTGGGGGAGATAAGGGATAAAATTCAGGAGTACCTGGATTCCGTGATCAGAACATGGGGAAACCCTCCGAAGGGGCATGTGATAGAGTATCCGGTCACAGTGTATGTTTCCAGGATCCTTTTTGCTATCCTCACAATTCCGGAAGTTGTCAATGCATCCGGCATACAGGTGAATGGGTCCGGACATGACCTGCATTTAATAGAGACCGCTGAGCTGCAGCAGATACCAATATTGGGAGAGGTGATAATCAATGAGTGATAAACATGTAACGGATGTGTTAAGTGCTCAGCTCCCTGAATATTTTAGGCCGGTTCTTGAGCTCCAGGAGATTTTGAAAGCCTGTGGATATCTGTTACAGCAGATAGAGGCCGAGACAGCCCATATGCGAGATAATTTTTATATTGCCTCATGTGATTGGCGGACGATAGATTACTATGAAAAGTTGCTGGGGATAAGCGGGGCAAAGGGCCTCTCGCTGGAAGAGAGACGCTCTGTTGTGCTGATGAGATACGGCATGCGCCCTCTATATACGCTCCCCATGCTGAAAGAGATGCTGGGAGCCGCTGTAGGGGCGGATCAGTATTCTGTAATATGCCTGCCTGAGAAATGTCAGCTGACAGTGATACTCATCGATCAGGATATCGGTAAGGTGAGGGAAATATATGATACGGTTGCCTTGCTCAGGCCTGCGCATATCCAGCTGTTCTTAAAGGCGGAATATGTGGGGGAGAGTGTGGTCCCTATCCACTACAAGAACGCAATACGTATGCGGATGAGGTTTTATCCATGTCTCAACCTCCCCCCGCTCCACCTGGACGATTCCTGGGTTTTGGACGGCAGGCAGAGTCTGGATGGGTATAACAATGTTGATACGGTCGACTTGCACCTGGTAGGTCTGCGGTTTTCTTCGTCGGTTCATGCTGATGCCAAAGAGGTAAGTCGTCTGCGAATACGGAGCAAAACTGAGATAGAGAGCGGCTCTGCCACGGTTCTCAGAATTCGTAACAAAGCGAAACAGGATATTTCGTATCCAGTGAGTATGGCGTTTGGCTCACTGACCCATATTGATGCTAAAACAGTAAGCCATTTGAGGATACAGAGCAAAATCAAAATAAAGCTCAGAAGTGGTGAGGAGATAAGGTTTCTTAGCAGGGCGGGTCATGATATTGAGACAGAAGCATGTGCCAGGATAAGATTTTCGGTAACATGCCCGGTTGGCAACCGGGCGGCCATGCACCAGGAAAACTATATGGATGATGCATGGGTGCTGGATGGGGAGCGGTGCCTGGACGGGGACGATTACACGCTTTAAGAATGATATAAGAAAAATAGCTATTGCAAACGAAAGGAGTAGATGACTTATGGCGGACAGCGCAGGTGTAACTACAGCGGTCGCAAGAAGAAAGCTGTGCAGAGCCCACGCGGGAGATATGGAGTTGCCTGCCATCACCAGGATGGCTTGGGGGAATGGAGGTGTTGATGAGACGGGGCAGCCATTGGCCACCACAGGGAATGAAGTGGGTCTGTACAATGAACTGTTAGTCAAGGATATCGAATCTCATGAATATGTAGGCGACGGCGAGACTACCTGCAGGTATACGGCAACTTTGGAGGCGGAGGAACTGTCCGGGGAGGAGATATCCGAGATGGGGCTGTACGACTCCGAGGGGGATCTGGTGGCGTACCGGACATTTTTGCGTAAGGGCAAAGATGCCGATATCCCTCAGATTTATGACATGGAAGAGGTATTCTGATCAAAGAAAGGAGACTGTGAAATATGGCCTTTACAATCAAGAACCCTCCGAAGTTTACCCTGGAAGTGGAGCAGTGGACCAGAAAGACAAGGGCGAACGGGGAGCAGATGGCCAAAGGTACGATTGAGCCGATGTTGAACAATGAGGTGTACTTGAAGACACAGCTGGAACGCCAGGAGAACGTGGTCCTGGTGACCCTGACGGCCTCCGGCTGGACCGGCGCCGCGGCGCCCTACACCCAGACTGTGTCTGTCAGCGGGGCGAAGGAGGGCATGGAGCCCCTTCTGGTCAGCGCCCTTCCGGACGGGGCCGGCCTGGACACGCAGAAGGCTTACATGAAGGCCTACGGGATCGTGGGCAGCGGGACGGGGAGTCTTGGAGACGGTACGGCCACGTTCAAGGTTTACAAGAAGCCTGCCACCGACATCACCGTGGGGCTTAAGGGGGTGGCGGGATGAGCCGGATATGGATGCCGGGGGCCTTCGGACCCGACCTGGACGTGATCACGGCGGGAGAAGGGGATATCCTAGCCGGGAAGGTGATTGTGGGCCCGGACGGAGAGCCGCTGACCGGGGTGCTGGCCTTGTCCGGGACCGCCGCGGATTCCCAGGTGCTGTCAGGTAAGACTTATTACAATACGGACGCCAAGGCGAAGCGGACCGGGAGCATGACGAACCGGGGGACTGTAGCCCCGGCGGGCCTGGATGCGGGAGGGAGCTATACCATCCCGGAGGGGTACCACAACGGTTCGGGGAAGGTGACGGCCAACTCCCTGGCAAGCCAGACGGACTCCAACGCCGTCGCTGGGGACATTTTAAGCAGTAAGACAGCCTGGGTGAAAGGCTCGAAAGTCACCGGGACCATGGCAAGCCGGCCTAATGCGCAGGCTGCCAGTAAAATGGCCTTTTGGGGCGACAACAACCTGTACCTGGGGTTCCCACAGGGGGCATACCTCACCAACGATAAAGACCTCGGGGTCCCAACCGTGAAAGTCGCCTGGCAGGATAAAACCGTATCCCCGGGCGCGTCCCAGGCAACTGTGTCCCCTGACGCAAACAAAGTGCTGCGGAACGTGACGGTGAACGCCGTGTCAGGCCTTTCGGCCGGCAACATTAAGCAGGGGGCCACTGTGGGAGGAGTGGCCGGGAACTTCACCAATGATGCCAATGCTGCGGCAGGAG
>CATKXX010000036.1 GCA_949840935.1 uncultured Acetatifactor sp. | reverse complement strand
AGGCATTTGCCCTGGCACCGGCGCCATCTTCCGGGCAGGCCTCCTCCCACGAGCGGGCGTCTTCCCCCGGGCGAACCTCCTCCTCCGGGCAGGCCTCCTCCCACGAGCGGGCGTCTTCCCCCGGGCGAACCTCCTCCTCCGGGCAGGCCTCCTCCCACGAGCGGGCGTCTTCCCCCGGGCGGGCCTCCTCCCCCGGGCGAACCTCCCCCGGGCGGGTTCCGGCATCCGGCCCGTAGGTGTCATACTTTTCCAGGAACAGCTCCGGCCTGGCCAGACGGAATTTGTAAATGCTCTGCTTCACATCCCCTACCATGAAGCGGTTATACCTTCCCTCCTCCTCGCCGGACACCGCCTTTAACAGATATTCCTGCACCAGGTTGCTGTCCTGGTACTCGTCGATGAGGATTTCCGCAAAGTGCTGCCGGTACTCCAGGGCCACGGCGCTGGGAGCAATCCGGTCCCCCTCCTTATCCAGCAGAAGCTCCAGGGCATAATGCTCCATATCCGAGAAGTCGATGACCTTCTTCTCCTCCTTCTTTTCCCGCATCCTCCTGTCAAAATCCAGCACCAGCCCCACCAGAGTCCCCACCGGCTCCCTGCAGGCATACCCCTGCTCCGCCGCCAGCTCAAGGGGGGTGGCGAAAAACCGCCCGGCCAGCTTCTGCAGGCTGTCCTTCACCTCGCTTCTGAGTTTCCTGGCCAGCTCCCGCTTGACAGGGGACACGCTCTCATCCTTCCTGGACGGCAGCCTGCCAAAGGTGACTGCGGGCAGCCTCCTCTCATAGTCGGAAAGGCATCGGCACCCGGCAAGGGCCTCCAGCTGCTCCGTCTCCTGTTCTACCAGCTCCCCGTACATGTACGGCCCGTCGGGCTCCTCGCACAGGCTCTTTACACGTCCCAGCTTCTCCGCGCAGCCCGCCGTCAATTTCCCCAGGTACTGCAACAGATATTGCCCGTAATCACTGCCCTCCACTTCCTCCACGCTGCGGGCCTGATAGTCGGCCTTCCTCGCCAGGAGCCATTCCTCCGGAAAAGGAAAGCTTGCGGCATACCGGGACAGATTCAGGATGTGCTGCTCCAGCACCTTCTCCCTGCCGCCGGGACAGAAGAATTCCACGCAGAAGCGGAATGCCTCCCCCCCCTCCCGGTAGCCGTCCTCCATCAGCTCCTGCAGGGCCTCCTGCTGCATCAGCCTGACCTCGCCCTCGTCCGCCACGCGGAAAGCGGGATCCAGCCCGATCTCGTTAAAATGATTCCGCAGCAGAAAGAGGCAGAAGCTGTCAATGGTCGTGATCTGGGCATTGTGCAGCAGGGCCGCCTGCTTCTGGATGTGCTCCGATTCCGGGTTTTCCTCCAGCCTGGCGGAGATTCCCAGGGCGATACGCTCCCGCATTTCCGCCGCCGCCGCGTTGGTAAAGGTCACGATGAGCAGCCTGTCGATGTCCACAGGGTGGGCCTCGTCACATACCATCCTGATAATGCGCTCTACCAGCACCGCCGTCTTGCCGCTTCCCGCCGCCGCGGAGACCAGGATATTGCAGTTGTGTAAATCAATGACCCTCTGTTGTTCCGGTGTAAATGAAATCGCCATGTCCTTCCTCCGCCATCCTCGCAAATATTTCTTCCCTGTCCAGCTCCTCCAGCTTACGCCTGCCGCATCCGGGCATACTTGCCTCGAATCCGCAGACCTTCCGGAACGCGCAATAAGTGCACGCTTCTTCCTTTCCCTTCTCATAGGGGTTCAGGGAAATCTTTCCCTGCAGGATATCCCTGCCGATCTCCGCGATCTTCCGGTTCACATAATCAGACACAAGCCGCAGCTCCCCGCTGCTCATAACGGAAGACCTTGCGGAGAAGCTGCCGTCCTTTTTCTTCTCCACCGGGATCACATCCGACTTATCCTCCATATAGCGATCCAGCCGTTCAATGATCTCCGGGGAAGCGTTGACCACGCCGTGCATACGCAGCTGCCTTGTAAGCTGTTCCTCCAGCTCCTCCGGCGTCAGCTCCACAGGGGCCTCCACAGAGGGATCCTCGATATGGTAGTACAAAAGCGCCGCCGGCACAGCCTCCTTGCCGGGATGCTTCGCCGCCTCCAATTCCAGCGCCGTATTCATATAGACCACCAGCTGCAGCTGCAGCCCGTAATACAGCGCCGCCAGGTCAAACCGCCTGTTGCCGGATTTATAATCGATCACCTTGACATAGACATGCTCCTCATCCTCCGACACATCAATGCGGTCGATACGCCCCTTCAGGCGCATCCGCTCCTGCTCGGAGAGCGCGATGCTCACGCTGTCCAGATGATCCGCGTATTGGAAGGACAGCTCATAGGAGTCCGGCGTAAAGCTGCCCTTCTGCAATTGCTTCTGCAGGGTAAGCACCGTCCGGGTGAGGATCCTTCCCATGCGCGTAATGGCATACTCGTTCCGGGCGCTGCTGTAGAGCACCGTATCCCCGTAGGTCGCCGCATAGGCTTCCAGCGCCTCCCGCACCGCCCTTTCCCCGAATTCTTTCGGGAAATCGAACCAGGTGTAACCACTCTCCGCCAGCTTCGCCGCAAAGGTCTCCAGGACGGCGTGATAGACATTTCCCATATCCACATTTTCAAAGGAAAACTCCTGCCGCTCCTTTAACGTCAGGCCGAATTGGAGAAAATGGCGGTACGCGCAGGCCGCAAAGGTTTCCAGGCGGGTAACGCTGTTCTCCAGATACTTCCCGTACAGCGCCCTTGCCACCGCCGCCGACAGCCCCGTATCCTGATACCGCCGGAAAGCGGCGTCTGTGAGAAAACCCCTCTCCCCCGCCAGAGCCTCCTCCCCATAGACCCGGTACAGGGTAAAGAGCTCCCCCGTCTTCTCCCGGGACAGCGTTCCCGCGGCATACTCCCGCAGGCCCTCCGCCAGATACCCCGCCCCTTCGGCAGGCGTGACAATCTGCTCCAGCATGGGGCGCAGCTGGGGATATTCCACCGTTATCTCCGGGAACAGCTTCCTCACTGTCTCGATCAGGTAGGCCGGGCGCAGCGACTTGCCGGAGCTGTCCACCTTGGAATAGGACAGATAGAGCCGCTTCGAGGGCTTCGTCATGTTCAGGTACAGGTAGAGCCGCTGTATGTACATCTGCTGCCTGGGGCTGGGCGCCAGCTCCAGCTCCGATTCCCGCAGAAATTCCCTGTCCATGTCGGAGATGATCCCCCCCTTTGAAGCATTCTTGGGGATATTCCCGTCATTCACTCCCAGGAAAAAGAGCACCTTAACCTGCTTTAAACGGGTACGCTCCATATCCCCGGCCAACACCCTGTCCACATTCTGGGGGATGGTGCCCACCTGTATCTCCCCGAAGCCCGCCTCCAGGATTTCCCGGAATTCCGGCAGGGTGATATTCTCCTCGCCCAGCAGCTCGTAAATCTGATCCAGCAGCTCCATGACCAGCCGGTAGATCTGGGCATACTCCCGGGCCCTGGACAGCTGCCCCTCCTCCTCAAACTGCCGCTCGTAAGCCGCCAGCCTCTCCTGCACCCGGTTCTGCACCAGGAAATCATACAGTCCCTCAATGTAATCCTTTACCCTGCCCTCCTTCGCCCTGACAAGGGGGGAGAGCTGTCCCATCATCTGTTCCCTCAGACCGTTGATACGCGCCAGGGCTTCCTCCTCCATGGCTTCCGTCTTATGGGCAAAGAGGCGGCTGTAGCTGCGATAGCCCCGGACTCCCGTACGTATCACATAGTTTTCCAGCTCATCGATCTCCTGCCTTTCCAGATCCGCCATCCCGCTTCTCAGATAATGGAATACCGACTCATAGGAAAAATTTTTCTCGAAAAGCTCCAGCGCGCTCTTTATGTACTCGATCATGGGATTCAGGGCAATCCCCCTGGTACGGTCGATAAAACAGGGAATCTCCATCTGGGCAAACTCTGTCTCCACAAAGGGGGCATAGCCTTCCAGGTCTCCCAGGATCACCGCGATATCGCGGTAGGCAAGTCCCTGCTCCCTGACCAGCCCCTTTATTTTCAGCCCTGCCTGATGCACCTCATCCCTGGGCGTAGTGGTTTCAAAGAGAACGATCTCCGACTGCTCCTGCCCGTACGCCTGAAAGGGATACCGGAACAGATTCCTTTCCAGGTGCCCCAGTGCGGGCGCATGTGCAAAACGGTAATGGGTATGGGTAAATACATCCCTGTCCCTGGGGATTCCCGCTTCCTCCGCAAGCCTCTCCAGATCCGCTACCGTCTTCTTGCTCAGGTAAAACAGCTTCTGTTCCCCGTCCATCACACGGGGGTCTTCCCCCTCCCCCAGCGTGACGGTCAGTATCACCTCGCCGCAGACCTGCATCAGCTCCTGGATCAGCCGGTTCTGGATCGGCGTAAAGCCGGTAAACCCGTCGAATACCACCACGCTTCCCGGCAGCAGCTTTGACTTATGGAGGGAGCGGCGCAGCACGTCCAGGGTTTCCTCGGTTGTGATGAAATTGCCCCTGATGTACTCCATAAACCCCTTATACAGAGTCTCCAGATCCCGCAGCTTTCCCGCCAGCGCCCCCCGCCTGCCGGCGTACTCGATCAGCTTCGACACATCCTCCGTACCGATTCCGTACTGCATAAATTCCGAGATGGCGCTCTTAACCTCATGGATGTAACCCTGCCTGTGAAGGAAGCTGCCCAGCACGGGAAGCTTCTCCTTCAGTCCTGCCGCCACCTTCTGAAGCACCAGGCTTTTCCCCGTGTCGTCCAGCACGGGAATCTCCTCCCTGCCCACTTCTTCCATGATCCGGTGGTTCAGCCTGCCGAAGCTCAGCACGTCTATATTCATGATGCCGCCGCAGCCGCTCTGCAGCACCAGCTCCTTCTGGGTCTGCATGGTAAACTGGTCGGGCACCACGATCAGGAAATTCTGTCCGGGATTTTCCCTGGCACGCTCCACGATTTCACCGTATATCTGTCTGCTCTTGCCGGATCCGGACGGTCCGAATACAAATTTCAGGCTCATAAATAAAATCTCCAAAGATAATCCGCGGCTTCCTCCGCGTAGTCAATCCCGATCCGTTTCCCCGCGTGTATCTGCGAGGGCGTGACCGCTTTCCCCTCTGTCACATAGAATACTTCGCTCTCCACCATATCGATGTCATTGTCCGCCCTGGTAATGTGCATGGCGGTGCAGAGCTTCCCGGGGCCGTCCGACAGATGCCTGTCCAGAGACCCGGGACAGTTTTCCGGGGTATATGGCTCCCGGTTCCTTTTCAGCTGTTTTCTGTTCATTTCCTCCAGCCGCAGCTGCCGCATGATCCGCCCGGAATCCTCGTCCGCGGGAATAACGCTGCGCAGCAGCACCGCCTGGGGAATCCCTTCCGTCATGGCGGCAATATTCATACAGCTGTACATGCCGTAGATCAGGTATACATAAGAAGTGCCTCCCTGATGATACATGGGTTCCGTCCTGGCCGTACGCCTGCCGCCGTAGGTATGGGCGCCCTTGTCCGTCTCCCCCATATAGCTTTCCACCTCCGTAAGGATTCCCCTTACGATTCCCAGGGGCGTCTCATGGACTAAAATCTTCCCCAGAAGCTCCCGGGCAACCGTAATCCCGTCCCTGGTAAAAAACTCCCTCTCAAGCCGCTTCCTCTCCGGCATACCACGCCTCCTTTTCCTCAGAACCGCCCCGGCAATTGCCGGAAAGCGGCTGCTTCCCTACAAAGTGTAACACAAAGCGGCAAATTTATAAACCTTGAAATAGCCCGGCGGGAATGATATACTCAACGAGAATGAAAAACTGGATCAGACATCGGCAGGCCGGGGAGGTACATGATGAATTCTATTGAGGAGTTGAATCGGTTACACAAAAAGAAATTATTCCTGTTTGACATAGACGGCACGCTGGCCGTGGGCGACACCCTCTACGAGGGCAGCGCCGAACTGCTGGCCCATATTCAGGCCATCGGGGGGAAGGCCTATTTTATCACCAACAATTCCACCAAAAGCGGGGCGGACTATGTGGAAAAATTCCGCAGGGCCTTCGGCCTGGAGACCACGGAGGATCATTTCATCACCTCCGGCTATATGACGCTGCGCTTCCTGAAGGCGCACTACCGTGAGAAAAAGATTTTTGTCCTGGGAACCGCCTCCTTTGTGGCGGAGCTTCGCAGAAACGGCCTGATGATAACGGAGGCCGCCGAAGACGGCATTGACTGCGCGGTAGCGGCCTATGACAGCGAGCTGACCTACGATAAGCTGGTGCAGATATCCAGGGTGCTTCTGACTTCGGACGTGCCCTTCTACGGCACCAACCCCGACCTGCGCTGCCCCATCGACTTCGGCTTTATCCCCGACTGCGGGGCTATCTGTAATCTGATCACCGCCACTACGGACAAGGTTCCCCTCTATCTGGGAAAGCCCAGCCGGGAGGTGGTGGAGCTCTGTCTGGAGCTGTCCGGGTTCACCCCGGAGGAAACCCTGGTGGTAGGCGACAGGCTCTACACCGATATTGCCTGCGGCATCAACGCAGGGGTGGATACCTGTGTACTGTTTACCGGGGAGGCCCGGCCGGAGGATATGAAGGACACGGAATATCCCGCCACATTTCAATTCCGGGATGTGAGGGAGCTCTTACTTTCCTGTCGTTAGGGTTCCTGCCGTTGAGGCAAAATTTTCTATTTACAAAAGCCCGCGGCTCTGGTATACTGACTTCACAATTTCATATTCAAGTGATTGATTTGGAAAAGCAATGATAAGAACAAGTAGCACACAGTGAATCATACAGAAAGCTGCCGGCTGATGAGAGGCGCATGGGAAGCAGTGTGTGAATACCTCTTTGAGCTTCGCACCAAATACCGGCTTTCCGCGGTGTCCGGGCTCTTTGCCCCCTCCGCATCCCGGAGGACGGTTAGTAGGCTGCGACGGTTCCCGCATCCGTTATCGTGCTAGAGTATAAACCTGGATCATGGCTGTCCCAGGCCGTACTCGAAGAGGCTGCCAGGTGTAAGCCTGGCGGTAAACATTAGGTGGTATCACGAGACATTTCGGCTCTCGTCCTTTTGAAGGACGGGGGCTTTTTTGTTTCCATTTCATTGTGCATCTTGATCAACGGCTTGCGAAATTCTTTTGAAACAGCAGAAAGGAGACAATAAAACAATGGAACAAAAGGACATGGAACAGATGGATATGGAGCAGGTAAAAGCTCAGGCGGCACATCAGCTGCGGGTCATCCGGCAGGGCGCGGTGGAACTCATAGGGGAAGCGGAGCTGGAGCAGAAGCTTATTAGAAGCATCCTTACAAAAACCCCTCTGAAGATCAAATTCGGCATGGATCCCAGCGCCCCCGACCTGCATCTGGGGCACGCGGTGGCGCTGCGCAAATTAAAGCAGATGCAGGATCTGGGACATACCGTGCTCATCATTGTGGGGGATTTCACCGGCAGGATCGGAGACCCCACTGGAAAGAGCAAGGGCCGGAAAGCGCTGTCCAACACCGAAGTGCTTCGCAACGCCCAGACCTATCAGGAACAGGTATTCCACATCCTGGACAGGGAGAAGACTGTGGTGCGCTACAACGGGGAGTGGCTGGAACTGCTGCAGCTGGAGCAGATATTAAAGCTCGCCTCCACCATCACGGTGGCCAGGATGCTGGAGCGGGACGACTTCCAGACCAGGTTCCGCAATAATACCCCCATCGGCCTCCATGAATTCTTCTACCCCCTGATGCAGGCCTATGATTCCGTGGAAATACACGCGGATCTCGAACTGGGCGGCACGGATCAGACCTTCAATATCCTCATGGGCAGAAGCCTGCAGAAGGAGATGGGGCAGGAGCCCCAGGCGGCGCTGTTCATGCCCCTGCTGGAGGGCACAGACGGAGTGGAAAAGATGAGCAAGAGCCTGGGCAATTACATCGGCGTCTACGAGGATGCCAGAACCATGTTCCGTAAGACCATGCTGATACCGGACAACATGATCCTCAAATACTTCGAGCTCGCCACCGATATCCTGCCCGAGGAGCTGGACGAGGTAAAGAAGGAGCTGGCGGAGGGCAAAAACCCCAGGGACATAAAAATGCGCCTGGCGGAAATGATCACTTCCCTGTACCACAGCCCCCGGGAAGCGCAGGAGGCAAAGGACTTTTTCATCCAGGCATTTTCCAGGAAGGAAATCCCGGAACAGGTGGATACCCTGGCCGTACCCTTTGGCCAGGGCAGGCTCACCGATCTCATCCGCCCCCTGGTGTCCGCAGGCTATGCCGCAAGCGGAAGCGAGCTGCGCAGGCTGGTATCCCAGGGCGGGGTCAGTAAGAACGGCTGCCGGATGGACAGCGTGGAGGAACCGGTCAACTCGGGAGACGTGCTGAAAATCGGAAAGCACCGCTTTGTAAAGATACTGAGGGAGGACTGAAAGGCCGGCTCATCCGCATTCACTCTCGATCCGCACCCGTTTCCCCGAGAAGGCAATCCCGTATTTCACTATATTGGCAATGCCCTCGTTTTTCATTTCTGCGTCATACCGTTTCCGGTCAATCTGGGCCAGGGCCTCCTTCGCCTTCGCTTCCATCTGCGCGTCGCTGAAGGCCCTGCCATATTTTACCTCGATCAGGATACCCGGCAGCTGCTTTGCCCGGGGACAGAGGCAGATGTCAAACCTTCCGTCCCCGGCCTCCCTGTTGGAGGTGATCTTATACTGGTCGTCCATCAGCGCAAGCATCCCCGCCGTCAGGCCGTGGAAAAAGCTCTCCTCCGCAGCGTCGTAATAGCTGATCGTCCTGTCCAGATATTCCGCCATGGCCGCCTGCAGCTTTTTCTGATCCCTGGCGTAGATGCTCTCCGCTACCTTTTCCGCGGAAGACCTCTTGACCGCGCCACACCGGATCAGATGGTTCAGGATCTCATTGCGGTAAACGGCGCTGATCTCCTTATTGGGAATCGCGATCTCACACATATAAGCGCCGGTGGACTCCAGCCGCCCCTTCACCGCCTTGAGGTATCCCGCCGCCAGCAGCAGGCTGTAGATATTGGCCGGATCCTCGCCCAGGGAAGGGTAGATCACGTTCATATCGATCCGGGCTATCACCGTCCTGCCCTGCAGCAGATCCTGTAATTTCTCCAGCACATCCGGCGCCACTGCGTTCAGGACTTCATCCAGTATCTCGTTCCGCCCGGTATTTGCCCAGTATGCCTGGGGTACGCATTTCTTTGAGATATAGCTGATCACGGACCAGGGGTTAAAGATTTCCGTGCCGCCGAAAAGGTATCCGTCATACCATTCGCACAGCTCTCCATAGGAATTCTCGACGCGGTAGGCACCAAGGAGCTCCTTCACCTCCCGGACGGTAAAACCGAAGTACTGGCTGTATTCCTCCTCCAGCACGGAATTCACGTCCAGATTATTCAGCCCGCTGAAAATGCTCTCCTGGGCCACCCGGAGGATCCCTGTCAGGAAGCCGAAAGTCAGGTGGGGATTATCCTTAAAGCCCCCGGAAAAGAAATTCCGCATGAAGCCCACGATCTTCTCATAATAATCCTGCGAATATCCCTCCTGAATGGGAGTGTCATATTCGTCAATAATGATCACCGGAGCCTTTTTATGGTACTCATGAAGCATACGCGACAGATTCTCCAGAGAGGCGGACAACTCCACCTCCGAGGCTGTCCCCGACATGATCCTGTCCAGGTAATCCTTCTCAAACCCCGCCAGGACGCCCTCCGCAAAGAGCTCCTTATGCCTGCCGAATTCCGCCTGCAGCAGGATAGCTATCTTATCCAGGGTGGCCTGCCAGGAATCAAATTTCACATCCTTAAAGGTCAGGAAGATGACCGGGTATTTCCCCTGGTGTGAAGTATATTTCTCTCCGCATGTCCATATCTTTTTGTTTTGAAAGTAGACGCTCGTGTCCTCCTGTGATATCTCAAAGAAGACCCGCAGCATATCCATATTCAATGTCTTACCGAATCTTCTGGGCCTGGTGAACAGGGATACCTGGGCCTTTCTGTCGAGCACATCCCGGATCATCAGCGTCTTATCCACATAATAATAATCCGCCTGTGCTTTTTTGTAGTCAGATACCCCTATGGGCATGGAGAGCTCCGAAACATTCTTCTTGCGATATGCCCCGCTTTTGACCCTCTTATCCGCCGGCCTTTCCGCATCCGCAGGAATCTGCCAGTCCCGCCCCACCTTGACGGCCCCGGGAATCTTTCCTTCCCTGCACAGGCCGCTCACCGCTCTGTCCGAAATATTCCAGCTTTCAGCCACATCCTTACAGGACACCATGTACATATTGGATACCTCCCGCCTTGCCATTGATCTTACCTGGATTCTTGAGTATATTGTACCATGAACGCAGAAAATCAAGCGGCTGCGAAGCAGACATTTGATTTGCAAGCCATGGTAACGAAAGAATCATTGAGCGCGAAGCGCGGCAGACGCGCAGCGGCTGGATTCTTGAGTATATTGTACCACAATTTTCGGAAAAATATCAACTCAAATAAATATTTTTCCGAAAAACATTTATTCTATATCTGGAAATTTCTTTCGCTGGAACGTGTGCCGCCGGGCATACCCGTCATACTCAAAAAAAGAGCAGAGACACAAAGTGCCTCCGCCCTGTCACAATACCTCCTGATACACCCGGAGTACATTCCGGTAAAAGATCCTATCCAGCTGGCTCTCCGTAAAGCCTTCCCTGCGCATCCCCTCCCAGAGGGCCTCCATTCCCTGGGCGCCCGGGATTTCCTCATAGGTGCTGATGCCGTCAAAGTCACTGCCCAGCCCCAGTACCTCGATACCGCCCACCCCGGCGATATGTTTTGCATGGCGCGCCACCGCAGCCACAGAGCCGTGGTTTTCCACACCCACCGGCCTCTCCTCCAGAAAATCCGCGCAGTAATTCAGCCCCATGACGCCGCCCCGCTCCGCCAGCCTGCGGATCATATCGTCCGTCATATTCCGCACACAGGGGCATACGCTCCTGGCATTGGAATGACTGGCCACAAAGGGCTTCTTGGTCACCTCCAGGACATCATAGAATCCGGCATCGGACAAATGGGATACATCCGGAATCATGCCCAGACACTCCATCTCCGCCACCAGCTCCTTCCCTTTCTCTGTCAGCCCGTCCCTGGTATTGCAGGTATGGTTGAAGGCTTCAAACGCCCTCTGGGCCTCCTCCCGCCTCCGCTCAGATTCCTCTGTGCCCGGCTCACATTTTTCCCAGATTTCCTTCGCCTCCGAAGCCTTCCTCCCCAGCTCCCTGTCAAAGTTGGGAAAGCCGATCTCGTTTGGGAAATTCCAGGTCAGGGTCATCATGCGGACTCCCATATCGTAGAGCCCGCGCAGCTTTTCCACCTGGCCCATGCAGACGGCGCCTTCCTCCACTGTCAGCATGGCGGACAGCTTTCCCGCCGCCTCGTTGGCGGCGATATCCTCATAGCAGAGCACCGGCGCCAGGATATCCTGATTGCGCTCCAGCTCCCTCTGATAATATTGATACAGCTTACAGACCCTCTCCCAGGGATCGCCGTCGCAGTCAAGCTCCACAAACAGCGCAAAATTCTGCAGCAGGTAATGGCTGTCCCGCATACGCTGCAGATCCAGGTGGCGCCGGTTCCTGCGCAGCCCCTCCGGCTTCCCCTGCTCCTCCAGGCAGAGAAGCTTATAAATGGTATCGCAGTGCATATCAATTACTTTCATAAATTACAGCATGCTCCTTCAGATAAGTTTTCCATAAATCAATATACTGGGCCTTCAGATGGACTCCGTCAAAGGTATAAGATGGTTCCAGCCCGCCCGACTCATCACAGATCACGGGATTCACATCCAGATAGAATACCCTCTCATTATCCGCCAGCTGGGAGAGGGCTTCATTTCTCGCCTCTATCCCCTCATTATTAATATAATCACCCTGTTCGGAACGCTCCGTAGACACCTTGATGATCCCCTGGATATAGAGGATTGCATCCGGCTGCAGCTCCAGCAGGTGATCTACCGCTTCTTTATACGCTGCCGCAAAGCTTTCCACGGTTCCCGTCCCCATCTCGTTTATGCCGATCATGAGATAAATCTTGGCGTAAGATTTCCGGGTAAGCGCCTGTTCCACCGATATCTTTTTCCTCTGGCCCTCTACCGTGACAATTTCCGAATCAAACATTTTATAGATGGTCAGCCCTGTGGAGGCGTAGAAATCTGCCGTCTCCTCCAGCCCGCCGTATTCATACATACCCACCGTCCGGGAGTCTCCGATAAAGACGGCATCTGCAAAGTAATCATCCTCCACCGTATGATACGCCGCCTCTCCTGCGGCCTCCGACGTCTCCGGGGAAGTACCCGCAGGCCCGCCCCCATCCGGAAATCCGGCAGACGAAGCAGGATTGTCCTCCGGCACAGACGATGCTGCCCCTTCTGCACCGGGCAGAGAAGAACCCTCCTCCACAGGCGATGCCTCTCCTCCTGCTCCGGGCAGGGAAGAACCCTCCGTCACGGGCGATGTTTCTCCTCCTGCTCCGGGCAGGGAGGAGCCCTCCGTCACGGGCGACGTTTCTCCTCCTGCTCCGGGCAGGGAGGAACCCTCCTCCACAGGCGATGTTTCTCCTCCTGCTCTGGGCAGGAATGGCCCTTCCGGCACAGACGATACCTCTCCCTCCGCACCGGATACGGTAATGCCTTCCTCTCCTGACACGGTTCTCCACAGCGTTCCTTCCGCCCTGACATTGCCTGCCTGCCGGAAATCCTGTCGGATATCCTCATACCAGCTCTTTACCTGCTCCAGGGGCTTGGCATAAACCTGCCAGTCGTCAACCGCCGACAGATATACAATGCCCGCGGCAGTCCAAAAGATCAAATATCTCCATCTATTCCACCAATTCACAGTTATCACCTACTCCTAAAAGCTCAAATACATAAACGGATTCTGCCCCTCAACCTGCAATCTCCACACACACAGCCAGAAAAGTGCAATCAATAAAAGCATCCCCGGCAGGCTGTCCTTAAACCTGCGAAACAGCTTCTGCAGGGCCGGCGTACACGCAAATCCTCCCACTGCGAACAACGCCCCATAATTCATCAGCGCTTTCTTCCAGTCCCCCGTGCTCACGCGTATCCCTTCCACCACGCCGAACATCCTTCCCAGATATGTCATGAGCTGGGGAAGATCTGTAATGGCAAAGCACATCCAGCTTATGGGGATCACGAACCACAGATAAAGGTGTGGAAACACCTTCAGCGGCCCATGGGAAAACAGCTTTCCCGCTCCCAGCCGCTCCATCTGCCTCTCCATAACGATCAGCGCCCAGAGCATCATCCCCCATATCAGGAAATTCAGTGTATTGCCATGCCACAGGGCAGTCAACAGCCATACACACAGCAGATTAAACAGGGTGCGCCACTCTCCCTTCCGGTTTCCGCCCAGAGGGATATAGACATAGCGGCTGAACCATCGTCCCAGCGTAATATGCCACCTGCGGTAGAAATGTCTTACAGAGCCTGCCATGTAGGGATTCTTGAAATTCGACGGCAGAGAAAAGCCTAACATCTGCCCGAGACCAACAGCCATCAGAGAATATCCGTAAAAGTCAAAATACAGCTTCATAGAATAGGCGGCGGCAGCCAGCCACGCAAGGGGTGTGGAAATGCTCTCAAAGCCCGTAACCTGCACTTCCCTCCACAAAAGCCCCAGCCGGTCCGCCAGTAATACCTTAAATACCAGGCCTGCCGTAAAAATCTTCAGCCCGTTCTGTATGTTTCTCGCAGAAAATTCTCTTTCGTACAATTCCTCCCGCACTTCCCCATAACTGGCTATGGGGCCGGAAAGCAGCTGGGGAAACATGGCAATGTACGTCGCCAGCCGCAGAAAGGAGGTCTCCTTCGTCTCTTCACCCTTATACACATCGATCAGATAAGACAGAATCCGGAAGGTGTAATAACTGATGCCCAGCGGCAGCCCGCCTGCCATGATTCCGCTCTTAAAAATTGCAAGTACTCCGATATTCCCCGCAATGGCTGTCGCCAGCAGGATTTTTCTTTTGTATTCTAATTTTTTCTTCTTTTGTTTCTTATCCTTACCCTTTAGCCTTGCCCCTCTTGCCAAATGCAGTCCCAGAAAATAATTTACCGCCACGGATACAATCAGCATCCATAAATGTCCCGGATCCCCAAAAGCGTAAAAAACCAGGCTTCCGGCCAGAAGAATCGCATTTTTCATGTAGCGGGGAGTCACAGCATACAGAAGCAGGAACAGCGGCAGAAAACAGAGTAAGAATTCTATACTGCTAAATACCAAGGATAATCACATCTTTCATTGCTTCTATATCTCTATAGTATCGTTTTCGCCGTCCTATTACAACTAAAATTTTCTTAATTTTACCTAACAAAATTTTACAAAATTATTGCAAATCAGTCCTGGTATGTTAAGATTAAAAGTGTAATTGTATCTGTTTGCAGAACAGTAAGGAGCCCCTATCATGAACAGCAAGTTTTTTGACCTGAAAAAGGAAAAGCAGGACAGGATGATCAACGCGTCCCTTAAAATTTTCGCCCTCCAGGGGTACCGTCATGCCAGCACGGATGACATTGTAAGGGAAGCGTCCATCAGCAAGGGGCTGTTGTTTCACTATTTCGGGAGCAAGCTGGGAGTTTACACTTTCGTCTACGACTACAGCGTGCGTTATATGAAGCTGGAGCTGAAATCCTGTGTGGATCCCGGGGAAAAAGATATGTTCCGGCTTATAAAGCAGATAGAGGAAGCCCGTATGCACGCCATGCGCGGCTACCCCTATATGCAGCAATTCCTGAACCGCTCCATGTACGAGGACGTGAGCGAGGCGCTGCTTGCCATCGAAGCCAAGAGAGATATGATATCGGAAGCTTATGCCGCCATTGACCGGCAGATGGATTTTACAGCATTCCCGGCAGGGACAGACGGTGCAAAGCTGCGGAAGATGCTGGATCTGACCATCAGGGGGCTGATGACGGAACGTTTCCAGGACGCCTCATTCCAGCCGGAGATGCTGTATGAAGAAATCTGCAGCTACCTGGATATGATCAGCGCCCTGTGTCAGCTCTGATCCGGCTATTTGCTCATCTTGTAGGGCGGATCGGCAGGGTATCCCCCCTTAAGCTTCTGCATCCCGCGCTGGATGGCATCCCTGGAATTTTTCCAGTCGGCATCCTTATTCTTATAATCAAACTTTTCCACCATCCAGGCCACATCCTCACCCACGCGTTTCATGTTTTCTTCCATCAGGGGCAGGACGACACTGTAGAAGCTCTCCTTATCCTTATCCGAAAGCTTCCCCTCCGCCGCCTCGCAGAGATCCCCCATATGGGGCAGGCAGAACCCTTTGCTGCCCTTTATCTTATCCCGGAATTCACCATCCTGCTTCCAGAGATAGAAAAAGGTGTCCAGATATCTGTCATATGTATCTTTATATTGTCTGCAGATATAGCAGGATCCCTCCTTCTCCCTCACCCACATACCGATGGCATTACCGCTCTCCGCAGTTTTCAGGAATTTATTTTTCAGGCTGCTCCTGCCGGGCTTAAAGGAGGCGAATGTCTTCTGCATCTCGCCGATCATCCGCATATAATGCGTCTTCAGGATCCATGCGTTCCCCAGCGTGTTGCCGTAATCAAACATCTTCTGAAAATGGGCCCGGCAGAACCCGGCCTTATCCGTCATCTCCCGGATATCCGCCTCCATATAGGAGGAACCGCTGCCCAGCACAAAGTCCAGCAGATCCTGTTCGATACTTCTCTCAATAAAGCAGAAAGGGCATTCATCACCCGCGTTGACCGCGTCGTTCAGGGGAATGGTATATAACTGTTCTTTCATATTTAACCTCATTTCTGCGCCGTTCTTCTTGCCGCCGCACAAACGGCATCGGATACAGGCGCTGTTAGTCCGATTCCATCATTATATCATTTTTTAAGAGCTTTATCAAAATTTTATACATATTCTCTTTTCAAATCCACAAAATTGTATTAGAATAATCATAATGAATAACCAACCGAAAGGAGTCGCCCGCTTATGGCAAAAAAATTTGGAAAACTTCTGCTCTTGACTGCTGCAATAGGAACTGCTGCGGCAGCCGCTTACTACTATATGCAGAAAAAAGATTCTGCAGCCGATATACCTGAAGATGAGGATTATGACGATTTCAGTGAAGACCTGGATGAGAATCCCGAGGCTTCCCGGAATTATGTAGCCCTGAACACCGATACCGATGCAAAGGCTGAAGCTCCCGCTGAAGAAAACGCAGAGGAAAAGGAGACAGAAGAAGAAAAGAAAGAGAAAAACGCTTCCTTTACCCCTCTCTCCGAGCAGGTAAAGGAGACGGAGGAATCCGTGGAGAAATTCTTCGATGAGGAGGATTCCGGCGAAGACAATGCCCCTGTCGGGGACAACTGAGCCGTACCGCACAAAGCCGGGTAATCTACATGAAAATGTACAGGAAATAATACATTCAGGTACATTTTCATGTATTTTTTTTGTGAAACAACAGAAACAGATACCCCATATACACTGCCAGATTGACCAGCGTCATGACAACGGAAGCGGGCGTATCCGTATCATACAGGAAGAACGCATAAGTCAAAAGAGTCATCGAATACATGGGAACCAGCAATACCGCCGTCTCCTTCTTCCAGATCAAAATGACAATCGCCAGTATCTCATACAGATAGCCGTATCGCTCATGCATTGCCGGCAGGAACAGGACACAGGTATAGGACAGGAAAAAGGCAATATAAATCAGGTTCCGGGGATTCCATTCTATTTTTTTCAGCAGGAAAAACACCATGATGAGCAGCAAGACCGCTGCCGTAAACCAGATGCCCGCCTCTCTCAGTACAACAGTGCTGTCCTCAACCTCACTTTTGACAAAGAAAAGCCAGACTGACGGGTAATTCAGCACCATGGCAGGATATTCACCTGTCTGTTCAAAATAAATGTTGAAGATATCCCGAAAGCTTCTTCCCATGACCACTCCCGCCAGGCTCAGCACACACATTACCACAGGAATGATCAGGAAGTACAGCACAGAAAAACGTTTCCTCCAAAAATAAACAAACAGAAAGAACGGTAAAATAAACATCGCCTGCAATTTAAAAGAAAAAGCCACTCCCAGAAACAGGAAAGCAGGCATATACTTTTGCCTGCACAGCATGATCAGCGCCAGCAGTATAAAACACACATAGATGGAATCGCATTGCGCCCATGCGGACGAATTCAAAATGACAATCGGCGACAGGATCACTGCTGCATATGCAAAAATCCCTTTCCACTTCCGGTTTCCATCCGAAAACTGATACACCAGACTTCCCGTTGTCAACGCCAGGCAATAATCAAAGAAAATAGACAAAATCTTATATGCATACAAGGGTTTTATGGGCAGGTAAGTCAGAATTGCTATCAGCGTCTGGTACAGTATATTATAGTTTCCCACCTGCTGTCCCAACATCTTTAAGCCTCCGCCATTCTTAATTTCATCATGCCACGGCAACAGGCATAAATCCGCATCCCCACTGACAATATCCCGCAACCCATATCGGATCAGCATACTCAAAAGCGTAATTGCGGCGGCAGCAGCCACGTCTAAATGCTTTTCTATAAAATGTAACAACTTTCTTTCGGCCATTATCATCCTTCTCCATCCTTCATGTGGGCTTCTCCACACTTCTCCTTTCCTTCTTCGGACATTTCCTGCGCTTTTGTCCTTTACTTCATTCCATGCCAGCAGATTCCCGCATATATCAAATTACAGCCAAACCCTTTGCAGCCGCTCCATCCCCCCGGCGATCTGTTCCTGCGTCAACCCTCCAAAGCCGATGAGCACCGCTGCCTTCCCGTCCGATCTCTCCACCATATTCTCAGACAATCCATAAACCCTCACTCCCTCACGCTCCGCCCTGGCAAGTAATTCCGCCTCTGTGATATCGCCCTTTGCGGTAAGGAGCAGATGCAGTCCCGTAGTTTCACCGGAAATGCGGAAGCTTCCCTTAAAAGGCTCCAGACATTGGAGCAGGCATTCCTGTTTCGCCCTGTATATCTTCCTCATCTTGTTCAGGTGGCGTTCAAAATAGCCGTCCCTGATAAATTCGTTCAGAATCCTCTGGTCAATCCTGGACACCGTGCAGGAATAGAAAGAACAGTCCCTCCGGTACCGCTCCAGAAGCGTCCGGGGGAGCACCATAAAGCTTACCCTGATTGCCGGCGCAATAGCCTTGGAAAAAGTTCCGATATAAATGACCTTTCCCTGCCTGTCCGATGCCAGCAAAGCGGGAATCGGTTTCCCATAATAGCGGAATTCACTGTCGTAATCATCCTCGATCAGATACCTGCCCTCTTCTCCCGCCGCCCACTTCAGAAGCTCCATCCTGCGGCCAATGGGCATAACAGTCCCCATAGGAAACTGGTGTGACGGCATCACATATGCCGCCCTGACATCCTCCTCCGCCAGGTGGTCGGCGCGCATCCCGTACTCGTCCATATCCACTGTCACAATCTCATAGGCAAAGGACTGGAAGATGCGATACGTGCGCACATAAGTCGGGTTCTCCATGGCAATGCGCATATGCCGTCCCAGGATCTTCTCCAGAAGCATCAACAGGTAATCGTTTCCCGCCCCCACAATGATCTGTTCCGGCCCGCAATTCACTCCCCGGGAAGAATGCAGATACCTGCTGATGGTCTCCCGCAGGTCATAATCCCCCTGGGCTTCCCCCCTCGCGAACAGATCGCTGTTTCCGTCTGTCAGGATATTCCTGGTAATCTTTTTCCAGACCCCGAAGGGAAAGCCGGACATATCGATCTCATGGGGGGAAAAATGATATTCCCATTCCCTTCCCCCGGCTCTCCGGCCTCCCTCATCAAAAACAGCCTCCCCTGTGGAAGGGGCGCCTGCCTCCTTCTGGTCAGGGTTCCCCATCATGACAGGGTTTCCCTCCGGGCCAGATTTCACCGCCATACCAGGGTTCCCCTCCACGCCGGGATTTCCCTCCATGCGGAACAGCTCCGGCGCGGCGCAGGCATAATACCCTCTGCAGGGCCTGGATTCTATATAGCCCTCACTGAAAAGCTGACCATAGGCATACTCTACGGTACTGCGCGCCACCTGCAGATATTCCGCCAGAGAACGCGTGGAGGGAAGCCTCTCTCCCGCGAGAAGCCTCCCTTCCCTGATTTCTGCTTTGATATAGTCATAAATCTGCTCATACAGGCATTTCCCGCTGTCTGTATGAAGCTCCATGGTCATTTCGTACATATTTACTTATTGTTCTTCATCTGCAGCATGATCTGTTCCTTCAGATCTCTGGCTTTGTCCTTCATGCGGTTATTGGCGGAGGTAGAGGTCAGGATGGAAGAAACCATCCGGCTCGCCACGTCATATTTCTTCAGATGGGCCGCCAGCACGCCCAGGAGGTAATCCACCGTGATCTCATCCATGCCGCACATGGGAAAGCCCTCGTTCTGACGCGCTTCCACAAAACCGTTATACGCGTTCTGGATGTATTCCTCCTCCTTTGCCTTAAGCTCAGCTACCAGCTCCGGGGTACCCCGGTCCGTATCCGTTACGGACTCCCTGTAGCCTCTCATAAGCCATGCGCTTTTCATACAGATATATGCCTTCTCACTGGCTCTGCCGTGCTTTACCACTGCGTTTACCAGTGCAAGCTGATACCTTTCCACAGCCTCCTCATAGCTGTAAATCTCATTTT
The DNA here is from genome assembly GCA_949840935.1 of uncultured Acetatifactor sp. Taxonomy (GTDB): domain Bacteria; phylum Bacillota; class Clostridia; order Lachnospirales; family Lachnospiraceae; genus Acetatifactor. The sequence goes on along the minus strand of CATKXX010000036.1, from coordinate 8,958 downwards.
TATAGTTGGGAATCTTGACATTCGCGCTGATCTTTTCCTTGATCAGCTTTGCCTGGGGGCTGGTAAGGTTAGGGAAAAACCTGGACAGCGCCGTATAGCCGCAGGCCGGGCAGAGTATGGCGTCATATTTCACCGCGTCAATCCCCTCATAGCGGGGCCTCAGGTCCTGATCCGTACCGATCAGCTTTGCCTTGCCCGTCTTCATGATCTTTGCCGGAACATCAGAGTCACAGCAGGGGCACTTGAAGGTCTTTTCATAGATCAGATCCTTTTCCTCAATTTTAACCGGCTCCTGCGCCTTCTTCTTTGCCTCGGCCTTCTCGGCCTCCCCGTAAATATCCATACTCTCCAGATCATTCAATCCTAATCCGCTTAATCCGGACAACAAACTCATAATGATACCTCCTGTTTTCTGTTCTGTATCCACCTTTCCTGCTTTACTTCGGCAGTACGAAAGAGCTCTTTAATGAAACAATCCTGTTAAATACCAGGGCGCCGGGCTTCGCATCCTTTGCGTCCACACAGAAGAAGCCCTGCCTTACAAACTGGAACCTGTCGTACGCCGCTGCCTCCGCAAAGGCGGGCTCCAGCCTGCATTCCTTTAACACCGTCAGAGAATGGGGATTCAGGTACAGCTCTCCCTCCTCGTCATAGATGGCTCCTTTTTCCTCCGCTGTCGCCTCGTCTATAAGATTCTCGTAAAGGCGCACCTCCGCCTTTAAAGCCTGCTCTGCCGCCACCCAGTGAATGGTTCCCTTTACCTTCCTTCCATCAGGGCTGTTCCCGCCCCTGGAAGCGGGGTCGTAAGTGCAATGAATCTCCGTAATCCTGCCCTGTCCATCCTTAACGCAGCCGGTACAGGTCACAAAGTAGGCGTTCATAAGACGGACTTCATTGCCGGGGAACATGCGGAAATACTTTTTGGGCGGCTCCTCCATGAAGTCCTCCCTCTCGATGTAGAGCTCCCTGCCAAAGGGCATCTGCCGGGAACCGAGCCCTTCGTTTTCAGGATTGTTCACCGCAGTCACCATTTCCGTCTGTCCCTCGGGATAGTTGTCGATGATCAGCTTCACGGGGTCAAGCACTGCCATATAGCGGGGTGCCCTGGGCTTCAGATCCTCCCGGATGCAATACTCCAGCGCCGCATAGTCCGCTACGGACTGGGCCTTGGACACGCCGCACATTTCCACGAACATCCGGATGGACTCCGGCGTGTAGCCGCGCCGTCTCAGGGCGGCAATGGACACCAGCCTGGGATCGTCCCAGCCGTCCACCTTTCCGTCCAGTACAAGCCGCTTAATATACCGCTTCCCCGTCACAACGTTTTTCAGATACAGCTTAGCCTGCTCAATCTGCTTCGGAGGATGGGGATATTCCAGCTCCCTTACCACCCAGTCATAAAGGGGCCTGTGATCCTCGAATTCCAGAGTGCACACAGAATGCGTGATTCCTTCTATGGCATCCTCAATGGGATGGGCAAAATCATACATCGGGTAAATGCACCACTGATCCCCGGTATTGTGATGGGTCATGTGCGCCACACGGTAGAGCACGGGATCCCGCATATTGATGTTGGGAGAAGCCATGTCGATATGCGCGCGAAGCACCTTCTCGCCGTCGGCATACTTCCCCTCTTTCATCTCCTGAAACAGCTGCAGGTTCTCCTCCACGGAACGTCCCCTCCCGGGATCCTCCCTGCCCGGCTCCGTGAAGGAGCCTCTGTATTCCCTGATCTGCTCTGCCGTCAGGTCGGACACATAGGCCTTGCCTTTTTTGATCAGCTTTACCGCCGCCTCATACATCTGCCCGAAATAATCGGAGGCAAAAAACAGCCTCCCCTCCCAGTCGGCGCCCAGCCATTCGGTATCCTCCTTGATCGATTCCACAAATTCAATATCCTCTTTGGTGGGATTAGTGTCATCAAACCGCATATTGAATTTACCGCCGTATTTTCTGGCGAGCCCGTAATTGACAAGGATTGACTTGGCATGCCCGATATGGAGATATCCGTTAGGTTCAGGCGGGAAACGGGTATTTACCGTCTCACAGGTTCCCTCCGCAAGATCCTTTTCTATGATCGCTTCAATGAAATTCCTTGATTCCATGTTCTTCGGTTCCATATTCTTGGATTCCACTTCACTCATTGATTCCATCCATTCCTCTTTTATAAACTATTTGTCCGCGTCCCCATGCATTTCCCTTCAGATAGCGACATTTCTATCATAGCACACCTGGCCTCCCCTTAGCAAGCAGTTCTTCCGGTTTCACGCACCATGTTTCACGCACCATTCACGCGCCTTTGATATCTTTGATATCTTCCGGTGGCATTTCATCATAGCTCCGCAGAAAGATCTCCCGTTCCACCACATAAACATCATGGTGGTCGTCGCAGCGGACTGCGAGATAATCTCCCGGCCTGCCAAGCATGTACTTGCTCCTGTCCCAGGCCGTAAAGACCTTCACTCCCCTGTCCAGCGGCCTTGCATGGATATGTACTTCTCCGAGGGGAACGCACACCCTTGCCAGCCTTGTCAGCGGCAGGTTCTTCCCGTTTTCCCTGTTTTTGATCATGGGGGCGTAATCCGCCGGGCCCGGCGCCTCCAGCTCGTCATAGGGCCGGTCAAGCAGCCTGTAAGAATTCAAAAAGTTTTCCCTGCGGTTGGGGTAGACCTCCCCCTGGATACCGATCATGATGTACAGATCCTCTTCCACCGTCATGTCAATATCCCCCTCCAGGGTACGTATGGTGATCAGAGACCCCACAGGCAGCACTTCGTCCGCCTTCACATAGCCTACCGGAATCCTGCGCTTTGCGTAAGCCTTCATGGTGCTGAGGTCAGCCTCATATTTTTCCGCATATATCACATCAAAGCTGTCGAAATACTCCGTCATACGGTTATTAAAATAACCCTCCGTATGCATGGTGGGGAACTTTTCCTCATAGAGGCGCAGGCTGATAAAGCCCCCTGCCTTCTCGTAATGGCCGCCCCCGGAGCCCATCCCTTCCGCCAGATATGCCGCCAGCTCGCTGGCGTTTACCTCCCGTATACAGCTGCGCACCGAGAATTTGTAGCCGTCGTCCACTTCGTTGAACACCACACAGGTCTTGATCGCGTCCACCTGAAGGAGGAAGTCGCTGATCAGCCCCAGGATGTTGGGGTCACAGGGCTGCGCCTTGATCACAGCAAATTCGTAATCATCATTGTAGCTGTACCGGATCAGGGCAATCCCCGCTATCTCCAGCTCCTTCAGGGAAATATTGGAATTCCGGAACAGCGTGATCAGGCTGTTGTCCACAGGAAGCTCGTCTATCATATCCATGTCCAGCGGATTGTGCAGCTCGGAAAACTGATTTGTGTCCGAATACAGGCCATAGTACAGCGCCGTCCCCAGCCCGTTGTCATCCCTGATCTCAAAGCCCTCCTCCGTCAGCAGCTTCCAGACCAGGGTGGAACAGCTGCCCAGCTCCGGGTGGATCTCCGCCCACCCCGTAATCTCCATTTCCACCTGGTGATGATCGACCACAGCCACATTTTCCGCCGCCAGCTTTGTCACATTCCCCGCGCCATACTGGCAGTCCGCCGTGACCAGCAGCTCCTCCGCCGCACAATCCGCCGCTTCCTTTGCGGGAATATACTCCACCGGAAGGTTCAGCTTCTCCACCATCAGCTTCAGATTGGACTTCTGGATCCGGTTCCTGCCGCTGTATACCAGCCGTACCTGCTTGCCCCTGCCCTTAAAATAGCAGTACAGACCATACCCGGATGCAAGCGTGTCTGCATCCGGGTTGTCATGGCACTGGATCGTGATCCGGTCAAATTTATCAAGGTCTGAGAGTCTCATTTATCATTCCTTCCCGTCAGTGATGGAACAGCCTGATACCGGTAAATGCCATCACCATCTGATATTTGTCACAGCACTCGATCACTGCGTCATCCCGGACAGAGCCGCCGGGCTGTGCGATATATTTCACACCGCTCTTGTGCGCCCGCTCGATATTGTCTGAAAAGGGGAAGAAGGCATCGCTGCCCAGCGTCACATCCTGCATCCGGTCAAGCCAGGCGCGCTTTTCCTCCCGGGTGAACACGGGGGGCTTTACCTGAAAGGTCTTCTCCCACACGCCGTCGGCCAGCACATCCATGCACTCATCCCCCATGTATACGTCTATGGCATTGTCCCTGTCCGCCCTGCCCAGGCCATCCACAAACTGCAGCTCCATCACCTGGGGGGACTGGCGCAGGAACCAGTTATCCGCCTTCTGGCCAGCCAGCCTGGTACAGTGGATGCGGGACTGCTGACCCGCCCCGATACCGATGGCCTGGCCTCCCTTTACATAACACACGGAATTTGACTGGGTATACTTTAAGGTGATCAGCGCGATCTTCATGTCGATCAGCGCCTCCTTTGGGATTTCCTTATTCTGCGTCACGATATTGGAGAGAAGATCCCCGTTGATATCCAGCTCGTTCCGGCCCTGCTCGAAGGTGATGCCGTACACCTGTTTCTTCTCCGTCTCAGCGGGGACATAGGAAGGGTCGATCTGGATGATATTATAGCCGCCCATCTTCTTGGATTTCAGCAGCTCCAGCGCCTCCTCCGTATAACCGGGGGCAATGACGCCGTCGGATACCTCCCTCTTGATCAGCTTCGCAGTGTCGGTATCACAGACATCTGACAGGGCGATAAAATCACCGAAGGAGGACATCCTGTCCGCGCCTCTGGCCCTGGCATAGGCACAGGCAAGAGGGGAGAGCTCCCCCAGGTCATCCACCCAGTAGATTTTTGCCAGCGTTTCGTCCAAAGGAAGTCCCACCGCCGCGCCTGCAGGGGACACATGCTTAAAGGAAGCCGCCGCGGGAAGGTTCGTGGCCGCCTTTAATTCCTTCACCAGCTGCCAGCCGTTGAAGGCATCCAGGAAATTGATATATCCGGGCCTGCCGTTTAAGACGGTAACGGGAAGGCTGCTTCCGTCTTCCATGTAGATACGGGAAGGCTTCTGATTAGGATTACACCCGTATTTTAATTCTATTTCTTTCATAATTAACCTCGTTTCTTAATGATCCATCTTATGTCTCACCGGTTTTTGTTGACAATCCTGGTCTCGTATTTTCCGGTCTCGATATCAATATATCTCACAAACAGCGACACCTTATTTTCTTCATTCAGGCTGTTCCAGATCATCTCCGTAAATGCGTCGATATCCTGATCGATTGCAACCTCCTTTGGCTCGCCCTGGAAGCTGGGCAGGGGATTGCCGTCGTGCATATAGGTATGCAGAAACCGTCCCTCGCCCGCCCCGGGATTCTCATAGGCAAAGGTATTGCGGATACAGGTGGAGGGATCCCCGTTATTACTCTTTAAGATGGACATGGCATAATTATAATTGCCTCCCTCTATATGCATGATACCGGAAATACGGGGGGTATAATTCGGGCCGTCGGGCTCAAACTCCCTGCAGCGGAGGGACTGTTCAAAGGTCAGCTGCTTATCCATCCCCTCATAGATGGTGTCCGTCTGATCCCCGTTGGTGACGATGGTCTTATTCCCCAATACGCGGACCGGCGCGTAGATCACCAGGCTGGGATCCTCCAGTTTCGCAGGGTCATAAGCCTCCGTGCGGATTCCTTCCCCGTCGGTCACAAACACACGGTTCCGGCTGTTGGTGCTCCTGCCCATTATAAAATAAGCCGTGACCGCCTGTTTTCTGTCCGCTGACCGCCCGATGACGATCCCTCTCCCGGGATATGTATTGCCTTTCAATTCCTGTTCCAGTGATAACATACCTTTCCTCCATTCCGGCTCTCAACCGGTTTCACTGTCTGTAAACTGTCTTTTAACGGTTGCCTCTTTTGTCCTGCGATTCCTCCAGCCTGCGCGTTTTGACGTTTATGGCCTTATTCAGCTCCCCATCGCTGATCCCGCATATTTCCTGGACGTAATAAATCGCCAGCTGCACATCCGCCAGCTCTTCGAGAATGCGGTACGGATCCCCCTTTCCCCTGAGCCTTTTGGAGAGCTCCCTGCTTAATTCTGAAAGCTCCTCCATGGCGATAATGAGATTTCTGTGCCCCCTTGCATTGCCATCCCTTAAGTTTGATTCAATGGACTTTTTCACAGCGTCCATAATACGCTGCCGATCCGTGTCTTCCTCCTCCACGTTTAACTGCGCTATAAATTTTTCCCTGTCCAATGCTCCCTCTCCCCTGTCCTGCGTCTGCTGTTCCCTGCAATATTCTACTGAAAATCTTACACGTTTTACACAAAATATGCAATACCTTTTGACAGAATGCTAAAAGCCGGCGCGCGTTTCCCCAATAGGAAGACGCGCCCGGCCTTCATATGTCCCTGTCAGGCATCCACACTGTAGTTGGGAGCCTCCTTTGTGATATGGATATCATGGGGGTGGCTCTCCTTCAGGGATGCGGCGGAAATCTTGACGAATTTCCCGTTCTCCTTCAGCTCCTCGATATTATGGGCGCCGCAGTAGCCCATACCGGAACGCAGGCCGCCCAGCAGCTGGAACACTGTATCTTCCAGCTCGCCCTTGTAAGCCACCCGGCCTTCCACGCCCTCGGGAACCAGCTTCTTGGCATTTTCCTGGAAATAGCGGTCCTTACTGCCGTTCTCCATAGCCGCGATGGATCCCATGCCGCGGTAGACCTTGTACTTCCTGCCCTGGAACAGCTCGAATTCCCCGGGGCTTTCCTCGCAGCCTGCAAACATGCTTCCCATCATACATACGCTGCCGCCTGCGGCAATGGCCTTGGTAATATCGCCGGAATATTTGATACCGCCGTCCGCAATAATGGGCACACCATATTCCTTCGCCACCTCATAGCAGTCCATGATCGCCGTGATCTGGGGCACACCGATACCGGCAACCACCCGGGTAGTACAGATGGATCCGGGGCCGATGCCTACCTTCACCGCATCCGCGCCGTTCTCGATAAGGTCTTTTGTGGCCGCCGCGGTAGCCACATTGCCGGCGATCACCTGGAGATCCGGATATTTCTCCTTGATCATCCTCAGGCAGTTCAACACATTCTGGGAATGGCCGTGGGCGCTGTCCAGCACCACCACATCCACCTTTGCGTCCACCAGCGCGGACACACGATCCAGCACATTGGCCGTAATGCCCACACCCGCGCCGCAGAGCAGCCTTCCCTGGGAGTCCTTGGCGGACAGGGGATATTTGATGGTCTTCTCAATGTCCTTGATAGTGATCAGGCCCTTCAGGTTGAAATTGCTGTCAACAATGGGAAGCTTCTCCTTCCTTGCCTTTGCCAGGATCTGCTTTGCCTCCTCCAGGGTAATCCCCTCGGGAGCGGTGATCAGGTTCTCGCTGGTCATGGATTCTTTGATCTTCTTGGAGAAATCAGTCTCAAACTTTAAGTCGCGGTTGGTAATGATGCCTACCAGCCTGCGGCCCTCTGTGATCGGGACGCCGGAGATCCGGAATTTTCCCATCAGGGCGTCCGCATCCGCCAGTGTATGCTCGGGAGTCAGAGAAAAGGGATCTGTGATAACGCCGTTCTCGGAACGCTTTACTTTGTCTACTTCTTCCGCCTGCGCTTCGATCGACATATTCTTATGGATAATACCGATACCACCCTGCCTGGCCATGGCGATTGCCATTCGGTTCTCCGTCACTGTGTCCATCCCTGCGCTCATCATGGGAATATTCAGTCTGATTTTCTTTGTCAGCCAGGTGGTAAGATCCACCTGATTCGGTACCACCTGCGAATACGCAGGCACCAGCAGCACGTCGTCAAAGGTAATGCCTTCCCCGATAATCTGTCCCATTTTCTTTCCTCCATTTCATGTGCTCCGCGGCAGTTTGTCCTGCTTACGGAGGGCTGTCTGATTGTTCAGATGAGTTTATCAAAGTTTAACAGTACTGTCAATACGAAATGTTAATCATTGAAAATCTTCCTGGGGGCCACGTTTTTCATGGCTTTGACCATCTCCTCGGAGGGGCTTAGGAGAATCTTCTCCCCGCCCTCATAATACATCACATAACGGCGGTCAGGCTGCAGCTCCTCGCCTATGCTGTAATCCTTCACCTTTGCATTTTCCCTTTTGCCGAAGTTGTCCAGGTGATAGCTCTTTACCGGCGCAAGAACCTCCACCCTGTCCAGGCTGTAGGTGGCTACCCTCTTTCTCTTGGCCTTTCCCATTACCTTATCCACCACAATCTCCTTGTCCAGATAAAGGTATTCATACTCGATCTCCGAGTACATGCTGGCGAAATATGCTCCCACGCCGAAGGCTACCGCAGGGATAAAGGCCAGCGGGATCACAAACATGATAATGGCAAAGAATACCGTCAGGGCAATCAGGATAAATTTCAGAAATTTCCTCAGGGCCGAGGGCTTTGTCTGTACCAGACATTCAACATAAGTTTCACTCATTTTTCCTCCATTCCAAGCACCCCAGCCGCGCTCCATACCCATCGCATTCAGGCGCTTTTTGCAAGTTATATGATTTATTGTAGCTCATATTCCGGCAAGTTGCAAGACTGCAGGATATCATCCTCTCCGCAGCCTGAAGCCACCCACCAGCCGGTTCAGCACCGAAGCCTGATGCGACAGCTCCTCGCTGACAGAAGCGCTTTCCTGGGCGGTGGCGGAATTGGACTGCACCACCTCGGAAATCTGGCTCACCGCCTGGGCCACCTGGCCGATGGAAGCGGTCTGACGCTCCACTGCCTCCGTCATCAGATCCATCTGCCCCGTAGCCTGTTCCGCCAGCTCCACCACCTGGGCCATGGAGGACGTCACGTTGGTAACCGCCTGCCCGCCGCTTTCCACCGCCTTGATGGAGCGCTGTATCGGGTCTTTGACACTTCTTTTTAACATCATATCGCGAAAATCCTTTATCCAAGCCTAGTATGGCTTATTTTTTTGTCAATCTTTTGAAAATAAAGCGTGCGCTTTTGTACGCTTTGTGGTATGATAG
>CATKXX010000035.1 GCA_949840935.1 uncultured Acetatifactor sp. | reverse complement strand
CAAGGGAAGTTTTATGAGGAGCCAAGGGAAGTTTCTGGGAAGATTCATGGGAAATTTCCGGTAGGAGTCATGGGAAGTTTTGTAAGGAGTCATGGGAAGTTTTGTAAGGAGTCATGGGAAGTTTTGTGAGGAGCCAGGGGAAGTTTCCGGTAGGAGCCATGGGAAACTTTCGGGAGGAGCCAAGGAAAATTTTTGGGAGGAGCTATGGGAAGTTTAATTGAGGTCAGGGAGTTGAGCAAGACCTTTAAGGTCAGCAAGAGGGGCAGGGGTATTCCGGGCATGGTGGCAAACCTGTTTGTCCCCCGGTACGAGAAAAGGCAGGCGGTAAAAAATGTCAGCTTTGACATCGGGGAGGGGGAGATGGTGGGCTTCATAGGCCCTAACGGTGCGGGCAAGTCCACCACTATCAAGATGTTGTCCGGCATTTTGTACCCGGACAGCGGCAGCCTGCGGGTGGCGGGCTATGTCCCATACAGGCAGAGAAAGGAATATGTAGCCCGGATCGGCGTGGTGTTTGGGCAGAAATCGCAGCTGCAGTGGGATCTGCCGGTGCTGGACAGCTTTGAATTGTTGAAGGCAATTTACCGCATTCCTGAGGAGACTTACCGCCGGAACCTGGATCGATATACGGAAATGCTGAATATGGGCGGTTTCCTGAATCAGCCTGTGAGGCAGCTCTCCCTGGGGCAGCGTATGCGTGCCGATATTGTGGCGGCGCTGCTGCACTCTCCCCGTATCGTCTTCTTTGACGAGCCCACCATCGGCGTGGACGTGATGGGCAAGGAGGTCATCAGGAGTTTTTTACGGGAGCTGAATGAAAAGGAAGGGTTGACCATGATCTTTACCACCCACGATATGCAGGATATTGAAAAGACCTGCCGCAGGCTCCTGATCATCGACGACGGAAGTAAGGTTTACGACGGGTCGCTGGAGGGCATCAAGTCCAGGTACAGCGCTGTCAGACAGCTGGATGTGGAGTTCGCGGAGAGCCTTGAGGTGCGTCCTGTTGCCCATGTGACGATTCAGGAGCTGGATGCATTCAAAAAGCGGTTTCTCTTTGAGAGCTCCCAGGTTGGGATTCAGGAGCTGATGAATCATCTCCTGTCGGAATATCCCGTCCGTGACATTAATATTACGGAGCCTGAGATCGAGGGAATCATCCGCAGGATTTACAGTGGAGAGGAGGCGGGAGCATGAGTTTTATCCCTTACTTTGCCTATGCGAAAAAGAGCTTCCTGGGGCGCAGCGCCTATCGTTTCGATCATCTGATGGGTATTTTTTCAACCTGCCTGCAGGTCTTTATCTATTGGAATATCTACCGCGCTCTGTACGGGCAGCGGACGGAAGTGGACGGAATCACCATGGGAATGGTGACGACAAATTTTATCCTGTCCATGGGGCTGAAGGCAGCTTTTTACACGGATGACGGCTACTTGTCCCGCAAGATCAGGGACGGCAGCATAGCCACAGAGCTTCTGCGCCCCATAAGCTTCAAGGGCCGTATGCTGGCGGAAAATATGGGAAACGCTCTGTTCAATCTGATTTTCCGGTTTGCCCCGGCGGTGCTCATTTCGGTCTGTATCGTGGGAATACAGCCGCCTGCGGGAGCGAAAAGCCTCCTGCTTTTTATCCTAAGCGCGGCGCTGGGTTATGGCGTCCTCTGGGCGATCAGCTTTGCCTGCCAGATGACGGCATTCTGGCTCATCAATACATGGAGCCTGTTCACCGTGAAAAATGTGTTCGTCAATGTGCTTTCCGGCTCCATGATCCCGCTGTGGTTCATGCCTGAGTGGATGCGGGGAGTGCTGAAGGCTACGCCCTTCTCCTCCATATACTTTACGCCGGTGCAGATTTATCTGGGGCAGCTTTCGGCGGAGGAAATCTGGACGCGGTGCCTGGTGCAGCTTCTGTGGGCGGCAGGCATCTTCCTGCTGGGGGATCTGCTGTGGCGCAGGGGGCAGAGGAAGCTTGTGGTGCAGGGCGGCTGAGCCGCCGGAGGTGGGCAAAGCGAAAGGAATGGATTGAAAAATGAGGGACAACACATTGAATTTGATAAGGCTGTACATGAGAACCACCTTACGCTCGTGGTTCCAGTACAGGGTGGATGCGCTGTTGCGCTCTGTTGCGGTGTTTTTGCGGGAATCTGCGGGAGTCATTGCCATTTATTTTACCCTGTTGAAATTTGATGATCTGAACGGGTGGGGGCTGCAGGAGATGATGTTTTTGTACAGCCTGCTCTTTCTGACTTATGGGATATTGATTGTCTTTTTTACAGGAATGCGGGATTTTGGGGCAATGGTGCGCACGGGGAATTTCGACCGCTATATCCTGCGTCCCAGGGGGCTGCTTTTTCAGATGATTTTCGTCAATGCGGACTGGTTTGCGGCGGTGGGGCACGGCGGCCTGGGCATCCTGCTTTTTGTCATAACGGCGGGCAGGGTCGGTATCCGGTGGACTCCCTGGACGGTTCTTTATTATGTGCTGGCGGTGGCGGGGGGAGTACTGATCCAGGGGGCGCTCTTTCTGTTCCTTGCCACGCTAAACATCTTCCTGCTGGAGACGGGCAGCCTGAAGGAGCTGCTGTATTATGACACGCGTAAATTTGCGGGATATCCTATCAGCATTTTTCACAGGGCGATCCAGGGCTTTATGATTTATGTGGTTCCCATGGCGTTTGTGAATTATTTTCCGGCCCAGTTCCTTCTGCGTAAGCCCGATATGGCGGGATTCCCGGAAATATTCCTCTACCTGACCCCTGTGGTGGGGCTGGGGACATATCTGCTCTCGTACCTGTTCTGGCGGTTTGGGCTGCGCTATTATAAAAGCTCGGGGAATTAGAGCGTGCTTGAAAAATGCTTTCTTTTGCTATGTTGACCAAATTGGGGCGCCGCAGGCCGCGAAGTGGGACATGCAGACAGATCATTGGATTGCAACGTAACAGTTCAGCCTTCGGCTAAACTGCTACGCTGATGCACACAAAATGAGTTTTAACTCATTTTGGCGCTCGAAACCCTCGCAAAATTGCATAGGAACGCAATTTTGACTTCGCGGTGCCGTATGGCTGAACTGTTACATTGCAACCGCACAGGTGAAAATATTTCTGGATTTTGAGAGAAAGATATGCTATATTGATAAAAACACAAAATGATCCAATTACAATCGAAATTTTTTGGGGAAGGGGCATGCAGTATGAAACAGGTCGAGCAATTAGATGTCAGCTACAGCACCGATGAAAACCGCTGTTCGGTTTTTGTTGGCGTTTGTGAGTCCCGGGAATTGTTTGAGCAATATTGGGAAAAAGATTACGAGCTTCTGTGGGATGACTATATAGGCTTTGAGATGGGGATTGATTTCGGCATCAATACTTATGATGAGGATTTTGCAGTCATGGTTTTACAGAAGCATTCGACCACCCAGATAGATGAGATTGTCAAAGATGCAGAAATTTTTGATATTGATGCGTTGAAGAGAATGTATCCTGATGGATTGGACAGGCCATATAATGCAATCATCATCCTGCACAGGATGATTTATGACGGCCCGATCAAAGAAGTACAGAATGAAACCTTCGGTTATTTCAAATTCCTGGGGGTGTTTGACAGCTGGTAAATTAAATTTGCAGACGGAGGTAAGATTATGACAGACAAGGCCCTTGATGAATTGAAGGAAGTCGATGAATACAGCTGGAAGTGGCAGGGAAAGCAGACCATTGATTTCGGCGGGAAAATGTGTGACGTGGATCTGCTGGTGTAGGGAACCAGGCAGGATGAGATTACGGACAGGCAGAGAGAAGCATTCCATTGTTTTGTGGAGAAGTGGCCGGAATTACAGGAGCAGCTGTTGGACGAGCTGATTTATTATTACAACGAGGAAGAACGGTTTTCCTATGGCCCCGAAGACGAGGAAGAAGCGGAAGAATGGTGGCCGGAGATTGAAACAAAAGATGCGCTTCTGGAAGCGGTAACGCTGGAATCGATGGTTGTTGCAGAGGATTATATGATGGACGAAGGAAGGCGCATATACCTGCTGTTCTCAAGAGCATGGGGCGGAGAGGATCTGGAGGATAACGGAATCGGTGTATGCTTTATAAACGAAACGATTGATGAAATTTCTTATAAAGAGATTGCGTTTTAAAGAATTATATTAAATAGAAGGGTAAGCCTATGCTTAAATTTTCAAACAGCGGGAACAAAATGAACCAGCAACAGCAGCTTATTGTCAAAATTGACAACGGGCTTTTTGGGCTGTGTTCATAACAATTGTTTAATCCTGATTAATTGGAACGAAACGGTCAAAAGCTTGATACAAGTTTTTGACCGTTTTTTAATGGCCCCATGCAAAGAAAATGTTTTATTTTAGAGCGTGTTTGAAAAATGCTTTAGGGCTTCGGAAAGGGGGGAATACTATGCCGGAACAGTCAGAGCTTCCCCGGCAAAAAGGGAAGCATGTGATAACGAAAATAAATAATAACAGAAAGGAACAAAATAATATGAGATGTAAACGTTTCACTCCAACGGAACGCCCCCTGTTCCCCAGGAGGGCAATCATTACGGCAGGTATGCCCTATGGAAATAAAAATCTGCATTTTGGACATGTAGGCGGTATGTTCATACATGCGGATATTTTCGCCAGGTTTCTAAGGGATCGGATTGGGAAGGATAATGTTATTTTTCTGTCAGGTACAGACTGCTACGGTTCCCCTATCATGGAAAGTTATCGCAGGCTGCAGGAGGCAGGATATGAAGGCACTCTGGAAGACTATGTGCGTATGAACCATGAGAACCAGGAGAAAACATTGATAAATTACGGTATCAGTCTGAATTATTTCGGAGCGTCTGCCCTGGGAGAAGCCGGCGCCATTCACAGGCAGGTATCGGCGAAGGTGTTTCATACCTTATACAAAAACGGATATGTAAAGAAAATGTCCATTCCTCAGTTTTATGATGTGGAAAAGAAGATGTTTTTAAACGGAAGGCAGGTAACAGGAAAATGTCCGATACCGGGCTGTACTTCGGAAAAGGCGTATGCCGACGAATGTTCCTTGGGGCATCAGTTTCTGCCTTCGGAACTGATCGATCCGGTCAGCAGCTTATCCAATAAAAAGCCTGTACTCAGAGAGGTGGAAAACTGGTATTTTGATCTGGAATACTGGATTCATGGGATAAGGAAATACAATGATTTCCTGCGGGAAAATACAAATACGCGCAAGTATCAGCTGGAAACCGTGGAAGAATTTCTGAAAAAGCCTTTGCTGTACGTGCCGAAAAAGTATATAGATGACCTGGCAGGGTTAGCGGCAAAGCTGCCCCCTCATAAATTGATCAACGAGGAAAAGAAGCCCTCCGTGGAGTTTGAATTTGAAAGCCTGGACGACCGTGATAAGGCGAAAAATGTGCTGGAAGCCTGCAGGATTCATTATACTTCCGGAAAGACGCTGGTTCCTTTCCGGCTGTCCGGAAATGTGGAATGGGGGGTGCCGTTCCCGGAATGTGAAGGATTGAAAGACCTCACCTTCTGGGTATGGCCGGAATCGCTGTGGGCGCCGATTTCTTTTACCCTGGCATACCTGAGAGAGCAGGGGAAAGAGGAGGAACTGCCCAAATGGTGGTATGATGAGGAAGCGGCGGTTTATCAGTTTATCGGAGAGGATAACATTTATTTCTATGCCATTGCCCAGACAGGGCTGTTTACAGGATTGCAGGTTCCCAGGGGGGAGGCGCCGGATATGGAGTCGGTACACTTAACCCACATCATAGCAAACCGGCATTTGTTGTATATGGATACAAAGGCCAGCAGCAGTTCGGAATGTAAACCTCCTACGGCGGATGAACTGCTGGATCATTACACCAGGGATCAGCTGCGGATGCATTTTATGAGCCTGGGCTTATCCTCCAAAAGCGTTGGCTTTAAACCACAGGTATTTATGAAAGAGGAGGACCGCGCCGGAGTAGACATGGTTCTGAAGGACGGAAATTTGATCACCAATGTCTTTAACCGTCTGATCCGTACCTGTTTCTATGCTGTCCAGAATAACTGCGGGGGGAAAATTCCCGGGGGCGAAGTGGGAGAGCAGATAAGGCTTATGGCGGAGAAAGCGGTTCTTGCGTATGAGCGCCATATGTACAACCATGAGTTTCACCGTGTCTCCTATGTTTTGGACGATTTTATCCGGGGCATCAACAAGCATTGGGTCAATCATGTGAAGATTGCGGATGCTGCGAATGATGTGGAGCTCAAGAGGCAGCTCGTTGTGGACTGCTTTTATGCCTGCAAGATTGCGGCGGTTCTCGTCCATCCGATCGCACCCGAAGGGTGTGAAATGTTTCGGGAATATCTGAACATAGGAGAAGGATTATGGGACTGGGATTATATATTGGAGCCTGTTTCTTTCTATGTTGCAGATATTGAGAGCCATGAATTGAAATATCTGGAACCGAGAGTGGATTTCTTTAAAAAGCATGACTGCCAGCTGGCTGACCTGTATACTACAAAACGCCAGAATTTACCGTACTGCACTGGTTAAACGTATATGGCTGGCGTTATGTAGTCAGGTCGCTCGGAAATTTTAACTGTTAAGCAGTATAAACTCGTGAACGCATTTAACTGCCGCTTTCTGTTCCACACTGCCGATGCGCTCACTCGTTATACATTTAAGTCGGCAAATGTTTTCGTTCATGAGTATAAATTGTGGCGGCAAAGTCACAGGAGGGTGAAACGTAACTGGAACGGCTCGCAGGGCAGACGTTTTCCGCTATCCGGCTGTACTTTTTCAACGAGAGAGTATATAATAGAGTCAGCGTCAGAGTAAAAGTCATGGAGGCGGTATGGAAATGAGTCTTTCCGATATGATTGTAGGAGAAAACGGGTTTTTGGTGGAATTACACTGCCATAATTCTTTCAACGAGAGAATTTATGCAGAAATTACAGACTATCTCAGAGGGCATCTGCCCGAATGGAAATCAACCGGTTTTATGCCTGTTGCCGATGCAGTGCCTGTCTTTCATCTGATTGATGAGCTGGCAGGCGGAAGCCGGTTTTGGAGCGAAGAAATGGGATTGCGGGTGGAAGATGCCGTACTGGAAATACTGGAAATGGTCGATTCGTTAGAAGAATAGACCGCGTTTTATGCAGGAGGGACAAATGGCACAGAGGCCGGCGTTTTTTATTCGTGAGGGAAAAGTTGTCAGTGAAATGTATTCGTTTGAATGGTTTCC
Source organism: uncultured Acetatifactor sp. (assembly GCA_949840935.1). Classification (GTDB taxonomy): domain Bacteria; phylum Bacillota; class Clostridia; order Lachnospirales; family Lachnospiraceae; genus Acetatifactor. The sequence continues at coordinate 21,897 of CATKXX010000035.1, read as the reverse complement.
GGGATTTGCCGTATCTCAAAAGCAGAAATCCATAGAAAGTCTGCACAATGCGATCATCAGAACGGACGCAGACGCTAAACCGCTGGAGGTCAGTACTAAGAGCGTGGAAGCAATCGGGGTGAAATTAAGCGCCTTTCATCTCAGGATAAATAACCATACTCTTGAGAATATTTTTCAGAGCGCCAAGGTTTTCGAGAATGGGGGCCCTTATCCTGATCTGCTTACTATGCTGCCGAAGGAAGCGAAGCGTGACGAGAGACTGCGTAAATCAGGAAGCCTGAAAGCGTTTCGGTATCAAGATGAGGATTTCCCCTTGATTCCCCAGACGGTATTTTATGATTTCATCTATATTACGGCAGTAAAAGAATCGTTTACAACGGATGAGATCAATGCCGTTTTAAACTATGATCATTTTACCGATATCGAATTTAATCCTGCAAAAAGCATCAATACCCAGGCAAGAGCCGCCGCGATGCTTAAGCTGATCGCTGGCGAATATGGGTATCTGCCGGATTTTAGTAAAAAGGATTTTATCCAATACCATAAAGAGCATGTGACCTATTCCCACGCTCTAGGCCGGTACAGCTGACCTGGCTCATTGCCGCGGCTAAAACAGAGGGTAGAAAATCTCCTGATTCTTGTACATCATTATGATGCAGAGAGAATCCGTATCCTGTAAAAATGCTTCGGGTACCTGGAAGAGCAGCTGTCCGTCCACAGTTTCCCACGAATCCATCCAGTTGTCGTTCATGCAGGAGTGGATGTCCCGCTTAACACTATAGCAGGTAAAGGTTTCACCGGAGGTTTCGCCTACGTAGATCTGCAGGGCGTCATCCGGGGAAGTGTCGGAATTGGACAGGAAGGGTTCCCTTTCCGGGCCGATATTGGTGACGGTGAAGTCGCTCACCACGAACCGTTTGCCCTCCTCCGGCGTATAGCGGAACAGGGAGTCGCTGAAGGAATCCGTGATCCGGGAGGAATGGTAAATGACCTCCCAGTTTTCCAGGATGACCGGTTCCTCCGGCGCAAATATGAATTGATCCCCGGTATTGTCCAACAGGTACAGGTATGCCAGGGGATCGTCGGCATTGTGGTAGATGTAGGACAGGATGTCCGCGGCAGCGGGATCCGAGTAAAAGGGGCGGGGATCATTGTCGGTATCCCTCCAGATTGCATCCGGGAGCTCCTCCATTACATTTCCCAGATGACGAAGGAACCTGCCGGTTCCCGCCTCGTACAGGTCGATGGAGGTACTGGAATAGAACCCCTGGCTGACTGTGGTGGAGGAAATGTAGGAACCGCCCTTCCGGTAGGAGGGAGTCAATACGAGATAATAGTCAGCTTCCGCCAACGTCTGGGGGTATTCGTCCTCATCAAGCTCCATCATAAAATCGCCCAGGACTCTGAGGGGAGTGGGAGAATCTTCATATTCTTCCGAATAGGGATTCCGGTAAAATGCGATCACTTTTTTCCCTCCGGGAGCAATGGCTTCCTCGGAAATGTTCTCTGTGGGTTCCTGGAGTGGGATTTCTTCCTCTATCGTCACGGCGAGATTTGTGGCATAGTAGTTTTCACCGGTGATATCGGATTTCCCCCAATGCTCGCGGACGTCGGACACGGATTCCAGAAAAGGGATCAGCGAGTCCCGAACACAGCTGATATAAGCCAGCGCATCGTCGGAAGTCTCCACCTGTATGGAGTAGGGTGAGCTGTCGCTATGCAGGTATGCCTGTTTCATGTCGTAGATGGGGGCGGATTCATCATAATAGCCGGCCTCGATCAGATCCTTTAAAAACACAGGCATCCGGGAGGGATTTGTTTCGATCCATTTGTCAATGGCGCGCAGCAGCTCTCTCTCATAGAGACAGCCTTGGGGGATTCCGTTGATGAGATTGGCCAGGGTAGGCCCGTCCAGCTCATCGGCGGCGGCAAAAATGTAGGAAATACAGTCGTAAGGGTATGGCGCGCTCTCCATAGAATCCCAGAAGGCTTCGCTGTCAGCATTGACCGCGGCCAGAAAGGAATCGGCGTAGGCGGAGCTCTCGGGATAATCGTATTGGAATAGGGCGTCCAGTTGTTCGGATTTCTGTCCGCTGCCGTCGGTGTGGGACTGCTCATCGGAACCAGGCTGACCGCCGGAAGTTACTTGCCCATCGGAACCGGCCTGGGAATTGCCCCAGTATTCTCCCGCGCACAGAAGGGAAACCGCTCTAAACCGCTGCGCCAGGGAAAGGCTCTCCGAACCGGCTTCTTCCCGAAGGGCGTTCATGTCCAGTCCGGCGAGATTGTCCGCCATATAGTTTTCCATACTTCCTGCTTCTCCCAGCGGGATCCAGCAGCTGTCCGCTGCGGTCTCCGGCTGGCTCTGACATGCGGACAGGCCAACGCACAGGAGGCAGGACAGGAACAGGGCGAATATTTTTTGCTTCATGACTGTTACCTTCCTTTTATGTTTTCTTTGACTTTATTTTGATTACTACTCAATTTATTATATTTCGCCTTCGGGAAGCGTGTCAACAGGGGAATTTCCATAGAATTATCCGGCCGGTTGTGCTAATATGGAGGGGAGGGACAGTTTGGAAGGAGACTCACGGCATGGCCAGGACGGTAGGGATTGGAAATCAGGATTTTGATAAAATTGTAAAAAACAATAACTTCTATGTGGATAAGACATCGTTCATAAAGGAATGGTGGGAGAATGACGATGCGGTGACGCTGATCACCCGCCCAAGACGGTTTGGCAAGACTCTCACCATGAGTATGCTGGAGCGCTTTTTCTCAGTCAAATATGCAGGGCAGGGCGGCATATTTGAGGGCCTGCGTATCTGGGAGGATGAGAAGTATAGAAAGCTGCAGGGGACGTATCCGGTAATTTTCTTTTCTTTTGCGCCTGTAAAGGGAGCGAAAGATTTTACGGAAATGCGCAGAATGATCTGCAGGGTGATTTACGAGCAGTATCATCAGTATCGTTTCCTGCTGTGTGCGGAGGGCCTTACGGATGAAAGGGACAGGGAATTGTTCAGGGCCGTATCAAGGGATATGGATGAGGATATTGCGGCAATGTCGCTGCATATGCTTTCCAGGCTGCTGATGGGATATTATGGCAGGAAGGTGATCATCTTGCTGGACGAATACGACACGCCCATGCAGGAGGCATATATAAACGGGTACTGGAAGGAAATTTCCACCTTTATGAGAAATCTGTTTAACGCTGCGTTTAAGTCAAACCCATTTCTGGAACGGGCCGTTATGACCGGGATTACCAGGGTCAGCAGGGAGAGTATTTTCTCGGATCTGAATCATCTGACGGTGATCACATCAACTTCCCGGAAGTATGAGGATGCCTTTGGCTTTACCCAGAAGGAGGTGTCGGATGCCTTGAGGGAGTATGGGTTGTCTGAGATGGAAGAACGGGTCAGGGATTGGTATGACGGTTTTACTTTTGGGGAAAAGACGGATATTTACAACCCCTGGTCGATCATCAACTTTCTGGACGAGAGGAAGCTGTATGCTTACTGGGCGAACACCAGCAGCAACGGACTTGTCAGTAAACTGATACGGGAGGGCAGTAAGGACGTTAAGATCATTATGGAAGACCTGTTAAGCGGCGGTACGCTGCGGACACGAATGGACGAGCAGGTGGTATTTGACCAGCTGGATCATAATGAATCCGCAATCTGGAGCCTTTTGTTGGCAGCCGGATATCTGAAGGTGGAACAATATACCATGGACGGTGATACCGGGGAGGAGGAGTATTCCCTGAAACTCACCAACAGGGAAGTAAGGCTTATGTTCCGGGATATGATAGAGGGCTGGTTCAAAAATTATGTGCCTGCCTATAATGAATTTATCAGAGCGCTGCTGGCGGGGGATGTCGATGCGATGAACGAATACATGAATCGTGTGGCGGTTACAACCTTCAGCAATTTTGACACCGGAAACAGGCCTTCCGGGAGAGCAGAGCCGGAGCGTTTTTACCATGGCTTCGTATTGGGGCTGATGGTGGATCTGGCAGACCGGTATGCAGTGACGTCTAACAGAGAGAGTGGATTTGGCCGCTATGATGTGATGCTGGAGCCGATAGCGCCCTGGGGGGATGCTGCGGCCGGTGTCCGTAATGCGTCCCTGGATGCCATCATCCTGGAATTTAAGGTGCACAGCCCGAAGAAGGAGAAGAATCTGGAGGCCACGGTGGAAGCTGCGCTCAGACAGATTGAGGAGAAGAAGTATGCGGCCGCACTGGAGGCAAAGGGGATACCAACCCACAGAATACGGAAATATGGGATTGCTTTTGAGGGGAAGCATGTGCTGATCGGGTAGAGGGGAATTCCGGAAACGGCAGCAGTGTTTCGGCGGCCCGGTTGGGCGGGGAGGAATCAGCATGAGCACAGTAGTAAGACGAGGATATGCGCCAGGGGATGAAAAGGAATTTGGAGGCCAATCCCTGGAGAAATTGTATCAGGCCGGGAGAGACCTGAGATATTTATTGAACCAGGGGTACCCCATAAAGGGTGCGTCCACCTTTGTGGGAAATCATTACCTGTTGTCCGAGCGGCAGAGGCTGGCGCTGGCGAGGGGCATTTCTTCCGACGGAAGTATCCGGGAAAGGAAGGAAAAGGAATTGGACAGGATTCCGGAGGGCGGTACGGTGCACATTGACGGATTCAATACCATTATTACGCTGGAGGTTGCCCTGTCCGATTCCCTTTTGCTGAAATGCATGGATGGGACGATCCGGGATCTGGCCGCGCTCAGGGGCACCTACCGCCTGATCGACAAGACGGAAACGGCGATTACATTAATCTGTAGAAGTCTGGAAAGAGGCGGGGCAGGCAGGGCCGTGTTCTATCTGGACGCCCCGGTATCCAATTCCGGGAGGCTGCAACAGAGGATTTTGGAATTGGCGGATTCCTTTTCCCTTGAGGTACAGACCGAGGTGATTCACAATGTGGATTCGGTGCTGCAGAAGATGGAAAATGTAATAACGAGCGACGCCATCATATTGGATAAATGTAAAAGCTGGATCAACCTGAATGCAGGGATTGTGGAGGGGATGGCGGAGCGCAAATACTGCGTTGACTTCAGGAAGATGTTCAAATAACTGTCCGATTCTCCGTTCGATGATTTCCTTCTCGATTACCCCGGGCAGGGTTATCGCTTTACCGGAACGGAGTAGTTCCGACAGGTTATTTTCTCTGGAAAACCGGGAGAACAGGTAGTAATTCACCGCGTAATTCTCCTGCTTAAACAGAGCCATTTTTTCCCCGGGATTCTCTCTGATGGTATCGAGAAAAGGCCCGTAAAAGTGAACGCTGCTATAGACGTCTGTCAGTAAATGCACCACATATCCTGTCAGGAATGCAATGTCATATTTGCCCCTGTTCTGCAGATAAAAACGTTTGATATTCCTCTGCCAGAGACAGATATCCGCATCATTGCTGACCTGTCCCCACTTTAGGCCATCCGTAAATAAATGGCTGCGTTCTTTCATTTCCGTCGAATAATTCTGATCCGCATGAACCGCATCCGGTGCAACAGCTCCCAGAAGGTAAGTCGGATAATCGGCTTCGGTTAAGCCATATGTATTCCCTTTGCAGGTGCGGATCAGCTCCCGCCACACTTTCCCGGCGGTCAGGACATGAACCATTGTGTATGCCATATCTGACAAGCCTCCTTCAGACATCAGGATCTTCATCTGCCTGCAGATTCCGGATCCACAGGGTGATCTGCAGAAAAATCTTTTCCATGTCGAGTCCGGCAAAATCCGTTGTGTCAATCGAGAATTTTTTGCCGCCGACAGAGAAATCGTCAAAGCCTCTTTTTTTGATCCCGGCCAGGGCCTTAGCCATGACGCTTTTTCCCGCTGCCGGGATTCCCGTCACCAGAATGCAGTACATATGATCACGCTCCTTTCACAGTTGCCCGCCGCGGGCCGCAGCACGTATATCATATTAATTGTTTATGCATGAAAATGCAAGCGGAAATTCAGTGGCAGTAAGGTATCATTCGGAAATAAATCCCAGAAGAAACGACATAGATAATGCCATTTCCAGGCAATATTTTTGCTATATTGCATGGAAAATAAGGCAGGCCTTAAATGCGATCGAAAAATCAACCAGATGGATATGTTTTCGCTTCTGCATCTCAAATGTCACCAGCCCACCCAATGCGCTTCCTCATGAAAGCTTATCGAAGTACTCCGACTTAAGAGAGCGTATGCGGAAGTAAATTTAATGTGAAATTTATTGTAAAGGTAAGTGTTTTTTTGTATAATTAAAGTGCGGCAGGAGCAGGATATATCGTATCTTGTGTCACAGATTTTTAGAAATCGAGGTCTTAAAGTGCAGGATGATACAAAACAAATTGAGGAAGTCAATGTGACACGTCAAATGGCAAAGCGTACCGCAAAAAACAGCGTATTCCTTGACCTTTTTCAAAACAAGAGTTATCTGCTAAAACTATATAAAACGCTTCATCCAGAGGATACCGCAGCAACAGAGGTATTAAAGGCAAAGGTTATCTATGAAAGCGATACGGATGACATCATCAATCAGTACATCATTTTCTGCAAAGTTTTTAGCGAGCAGACAAAACAGCATGGAATGACACAAAAGGCAGTTACGGAAACGATTCGCATATGCAAGGACAGGAATGTCTTAAAGGAATATTTGCTTGAAAGAGAAAAGGAGGTTGTGACGATTATGATGAGTTTGTTTGATGAAGAACAGATAATGAAATCATTTATCAGAAGCGAAAGGCATGACGCAGACAGGGAAACTGCAGAAAGAATGATAAGGAAAGGTAAAATGTCATTGGAAGAAATTGCGGAGTATGTTCCGTCATTACCACTTGAAGAATTAAAAGAGCTTGAAGCCGAGGTTATGCAGTTGGCGTAATCGGCAAAACAATCTAATATCAAAATAACATAGCGTCCACAGGACGCATTGATAAAGGCGCATGGAACAGTTCATTGTAAACCATGCGTTTTTTCCGTCCAAAAGGAGGGCTATAGAAGATTGACAAGACGAGATGTTTAGTCAAGGTACATTTTTCTGATACCAGTACCTACCACTTCAAAATCATCTTATCCTTGCCTGGATGTGCCGGACGGGTGTATAATAAAACCGTCTGGTACAGGGAGACAGAATCAGTACCCGATAAATGAAAGACTGGTATGAAAGGGAGTAAAATGGACAACAATTATGATCAGCGGCCCGACAGCGGTGCCTCTCAGCAGTATGACCCCTATGGAAACAATCCTTATGCAAGCGCTTATAATTATGGAAATCCGGAAATACAGAAGGCTCCGAATATATTTCAACAGTTTGTCATTTCCTTTCTTCCGCCCCAATATGACAGGCTGGCAAAGGTTAAGACAGGGAGCATGATCGGCTTTGTGACGCTTCTGGTCCTGGTGGCGACGGTCATTTCCTTTGTGATCCTGGCGATTGGATTCCTGCCCGGCATCAGTGGGGACGGGAGCTCATGGGTGGACGAGCTTCCGGATTTTGAGTTATCGGACGGGAGGCTGCGTATTGACGAGCCCTTTCTGTATGCGGGAGGCGCGTCATATATATACATGACGGAGGAAGTTAACGGTTTTTCCCTTGAAGATGCGCGGGCGATAGCGGATGGGGGATACAGGAATATACTCCTGCTGGGGCGGGACCGAATTTCCGTCTGGCAGAACGGGGAGTATCAGCAGGCAAATTACGACCACCTGGGAAGCAATCTGGAAATCAACAGGGAGTGGATTGCAGATACGCTGATGCCGATCTTTATGGCAGTGTTGGCAGTGGTATATATCATCTTCTTTGTGGGAAGGGTTTTCTGGTATTTCCTCTGTGCGGCGGTTTATCTGCTGTTTGGAATGCTCATTGCCGGGAGTATGCATAAACGGCTGTCGGCAGGGACGCTGTACCGTGCGGCAGTGTATTCCAAGGTACTGATGTTCGTGGTGACGACGTTCCTCAGCGAAGTTCCCTTTGTGAATTTTTCAATACCCTTCTCTTTGCGGATAGTCGTTACCCTGTCGTTTATGGGGGTTGCAATCTCAAAACTTTCGGACGGCGCCAGATAACAGGGAGGCTGCCTATGAGAATTACGGAGCTGCGGATTCAAAATTTTAAGCTGATACATGATATGTATATCCCTGACATCGAGAGTGCCCTGATTCTGGTGGGGCAGAACAATATCGGCAAGACTACCGTGCTGGATGCCATCCGGGCGGTGGGCGGCGGGTATGTCATCCGTCCCGAGGACTTCGGGGAGGCGGGGGCCAAGATCAGGATCCATGTCACGCTTTCCTTTACGGAGGAGGATATGGAGCTTTTGCGGCGCGGCGGCGTGGTCAGCCAGTACCGGAGGAAAGAGGCGTGGCTGCAGGATTTCTGCCGGAAGCTCCCATCCTTTTCGGAGAACAGGCTTACCTTCACCATGACGGCCAATAAGGACGGGCGTGTCCGCTATATGGACGGCATAAACAAGAATAATCCCTATATACGGGAGGTGTTTCCCAAGATATATCATGTGGACACGGAACGCCGTCTGGAGCAGCTCCAGAGCGATCTGCTGCTTTTGCAGGAGGATGAGCTTCTGAAGAAGCTGCGCTCGGGCTGCTGTATGTTTGACCAGGCAAAGAAATGCAATTATTGCTTCCACTGTATCGGGCTGATAGAACAGAAGACTCCCGCCGAGCTGGATGTGCTTGAGACCTCCAGGCTGTTGGATTATAAGCTGTACCAGCTGAACCTGGATAACTTTGCCCGGATGGTAAACGATTGTTTCCATAAGAACGGGGGCCGGGAAAGTATCCGTTATCATATGAACCGCGATATGGAGAAAATTCTGCAGGTGACTACGGAGATCTGCCATCCGGCCCAGAAAGTGCCCCACCCCATCTCCCGGATGGGTAAGGGAATGCGCTCCATCTATCTGTTTTCCCTGCTGGAGGCGTACACGCAGATTGAGGAAAACCTTTCCAGTATCATTATGATCGAGGATCCTGAGATTTTCCTGCACCCCAGCCTGCAGAAGGTGTGTGGGAAGATCCTTTACCGCCTGTCAGCCAAGAATCAGGTTATCTTCACCACCCATTCCCCCAATCTGCTGCCGAATTTCAACAGCAGGCAGATACGACAGGTTATCCAGCGGCAGGACGGCTGCTGCGATATCCGCAGCAAGACGGACATCAGTGCAATCCTGGACGATCTGGGTTACACTGCGGGGGATCTGATGAATGTGAATTTTGTGTTTATCGTGGAAGGAAAGCAGGATAAATCCCGCCTGCCGCTGCTGCTCGGAAGATATTATGCGGAGACTACTGACGAGCAGGGGAATCTTTCCCGTATTGCCATTATTACTACCAACAGCTGTACCAATATCAAGACCTATGCAAATTTGAAATATATGAACCAGATTTACCTGCGCGACCAGTTCCTGATGGTCCGTGACAGTGACGGCAGGGATCCTGCAGAGCTGAGAGGGCAGCTCTGCCGCTACTATGAGGAGCGAAACCGGGAGGATATGGATAAGCTGCCCCGGGTACGTCCGGAGAATGTACTGATTCTGAAGTATTATTCCTTCGAGAATTATTTTCTGAATCCCGGGGTGATGGCGCAGCTTGGAGTTGTGGAATCGGAGGAGGCGTTTTACGAGACGCTTCTGGAAAAGTGGAAGGAGTACCTCTATCGGCTTAAGAGCGGCCAGCATCTGACACAGATCCTGGGCCATGGCCTGGAAAGTGTCGAAGATATCCGGCAGCACATGGAAGAGATTCGTATTTACCTGCGGGGACACAACCTGTTTGATATCTTTTACGGAAAATATAAAGACCGGGAAAGGGAGCTCCTGGAGCGGTATATCGATCTGGCTCCAAAGGAGGACTTTCAGGATATCTTTGAGGCGCTTGAGAGATTCCCGTATTTTGAAAGCAGAAAGGCATGAGCACGATTATATTGCCTTCAGGCAAAGGGGAGGCAGGAGGAGTTATGGATTCTGTAAATATGCTGGTGTCAGGGATCATAAATAAAGATGGAAGACGATATGCCAGAGTGTCCTTCCTGCGTGGAAAGGATGTTGCGGAGGGGCTTGTGCCCGACGGTGTCATTGATCATGTGGAAGGGTTTTCAGATGAAGAAGTGTTCGGGCTGGAACGATATCTGAGGGAAAACTGCGGGGATGTCATGGAGCAGGCCAGGAAGGTAAACCCCCTCAAAAACTGGCTTGGGCTGTGAGTGCGGGCCTGCAGGCATTCCCGGGACTGTAAACATTCCCGGTACAAAAGGAAGCCCCCTGCAGAATGCAGGAGGCATCTATGGCGCGCAATCATTTGTCCCTGGAAGGCAGATGATTTAAGGCAAATGCAATACATTGATTGATGAATTCATTGCGGCTGATACCCGCCCGTTCTGCAGAAGAGTCAACCGTTTTTAACATTTCAGAATCAATCCGGATAGAGATTACCTCTTTCTCATGTTTGTAGGGAACGAATTCTTTCATAGGCACGGCCTCCTTTGCGGTTAGTACGTTCATAATATAATTATAAGTGTTTAAATGCAAGAAGAAAATATTCAATAAAGTATTCAAAAAGTAAAAAAATATGCAGGATTGGAAGATGATTGAAATGGGTATTAAAAAGGAAAAGGTATTTGTAGCAGGACACAAGAACCCGGATACGGATTCCATCTGTTCCGCCATCTGCTATGCGGATTTAAAGAGCAGGCTGAATGAGGATGTGGAATACATAGCTGTGCGGGCCGGCCATCTGAACGAGGAAAGCCAGTATGTCCTGGAGCGCTTCGGAGTGCGCCCGCCGGTGTATATTAAGGATGTGAGGACGCAGGTGCGGGATATTGAGATCCGGGAAACCGAGGGGGTGCCCCAGGATATTTCCCTGAAAAAGGCGTGGAGCCTTATGCGGGACAACAATGTTGTCACCCTTCCCATCACGGAGGGGAATAAGCTCGTGGGGCTGATCACGATCGGGGATATCGCCACCTCTTATATGGATGTCTACGACAGTAAGATCCTTGCCACGGCCAGGACAAAATATAAAAATATCCTGGAGACGCTGGACGGCCTTATGATAACGGGAGAGGAGGAGGCGGCCTTTGACAGGGGAAAGGTGCTGATTGCCGCCGCGAATCCCGACCTGATGGAAAATTATATCGAGGAGCATGATCTGGTGATCCTGGGCAACCGGTATGAATCGCAGCTCTGTGCCATTGAGATGAAGGCGGACTGCATCATTGTATGCGAGGGAGCACCGGTTTCCGCAACGATCCGGAAACTGGCGGAGGAGAACGGCTGCACGGTGATCGGCACGCCTCACGATACCTATACGGTGGCCAGGCTGATCAATCAGAGCATGCCCATTTCGCATTTTATGCGGACAGAGCGGCTTATTACGTTCCGGCTGGACGAATTTACCGAGACGATCAAGGACATCATGGCCAAGAAAAGGCACAGGGATTTTCCCATACTGGACAAATACGGTAATTATGTGGGAATGATCTCCAGGCGCAACCTTCTGAACATGTCGCCCAAGAAGCTCATCCTGGTGGATCATAATGAAAAGAACCAGGCCATAAACGGGGTGGAAAACGCCGAGATCCTGGAGATCATCGATCACCACCGTCTGGGAAGCCTGGAGACTATTGCGCCTGTTTTCTTCCGAAACCAGCCTCTGGGCTGTACCGCTACGATCATCTACCAGATGTACAGGGAGAACGGCGTGGAGATCTCACAGGTGACGGCTGCCCTGCTGTGCGCGGCAATCCTCTCGGACACACTGATGTACCGTTCCCCCACCTGTACCGCTTATGACAGGCAGACTGCGGAGGAGCTTGCGGCCATGGCGGGAATCAATGTGGAGGAATTCGCAAGGGAGATGTTCAAGGCGGGGAGCAATCTGAAGGATAAGGAGCCAAAGGAGATCTTCTATCAGGATTATAAGACCTTTTCCAGCAATGATATATCCTTCGGGGTGGGCCAGATCAACGCCATGACGGAGGAGGAACTGGCGGATATTAAGGGGAAGCTCCTTCCCTATCTGAGAGAGACTGCGGAATCCATGCAGGTCAATATGATCTTCTTTATGCTCACCAATATCATCAGCGAGGTGACGGAGCTGCTGTATGTAGGGGACAATGCAGAGGAAATGATACAGAACGCTTTCGGTGTTCCGGCGGATGTGGATTCCTTCCGGCTGGAAGGTGTGGTATCCCGAAAGAAGCAGCTCATACCGGCCCTGATGGCAAGTATGCAGCAGTAGGAGGAGACAGAGGCGTATAGGCTGTGAGGGTTTATTAGACAACAATCATTTGTAAACAGTAAAAAGGGGTAGCGCCGCAGACGCCGCCCCTTACTGCATTCTCAGACAAATTCTCCGCCTCAGTCAGGATTCGCACAGTGATGTACGGGGAGAGCATATGTTACAAAAGCTGCAGACCCTTCGCCTCCGCCTCCTCCATCACATCCCTGGGCCACAGGGAGCACTGCACCTCCCCGATGTGGGCCTTGCGCAGGAAGAACATACAGATGCGGGACTGGCCGATACCGCCTCCGATGGTGTAGGGCACTTCCCCGTTGATCACCGCCTGGTGGAAGGGCAGCGAAGCGCGCTCCGGACAGCCCGCCTTCTCCAGCTGTGACAGCAGCGCTTCCTTATCCACGCGTATCCCCATACTGGAAAGCTCCAGTGCGATGTCCAGGACGGGGTAGTAAACGATGATATCACCGTTCAACTCCCAGTCATCGTAATCCGGCGCACGGCCGTCGTGGGGTTCCCCGTTTTCCAGTTTATCCCCGATCTGCATGACGCAGACAGCCCCCTTGGCCTTGGCTATGTAATATTCCCTCTCCCTGGGGGTGTAGTCAGGGAACATTTCGGCAAGCTCCGAGGTAGTGATAAAGAAAATGTCGTGGGGCAGAATCTCCTCAATGTAATCGAAGTGGATCGCCATATACTTTTCCGTCTTGCGGAGCACCTTGTAGATGGTGCGCACCGTATCCTTCAGGGTATCCAGATTGCGATCTTCCCTGCGGATGACCTTTTCCCAGTCCCACTGATCCACATAGATGGAATGGATATTGTCCACCTCCTCGTCCCGGCGGATCGCGCTCATATCCGTGTAGAGCCCTTCGCCCTCGGCAAAGCCGTACTTCTCCAGGGCATATCGTTTCCACTTTGCCAGGGAATGTACGATCTCGCCCTCCCTGCCGTCCTGGTGCATGATGTCAAAGGCCACAGGGCGCTCCACACCGTTTAAGTTGTCGTTCAGGCCGGAGGCCGGATCCACAAAAAGGGGTGCGGAAACGCGCAGGAGGTTCAGCCGTTCCGCCAGCAGGGTCTGGAAGAAATCCTTCACCGTCTTGATGGCTACCTGTGTGTCGTGAAGGTTTAACTCGGATCTGTAATTCTTGGGTAATTTTAAATTTGACATGTCTCTGTTTTCCTTATAATATATGAATTATTTTCATATACCATTTAACCGCTTTTTTACCGTTTTTGCAATACTTTTTTTCAAAAGTAACATTTACGACCATAAGCTGCAAAATATGCCGGAAAAAGTGCAAAATGTTCCATGTTGGTGGAAATGTATCCCTATATGGAATATGATTGTTAATACAATAGACCGGTTATCATTACTGTTTGGAAGAAACGGAGACGGAAGGAATAGCGGGGGATAACGATATGGCGGAAGAAAAACAGATATGCAGGCTGAATTTATCTCAGAGAGAAGTAGAGAGGGCGGAGCGGGCCTGTCCCAACGGGGCCAGGAACACCGTTTCCTTAAAGCTCTATCTGCCGGAACACAGGGAGGATGAAGTGAAAAGGGCAGTGGATACCGTGCTTGACAGCGCGGATATATTCACCGCTGTCTTATGCCGGGGGGAAGACGGGTGGAGGCTTTCCTACGGCGGGAAGAAGATATCTGAATGCAGCATTGAAAAGGAACGTCCGGCTGACTGGGTGGACGGATATATGAATATTGCGGACAGGCTTTCCCTGGACACGGCACGGCATTTGTATCGCGCAAATGTTTTTCCGCTGTCCGGCGGCGGAGTCTTTTTGTATGTGCGGTTCCATCACATTATCATAGACGGCTATGGCATGAGCCTGTTTGTACAGAGGGTGCTGGATGTGCTTGCGGGAAAGGAGATCGTCCGCTCGGAATTCCAGGCGGTGGGCGGCCTTGTCCCGGAGGAGTATTCTGACGAGAGGGAATTCTGGAAGGCTTATTTCGCGGACGCGGAGTTTGATGCGTCCGTCTATTCCAGGAAGGCGCCGGGGGAGGAATATGCCAGCTACAGGGACAGGATCCCGGAAAAGGTCATGAGCGGTGCAGAGGCTTACGGGGAGAGGGAAAATGTTTCCATTCCCTGCCTTTTTGCCACCGCTTACGCTTTTTACCTCGCGCAGGCTACGGACAAGAAGGACGCCGTGTTCCTGATGCCCTGCCTGAACCGGACGCCGGAGCAGATGGATACGCTGGGCTGTTACGCGCTGCTTGTCCCGGTCAGGGTGCGTGTGGATGCGGAGGATACCTTTGCGGAGCTGTGTCGGAAGGTGAAGGCGGCGGCGGGAGAGGCATCGGCGCACCGTGCGTATGGATTTGACCGCATCCTTTCCGCCCTGCGGGAGGAGAATATCGCAGGCGATTCGGTTTCGGAATATATGTTTCATTTCTGCCACTTTTCCTATCAGGCTGATTTTGGCTATAGCGTGAGTTTCAGCATGACGGGGGATATGCCGAACCATATGACCTTTCATCTACTGTCCAATGAAAAGGGCGGTATGGATATGCAGTTTGATTATCAGGAAGGTGTCTACACGAAAAAGGGGGTGCGGAAGCTCTGTGAAGCCGTCATCACAATCCTTTCCGGAGGCATACAGGAAATTGCGGAATGAATTGACACGGTGCGCCTGTCCTTAGTATAATACAGGTAATAAAAATGCGGGAGGTAAACGGGCAGATGGGTAAGAGCAAGACATATTCTAACGACTATGAAGATTATGAAAACGGGAAAGACGTGGCGGCCCTGGCGGAGGATATCATGGCGGATCCGGAATTCCCCGGGCTGGAGGAGCTGATCATCGGCGGCTGGGGCTGCGAGTACGAGGACAGCTGCCAGCCGATCCTGGATGCCATTGCGGAGCATCCGGATAAATTCAGCCATATTACCAGCCTTTTCGTAGGGGATATGAATTTCGAGGTATGCGAGGTCTCCTGGATCATCCAGGGGGATTACAGCCGTATCTGGAAGGCCATGCCCCAGCTGAAGGAGCTGACGATCAAGGGCAGCACGGATCTGACCCTGGGGGAGATCGAACACGAAAACCTGGAATCCCTCACCATTATCTGCGGCGGCCTGGGGAAGGATGTTTTAAAGGAAATTGAGGGGGCGAAGCTCCCCGGGTTGAAAAAGCTCCTTCTCTATATCGGGGTTGAGGATTACGGTTTTGACGGGAATGCGGAGACCATAAGGGAGCTGCTTGCCAACTCCGATTTTCCCAGCCTTACTTATCTGGGCATTACGGACAGCGAGATTCAGGATGAGCTGGCCGAAGTGGTGCTGGAGAGCAAATATATCCGCCAGATCAGTACCCTGGATCTGTCCAACGGGACTTTGACAGACAAGGGCGGGAGCCTGCTTTTGGAGAAGCTTCCCGGGCTTCCCAATATCCGGAAGCTGGATGTGCACCATCACTATTTGTCCGACGAAATGATGGGGAAGCTGGAAGGGCTTTCGATGGAGACAGACCTGACAGAACAGGAAGAAGCGGAGAAATGGAACGGGAAGATATGGTACAATGCGATGCTGACGGAATAAGCGGGATCGCTCTGATCGGTTCCCCGGGCGGCAGCGGCTCGGAGGGCGGTAAGAGAAGGGCTTATTTTGAGAAGGCGGCCGCCGGAGCGGGCATCCCTGTTTCCTTTTACGATTGGAAGGATTTCCCATGGGGGGAAAAGGCCGGAGGAATGGGGCACAGCATCGTAAAGATAGACGCGCCGGAATGGAAAAGCTTCCGGCTGTGTGAGATGGAGGCTCTGACAGGACAGTACGGGGAGCGGCTGCGGCAGCTTTCCCGGATGCCTGTGGGGGCCTTCTTTAACCACCCTTCCGCGGTGGCCGCAGTGCTTGACAAGCGGGGCTGTAAGAAAAGGCTTATGGAAAACGGTGTTGCGGTGACAGAAATGTATGAGGAAAGCTTTTCCTGCGGGGAGGAGCTCTTTGGCTTTCTGCGGGAAAACCGGGTGCATCAGGTCTTTATAAAGCCTGTGCAGGGGTCGGGAGCGGCGGGGGTAACGGCGCTCCGGTTCTCCCCGGGAACCGGGAAAAGGGTTCTTTATACCTGCGCGGCTCCTGACAGGGGAGGACTGGTCAATACGAAGAAGCTGCACCGGCTGGAAGGTGAGGCGGCGTCCGCTTTCCTGGATCAGCTTTTCACAATGGATTGTATTGTGGAAAAATGGTACGGGAAGGCTGTTTTTCATGATTATTTTTATGATCTCCGGGTGATCGTGCAGGGCGGGCGGATCGACTATATCCTGCCCCGCCTGTCAAAGGGGCCCATCACCAACCTGCATCTGAATAATCATTCCATGGAGTTTGCGGAGCTGTACCTGGACGGGGCGGTGTCGGAAAGGATCGGGGAGGAATGCCTCAGGGCAGCGGCGTGTTATCCCGGCTTAAAGAGTATCGGGATGGATGTGCTTCTGGAGAAGGGCAGCCTCCGGCCCCGCATCATCGAGCTGAACGGGCAGGGAGACCTGCTCCACAGGGATGTTTACGGCGGGAACCGGATCTATCGGCGGCAGGTTGAGATCATGAGGGCGATGATGGCCGAAGGGAAATACATAGGGTGACAATGAACAGAGCGGGAAGAATGATCCTGCAAATATGTTTCGGAATCAAAGGAGAAGACAGGCTATGACAGGAGAAGTACCGTTTGCGGCGTTTCAGTCAGGTATGAATCAGAATCCATGTTCGGTGGATATGACACAGGTGGTAGGGAAATGCGACATACTGTTTGTATGTCTCGATACCCTGCGGTATGATGCTGCCGTGGAGGAAGAAAAATGCGGGGGTACTCCCGTGCTGAACCGGTACGGCCCCTGGGAAAAGCGTCAGGCTCCCGGCAACTTTACCTATCCCTCCCATCATGCCATCTTTTCCGGCTTCCTCCCGGCGAAGGAGGAGGCGAAAAGCATTGCGGAGCAGGAAAAGCTTTTCTTTCCAAAGAGTATGGGGATGGGGAAGAAGGTTCCCGCAGGGGCATACGGCTTTGACACTTCCAATCTGGTACAGGGGCTTCAAAGGGACGGATATGACACCTGGTGTGTGGGCGGGGTGGCCTTTTTCGACAAGCGCTCGGATATGGGGAAGGTATTTCCCTCCTTCTTTGAAAAGAGCTACTGGAACCCGTCCTTCGCCTGCCCGGTGAAGGACAGCACCAAAAACCAGGTGGACTTCATTCTCCATAAGCTGGAACAGTATGAGGAGGACAGGAAGATCTTCCTCTACCTCAATGTCTGCTCGATTCATTATCCCAATTATTTCTACCTGGAGAATGAGAAGAACGACAGCCTGGAGACCCACAGGGCGGCGCTGCGGTACGCGGACGGGGAGCTGGGGCGGCTGTTCGGGGATTGGAAGGATAAAAGGGGCGATACCTTCGTAGTCTGCTTTTCGGATCACGGCACCTGCTATGGCGAGGACGGATACGTGTTTCACGGAGTGAACCATCCTGTGGTGAACAGGGTGCCGTATAAGCACTTTTTCCTCTGATGGGGCGGTGTGCCGGATATTTGACCCTGCCTGTCGGACGGGCGGGAGGATGGAGGCCGGGATGAACAGATATCTCCAATATATGTACAGCTATCCTCACAAGACGGCTTACAGGACGCTGGAAAATGTCGATGTAAGGGATTATTTTTTTAATCTTGGGGGTGAAGGGCACAGCTTATACCTTCACCTTCCTTTTTGTGAGAGCAAATGCGGCTATTGCAACCTGTTTTCGGTCACAGGGTGCAGCCGGATCCAGATGGACAGCTACCTGGAAGCGGTGCTGCGCCAGATGAAGCAGTACCGCCAGTGGCTGCCACAGGATGCGTCCTTCGGGGATTTCACCATAGGCGGGGGAACGCCCCTTCTTTTGGAGGGCGCGCAGATTGAGCGGGTCTTTGAGGCGGTGGAAACCTGTATGCCCATGGCCAGCCACCGCAAGGTCATCATAGAGACAGCGCCTAATCAGACTGACAGGGAGAATGTAGGGCTGTTGAAGTCCCTGGGTGTTACAAGGGTCAGCATGGGAATCCAGAGCTTTGACGACGGGGAGCTTAAATGGCTGGGGAGGAATCACAGCAGCGCGCGGGCCGGGGAGGCGGCGGGGCTCCTGGCGGAGGCGGGCTTTGAATGCGTCAATTTTGACTTTATCTACGGTCTGCCGGGGCAGACGGCGGGAAGTCTGACGGACTCCCTGAGAAGGGCGCTGGCCTTTTGGCCGGATGAAATATTTCTCTATCCCCTGTACATAAAGCATGGCGCCGGACTCGAACGGAGGGGCAGGAAGAGACTTCTGGACTCCGATCACACCTATGCACTGTATCAGTGCGGGGCCGGGTATTTAAAGGAAAACGGCTATGTACAGATGTCCATGAGACGGTTTCTCAGAAACGGCCGTAGGAATGAGGGCTTCGTGGAAATGCCGTTTCCGGAATTCTGCGAGTGCGGTTTGAAAAGCGCACTGTCTCTGGGATGCGGGGGCAGGAGCTATCTGGGGCGGCTTCACACCTGTACACCGTATCAGACAACGAGAAGCGCTGCGCTGGAGGAGATAGAGAGGTTTCAGCGGAGGGAGGATTTTTCCCGTGTGACGAACGGGATACTGCTTTCGGAGGAGGAGCTTAAGAGAAGATATGTGATAAAGCACCTGCTGATCCTTCCCGGCATTTCAGGGGAGGCCTATAAAAGGCTGTTTCATTCGGAGCTGCTGGAAGATTTTCCCATGATCGCAGACTGGATTCGTAAGGGCTGGCTGAGAGAGGGACGAATGGCTGTTTCCTCCGGAAGCGCCGATGGGCCGTGTGCCGCCGGGAATGGGGCCGAATGGGCGCCGTGTGCCGCCGGGGATGAAAGCGTGCTGGCGCCGCGTGCCGCCGCCGGGGATGAGAACGTGTTGATGTCGGGTGTCGGCAGCGGAGTGGCTGGCTGCATCGGGCTGACGGAGGAGGGCCTGGGGCTTTCCGACTATATTGGCCCACAGCTGATTTCGGAAGACATCAGAAGGAAAATGCTGGAATGGGAGAAAACCAATGGGTAAAAGAACCGTTGTTTACAGAGGAAGCCTGAAAAGTTGTAATTACAGCTGCTCCTACTGCCCTTTTTCAAAGCACCGGGCGACAGTGTCCGAAACGGAGCGGGATCGGCAGGGCTTTGAACGGTTCTGTCGCAGCGCGGCGGCAAGGGCACAGGATTTTTCTATCGGGGCCGTATTGATCACACCCTATGGGGAAGCCTCCGTTTATCCGTGGTATTGGGAGGGGCTTTCGCGCCTTGCGGGGATTCCCGGGATTGACAGGGTGGGCCTGCAGACGAATCTCAGCTTCTCCGTGGAAGAATGCCTGAAAATATATGATTCTGTTGGTGGAGGAATCCAGGGAAATGTTCCATCCGATGAATATGCGCTCTGGGGAAGCCCTTTGTCTCAAGACGGAGTCCCGGAAGCTTCTGAGCCCGGCGCTGCCGGGGATTTCCGGCTGTGGAAAAGGGGGAAACTCTGCATCTGGGCGACTTTCCATCCTGAGATGACCACGGTGGATGAGTTTGTTTCCAGATGCCACAGCCTGAGCCGGAACCATGTTAAGGTGTGCGCAGGTGCGGTGGGGGTTCCCCGGAATATACAGCTGATATGGGAGCTGAGAGAGAAGCTTTCTCCCGAAATCTATCTGTGGATCAACAGGATGGACGGGCTGAAAAGGAATTACAGCAGGGAGGAGGTGGAAGACTTTTTACGGGCGGATCCCTTTTTTGAATATGAGCTCAGGAATCCGGACGCCGATGCCCGGATGTGTGCAGACAGATGCTTTGTGGAGGCGGACGGGAGGGTACATACCTGCAACATAAGCAGGCCCAGGGCCGTCAACTGGTATGATGCGGAGGCGGAAGAAATCTTTGAGCCGGAATGCAGCCGGAAGACATGCAGCTGTTACCTTGCCTATGGCGGGAGGGCTGACTTTACCCTGCGCAGCGTTTTTGGCGGATATCCTCTTTTCCGGCTCCCGGGAGTTGAAAATGCGGGGGAGGGCTGAAATGTTACATTTTTACTCTATATTTTGCTTCATTGTAAAATGAAATGCGACAAGAGTTAATAAACTCTATCGCATTTCTTTTTTTATACGCTTTTATAGGGAATGTGTCAAGGGTTTAGGACTTTTGGCACATTCCTTTTTTATTTTGGAGCGATAGGAGGTGTAGAAAGCGTGAGAAAAGGTAATAGGCGATTGAACTATGAGGACAGAAAACGGATTGAAAAAATGAAAGAGCAGGGGGCGAGAGTGATTGTAATTGCTGACACTATCGGGGTCCACCGTGCGACTATCTACAACGAGTTAAAGCGTGGAGGTACACCCTATCGGGCGGAAGTCGCACAAAGGACGGTGTAGGTATGGAAATAACGGCGGAAGCGTTGCAGGAAAAGGCTAGGGAATTGGCGGATATGGTCGGTAGTGTGGTAGTAGATGAAGCGTTGCCGTTGGAAACATTGGAAGCCGTGGCGGATTGTCTGAAAGAGGATTGCAGGCAGATTAGGCAGGCGGTACAGGATATGCAGGAAGAGCAGCAGGCAATAGAGAGAATGACCGCAGGAAAGGAGGGATAGCGTGGCAAGCAAAACGGAAAAGCACACGGTAGCGTATAGGAACGTGAAAAAGTGTGAGTTTCATAATATCGGGTCGTACATTGTGGCGACAAGCGTAATCGGCGGTACTACGTTTTGTGCGTTCTTTGATTCAGGATTGCATACCGAGGAAAGCATAAGGCGGAGAGGAAGCATAAAGTTACATTCAATTTATTCTAAAAAGTAGGAGGAAAAGAGGAAATGAGCGAAGCAATCAAGCACAACAATGTAGTGATTTTTGATGATAGGGGGATTCCCTCTATTATGGTCCGGTTTGAGAATCCGAGGGCAGCAGTTACCCCGGAAATGTTCATTATCGGCGGGAAAGAGGTAGACGCTATCTATATTTCCAAGTACCCCAATAAGGTAATCAAGGGCAGGGCGTACAGTCTGCCAATGGTAGACCCGACAACGGAAATTACCTTTGATGAAGCATTGGCAGCTTGCCGGACAAAGGGCGAGGGGTGGCACTTAATGACCGCTACCGAGTGGGAATATGTGTTAAATGAGAGCCGGAAGAAAGGCACGTTGCCCCACGGTAATACGGATTGGGGAAATGATTATTACCACAAGGAAGAGCAGGGGGAGCGTGAGGGTTGCGGATACGGCAGGACGCTTACAGGGAGCGGCCCGGATACATGGAATCACGACCACACCGTATACGGCGTATCAGACCTTAACGGCTTGGTATGGGAATGGTTGGCAGGGGTGCGTATCGTAAACGGCGTATTGGAGTACATACCGAACAATGACGCAGCCTTGGCAGGGTGCGACCTTTCAAGGGATAGCAAGAAGTGGCAGGGGATTACCACGGACCAGGGCGGAAAAACCGCCGTGAGGGTCAATGTCGAGGGCGGGGAAATCACGATTACCGACAAGGCAGCAGGAGAGGACTACACCCCGGACTATGACGGCGTATCTTGGGAGGATTTAAAGGTTGACTTGCAGGAGATACCGCAGGCGTTACGCTACTTGGGAATCCTGCCCGAAAA
>CATKXX010000034.1 GCA_949840935.1 uncultured Acetatifactor sp. | reverse complement strand
AGGGCCCCGGTCTGCACCGGGGCCCTTCGCTATTCTCTTATGAGGGGGGAGATAGTGAGTTCATCAACTATCTGTAATACATAATAACCGCTAAATGTGTCCAAACTGTGTTCAATTTATAAGGAAAAAATAAAATAAATCTGAAAGCAAAATAAAAAGGGGCCGGACGCGAAAGGGCCCCGGTCTGCACCGGGGCCCTTCGCTATTTTCTTATGAGGGGGGAGATAGTGAGTTCATCAACTATCTGTAATACATAATAACCGCTAAATGTGTCCAAACTGTGTTCAATTTATAAGGAAATCATTAAATACCTCTGAACAGATAATAAACAGCGAAAAATAAATCTGCTACAGCGGGAAAAATGTGTTACAATAGAAAAGCTGTTGTAAATAATAAGATACAGGTAGGAAAAACAAATGTATTATTTTAGAAATATCTCCTATATGATCAGCCATTTGTTCCTGATGCTGTTTATATATTCCTTTGTCACACATCGCTATTCACGCCGGAAGACCATTGCCATCTGCGCCACGTCCGGTACGCTTCTGACCCTCACCGACATATTGAAGCTGAACCTGTTTCCCGACAGCTCCCTTTGTTATGTAACCGTAACGATCCTGCAGATTCTCCTGACACAGTCCACAGGCCTTTTGATCTCCCGGACAAGGGATAACAGGGTACTGTTCATGACTCTCAGCTCGTCGAACTATGTCATTGCCGGAAGCATCGGCTCCTCCATCCTTTATATCTGGACGGAGCATGCCGCCATCTCCCTGATCGGCGGATTTCTGATACACCTGGCCATTCTGCTGTTCCTGCTTACCAGGATCCGGGAGATCGGCCTGAAAGCCTATGAAAGGAACCCCCTGAAAGGAACATGGGAGCTCTGCCTTGTTCCCGTGTTTTTTTACTGCGGGTTTTCCTTTTTAGCCTTCTTTCCCCACACGCTATATGATAACCCTGACAATATCCCCGGCGTCATACTTTTCCTGATCACTATGTTTGTATCCTATGTAACTGTGCTGCGCTATGTGGAAAGCGGGCTGGAAAATTCCGGGATTTATCTGAAAAACGTTTTGTTTGAGTCCTATATCAGGGGCCTGGAGAGCCAGTATTACCTGGTGGAGCAGTCCGAACGCAACCTTAAGATACTGCGGCATGACATGAGGCACTATTCCAACCTGATCGACTCCCTCCTGGCTCAGGGCGAGTATGACGAGATTGCCAAAATAACCGCCTACTTCAACAGCGTGGCGGAAGAAAACAAGGTAGAAAAATACTGTGACAATCTCATTCTCAATGCCATTCTCTCGGAAATGCAGAAAAAAGCGGACACCTCCGACGTCCGTATCCGTTTTGACGTTATTATCCCCCGGAAGCTGCCTGTGAATGACTACGAATTTGCGGCTGTCGTCGCAAATCTGCTGGAGAACGCCCTGAATTGCGTCAGGGATCTCAAAAAGGACAAGAGGTATGTCAATGTAAAACTCCACTGCGGACCGGATCATCTGCTGGTGCGGATGGAAAATGAATACGAGCAGGAAATCCTCTTCGACACACTGACGGGGCTCCCAAAAAGCCAGCGTTTGAAAGGGCACGGCCTGGGAATGCAGAGCGTATCCGCCTTTTCCGATAAAATCGGCGGGAGTATCAGCTGCTTCTGTGAAAAGAGCTTGTTCCATATTATACTCTATGCGAAATTTCAGGTTATTTTGTGAAAAACTGGAAAACCGGTTTTCTTCAAAGATGCTATAATAAATCAGATGGATTGTGATGGGGGAGCAGTCCCCGACGGCAGGAGGATTTTTATGCAGAAAACATTTATCAGATATACATTTTTTATTATGACGGCCGCCATTTTCGTAATTCTCGCCGTCCATTCTCTTTTCAACCTGCACCAGCTGAAATCCCAGCAGTTTAACACCTTCTATGTCAAGACAGAGCAAATGATACATACTCTGAAAAATAACCAGGAGGAGCTGGCACTGATGCGTGAAAGCCTGGACGAGGATTACCTCACAAGGGCCAGGGCTGCCGCCTATGTCCTGGACAGCCAGAAGGAAGTCTCCGTGGACGTGGAGAAGCTGCAGTATCTTGCCAATCTGCTGAACGTGGACGAACTCCATATCATCGATGAAAACGGTATTATTGTATCCGCCTCCGTCCCCCAATATGTGGGTATTGATATGGCGGATCATCCCCAGACACGCCCCTTCCTGGATCTTCTGGGACGCGGGGATGAGGACGCATACCTGATCCAGGAGGCACAGCCCAATGCGGCGGAGAGCAAGATCATGCAGTACGTGGGCGTGGCAAGGAAGGGCCAGTCCGGCGTGGTACAGGTGGGCTTTACTCCCACCAGGCAGCTGGCCGCACAGTCCCGGAATACTTACGACTATATTTTCTCCAGATTTCCTACCGATATCGGAGAGGAGCTCTTTGTAGTGGATGCCTCCACCGGGGCCGTCCTGGGACATTCCGGCGGGATGGAGCAGGATTTCGATGCTGACTGCTACCGCCTGAACATGCTCCTTGGATGCGAAGAAGGGGCATACAGAAAAGGGGAAGACGGAAAGATCATGTACATTGTCAGCAGAAGGTACGAGGACGTCCTGCTGTGTGCAGCCCTTCCCCGGAACACCCTCCTGCGGAAGCTGGGTGCAAATTTTCTGGCCGCTTTCCTTTGCCTGATATTTATCGAAGCGGTGGTAATCTTCCTCCTGAATTATCTCGTAAAGCGAAAGGTGATAGACGGCATACATGCCGTCCTGGGGAACCTGGACTCCATCACCAACGGGAACCTGGACACCAAAGTAACGGTGGGCGGCAACCGTGAATTTGAAGAACTGAGCGGCGGCATCAACACTATGGTAAAAAGCATCGTCAGCCTCTCTGACCGTATATCCTCCATCATTGAGATCAGCGGCATCCCCCTTGCCGCCTTCGAGTATGACCGGGGCATCAATCATGTGTTCGTCACATCCGGCTTAAGCGGGCTGCTGGGGCTGCCCGGGGAAAAGGCCGTCGAGCTTTTCCGGGACTCGCGCCTCTTTGACCAGTACATCCGCACGATCACTCAGAATCCCGTGCAGGGGGAGGAGGATATTTACCAGACAGACGAAAAGAAATACCTTCACATCTATCTGTCAGAGTCCGCAGACGGCTATCTGGGCGTGATAACCGACGTCACCAGGGACATCCTGCAAAAGAAGCAGATGCAGTATGAAAACACTCACGACCCCCTTACCGGGCTGTATAAATTTGATCATTTTAAGGAAACTGCCTCCGGAATACTGGCGAGATCAGGCGGCAAATGGACTGCCGCTGTAGCCATGCTGGATCTGGATCACTTTAAATCCATCAACGACGGCTATGGGCATGACGCGGGTGACCTCTATCTGCAGAGCTTCGCCGCTGTCCTGCAATCCATGCCGGAAGATCACTTCCTGTCCGCAAGACGCTCAGGGGACGAATTCTGTATGTTGATCCATAACTGTGGCGACAGAGCAGAGATTCTCCGTTTCCTGAACCTGTTCTATGAAAAGCTCCGGGAAAGCAGGGTGCAGCTCTCCGAAACGGACTCGAAAACCATCAGCGCCTCCTGCGGCTTTGCACTCACAAGCTCCGAATCGGACAATATTGCAGAGCTTCTGTCCCATGCGGACGAAGCCCTGTATGAAGTGAAGCGGGATATTAAGGGACAGTATGCAGAATACAAGGCTCCTGCTTCCGGTGCACAGGCCTGAAATCAGTAATAATGCTGCATCACATACTGCAGTCCCGAAATCAGCAGTAGTGCTGCATCACATACTGCAGCTCGGTCTTTCCCCTGTAGGTGTTCAGGCCAAGCTGATATACCACGGAGACCGCGAAGCTGCCCCGGCCTGCGTAGAGCGCATCCTGGCTGCCCGCACCGTATTTCTGTTCCAGAAATTCCCCGAATTTCTCCAGATCGCCGAAAAATACAAGCTGCCTGTCCGCTCCCTCCGGCGTATCCGCCCGGAAACGGGCGCAGGTCTTATTGGCGCCCATCTTATAACCTGCCCTGAATATCAGCTCCTTCTGCGCAAAGAGAGGTTTCGGATTCCCCACCCCGAAAGGCTCCAGAAGCTCTAATTCACCCGCCAGTTTCTCGTCCGCATAGACCAGGGGCATGGGCACATCGATATGTACCCTGGGTATAAAATCCTCCTCTGTCAGCGCCGCCTGCTCATTTAAAGCGCATCGAAGCGCCTCTATATCTTCCTCCTTCATGGAAAGCCCCGCCGCCAGCTTATGTCCCCCGAACCTGGTGAAATACTGTTTTACGGCAGTCATGGCATCATACATATGATAGCTCTCTATGGATCGTCCGGATCCCTTTACGCCCTCCTCGCCCCGCGTCAGGATAAAGACGGGATGATTATATTTCTCCCGGATCCGTCCCGCAATGATTCCCGCCAGGCTCTCATGGACATCCGGAAGAAAGATCAGCATGACCTTGTCACGCTCTATATGCCGCTCCCTGATATAACTCTCCGCCTGCTCCACCCCCTGTAAGGTCAGGCTCTTGCGGCTGTCATTCAGATTCTTCAGCTCTCTCGCAGCACTCATGGCCTCCGCCTTCGTGCTGCTCTGCAAGAGCTCCAAAGCTCTCTTTGCGGTATCCAGACGTCCCGTAGCATTCAGGCAGGGCCCCAGCACAAAGCCCAGATGATAGGCGGAGAGCCTCGCAGGCTCTATGCCGTTTACCTCCATCAGCGCCCTGATGCCCGGATTCCTTGTATCTTTCAGCCGTTTCAGGCCTTCTTTTACAATAATGCGGTTCTCGTCCCTTAATTCCATCACATCGCAGACTGTGGCCAGCGCCGCAACTTCCAGCATTTCCTCCAGGGCAGCCTTCAGCCCCCGGTATCCATCCAGCACCCGGTGCCTTTCCTGCACCTGGCATCCTTCCTGCATCCGGTGCCCTTCCTGCACCTGGCATCCTTCCTGCATCCGGTGCCCTTCCTGCACCTGGTGTTCCAGCCGCTGTGCCACTGCCTGCATCAGCTTATAGGCCACCACTCCGCCGCAGATATTGGGAAAGGGATAGGTGCACTCCGCCCTTTTCGGATCGATAACGGCAAGGGCGGGGGGAAGCTGCTCCCTGCGCCTCTCCACGCCCTGATCATCCTTTTCATATAGAAAAGGGACTTCATGGTGATCTGTGACGATGACCCGTATGCCGCAGGAATTAGCATACTCAATCTGAGGCGCGGCAGCAATCCCATTGTCACAGGTGAGAATCATTCCCACAGAATCCCCTGCAGCCTGCTCAATGAGATGTTCGTTTAAGCCGTAGCCGTCATGGATGCGGTGGGGGATGGCGGTATCCACCCTGGCCCCGAGAAGCTGCAGACCCCTGGTCAGTATGTAGGAGGAACAAATGCCATCCACATCATAGTCCCCAATCACACGGATTTTCGTCTGCTCTCCCACCGCCTCAAGCAACAGCTCCACCGCCCTGTCCATATCCTTCAGCAGCCAGGGGGAATAACAGTCCTTGAGTGTGCCGTACAGGAATTTCCGTATCTCGCCGCTCTCCGTCAGGTCGCGGTTGCGCAGGATCCTTGCCACCACCGGGCTGATCCCGAACTCTGCGGCCCATTTTTCAAAGTCGGCCTTCTTGGCCGCCACATACCATCTCTCCATTTGTACCTCCAACTCCATGGGCAACAGAACATCGGATTATAAGCTCGTGGCAATTTCAATTCCAATACCGTTCACAAGAAAATCCGTAAGAGTATCCGCAATTTTTTCCGCATTATCAAACCCTAACCAGCCCGCGGAAGTACGGTACAGACCAAAACCATCCTTGCCATTCCCAAAGAAATAGACCAAATCCCCCAGATCATTACCAAACAGCCACGCATTACTGATAAACTCCTGGTTAAAAGGCTGATTAAATTCTTCTAATTTTTCTAATGCCATTCCGGCGCTCCAGATCCAAATAGATACCCCTTCGTCTTCCACTTCAAATTCAGGGCCATAACTACCCTCCCCGGAAACTTGTTTCAAAAATTCAATATAATCCCCGGACAAAGAGACCGGCGAAACACGAATGATTTCTTCAATATCGTTTTCACCGCCAGCACAAATTTCATCTTTGTCAAAAAACAGCTTTTTATTTACGTTTTCAATGATGTTCATTTCTTTTCCTCCTGTATATTTTGTGTTACATAGCATTATAACACAAAATATACAGGAATTGGAAAACGTATTTATTTGTGAATATACATTCTGGTCATTTCCGGTTCATCATCTCCCTGAACCATACACAAAAACTCCCACCCATATCTTTCATAAAAACCCGTATGATCAGTAACTAAATAGACCGGTGTCACGCCTTTGGATTTTAAATCCCCAACCACCATATCAAGCAGGTTTCCTGCGATTCCCTTACATCGGTATTCCTCTTCTGTGTATACCGCACAGACATTAGGGGTAAGGTCTTTTCTGTCATGGAAATCATTTTCGATCACTCCCAATCCCCCTATAATCCTATTCCCGTCTAAACAGAGATACCATCCATACTCGGTTTCATTCTTCAGATAGGCTTCCATGCATTCAAGATAAGCTTCCCGTGGAACTCCCCATTTAGAATGAAACCATTCGGCTGCCCTGTCCTTTAACTGCGGCTCCTCTCTTAAGGTAATATATGTATGATTGCTCCTGTTTTCGGCTCCTGCCCGCAACTCTTTCTCCAAAAACTGCCTTATGTACGGATTGTTTTCCTCACTCAATGCAGGCTGAAACGCCATGTAACGGCATTTTTGATACCGTTCGCCATCCAGTGTAAAGGTATATCCCATGACACATTTCGGATTACAGTCATCGGGATTGGCAAGCCGTTTGCAGGCGGATGCTTTCCTGATTTCCTTCTTTACCTTTTCGGGCAGAGTATTAAGAAAGCTCTGATATTCACATATATGTTCGGGATAAATACGGAGCTTCATCCCTGTTTTCCGGGATACAAATGTTGCCAAAGTCCTTTTGCTGCCGCTTAACACATAGGACACCACATAACCGCTTTTTTGCAGTTTTATATCGCACTTACAGCCGTTCTCTGTGAGATACTCGTTGATCTGGCTTACAAAGCTCCGGAAACGTCCGTCAACTGTCTCCATAAACATATTAAATTTCTCGTCCATATACTCCTCCGTTATGCCTTCTTCTTACAATGAGCTGACTTGCGGAGAGTGTCAGCGTTTGTTCACTACGGGTATCCATACCTCGTATTGCGCGTTCTGTGGGTCTGGATTTAAGTAAACCTCGATATCGGGAGCGTTGGCGTATTCATATCCGGAGGCAGGAAGCCACTCTGTTATGATCCGCTGCTCCAATTCCTGTATTGACTGATTTGTTCCCGTTCCGGAAAAGATTGCCCAGGTAGACGCAGGCACGATATATTCTTCCAACTCATCACTTTCCTTTGTACTGGAAACAGCAATAAAATATTTCCATTGCTCCTCGTCATTGCAGGAACTCACGCCCAGAAGCCCCATCGGCGGCGTATCCATCATCCCTGCCAATTTCTGTATCGTCCCATTCACAGACGCCTCCTGCCACATCTTCGGCACCACCATAAAATTATTTTCAATCTCCCTGTCAAGCGGCGCAGATACGCCTATGATACGGAATGCTTCTTTTGTCTCGATTCTGTAATTCATTTCTGTCGCTCCTTTTACAGCAATATTAAACACAATGGGGGAAAAAGCTTTCACGGATACGCCTGCTGCCTTAACGGCCGAGGGCGCTATCCCGTGAAAGGACTGGAATGCCCTGTTAAATGCAGTCGGGGAGCGGTACCCGTACTTCTCCGCAATATCAATGATCCTTTCATCCCCCCTCTGCAGGTCTTCCGCTGCCAGAGACATTTTTCTTCTTCGGATATACTCTGCCAGAGTGATACCCGCCATATAAGTAAACATCCTCTGGTAATGATAGGTGGAGCAGCAGGCAATCCGCCCAAGCTGCTCATAATCAATTTCATCTGTCAAATGTTCCTCAATATAATTCATGCTTTGGTTTAATCTGTGAACCCATTCCATGGAATACCTCCTCGCTCTTCCGCACATATGCGCTTTGTGGATATCAGTTTACCCTTCTGATTATAATGCATCCGCTTACGCTTTTCCTCTCTATCCCTGCACAAAAAAGAGAGGTTTTATTATCTGCTGTTCCTATCATAAAAATCCAGGATGCGCTCCATCAGATCAGGATCAAATTCGTAGCATATGCTTTTATCAAGGTATCTTCCCATAAACTCCGCCCTGATCTCAGCATTGAAATCTCCGCCGTTTGCTTCCACATAAGCGATATAATCCTCGTTCAGCCGTTTTCTGTAATCCCGCGCAGTTTCCGAAAGACATATGCCGTCGTGGCCCCTGTCCTCATATTCAATGAAGCAGAAACGGGGATCGTCGCCATATGCTTCCTGAAATTTCACATAACCGTTTTCAGGAAGCACTGTCGTGTCGTCTTGGCTGTGGATTATCATGGCGCCCGCATCGCAGGCCGCAAAGCCGCCAGTCACGCTGTAAGCGGCATATTTTCCGAATTTCAGCCGTTCATACAATGTAAAATAGGGCAGGAACAGTTTGATGGCAGGGCCTGCCATGGTTTCGCCCTGCTGCTCAAGCAAATCCACAGAACGGTCAAATCCAGCCAGCAGGACCGCCGCTCTCACATCCCCATGACAATTCAACACGCTGCCCGCACAATAGGCACCCCAGCTGTGCCCGAATAAGAGGATAGGCAGGCCTCGGTATTCCTCCGACTGCTTTACATAGCGCAGGGCGTAATCCAGGTCTATGACACCCTGGGGAAGCCCTCCCACCGAGTCACCCTCGCTTTTATCATTCCCGGTGGCATCATAGGCAAAGACAAGATAACCGTTTGAGGCAAAATAATCGGCAAAGTCCATGTATGTATTATGCCCGCCGCCCCCAAATCCATGAGCGATCACAACCACTCCTTTTACCTGCTGTCCGTCTTTTGCATATTGATAGCCCGCAAGGAGCTGTCCGTCATTGGACGGGAAGGTACACTCCGTTACCTTCAGGCCGTCAAAATCAGTTACAGAATACGCCATCCAGTCCGCAGTTTCAAACCGGCTGCCAAAATTGTCATTGTAGACCATGATGGTCATGGCAGGCATGATGACCGCAAAAAAAAGGATAAAAATGCAGATAGCGGCAATGAGCGCAATTTTCTTTTTGTTTCCATACTTCCGGCCAGGCTTATTTTTCATTTTTTCTCCATTTCTGCGCTGCGCAAGAGGGTGCGTAACCCCCTCTTTGCGCAAAGCACGCATGTTTGATATAGTAATTTATTATAAGTCAAGTCAACGCCAGATTCAAGAAAGTTATAAAAAACCAAATAACCTGACACACCCTGTCATATTCCCTGTGTTATCCTGGATAAAAGAAACAGAAGAAACAGTAAATGCCGCTCCCGCGGCGGAAAGAGAGGAAACAGACATGGCAAGACCTGCGACAAAACCGGACTTAATACTTGCAGCGGAGGACGGCTACAGGGAATTAACAGAGTTTATCGGCTCAATGACTGAAAAGGAGTTATCGACCCCTTTCTCATTTGATGACAGCAAAAAGGAGGCCCACTGGAAAAGGGATAAAAATCTCCGCGATGTGCTGATACACCTTTATGAATGGCATCAGCTGCTGCTCAACTGGACGGCCGCCAACAGGCAGGGGGAAAATAAGCCCTTCCTTCCCAAGCCCTACAACTGGAAAAATTATGGAAAAATGAATGAATTTTTCTGGCAGAAGCATCAGGACACCCCTCTGGAAGAAGCAAAAGAAATGCTGGAGAAATCCCACCGCGAAGTCATGGAGCTGATGGGCACCTATACCAACGAAGAATTATTTACAAGGGGCGTTTTCAGCTGGGTGGGCTCCTCTCCCCTGGGCTCCTATTTCGTCTCCACCACCTCAAGCCACTATAACTGGGCCATGAAAAAGCTGAAGGCTCACAGAAAAAACTGTAAGGCCATATAAGTAATTGACAGGAGTATAAAAATGCACTATGTAAAGGCAAAAGAGATTCTCTCCCCCCAAAACGGGATGAACCTGTACCGCGGCTGTTCCCACGGCTGCATCTATTGCGACTCCAGAAGCAGATGCTATCACATGGAACATGATTTCGAGGATATCGAGGTTAAGGGAAATGCCATTGAGCTTCTGGAGAGCGCCCTCCGGCGCAAGCGGAAGAAATGTATGATCGGCACAGGCTCCATGACAGACCCTTATATCCCACTGGAAATGAAGCTGGGAAACGTAAGGAAGGCGCTTATCCTGATCCGCGATCACGGCTTCGGCTTCACCGCGATCACCAAATCAGACAGGATCCTGCGGGATCTGGATCTGCTGCAGGAAATCAACAGCCGCACAAAATGCGTGGTTCAGATGACCCTTACCACCTTCGACGAAGCGCTGTGTAAAAAGCTGGAGCCCAATGTATCCACCACCGGGAAACGCTTTGAAGTCCTGAAAAAACTGCGTGACGCAGGGATTCCCACCGTTGTATGGCTCTCCCCCATCCTGCCCTTTATCAATGATACGGAGGAGAACATTTCCGGGCTCCTGGACATGTGTGTCGAGGCAGGTGTTTATGGGATCATCTGCTTCGGCATGGGCCTGACCCTCCGGGACGGGAACAGGGAATACTTCTATCGGCAGCTGGACAGGCTGTTCCCCGGCCTGAAGGGAAAGTATATACGGACATACGGTAATCAATACGAGATACCCAGCCCCCGCAATGACCGGCTGATGAGGTTGTTTCGCCAACGCTGTGACGAAAGTGGTATCATTCATGACAACAACCGGATCTTTGAATATCTGCATACCTTTGAACAGAAACAGGAGGCGGAGCAGCTGAGCCTGTGGTGACGGCTTACAGTCACAGCCTGCCCCTTTGGAAAATAATGGCCTCAGAACAGCTCATCCAGCAGGATGTAATATCGTATCTTCTCCCAGTCCGGTTCAAGTCCCAGCTCGTCAAACAGGAGCAGGTCGTCATAGCCCGGATACTCCCTCCCGTGATACCTACCGCTGTAATTATGGGACAGGCTCCGGTAACAGAGGGCGATGTCGCACCATTTATCGGCAATCCCCGCCCTGCCCAGATCGATATAGCCGGTGACCTTATCCCCTGTGCCGAACAGGTTGGGAAGGCAGTAATCGCCGTGAGAAAGCGCAGGCTCCTCCTCCGGCATATGGTCGTACAGCCACTGTAACAGATGGGCCGGATCTCGAAAGCCGTTTTCCCCAAAGGTGTCCGGTTCCACATTGTCCAGATCCACCAGGCCGTTTTCCACGTTTACTTCTGCCTGCCGGAGCTTCTGGGACAGCCGCCAGTCGCAGGGGCAGTCAGAAATATCCACGCTCCATAATCCCTTCAGCCCATTCGCAAGCAGTCTGCACTGCAGCAGCGGCTCCTCCATATATTCAGGGGCGCAGGCCATTTCCCCCCGGCACCTGCCCATCAGCAGATAATCCATCCCCTCCGCGGCATCATAGGCATATACCTGCGGGACAGGGAGCCTCCCCTGCAAATACAGCAGCATCCTGTACTCGTTCTCCGCTTCCATACCCTGTTCCTGCACCTTCAGGACTCTGTCCCCATAAATCTGAATACAGGCCCCTGACATTCCGATGTCATCCGTCCTGTGTGGTTCCTCCCCGAGCAATCTCCTGATTTTTTCCGGTAAGTACATGTCTTTTCCTCCCCGCTAAAGCCGTTCTCTGCTTTCATTGTAAATTGGCACAGCGTATCTATCAAGGCTAAATTGCAAATACTCTGAAAAAGATTGAGAAAAACATCCAAAACTATTATAATGAAACTATCAACAGCATCCATGAGAGGAGGAATCAGTATGTATCATGTTATCGCAATAGAACGCCTCTACGCAAGCGGAGGCAACGAAATAGGCAAACGGCTGGCTGACGCTTTGGGCTATCGGCTGTATGACCGGAATCTCCTCACAGAATCCGCAAGAAGCCTTGATATCCCCGCAATCCACATTGAGAGCCTGGAAGAGACTTCTTCCGGAAGCTTCATCTTTAATCTCTCTAAATCCTCACCCCTGGGCGGGCCGGGCGTAAAGGATCTGCCCATGGCAGACAAGCTCTTTGCGGCAGAGAAAAAAATCATTGAGAAGGCCGCCGGGGAGGGCGGATGCGTTATCGTAGGCCGGGCCGCCAGCTATATCCTGAAAGACAGGGACGACTGCCTGAAGGTATTTATCCACGCAGACACGGCGGCCCGGAGAAAAAGGGCCCTGGAAAAGGAAGGCTTAAAGGAGTCCGAAGTGGAAAGCACCATGAAGAAATATGATAAACGGAGAAAGGATTTTTATAATTCCGTCACGAAATGGGAATGGGGAAACCCCAGATATTTTGACCTGTGCCTGAACAGCGGAAGCCTTGGGATTGAGACCTGCACAAAGCTGCTGATGGAAGCTGTGGCGGCCTCCGGCGGAAACTGAACACAGTCTTCGGCGGGGCGGATTTCCCGCCCCGCCGGCCGCCTGCCCTGTCGTCCGTCTGCGCTGTCTCGTCCGTCTGCTCTGCCTCAGGCAGGCGTCAGCCCCTGCCTGCCGCCCGGCGGGTAATCCTGCAGATCCAGTATCATTTCCCTGACAGCCATCTCCTACACCTCCTGCCCTGCACGGGCATCCATCACACCAAAACCCTGTCACGATACTGACGTACCAATTCGATCATATGCCCCATATTTCCCTCCCCGGCATACTTTGTCATGTCGAAGAAGTCGCAGTCCGTCTCCGACCAGTACAGGTCGTTCTCCTCCCCTGCAACCTCCACGTGCTTATTCAGCTTTCCCACGTACATTTCCACATAACAGCCTTCCACATAATAGGTAAAATCCATAAAGTGGGTCAGGCGGATATCCTGCGGGGTAATGGCGCTCTCCTCCTCCAGCTCCCTGTAAGCCGCGGCCATGCCGTCCTCCCCGGGTTCAATCTTTCCACCCACGAAATTCGAGAGCCCTTTGTACGGATCCCGCCGCCTTCTGCAGAGCAGCAGCCTGTCCTCCGTCTGGTTATACACTACAATCACATTATATCCCTGCATCTGACATTCTCCCTCGCCTTTATCCACACATGTCCCTTCCCTGTAAAGCGGAAGCCTCTCAGCGGATAAACTGCTCCCAAACCCTTTTCAACCCTGCTTTGTCCCATCGGACGCCCGGGCTCTCCGCTCCAGGTACTTCTTCATAAGCGCGGCGTTTTCACCGTTTCGCTTGATCAGGCTGTTAAGAAGAATCATGACCATAGCCCTGTCTGCCTCCACATCCTTCTCCTTATACTGCTCCGGATCCCGGTTTACGGTGACATGCAGCCTCCCCCTCTCCGACAGGTCTACAATATAGATGCAGAAGCCCGTCCAGCTCCGGTGAAGGAACAGCTTTTCCCCCTCATAGTACATAAACCATTTGTCTTCCATCTCCTGGGGCTTATGACCCTCCCGAAGATATCCCATTTCTTCCTCCGATAAAGATATTTCTATGGAAAACCGCTCCACACTCTCAGGCATTTCCACTGTCTTCCAGTCCGATTTTTTAATCATTTCTCATCCTCCCGCATGCTTCGGCACGCCTGCCGCTGCGCTTCAATCGTAAAAACAGCCGAAAAACACTGGTAATCCGGAAGAATACACAAGCGGATCCTTCTTACGTTTCCCGTCATGCCTGCACAGTCGGTTGACGGGAAAGATACCTGTTCCCGACGTCCTTCTGCGCGCAATCAGATTTTCTCCCCGGGCTCCGCCAGCCGGATCACATTCCAGCTCTTGCTCCGAAGCACTGCCGTAAGGATACCGCCCTCCACCCTGGATACGCCGTCCACGGCGGGCGTCACCTGGCCCGGGTTTTCCTCCGTATTCACGGCCTTTAAATCCTCATGGTGCAGGGTGATGTGCTCCTTCACACCATAGCCCGCATACTGCCTCAGGTCAAGGGTGATCTCCACATCCTCCTGCAGATCCTTATTCACCGCGAACACCACCAGCTCCTCAGCCTCCTCGTTTTCCACCACCACACAGTCCAGGCTGGGAACCGCCCCGTACTTTTTCGTCTCAAGCAGCGGGGACTGCACCAGTGTGTTCAGCGCCGTCCCCCTGCCCAGGGTGGAGGCATGGAGATAGGGATAAAAGATGGTCTGCCGCCACGCCCCTGTATCGGAGGTCATGATGGGCGCGATCACATTGACCAGCTGCGCCATACACGCCATCTTCACCCTGTCCGCATGGCGCAGGATGGTGATCAGCATACTGCCCACCAGCAGCGCATCCTCGAAGTTATAGACGTCCTCCAGCTGATGAGGCTTCTGCACCCACTTTTCCAGCTTCTTGTCCTGTTCGTTGGAATGATACCACACATTCCACTCGTCCAGGGAAATATGGATGGTTTTCTTACGGTGGAGCTTTCCCTTCACATAGTCGCACTGGGCCGCCACGTTGGTGATAAACTCGTCCAGATCCACGCTGTTGGCCAGGAAGCTGGCGGAATCGTCCTCCCGGTTGCCGTAATACTGATGCATGGATATGTAGTCGATGGCGTCGTACCCTTCCTCCAGGACAGTGGTCTCCCAGGCGCCGAAGGTGGGCATATGGGAGCTGGAGCTTCCGCAGGCCACCAGCTCCAGATCCGGATCCATGCATCTCATGGCCCGGGCCGTCTCCGTGGCAATGCGGGCGTACTCCTGGGCTGTCTTATGCCCTGTCTGCCAGGGGCCGTCCATCTCGTTCCCCAGACACCAGGTACGGATATTGTGGGGCTCCTCATAGCCATGAGCCCTTCTTAAGTCGCTGAATTTCGTGCCGCCCCTGAAATTACAGTACTCCAAAAGGTTCAGCGCCTCCGCCACCCCCCTGGTACCCAGGTTTACGGCCATCATCACATCGCTGCCCGCCTTCTTCGACCAGTCGCAGAATTCGTTTAAGCCGAACTGGTTGCTCTCCACCACCTGCCATGCCAGATCCACTCTGGCGGGACGCTTCTCCTTCGGCCCCACGCTGTCCTCCCAGCAGAAGCCCGAGACGAAATTACCGCCGGGATAACGGACAATGGGCACCCCAAGCTCCTTTACCAGCTCCATGGTATCCTTCCGAAAGCCCTGCTCATCCGCAAAAGGGCTCTCCGGCTGGTAGATGCCCTCATAAACGGCCCTTCCCAGGTGCTCGATAAAGGAGCCGTAGACCCGGCGGTCGATGGGGCTTACAATAAAATCTTTATCAATGATCACTTTCGCTTTTTTCATGTGTGGATTCCTTTCTGTTTTATTGCTTTCTGCTTTATTCCTCTCTGAAAATCTCCTTCACCGTCCCATAGGCCAGCTTCGGCCTCCGGTATTCGTCCACAATTCCCTTGTTATTCATGGTGCGGGGACGGACCTGGAACCAGCTGTCGCAGACCCTGCCGTCACAGAACTGCCAGATGTAGACGCCGCTGACGCCCTCATGTCCCAATATGGCGCGCAGCTGCTTCTCAATGGCTTTTTGCTGGTATTCCTCCGACCATTTCACCTCCTCCGGGGTACGGTAGCCGTATACGGCCCCCGCTCCCACCTCCGTGATCAGGAAGGGCTTCCCCACGCCCTCCGTCTCCCTCTGCACCCAATCGTAGAGATCCGCCAGATATTCCTCCACCGGGGTGTCATGGTACCAGAGAGGATAGATATTATAGGATACCACCTCCGCCAGGCCGAAGCAGAGATCCGTCTTAAACTGACAGCTGGCAAAGGAACGGGGACGGCTCCTGTCCAGGCTGCGGATCAGAGAAAGCTGCCGCTCATAGCAGCCTCTGCCGTACTCCGTATGGCTGGCGCATTCGTTTAAAATCCCCCAGATATAGATGCTGGGATGATTGTAGTGGGCCCCTATCATTTCCCGGATACAGTCCTCGCACTGCCTTTCAAAATTCGGGTTCCGCATATCCTCCTCGGAGAGCCCCCTGGCATGGTTTTCCTCCCACACCAACATACCGGTCTCGTCACACAGATCCAGGAAAATCTCATTATTGGGATAATGGGATGTCCTCACCGAATTGGCCCCCATGTCCCGCATCAGCAGCATATCCTGCTGCATGGCCGAAAGAGGAAGGGAACAGCCGAACTGGGGATGTTCCTCGTGGCGGCAGAATCCTCTGATCCGAAGTTTCTTTCCGTTTAAAAGAATATCCTTCCCTTCCGTCCTCACCTCCCGGAAGCCGAAGCGGTCGATGAGGTCGTCCACCGCCTCTCCCCTGTCGTTCTCCAACAAGGCTGTGACGGTATACAGCGCCGGGCTTTCCGACGACCATTCCTTCGCCTGGTCAAAGAGGATACGGCTGTCCGCCCCCGCCCGGGCGCTTCCCGCCAGCTCCACGGGGGCCTCCGCCCATACCTCCTCCCCGGTGTCCCCGGTTATGGCAAACCGGATTTTCCCGGAAAAGGGTCTCTCTGACAGGTTCCGCACCACCGCCTCCACCCGGGCGCACCATCCCTCTTCCGTCCGCCCGGGGGTGACATGAAGGCTGTCCACAAAAGCCTCCCCCAGCTCCTCCAGGGCAACTCCCCGGGTAATCCCTCCGTAGGTCTGGTAATCATTCTCCACATGAAGGGCGGAGCCGGGGCCGAAGGAATTATCCACACAGACCTTCAGCCGGTGTTCCCCGGAAGGAGTCCCCCGGACAACTGCCGAAAAGGGCGTATAGGCATTGTAATGCGACACAACCTTCTCCCCGTCCAGGTACACCTCCGCCGTGTGGCTGACTCCCTTGAATTCCAGGCGGATATTTCCCGAAGCACGAAAGCTTCTCTCATAACAGGCCCGGCCGCGGTAGGTGCGGGTATCGGGGTCGTTCTGCCAGCAGCCCGGCACCAGCGCCTTCTTTTCCACCGGAAGCTTTCCCTCCTCCGGTAGAGTGTAAAAATCCCACAGGCAGCCCGAAAGCTCCGTCTGCCTCCTGATCCTGTGTGTCTGAAATAATCGCAGCATAAATTTGCTCCTCTCTTTCCGGGTTCTCCCTCCCGCCTGCCTTCTCGGCTGCGCTCCCGGGAAGTTTTCTGTCTAAGTCCACGGTTTCTCCACGGCATCCGCCGTAACCGACTTTGTCCCTATACCCATTTTCTTACCATGAGTGGTAACCTGTCAACCATTTATATCCTTTCCATACAAATATTTCTTTTCAAAGACATTATTTTCTCAAGTCAAGCGCCCCGTGGGAATAACTCAGGGCAAAGGATCCCTGCCGCCAGGCTGCCCTCCCCTGGCCACCTTCGCAGGATACCATTTCTGGAACCATGCGGTAAAAATCCCCATAAACACGGGCAGGACAGAATTGATAAGCCCCGTAAAGCTGCCCGCGGGAGTCCGCATCAGGAACCAGGTAAAAACAGCTGTCAGCAGATAAAGGATCCCCCAAAGCATGGTCAGAATGCGGTTCGTCTTTAGAAAAAGGGAATTTTGCAGGGCATCCTCCCCACCGTAGCTGTTCATGGAGTAATTGGCAGTCAGAGGCACCTTCCTAAGGCACGACCCCAGCCACATCCCCCCAAAGGAAAAGTACGAAATCGGCAGCATCCATTTTTCAGAAGCGCCTGCCAGCATGGCTACGGAACACCCCGTTACCAGGACATTGGTCAGGACATCATATACCGTCTTTTTATTCCGGTAAAAGAGGAGGGAGACCAGGGCGCATATGCTGACGCTGGCCAGGCACCCTGCCTGCTTATGGATTGCAGGAGCTATCCAAAGCACAATCCATGGAATCAGCAGAATACTCATGTTGGTGTTTTTCGGAGCCGGAGCTGTTTTTGCCTGTCCGGCCTGGGGTCGTGAGCCTCCAAAATAAATATCCCATTTCAGCATCAGGTTAAAATCGCCCTTTACACGGTAAAGCCCCTGCATCATGGCCTCGTCGCCCCGGATTTCCCCCGCCGCAATGGAGCGCCACACCGTAACCGGAGTCTCGATGATCGTGCCGGCCGTCAAAGAACCGTCCGTATACACATGGCTTCCATCCTTTCCCAACAGGATTTGGTAACGCTCTTTGACGTCTGTGTAGTGCATTTCCAGCACGATGTCCCTGCCGGGATAATTTTCCCTGCGGTAAAACGCCGCCATCTGCCTGGTAAAGGCCAGCGTTTCCGATTCCTTATTTACGGCGGAGGCTTCTCCTCCTGTCCCTGCCCGATCCCTGTCAATCCCCCAGCTTGCGTCCGCACAGGCCTCAAAGGTTTCCCGGGGCAGCAGAAGTTCGCCAAGCTGGCCCCGTGTTTTTTCGGAAATACCTCCCTCCATGTACTCATACCCCGCCTGCCGCACATAAGAAAGATATTCGTCGGTGCGCCGGGACAGCTCTGAAATACGGAACAATTCGCCCTGGCCGCAGAGAACGGCCGTATAATTCCCGGGCCCGCAGAAATGGTCAAAAAGGCTGTACACACCGTCATAATTTCCCTCGGCGGTATAGAACCCGCAGGTAGAGATCACCACTGTCCTTTTCCCGCTCATATCATACCGATAAGGATGGTTCCCGTTTCCGACCTGCCCCTCCTTCTCCTCCATAAAGGGAAGCAGCATGGGAAGCTGCCGGTCGATCAAATTTTTCAGGGAGCCGGGAACCGTAAAATAATATAATGGAAAACTCCATATGGTAATATCCGCCCACAGCAGATCCTCAATGACCTGTCCCATATCATCCTGTATGCAGCATTTCCCGGGGGTATGTTTCCAACAGGAAAAGCATCCGGTGCAGGGCTTGATATCCAGGCGGCTGACTGCCAGCTCCCTGGTTTGAATCTCCCGGGATTTCTGTCTCATGCCCTCCAGGAATGCGCTTGTCAGGCGGTAAGTGTTGCTTTTATCCCCTTTAGGGCTTCCGTTGATCACTAAAACATTCATGACTTTATTTTCCCTCCAATATCCGTATACAGTCCCGGGCCCACTCCATCTGCATCATCGTGATCCGCCGCCCGTATTCCGCTGTCATCCGCCAGTAGGCTTTCTTGTCCTGCTGCCCTATCATATCTCCATATGTATCAATATATTGTGGGACAGGCTCCATACTTTTTAGGAATTGCTCACATTGATCTTTTACACTTTCAAAATATCTGATATTTTCTTCAGCGCTTCTTTCTCCCAGGAAAAAGACCTTCATCAAGATCGGTGTCTTCACCCTCAGGCCCAGATCCTCGTCCCCCAGCCATCGCAGCAGCTCCGCCCTGCCTGTCTCCGTGATGGAATAAACATTCTTGTCCGGTTTTCCGCTCTGGGGAACCACTGTTTTACGGACAAAATCCTTCTGCTCCAGTTTCTGCAGCTCCCTGTAGATCTGGCTGGTCTGCGCGTCCCAGAAATAATTCAGGGAGTCCCGAAATACCCCCATGATCTCATACCCGGTCATCTCCTGATAATTGAGCAGTCCCAAGATTCCGTGCTTTAACATGTAAGTACCCTCCTTCCTATCGTTTCTTTATTATATTCTACTTGTGGAATATAGTCAATCACAAAAATCTGCAGTCCTACGCAGCAGACTTTTGAATAAATATGTCTGACGACACAGCTTCCCGTAACGCAAAAAGGACTGCATC
This sequence comes from uncultured Acetatifactor sp., assembly GCA_949840935.1. GTDB lineage: Bacteria > Bacillota > Clostridia > Lachnospirales > Lachnospiraceae > Acetatifactor. The sequence continues at coordinate 11,249 of CATKXX010000034.1, read as the reverse complement.
TCTGCAATCCCTTTTCCCTGTATTCCTGCGCCGGATTTATCATATAATTTCATTCATTCCCGTCATCTGCACGCCGCAAGACGTTTCGAAATCCGCTTTATGCGGCCTTTTCCCGTCTTTCCCCCTTTTTCATCTGGGGCAGCTGGGCCAGGATCACCGCGGCAAACACCAGCCCGCAGCCTGCCAATTCCCGGAAGGAGAGCTTTTCATTCAACAGAAGCCATCCCCCAAGCACGGCAAAGACGGACTCCAGGCTCATAATGATGGCAGCCACCGACGGCTCGGCATACTTCTGCCCCTCCATCTGCAGCGTATAGGCAATGCCGCTGGAGAGGATCCCAGCATAGAGGATCGGCCCAGCCGCCAGCACCAGCATATGTATATCCGGCTCCTCGAACAGAAGCATTGCCGCCGTGGAGAGAAGCCCGCTTACCACAAACTGCATACAGGAGAGGCGGATACTCTCGCAGTAGGAGAAATGATCCACCACCAGGATATGCGCCGTAAAGAACACGGCACAGACCAGCCCCAGCACATCACCGAAATAGACACTGCCGATCCCTCCTGACATACACAGCAGATACATTCCCAGAATACACACCGCCACAGCAGCATACACGCTTTTAGGCAGCTTCCTGCCCTGGAAACGCGCCAGTACCGCCACCATCACTACATACGTTGCGGTGAGGAAGCCCGACCGTCCCGAAGCCGCCGCTCCCTCAGGATATGCGGCAATACCGCCCTGCTGGAAATTCATGGCCGCAAAAAGAACGATCCCGCAGATGCTCCCGCCAAACACAGCGCCCTTTTTCTTCCGCAAACCAGTGTGGTTACGCACTGCGTCCTGACTGTCCTTTCCCGGCGCACCGTCTTCCAGAGCCTCACTGCCCGGCTCATCGCCTTCCCCCGGCATCTTCTGACCCTTTTTCCACTGCCCGATGAGAATCAACAGCCCCAGAAACGCCGCTCCCACAAAAGACCTGGCTGCAGTAAAGGTAAAGGTGGGGATACTGTCCGCTGCCGAAGACTGGGCGGCAAAGGTGGTTCCCCAGAAGAACGCCGCCAGAAGCAGCATCAGGCTTCCCTTCAGGTTTTTTATTTTTCTCACAACAATCTTACCTCCATGTCATTTTCCCATAACTTATGCTATTATCGCATCTGACACGGAAAAAGGCAAGACGTAACTTCACACCCTTACGCGGGCCTGTGCATATAAAACGCCCGACAGGGATATTTCCCTGACAGGCATAATTCGGGTATTTCTTCACACGTTCTTTTGTTTTTTTTCATGATGCGCAACAAAATCGTTCAGCTGCTTTTTCAGCTTCGCGATTTCTTCCTGCTCAGCCCTGTTGATTTCCTCCTGCGAATGTCTGCAGCCGAAAGAAGGCGGAAACAGCCCAAAGCAGCTTCCTCCAAACAGTCTCCAGATTTCATCCATTCTCTTCAATTTCCTTCTATGCCTGTTTCTCTCCCGGATGTTTTTGATTTTTCTCTTAATCTCCTTCATCATACTTACCTCTTTTCTGTCAATATCCCTGCAGCCCATCCGAAAACGCTTTTCGCCTCCATAGGAATTCCCTGACATCTTTTCCGCTATTCATTGCTAGCACCTGTGGTATCATTCTCGTGCATATTGAATTTTTTGTTGATTATTGTTATTCGGAAAAGCCGGTTTTATTCCTGCCTTCCTATGGGATTCTCGTTTATGCCTATCCAAGCAATCGACGTTTATCTCCTTTACCTAATTATATAACATCATATAACTATTGTCATCTTAAATTTTGCTATATACTATTTTCTACCTATTTTAGTCATATATCAGGATTTTTAAGGTGATTTTTAAGCAAATTGCCCAATTAATCTTAGAGAAGAAACGTGACGGGAAGACGGGCGCGCAGTCCTTCCTTGGTATGCGACACGGCTTGGAAAAATGTTGAAATATAAGATAGATTAGAAACTTTAAAAGAAAAAGGTTATGTTTAATATAAAACCAGAAAAAACAAAATAGAGCGTGCTTGAAAAAATCTTTTCTTGGCCGCAAAATGGGGCGTACAGACCGAGGGAATGATTTTTCAAACACGCTCTGGCAGGCAATGCACAGCTTACAAAAATAAGAGGCGGTGAAATTGTTATTCCAAATTCGGAATAATTCGAAAATTCTACAGTTGTGGGAATGCCATATCAACTAACGCATCTATCGGAGCATCTTCAAATAATTCATCAAACAAATCATCACCTGTGCCTGGAAAATTTAATGAAAAAAATTCTCTGTAGAAATCCATAAAATAATCCAGCGGCAGATCATCTGGTGCGTGTTCAGTGTCAATAACTTCTCGCACCAGTTGTACGACTGATATAAAGTCTTCTCTTCCAGATCAAGAACCCTGTCAGATGCCTTAACAAATTTAGCGGCTTCTTCTAACATACTTCTGATAATGGTATTGTTTTCCGGTTCGTACATATGGGATTGAATTTTCTGAATCATTGTTTTTAGCTGTCTTTCGGCTTCTAAATCTCTATGAGGAACTAAGTGACCATCCATTTCATTTTCATCCTCCAAATCCCAACTTTTCTTTCAATGTGATTCCCATATAAATCGGATTCCGCTTTACGTCTTAATCAGTCCCGGAATTATATTTTTTCCGCGTTTTCTTCAATACTAATTTTAAGATCAGGCGGCCAGCCCCTGCACATATGAAAATCAGGAAGCCATCCCTTACCAGTATCTCTCCAATTCCCATATGGATGGCATATTGTATCTGCAGCTCTAATGGAGGATCCTGATAGGGGATACCCGCCTTGAATACGCAATAATATATGCCTATGAAAAAAATCATGATTCCGGCCAATGCAACGGCATTAAACGCCTGGCAGAGATATACTCCGCCTTTTGTCTTCTTCCCATGATCCATTCGTTTTCCTGACCTCTCTTTTGCTGATCCACATCCGTCAGATCATCAGCTCCAGTACCTCCTCCAGGCCGTTCTCCGCAGCAAGCTGCATGGGCGTCACCTGGTCTTTATTGGCTATATTGACATCCGCGCCTTTCTTGATCAGGTATCTTGCCTCCTGGCTGCTCTTGTTCTTCACCGCAAGATGAAGGATGGTATCCCCATTGTTATTCTGGGCATTGATGTCCAGCCCCGCCTTTACCATGGGCTTTACCACACTCATATTGCAATACCACCTTGCATAGAGCAGAATAGCGTTATTTCCATCTTCATCCTTTCGGTTGACATCCGCCCCTTTTTCAATCAGTACAGGCGTAAGCGTACTGGAAATGTACAGCTGGCAGTCCTGCGCAAGCATCAGGGGGGTCATCCCCCTCTTACCGGGGATGTCCACATTCTTCAGGGCCCGGATCATTTCCGCCCGCTCCTGGGGTGTTATCTTTTTAAAGCGCACCTTCTCGGAGACAGCTATGTGGGCAGGCGTTTCCTCCTCTACATTCTTTATGGTATCATCTGCCCCGGCATCCATAAGCTGCTGTACAAGCCGCGGGAAACCGTAAGCACATGCCGCATGTAAGGGGGTTGTCCCCGCTACCGCCGGACGGTCTTCCGTAACATTGACATTTATGCCCTTCCGGATCATGGCATCCAGCATCTCAAAATGATTCTTCCTGACAGCAGTATGCACCGCGGAAGTCCCGTCTTTGTCCAGCATCTCCATGGATTCCACACTGAAAAATTCCATAAGCTCCGCCAGCTCCTGCTCCTCCGGCTCCGTCCTGACTGATGATCCCCTCCGCTCACTGTCCGCCAGTATATGTACGGGTGTTTTGCCGCCGACCAGTGCCTCATCTAAATCAATTCCCATGCGGGACATCTTCCCGATCAGGGAACGCTTGTCATAAACCCATTTAATAAGATAATCTCTGATTGTCGTCCTTGTGCCGCCATAATACCTGGGCTCCGTAATGCTGATTCCTGTCTCTTCCAGAAAATCCAGGATTTCCAACGCTTCCCCCTTCTCCTGTTCATCATGTCCGCCGCTGAAATGATCCCTGAAATTCATAAGTCTGGACAGCGACTCAAAGACATACTTCATCTCGTCATCGTCATCCTCGTCCGCCCTGGTTATGATTGCCCTGACCATTGTCAGCATTCTCTGGAACCTGGTGTCCTCCTCGCCGTTTACCACATAAGAACACTCCACGGTCTGCATTTCCCTGAGCAGCATTTCCAGCGCTTTCCCGCTCTCCAGCGTCATTACGTCCACTCCGTTTATAATAAGCTGTTCCGCCATTTTCCTCTCCTATTCTCTTTTCGGCCGCCGTCCCATCACTCATTCAACAGATTCCTGACTGCCTCCCAGTCGATAACAGGAAGCTGCCCTGCACCGGAAGCCGTCTTTCTGCTCTTTACACCCAGCTTCGACATATTGTACACCAGACAGGCTGCCGCCGCCACTGCGCCCACAGCAAAAATGCCGGCGGCCAGGGGAAGCGTTACATACTCCATATCGCCAAAATAGTGTACAAACACCGCAAGCAATGCGAAGATCGTCCCCACAACAAGACAGACCGTAGGGTTTTCAAACAATTTCTTCCTCAGTCCGGATATCGCCCAGGACTGGGGCTGATGGCAGTAAGGGCATTGATCTTTAAAATCTACGGAAAATACCTTTTTCTCCACAGCATCTTTGTATACTTCCTTCACCTGCCGGACAAGGTACTCATGTGCGCGCTTGCAAAGCTTCTCCTCCCGCTGCTCATTCAACGTCTTAAAATTACTGTTGTCCGAAGCCTCCATGCCGGTGATCACCGCCCTCAGAGGCCCGCTGTCCTTTCCACAGTGCTCGCACAGAAAGGAATAAGGCACCTCCGCCTTCTCACTCCTCATGTGTCGATAGTAAGTCCCCATTTTCACTCCTCCTGCTACAATATATTTATGGTTAATACCCATCCTATGATAATTATGATACGGTCAGTACAAGCTGTACCAGCAGCATATAACAGACCGTACCTCCCGCTATGGAAATAAGCATCTGCCGCTTCCACAGGTGCAGCAGCACCACCACCGCAATCGAAATCAGCTCTGGTATCCCATGGCTTCCGGAAAACAGGCTGACATTTTTCAGACAATATACCACCAGGAGCCCGAATACCGCAGAAGGCAGCACCCTTCCGAGATATTGTATGTACTTCGGTGCAGGCCTGCCCGCCGGAAAGAGCAGGAAAGGCAGGAAGCGCGTCAGCATGGTTCCCAGGATCACGGCCCCTATTGTTATCAGCTGTTCTGTCAGTGTCATTCCCCGTCACCTCCCTTTTCCAGGGGCTTCCTCATGAGAGTCAGCACCCCAAGGATAGCCGCCATCGCCGGTATGATAAACTTGTCCGGCCCGGTCAAAAGCAGGCACAGCAGGGAAACCCCAATCCCTGCCAGCGCGCTTGTATGCCGCTTTTCCTTCATCCATTGTTCCAGGAAGATAACGACAAACATGGCTGTCATGACAAAGTCAAGCCCCTCCGTGTTAAAATGGATCAGCGACCCGAAAATGCCTCCCAGCGCAGCGCCGGAAAACCAGTAAAAATGATTCAACAGGGTGACAAAAAACATAAACCAGCCCCTGTCAACGCCCCGGGGTATCTCCGCCGTATAATTGATGGAAAAACTCTCGTCACACATCCCGAAAATCAGGTAAACATCCTTCCAGCCGTTGCCACGGTACTTATCCAGCATGGAAATCCCATAGAACAGGTGTCTGGCATTGATCATCAGGGTCATTGCCAGAGCCTGCAGCGGATTGAAGGCCCCCAGAAGCATATTTACCGCAACAAATTCCGCCGAGCCGGCAAAGACAGTCAGGCTCATGAGCATGGGATACCAGAAGCTGAACCCCGACACATTCATATAAATCCCGTAAGTCAGGCCAAGGAACCAGAATCCGGCAAAGATTGGTATGGTATGGGGGAACGCCGCCCGAAAGGCATCCGCCAATACCTTTTTCTGTATCCTTTCTTTTGGCATCTTACCCCTCCCCATACAATGCCTCACTGCCATATCATAAATCTGTGATTCATGTTCGCTAATCGCCACTCATTTTATCATAGCACCTGGAAAAAAGATATTCAAGTATCCCCAATCAGTTTTTCAGTACAAAACAGCCACAGACAGTCGCTTTTCCCTCTGTCTGTGGCTTATTCGTTTTCTGCTTTTCAGTTACTGCTGTCAGTCAATCTATTCTTACGGGAAAAGGCCGGGGCAGCTACAGATCCAGCGTGGTAGGCGACACCTTATCAAAAACGATCATACCGTCAAAGGTATCCCTTAACACAATCTCCGTGGTGTAAAACGACTTTACGATCGTAACAGCCGATACATTCAGAGTGGTCAGGCTCTGCTTCTCCTCCAGGATCCGATCCCAGCCATCATCCCCGGCAGCCGCGGCAAAATCAATGTAATAGCGACCTTCCCCGCACTCTCCCGCCAGGGCGTTGAGTGAATTCCCATTTGTAACGGTCAGCTCCTCAAACCCGTCGTCCGTCTGATTGTTAAAGGTTGTAACCTCTGCGTCTGTCCCAATGGCAAAGTAACCCCCGCCAAGCTTCTCCGCCAGCAAACTACCAAGACAGTCATAAGCTGCCACACTGACTTTACCGATATGGCCGTTATGACCGTTGATGAAGATAACACTGCCATCCCCGTGATCCAGGAACCATTGTACCTTTTCCGCCATATGGCCGTCCCGCACTTCATTATACTCCAGATCTGACCTGCGGATATCACAGCAATTGTAAATGCTGTTGGCACACTCTCTTGCAAGTTCAAAAGCTTCGCTGCCGAAGGCTTCCACTATGCTGTCCTTTGCCCCGTCCACCTCCTGAAGCAGACTCTCTGCCGCCGGCATCCCCTGCACGAATGCGTCTGTACTGATGTCATACATATCCTCATCCTTTAAAAAGGCCAATGCCTCCCTGTGCCCTTCACAGGCCTCCGGAACCACCTGCTCCAATATCCGGAACACATACTCCTTGCTGTTGTCCGCCCACTGCATATCCATCCCGTAAAAATGCAGATCCTCCCCCTCTACGGCAGTCTCATTATAATCCCGCATCCATTCAATCAACTCCTCCATTTCCCTGGTACGGTATATGCGAAAGCCGATACAGGCAGCCGCTTCCTTCGCCGTTCCCTCTCCCCCGTGGATATAATTGTCCACCTTCAGTGCGCTTCCAAAGTCACCCTCAATAATGAAAGTCCTGCAGCCGTTATTCTGCACAAGCGCCTTGAATACCTCCGCTTTCATCTCCTGATATTCCTTTACGCCATGGCTGGCCTCCCCCAGCCCTACCACGAGCACATCCTCCGGAACGGTAATGTCCCCCATATCCGTCTGTGCCAGCGCAAGCCCTGTAAATTCCTCGCTGCTTCCACACCCTGCCATCAGCAATGACAGGCAGGCTGCCAATGTCACCACCAAAAGCATTCTCCTTTGTACCTTATTGCTTTTCCTCATTTCATTCCCCTCCTTACGGGTTCCAGTATAACAAAATGAAGAAACGACTGCCATTGATTCCACTTACATTTCCTCATTTTTTCTTACATTTTTGTAAGGGTTTATGACCTGTTTTATGCCTTTCAGTCATATTTTACCCCATCCTGGGCATACAAAAAGAGCAGGAGCTTCCTTTTTCCTGCCCTTAAACCGGTTTAAAATATTTCAATATGCTCAATATCCGAAAATCTCAATGCTATCATAACGTCCTTTTTATCCAAATAACCTGGCTCATTCTTATAATTCTGGTTAGTTACTTTATCAAACTTTGCAAATGCGCTTAATGCAAGCCATGAATCGTCACCCTTTTCTTCGTGGTTTTTATGATGGCCTATAATATAATACTCTTTGTCTTTCAAGTAAACTTTCAAGTTAGAACCATTTTCCAGATCCAGAATATCCCGCCAGATATCATTGTTTAATGTTTTATGGAATAGCTTTACCGTTAATTTTCTGAACCATTTTCTTTGAGATAATATTGCAATTAAGCATACGACTATTATCCCGATCAGGATTGATAAACCCGAATTGATGATAGCAGTATCCGGTATCCAGTGAAACCATCTGATCCTGATCAACGATACCATCGAGAGCAATGAGTAGCTTACCACACAGCCGGCAATCAGCGTATCCTTTATGTTTATCTTTTTCGATAAAGCGAAATTAAATACTACAATTGAGATATATCCCGGAACAATATATTGTAATATCAGTGGCAAATTATTTATGATTTCCTGAAAATCCCCTATTTGTTCTCACTGTCCTTTCCACTGTTATTTCCTGTCATAAGGAAAATATCATAATCCTTTTCCTTTGAAGGTTCCACCGAAAAATGGGCGCCACATATATTCTTTTGGGAAATAATTTTAATAGAAATCTGATCATCATCACTGCCTTTATGAAATTTACGGTCACCCATCTTTATCCCTCCAAATCATTAACGTTATTTATTGTTATTATATACCATCAATCAGAATTAGTCTACCTTTTTTAAATAATAAGCCGCATCCATATACCAACAGGGAAATTCGGCAGAAACGTCTGAAGTCACATTAAAACCACATACACTCCCTGCTAAAAACGTGGCCCGGAATATCATGTATTCCGGGCCGTGTTCACTCTGGAGCATGTTTCAAAATGCACTTGGCAGTCAATTTCTAAAATGCAACCCGGTGGATTCCGCCTTCCCCGTCAATCGCTTCCACGGAACCGGCAACCGCATACTCAATCGCTTCCGGTTCACAGGCCCGGATAAAGATGAATTCTTCCGGCTGCGGATCGATCGTAATCTCTTTATAAGGAATATTATCGATTGCCGGCGGCTCCTCCCTTACATCCGCAATGGGATTGGTGGTATAGTAAATGCGCACCGTCCCTCTGGCAGCGCCCTGGAAGCGGATCCATGTACCATACTCCGTCTCTACGGGAGACAGCCTGCAGTCAAAATGATGTCTCCTCTCCCTTCCCAGATAATACCGGAAGCGGGTCTGCTTTTCGGCGTCTGTCTCAAAGCTTTTCTCCACCTTGATGGAGCTGCCTTCCCTGCTCTTGATCAGGCCGTAGGCAACGCTGGTCTTACCGTTGGGCACATATTCATCCCCGTTCTCCTCATTAAGGGGCTCCACCAGCTTAAAACAAGCACCCTCCTGCTTCGAGGAATAATTCCTGATATTTTCCTCAAATAATTCCTTTACAAATATGGATCTGCTGGAATTTCCGGCCAGGAAAATATACATCTGCCCGTCGTAATCCGCAAGCCTCCCCTCTCTCTGGAACGCCTTGGACATGCATTTGAAAAACGCGTCAATGCCCTTTTGTATCCTGGCCTTGATCAGAGAGATCAGGCCCTTCGTATCAACCGCAAACCTGCAGTCAGACAACCTGTTCCCGTCAATATCGTACAGGGACGGCTCTATATACTCCTCATACTCTATACAGCCTGCGCCGATTCCGTTCCCCGCCGATTCATGCCGGTACTTTTTCTCCCAATTCTCCTCCTGATGCCACAGCGGCCTGAGCTCCTCCTTCAAGATGGACATATTCCTCTGCGCAATCTGGGAATTGGATATCAGGGTCTCACTCCCCAGGAAAGCCTGCGCCCCCACAGGCAGGGAGCATGTAAGCTTCCGTCTTCTCGCCACACCCCTGTTCTTCTTAAATACGGCGTATGCAAGCAATTCAAGAATCTTTTCGCCTCCCAGAGTGACATCGGAATCCGCCCCAAAGCATTCCAGCACATAATCATAGCCTTCGACCTCATATTCCCTCTCGCTGGCGCCTCTCCAGATGCCGAAACCGAAATCTGCAGTGCCGCCGCCAAAGTCAAATATACCGTACCGGTACTGGTCATTCTCATTCTGGGGCTCCAGTTCGCTCATCTCCAGGGCTGTGACCGCATAGGCGGCAGGCTCACTGATTCCCAGGCGGACACTGAATTCCTTCATGCATTCTTCATCCTCCAGGATACAGGTGGGAAGGGATTTCCGAATCCCCTTTTCAAAGCTCGACACAATGAGCTGTCTAGTCTCCCTGGAATAACCAACCGGGAATGACATCAGGTATTTCAAATAGATTCCGTTCCGCATATTATTGATATACATTCCGATATAATATGCGTAAAGCTCAATGGGATTTATGATCTTATTATCCTTCGAGCCGTTCACACCAAAATGGTATTCATGCTTTTTCTTATCCCAGACTACCACGTTCTCCTTCTCATGATTCGCCCACTGCTTCAAATCCGCATAATATGCATAGAATTCACTGGGAGGACAGGAATGATAATCCCTGTACGCATCATAGGAGACAAAGAAGTCCTCGCAGCTGGTCTCCGGCCTGCCGGCCTGTTCATAATATTTTTTAATAAATTCATCCAAATCCGTACACTCGATGATGGTCGGATTCTCATAATCATTTTCCCGAAGCTCGGCGGAAAGCTCTCCCGCACCGATACGGATGGGAATGATGGCACTGGTATCGTCCTGACGCACGACCACAGTGCTCTTGGTTCCAAAATCAATACCCACAACACCGGTTTTGATATCCTTCCTGGGATCCCTGGGCACCAGCTTTCCCCTGTCCGGAATGTCCACAGTTTCCCCGCATTCATAGACATCCCAGTGGCCGCGCTTGATATCGTACAGCATAGCCTCCTCATAGGATTCCATACGGCATCTCAGCTTGTCGCAGTCGAGCAGCGTTTCAATGTTGGTAAAGTGCTTTTTCCTATACGATGAGCCATTTCCTGACGAAGCCTCCTGCGGCAGGGCCGTTTCCGCCATCCTTTCCTGCTGCGAAAGCATTCCTGCCTCAACCTCCTGACATGGCGCTTCACCGGACATATCCTCCCGGGTAAATGCCCCCTCTGTTTCCTGCCCGCTCTGGCCGGATTCGCTGATGGCAGTCCCCTGCTCCTGAAGGACGGTTCCCTCCGCTTCCTGATTGCTCTGCAACGCCTCTACGGATGCCTCAACGGACGCAGTCTCATGCTCCTGCGGGATGGTTCCCTCCGCTTCCTGACCGCTCTGCAACGCCTCAACGGACGCGGTCTCCTGCTCCCGCGGGGCGGTTCCCTCTGTTCCCTGATTGCTATGCAACGCCTCAATGGTCGCGGTCTCCTGCTCCTGCGGGACGGTTCCCTCCGCTTCCTGACCGCTCTGCAACGCCTCAACAGTCGCGGTCTCTCGCTCCTGCGGGACGGTTCCCTCCGCTTTCTGACCACTCTGCAATGCATCGGCAGATGCGGC
>CATKXX010000033.1 GCA_949840935.1 uncultured Acetatifactor sp. | reverse complement strand
CACGACAGTTACAGTATAAAGTCGTCAAATGGCGAGACCGATTCCCAGAACAATACCGGATGTTTTTATCCCATGAATGGGTGTAAAGACATCCGGTATTGTTCTTTTCCTTAAGTTAATGACATTGAGTGTTTTCAAGGGTTAGCGGAGATTATAATAACAAAATATAACAGCTAATGTTTCCCTTAAAAATCATCAAATCACAATCGGAAATTTGTGCGAGGGGTATATTTCGCTCTCAAACGCCGAGGGCTTAAAGGACGGTTATTCCACCCTGCGTACATCGTTCTGACTGAGCAGGTTCCTGCCCTGATTGGCAGTCATAAAACGCTCCAGCGTATCTCTGCGGATAATCGCCTTGCGCCCGACTTTAAGGACGGGCAGCTTGCCCCAGTCCACCAGCTTCCGCATGGTGTTCCTGCCGATGCCCGTACATTCGGCGGCTTCCTCAATGGTTAAGCCCATTTTAATGTTGTTCATTCAATCCTCTGGCCCATGTGATGGAGAAGGGACAATGCTTCCTTTTCCGCACAAAGGACATCCACTCCAAAGGGCTTGTCAGGAAGGTTCCTTCCGCAAACTTAAATATACCATTGGCTTGAGCAACTTCCATGCCTACAAGCCGGAATATATGAAGCAGAAAATATGGGCGAAGCTAATCGCTTACAATATGACGGAAGCCCTCATCGGTCATACTGTCATAAAGCAGTCCCATCGATATCTATAAAACATTTTTAGGAAGCAGATGTAAACCTGCTTTTTTGTCATGCAATCCTTTTCCGTCCTGATGTGATGCCGGAGAGAAAAGCCTCTGGCTTCTATATATAATCTGTTATTATTGCCAGATTTCCAGTAAATTCCTGAAATGAAATAACGCCAATAAACTGTAAATACTAATCAAAAAATGTTTTCCAGTTTTCAGACTGATATGCTTCAAAGCACATCTTTATCTGTTCCTCATTATTTTTTTCTGTTGCAAGGACAGGCAGCTCGTTCATTCCAAAGTAGTTGCTCGATATGGTTTCTATATTAGATTGAAACCCGCCCCCTATGACGGAACATAATACAAATATTTTGCACACCTTATAGGCATAAACAGGTAAATTATGCTTTTCCCTGTCCTGTACGGCAATAACCATATCAGCCGTTACCTCTAAACCCGCTTCTTCTTTTACTTCTTTCATCACATTTTCTTTCACGGAAACATTAACGTCAACCCAGCCTCCAGGCAATGACCATGTTCCGTTTTTCTCTTGTACCAGCAAAATTTTATCATTTTGAAAAACAGCGGCACGGCAGTCAAGTTTAGGTGTTTGATACCCAATTTCGTTACAAAACAGATTTTTGACCTTATCCAGTGAAATATCTGTTTTATAAGAAATCATTTCTGCCGCAATTTCCCTGATTCTTTCATAGCGTTCTCGGTCAAAAACGTCCTTTCCATAGAAAATTCCTGCCTGTGCCAGACTTTGTAATTCTACTGCCCATTGCAGCCATTTTTCATTATGAATGCCCTTCTCATTATTATCCATGTGTCCTCCTTGTCTGCCAGTTAATATCATTCCAATAATCAAACGCTTTGTATGTATGAACATCAAGTTCTATGACGATACCGAAGAGTACAAAATTGCATGCTCTGTGTTGATAAGAGTCCCATCAATATCAAAAACAATATGTTGATATTTCATTATGCTTTTCCTCTTTCCTCTGCAAAACGGCGAATAACTTTACACGGGTTTCCGACAGCAACACAATTTGCGGGAATAGAACGGGTAATAACACTTCCTGCTCCAACCACGCTGTTTTCACCGATTGTTACGCCGGCTAAAATAATGCTTCCCCCTCCAATCCATACATTGTCCTGTATTTCAATGGAACGGGCATAAGTTCTGAAAAAAGTTGTCCCGGTTTCTTCCCAGTCCGGAACGAGACGCTCCTGTGGTAAAACAGGATGGGAAGATGTATAAAACTGAACATTGGACGCTATCAATACCCGATTGCCAATCCGTATGGGCTTATTGTCTACAAAGGTACAATTCATATTTATAACGACATCATCACCAAGAAATATATTTTTTCCATAGTCACAATGAAGCGGGACATCAATGGCAACATTTCTCCCAACAGCTCCCAACAGTTCTTTCAAAATCTCATTTTTTCTTTTTGTATCATCATAATCCGTAAAATAGTATTCTCTTGTAAGTTTCCTTGCATCGGAAATAATATGCAGAGTCTCCTGATCTGCGGTCTCCAAAAAATCTGTGGCTTCGTAAAACATGGCGTCCTCCTTAAAATGATATGACAAAATCCGTACCATATATCATTATAACGCGGAGTTTTTTATTTATCTATTTTATTTCGGACATAAGATATGACTATCCTGCCATTTCTTCCGATATTCTATAGGAGTGCAGTTTTGGTATTCACGGAAAATCTTGCCAAAATAGCTGCTGTTTCCCAACCCGCAGGCATGTCCAATGTCTGTAATTGTGTCCTGACCATTTATGAGCATTTCACAGGCTTCCTGCAAACGGTAACTTTGGATGTACTTTGTGGGCGTTGTATGCAAATAGCTTTGAAACAGCCTGAAGCATTCCCTTTCGCTTAAACATGCAACTGCGGCAAGTTCTGAAACCGCAATTTTATCCGCAAAATGTTCGTGTATGTAAATTAACATCTTCTTAAGCCTTTCGTCATTTTTATCATATTTTCCTTTCTCATCAAATGAAGCAGAAAACAGCTCAAAAAGCTTTAGCCATATTTGGGACAGGGCCTCCCTTATCTTTATCTCATATCCAATGTCATTCTCGCATAAGGTAAAAGTCTGTTTTATCAAATCCAGTATATCTGCGTGTATAAAATGATCGGGGTGGAAAGCATATATTTCAATCCGGGGATTTGCAGTAATTGGCATAACATACTTTTTCTCAATTCTGCTCCCATAGTTTCCGGAAATGAGGGCTGTGTCAAAAATATGCAGCCGCTGTATATTTTTTTCTGTCCTGGAAACAGCCTTAGTCATGTGAAGGACATTTGAATTGATAAAACCCCCGGAGCCTGCCGAAAAGGACAATTTCTTTTTCGGCGTGTAATATTCCAATGTGCCGCTTTCCATATAAAAAAGCTCTATTGCCTTATGCCAATGCCACGGCGCAGAACGCCCGACATATTTGTCAAGTTCCGCATTAGACGCAATATACGGAAATTCAGATTCAAAATCAGGCAATAATTCTTCTTTGCTTCCCGAATGAAATTCAAGTTTATATACATTCTTCATACAAGATTCCTCTTTCACATTGCATCATTCAGTCTGTTTTCAGATTTATTTTTTCAATCAGCAGATTACTCACTTTGCGGGAAAAAGCTGTACACTATATAGTATAGGTGTTTCAACAAATTGTATCAATAGTATAGGGCGGCTCTCTGTCAATTTATTTGAAAGCAATTTATTTGAAAATGTCATATATGCAGCGAAAACAGATTGTCAATTCAAAACAGCGACGGCAGAGCTTTTTGATCCGCACACATTTTTTCTGACAAGACGTTTCCTTTCTTCAATGTGCCGCTTATTGTCGCGAGATTGGATTGCGGAATACTATTGTTTGGTATTTCTCTTTTTGTTCCAAAATTGGAAAAAGACTATAACCGTCACTGTCATAGCCTTTTAAGGATTGAGGAAGTCCCTTTCTCAGTTGTATTTGTTTGTCATGCGCGGCAAGCTGCCGGGGCATCCATCCTGCATTGCCGCAGCACTGGTTCCCCGGCATTTCCCAGAGCACACACCCTACTGCACCACCAGGTTAGAATACCCCATCAGGCTCTCGTCCACGGCCCTGGCGGCTTCCCTGCCCTCCCTGATGGCCCAGACCACCAGGGACTGACCCCGGTGCATATCCCCGGTGACAAAGACATTCTCCCGGCTGGTGCGGTATTCTCCGGCCGCCGTCTTCACATTGGTGCGCTCGTTTAATTCCACGCCGAAGGCCTCCGCCACATAGCCCTGGGTTCCCAGGAAGCCCGCCGCGATCAGCACGATATCCGCAGGGATTTCCTGCTCGCTGCCCGCCTCCTCCTTCATGCTCATGCGCCCGGTGGCCTCGTCCTTCTCCCACAGAAGCTTTACGATCTTCACCGCCTTCAGGTTCCCGTTCTTATCCTTCACGAATTCCTTCACCGTGGACTCGTAGATTCTCGGGTCGTGGCCATACAGGGCGACGGCCTCCTGCTGGCCGTAGTCCGTCTTGCAGACCTTGGGCCATTCCGGCCAGGGATTGTTCTGTGCCCGGCTGTCCGGGGCCTTGGGCATCATCTCGATCTGGGTCACGCTCTTTGCGCCGTGACGGATGGAAGTACCCACACAGTCGTTGCCCGTGTCGCCGCCGCCGATAATGACCACATGCTTCCCCTTTGTGTCCACATACTTTTTATCCCCGAAACCGGAATCCAGCAGGCTCTTTGTATTGGCCTTCAGAAAATCCACCGCAAAGTAAATCCCTTTGGCGTCCCTCCCGGGAGCCTTGATATCCCTGGGATTGGAAGCGCCGCAGGCCAGGATCACCCGGTCAAAATCGTGGAGCAGCTTATCGGCCTTGATATCCTTGCCCACATCCGTCCCGGTGACAAAGGTGATCCCCTCCTCCTCCATGATCTTCCGCTTCCTCTCCACAATCCGCTTCTCCAGCTTCATATTGGGAATGCCGTACATGAGGAGCCCTCCCACGCGGTCGGAGCGCTCGTACACCGTCACCAGATGCCCCCTTCTGTTGAGCTGATCCGCCGCCGCCAGGCCGGAGGGCCCGCTGCCGATGACCGCCACCTTCTTCCCGGTGCGGACCCTGGGCGGGTTGGCCGCAGCGTAGCCCTCGCTGTAGGCGTTTTCAATAATGGCATACTCGTTCTCTTTCGTGGACACCGGATCCCCGTTGAGCCCGCAGGTGCAGGCCGCCTCGCAGAGCGCGGGGCACACCCTGGAGGTAAACTCCGGGAAATTGTTGGTCTTCTTTAAGCGGTTGTATGCCTGCTGCCAATTCCCATGATACACCAGGTCGTTCCACTCGGGAACCAGATTGTGCAGGGGACACCCGCTGGCCATCCCGCTGATCATCATTCCCGACTGGCAGAAAGGCACCCCGCATTCCATACACCTGGCCCCCTGCAGCTGCTGCTCCTCCTTTGGCAGATGTTCGTGGAATTCGTTAAAATGCTTTATACGCTCCTTCGGATCCTCCTCCGCACTGACTTCCCTTTTATAATCCATAAACCCGGTCGGTTTTCCCATCTCTTTCATACCTCCTACTCTAGTTGTAAGATATCATTTTTGTCCAATACCTTTCACGAATCAGCCGGCTGGCCACGGCAGGTCTCTTTTTGAAACCGTTGGAGGACGCCGGCACTTAGACGCCGTACTTTGGCGTCTTACGTGTCCGCTGCGTCCGGAATCGAGCGAAAGCGCGTTGAAAAAAGAGACCTGCCGCGGCCAGCCGGCGTGACTGAGTTCATTTACAAACTTATTTCCGTGTATTGGCATAAAACGCCTCGATCTGTGCCTGCTCCGCGCTCAGCCCCTTCTCCTCCATCTGCACGATGGTCTTGAGGACGCGCTCGTAATCGTGGGGGATAATCTTTTTAAATTTGGGCAGGTACGCCTCAAAGTCCTCCAGGATCCGCTTGCCCTTCCCGGAGTTGGTCAGCGCCACATGCTCCTGGATCATCCCTTTCAGCTCCAGCACATCATACTTGGAGGTAATCTCACCGGAGGAAACCATCTCCTTGTTCAGCCTCTTGTACAGGTCGTTGCCCTCGTCCAGCACATAGGCGATCCCGCCGCTCATGCCCGCGGCGAAGTTCTTGCCGGTGGGGCCCAGCACCACCACCCTCCCGCCGGTCATGTACTCGCAGCCGTGGTCGCCCACGCCCTCCACCACTGCCACAGCGCCGGAATTGCGGACGCAGAACCGCTCCCCCGCCACGCCGTTGATAAAGGCTTTGCCGCTGGTGGCGCCGTACAGGGCCACATTGCCTATGACAATGTTCTCGGAAGGGTCAAAGCTGCTCCCTTTGGGCGGGTATACGATGAGCTTGCCGCCGGAAAGGCCCTTTCCGAAGTAGTCGTTGGAATCTCCCACCAGCTCCAGGGTAAGGCCCTTTGGAATAAACGCGCCGAAGGACTGTCCCCCCGCTCCCCTGCACAGGACGCGGTAGGTATCCTCCTCCAGGTCATCCCCCAGCCTTTTCGTGATCTCGCTTCCCAGAATGGCGCCGAAGGTGCGGTCCGTGTTGGTCACGTCCACCTCGATGCTCCGCTTCTGCCCGGATTCCATGGCCTTCTTTAACTGCTTCAAGAGCACCCTCTCGTCCAGGGTCTTTTCCAGCCCAAAGTCATACACCTGCTTCGGGTCAAAGGTCTGCTTTACCCCGCTTCCCTCATAGGGATTGGATAAAATCCGGGACAGGTCAACCTCCTGCAGCCTTCCGCTTAAATTCTCCCGGACGCGGAGCAGGCCGGTGCGTCCCACCAGCTCATCCACCGTCTTAACTCCCAGGGCCGCCATGTATTCCCTCAGCTCCTGAGCGATAAATCTCATAAAGTTTTCCACATACTCCGGCTTTCCCCGGAAATTCTTCCGCAGTTCCGGATTCTGAGTGGCCACCCCCACAGGGCAGGTATCCAGGTTGCAGACCCGCATCATCACGCAGCCCATGGTCACCAGGGGAGCGGTGGCAAAGCCGAATTCCTCCGCCCCGAGGATGGCGGCGATGGCCACGTCCCTTCCGCTCATCAGCTTCCCGTCGGTCTCAATGCGAACCTTGCTGCGCAGGCCGTTCATAATCAGGGTCTGATGGGTCTCCGCCAGTCCCAGCTCCCAGGGCAGGCCCGCATTGTGGATGGAGCTTTTCGGGGCGGCTCCCGTGCCCCCGTCGTAGCCGGACACCAGGATCACCTGGGCCCCCGCCTTGGCCACGCCTGCCGCCACAGTGCCCACCCCCGCCTCGGACACCAGCTTGACGGAAATCCGGGCGTCCTTATTGGCGTTTTTCAGATCGTAGATCAGCTGTGCCAGATCCTCGATGGAATAGATGTCATGGTGAGGGGGCGGGGAAATCAGGGATACCCCGGGGGTGGAATGGCGTGTCCTGGCAATCCAGGGGTATACCTTTCCCCCGGGCAGATGCCCTCCCTCGCCGGGCTTCGCGCCCTGGGCCATCTTAATCTGTATCTCCTTTGCGCTGACCAGATAGCGGCTGGTGACGCCGAAGCGCCCGCTGGCCACCTGTTTGATGGCGGAGCAGCGGTTCAGCCCGTCAGAGCCCACGGTCAGCCTTTCCGGCTCCTCCCCGCCCTCTCCGGAGTTGCTTTTCCCGTGAAGCCGGTTCATGGCGATAGCCATGGTCTCATGGGCCTCCTTGGAGATGGAGCCGTAGGACATGGCCCCGGTCTTAAACCGGGTGACAATGGACTCCACCGGTTCCACCTGCTCTATGTCAATCCCCTTCTTCGGGTAGTGAAAGTCCAGCAGCCCTCTCAGGTTCCTGACGCAGGTTTCATCGTTCACCATGGCGGTGTACTGCTTGAACATGTTATAATCCCCGCGTCTGGTGGATTCCTGGAGCATATGGATGGTGGCCGGGTTGTATAAATGCTCATCCCCGCCGCTCCTGGCCTTGTGATGGCCGGGGCTGTCCAGAGTCAGGTCGTTTCCCAGCCCCAGGGGGTCGAAGGCCATGGAGTGGAGCTCATCCACCTGGGCCTCAATATCCTTTAAAGTGATTCCACCCACACGGCTCACCGTATTGCAGAAATATTTGTTTATGACCTCCGGCGCAATGCCGATGGCCTCGAAAATCTGGGAGCCCTGATAGGACTGGATGGTGCTGATACCCATCTTGGAGGCGATCTTTACAATGCCATGGAGAACCGCGTTATTATAGTCGTTCACCGCCGCGTAATAGTCCTTATCCAGCATATGGTTGTCGATCAGCTCCCGGATACTCTCCTGGGCCAGGTAAGGGTTGATGGCGCAGGCGCCGTAGCCCAGCAGGGTGGCAAAGTGATGTACCTCCCTGGGTTCCCCGGACTCCAGGATCAGCGCCACCCTGGTTCTCTTTTTCGTGCGCACCAGATACTGGTTCAGGGCGGACACCGCCAGCAGGGAGGGGATGGGCACATGGTTCTCGTCCACGCCCCGGTCGGAGAGGATCAGGATATTCACGCCGTCCCGGTACGCCCTGTCCACCTCCACATACAGCCGGTCGATGGCCCGCTCCAGGCTGGTATTCTTATAATAGGTGATGGGGACAACCTCCACCCGGAAGCCCTCGGCCTTCATATTCTTGATCTTTAACAAATCCGTGTTCGTCAGGATGGGATTGTTCACCCGCAGCATGTTACAGTTCCCGGGGATTTCCTTTAATATATTTCCCTCTGTACCGATGTACACGGTGGTGGAGGTCACAATTTCCTCCCGGATGGCATCGATGGGCGGGTTGGTCACCTGGGCGAACAGCTGCTTAAAATAGTGGAACAGAGGATGATGCGTCCTGCTCAACACGGGAAGGGGTGTGTCCACGCCCATGGCGGCAATGGCCTCGCCGCCGTTTTTCGCCATGGGAAGGATGCTG
Organism: uncultured Acetatifactor sp.; assembly: GCA_949840935.1. Classification (GTDB taxonomy): domain Bacteria; phylum Bacillota; class Clostridia; order Lachnospirales; family Lachnospiraceae; genus Acetatifactor. The sequence continues at coordinate 23,918 of CATKXX010000033.1, read as the reverse complement.
GTCTTTAACTCGTCGTAGGTGTAGCCGAAGGCCTTCTGCATCCGCTGGCGCTCCTCATGGGTGTACTCCGGCACCCGCAGATTGGGGATGTTTAAATCCTTCAGGAAGACCAGATTATTGTCCAGCCATTCGCCGTAGGGCTGCCGGGATGCGTATTTTTCCTTCAGCTCCCCGTCCGTCACCACCTTGCCCTGTACCGTGTCCACCAGCAGCATCTTCCCCGGGCGCAGCCGCTCCTTTACCCGGATCTTCGCCGGGTCGATTTCCAGCACTCCCACCTCCGAGGACAGGATCAGGGTATCGTCCTCCGTGATCAGATAGCGGGAAGGACGCAGGCCGTTCCGATCCAGCACCGCCCCCATGATATCCCCGTCGGAAAACAGGATGGAGGCGGGGCCGTCCCAGGGCTCCATCATGGTGGCGTAGTATTGATAAAAGTCCCTCTTGGTCTGGGACATGGCCTTGTCGTTTGCCCAGGGCTCGGGAATGGCGATCATCACCGCCAGGGGCAGATCCATGCCGCTCATCACCAGGAATTCCAGGGTATTGTCCAGCATGGCGGAATCGGAACCCGTCTTATTGATGGCGGGAAGCACCTTGTGCATATGGCCCTTTAAATATTCGGACTCCATATTTTCCTCCCGGGCATGCATCTTGTCCGCGTTGCCCCGGATGGTATTGATCTCGCCATTGTGCACCATGAGCCGGTTAGGGTGGGCCCTCTCCCAGCTGGGGTTGGTGTTGGTGGAAAAGCGGGAGTGCACCATGGCGATGGCGGATTCATAGTCCCCGCTCTGCAGGTCTGCATAGAAAGTCCGCAGCTGCCCCACCAGGAACATCCCCTTGTACACAATGGTGCGACTGGAAAAGGACACCACATAGGTATCGTCGCTGGACTGCTCGAACAGACGCCTGGCAATATAGAGCTTACGGTCAAATTCCAGGCCCTTTCCCACATTGGCGGGCTTCTTTACAAAGCCCTGCATGATACAGGGCATACACTCCACCGCCTTGTGCCCCAGCACATTGGGGAAGGTGGGAACCTCCCTCCAGCCCAGGAATTCCAGGCCTTCCTTCTCCACAATGATCTCAAACATTTTCTTCGCCTGGTTGCGGCGCAGCTCCTCCTGGGGGAAGAAGAACATGCCTATACCATACTCTCTCTCCCCGCCGATCCCAATACCCAGGGCCTTACACACCCTGGCAAAGAATTTATGGGGGATCTGGGTCAGGATGCCCACGCCGTCCCCGGTCTTGCCCTCCGCGTCCTTGCCCGCCCTGTGCTCCAGATTCTCCACGATCTTCAGCGCGTTCTCCACGGTGGCGCGGCTTTTCTGCCCCCGGATGTTCACACAGGCGCCGATACCGCAGTTATCATGTTCAAAGGCTTCCCGGTAAAGGGGCGCCTGGGGAATTTCTCTTTTTACGTCAAACATATCCATCCTCATTTCTGCGCTGCCCTGGGAGGTAAAAGCGGCTCTGCGGCAGCAGCGCGCAGCCACAAAGCGCCGTGTAAAAGCGATTCCTGCCGGACACCGCAAAAATATCACCTGCTCATCCGCGCAAAAAAAGACGCAATAGGGGCACTCCTGCGCCCCATTGCGTCTTCAATGAAAATACTATACAACAAATTTCTTCATCTGTAAATAAAAACTTTTTCTTAAATTGTCAGATTATCTGACAATTTAATCATTGTCCTTTTTATATTTCATACCCTTCTTCTTTTTCTTCTTTTCCGCACGCGTATCCTGAACCCAGTACGCGACAAAATCCCTTGCCAATTCCAGGTATTCCTTTTCCATATCCCCTAAACAGTCTGTCAGCTCCTTCCCCAGTATCCCCTTCAGTCCGGGTGTTATATGTAAGATAAAGACCGTCCCGTCATCAAGCCGCCTGATCACAAAATACTTCTTAATACACCTCCCGTCATTCCCCTCCATGAACAGCAGATACACCCTCAGTATGTCGCTGCGGCTTTCCGGTTGTTTTGGGATCAGGATCTGCAAAAAGCTGATTCCGCCTCTTTCAAGCATCTCCACTTCAAAGTCACTGGCCCTGTAGGGATAGGGAACATGATTATTTTTGCACAATACTTCAAACAGATCATGAATCATGACCTGCTTTTTCTCAAGCATAAACCGGAAAAAGTCCTCCTGCTCCTTTCTGGTTCCCGTAAACAGCATTCTTGGAAGCAATATCTCAAAAAGCTCGCTCTGAAGGCAGTCATAAAGGTTATATTCTTTTTCCATTATTTTCCTTTCATTCTGCCGCACAGGCGGCAATCTTGTCTACAGTAACAGCCTCAGGCCCGTCTGCACAAGCCGCTCTGCGTTACCGCCTGCAGGCAGCAAAACGGCAGTGGATAAGATCTAGCTTTCTGTTTCTCCAGCACGCATATCCTGCACCAACAGCCTGATATAATCTCTCGCCAGCTTCATATGCTCAGCCTCCAAATCCCCGCTGCATTCTGTCATTTCTTCTCCCAGAAGCCCCTTCAGCTCAGGCGTTATGTGCAGAGAGAAAATGCTCCCGTCATCGAACCGCCTGATCACAAAATACTTCTTTACGCTGCTCCCGTCATCACGGTTTGAAAACAGGACATACGCTCTCAATATGCCGCCGGTGTCATAATGCTGTTCCGGCATCATGATCTGTAAAAAGTTGACGCCCTGGATCTCAAATAATTTTGCATCAAAGTCGCTATCCTCATATGGATAGGGGACTCCGTCATCATCGCACATGGCCCTGTACATCTCCTGAATCACTTCCTCCCTGCCCTGAAGCAGATACTGGAAAAAGTCTTCCTGTTCTTCACCGTTTTCCTCATACAGCATTCCGGGAAGCACTGTCTCGAAAAGCTCAAAATGCAGATGATCATAATAATCCTGTTTTACTTCCATTCTTCTTCTCCTGTCCGTTATAGGTAAACCAAGCATCAGTTTGATGTTTAGCCCTATACCCTTTTATAATTGTTCTCACTGTCTCAAATTATACATCATTTACACGACAAATGTCCATATTTTAAATACTTATTTTATATTTTGTCGATAACAACATACTAATAGCTAGTAAAGTAACTATTTTGCACAAAAAGCCCTCCCAACAAACGCATAAAACCGTCTGCCCCGCCCACAAAAAAAGGAACCAGACCCCTGTAAGCCGCTTCCTTTTTAACAACAAGAAATACCCAGCTCTCACCTTCCATACAACAGTTTCTTCAGCCTGTGGTAAACCCCGGAGAAGCCTTTGCTCTCCGCCATGGCCCTGCGCAGGGGCGCCAGAGTCATGGTCATCACCGCCCTGTACTTCAGCAGTTCCCATCCGCCCATGTAAATCTTCGTAATCGTCCTGTGTTCCTGCCTGTCCCGCTTCCGGTTTTCCCTGCTCTCCGAATACCCTCCGCCTTCATAGGATGCGGCCGCAAAATCCATGTGTACAAACCTGGCGCCGGCTTTGTAAAAGCACCAGAGAAAGTGCTCATAATCCGCACGAATCCGAAAGCTCGGATCATAAGGCTTATCCAGGCAGAGTTCTCTGCTGTAAAAGCAGGCCTGATGGCAGGGAATATTCCGATAGCAGGTAAAGCCGTCAATATGAGGCGGGGAAACGATCATCACACCGTTTTTCTCCCCCATCGTATCCCCATAGAGCACCAGGCGGGACAAATCCGTACCCCGCCCTGTCTCTTTTTCTATATATGCAGATGTGCGCTCCAGCACCCTCTCGTCCGGCAGGAAATCCCCGCAGTTTAAAAACAGCACAAAATCTCCTTCCGCATAAGATACCGCCTGATTCATGGCTTCATAAATGCCGCCGTCTTTCTCCCTGTAAAGACGTATTTTCGGATCTGACCGCATAGCCTCCACAGAACCGTCCCTGCTGCCGCCGTCCTTTACCACAATCTCATAATCCGTACAGGTCTGGGAAAGCACACTGTCCAGGGTACGGTTTAATTTGTCCCCCGGGTTCAGGCAGACTACCACCACCGAGAATCTCATAATCCTCCTCCAATCGCAGACAAAGAAGCCTGTATTACAGTATTTTCTTTTCCTTATGCAGAAGGAACAGGCTCACCGCCATAACCGCCAGGAAAACGACACATACAGGCCAGCACACCAGGCCGGATACAGCAAGGCTGGTGTAGGTCAGACAGTAGGACAGCACATTCGCTATCATATGTATGATCACAGGTATACGGAAATTTCCAAAGTATTCATAGGCATAAGCAATGATACAGCCAATCAGGAATGCGTAAAAAGCCTGCACGGTATTCATATGATACATACCGAAGATCATGGAACAGAGGAAGATGGAAGTACTGACCTTCATCCGCCGCCTCATGCAATTGTATAGGATACCCCGGAACAAAATCTCCTCCACATAAGGCGTCACAATACCGTAGCACAGCAGCCCCAGCCAGATGGACGCCGAATACTGATCCTTGGCCACCGCCTGATAGGCAGCGGAATTATCCGCCATCCCGGATAAAGTCAGCAGCATATTGAGGCCGAGCACCGCCCCTACAATGGCAAAGCCGAGGAACAGGTAACATTTCGCAGGATCGCCCTTGATATGCAAAAGCCTCATGCTGTCCGCCGCCTTGCCAATGGTACGCCGCGAAACCTTCCAGAGAGCCGCAAGGCCGGCCAGGAAGCCCGCAATCTGCATCAGGGTGCCCGCATTTCCCGTCAGGGCAACCAGCTGCCCGGTCTCGTCATGGACAAAGAGGAAAGAGCCCGCAGGAATGGTATTTCCTAATGTCTGAAGCACGATTCCCATGAGATTGACCGCCAGAGCTTTCACAAAAATAAACAACAGCAAGGGGAAAAACAGCTGCCAAACCTTCTGAAAGGGGGTCAGCTGCTGCTGTTCCTCCGCGCCCCGCAGCAGGAATTTCTGCAGCTCCTCCACGGAACGCACGATGTAATCCGCCTTCGCCTCCTTCAGCTCCTCCATGCTGCCGTAGCCGTATGTAACGCCGACGCTTTCCACTCCCGCCTTGCGCGCCCCTTCGACATCATAGCTCCGATCCCCGATCATGTAGACCTGGCTCTTATCCACAGGCTGATCCCCGAAAAGCTGCTTTAAGGCTTCCTCCACCACTTCGTCCTTATTTACACGCGTGCCGTCCAGTTCGCTGCCCACGATCACCTTAAAAAACCTTTTGATGTTAAAGTGCTCCAGTATCTTATCCACAAAGACTGTGGGTTTACTGGATGCCACCGCCAGGAACATCCCCTTTGACATGAATCGCTGAAGCATCTCAGAGATACCGGGATAAATCCTGTTTTCAAAGATGCCTGTATCCTGAAAACGTTCCCTGTACTTTGCCACCGCCTCATCGGCCTGTTCCGGCGTCAGATTATAATACTTCATAAAGCTGTCCTTCAACGGCGGGCCAATAAAGGGCTCCAGCTTATCCAGATCGGGCTCCTCAATCCCCAGGGAGGAAAGCGCGTACTGCACACAGGTGCAGATTCCCACCTTGGGATCCGTCAATGTTCCATCCAAATCAAACAGCAAATACTTTTTCATCCTTAACCTCATTTCTGCGCTGTGCAAGAGGGTGTGTAAACACCCCTCTTGCGCAAAGCCATATATGGCTTACGAGTTTATGCCAAAAGTCAACTAAAAACTCCTGAGCTTATCGCTTTTATCCTCTACCGTATTCTTTATTTTCATAATCCTTACATCATATCCCACCGCCTCGTTCACCTGCACATGAGCGGTGTCCCCCTCCTTTTTTCCCAGAAGGGCCCTGCCCAGAGGGCTTTCATTGCTGATCATATTCTCCAGGGAATTACCCCTGACGGTGGTGACGATCCGGTAAGTCTCCACAGTCTGATCGTCCACGAATTCCACGGTAACGGTATTGTTGATCCCCACCTCGTCCTCTGCGGAATCCTCCGAGATCACCCTGGCTGTACGGATCATCCTCTCCAGATAGCGGATCCTGCTCTCATTCTGGTTCTTCACCTTCTTTGCCGCGTGATACTCAAAATTCTCGCTGAGATCGCCGTGGGCCCTGGCCTCCTTCACATCCTCCAAGGCCCTGGGACGAACCACCAGCTTCCGGTACTCGATTTCTTCTTCCATCTTCTTAATGTCGCCGGGCGTTAATTCATCATACATAATACCTTTTCTCCATTCCTCTGTCTTCTCGCTTTTCACACCTGAAGCCCGTAAATCACCGCCACCGCCAGAATGATCTGAATGATGGCGAAGCGGAACACCGTCTGGGTGTTGGACCAGCCCCAGACCTTGCGCACATGGTCATGGAGCGGCGTCCTTGTATCCTTTAATATGCGGATTTTCAAAAAACGCAGCAGTGCCACCTTCACCAATCCCAGGCCGCCGTCCAGGATCAGCACCAGCGCCGTCGGGATATACAGCACAGGGGAGCCTGTCTTTAAAATGGCGATACTGATGAACACCCCCATGGCCCGGGAGCCCGCATCTCCCATCATCAGGCGGCTGGGAGTGGCATTGTACCAGAGATACCCCAGGATGCAGACCGCAAAAAGCAGGATCAGATACGAAAAGTCCTGGCCCTTGTCCAACATCTGCCCAATCACATAGATGGTCATAATAGTAATAATAGTCAGGGTTCCCGACAGCCCGTCCACTCCGTCGGAACAATTGGTCACATTCACCGACCCCCACACCAGGATCACCACCAGCACCGCAAACAGCGCCGGGGGAATTGTCACCTGTACATGGAACAACGCCAGCACTATGGTGTTGGAATTATACTTCAAGAAAGTCATTGCCACAAGGGCCGCCACGCACAGATCCAGGAATCCCTTCTTATACTCCCCCCATGGCATCCTGGAGGAATCGTCCAGAAACCCCGTCATCATACAGATAATGATCAGAATCAGGTAGATTGCCGTCTCCGCCTTCATGGGCGCAAAGAAAAACGCCGCCGCCGCAAAAGCCAGCACAAAGATAATACCGGCCCCCCTGGGCTTTCCCGCGGACAGCTTCCCGTCATGAGCAAACTCCCGTCCCCCGTCCTTGGGCAGGATATCCGCCAGCTTCGCCGTGGCAATAACAGTGGCGCCAAAGGCAAAAATAATACCGGCAAGCGCCAGCAAAGAACCATAACTTTCCGGAACAATAAAATGTAACATAGCCGCTCCCATCCCTGCAGAATCATTTTTCGGAAAAACTGTCTGAATCTTCCGTTTATCGGTATTCAAATCACCCGTATGTCCAATATTATGATTATACTATACATACGGGCAAATTCCTATATTAAATTATAAATTTATCACAATCCGGCCCTCTCCTTGCGGGCGTCCGCCTCCGGCACGGATATCCTGTTGAATACCTTTTCCTTCACCGGATAGTCTTCCCGCATCCGCCGCCCGGCATCCTCCACGGCCTCCCGGAAGCCCTTAGCCGACAGCCGCATTGCCCCGGCGCCCCAGATGATCATCTGCTCCAGCCGGTCGGAGGTGGCCACCGTCACATTCGCCTTCTTCGCGATCCTGTGAACCGTCTTCTCAATATACTGATCCGCCGTCTCCGCTTCCTTCGTGTATACCACATAGATATTGTGATATTTCTCCACGGAACCGGGATTTCCCTTTACCTTATAGGCGTCAAAGACCAGGATCAGCGTGGCCCCCAGATATCCCTGATAATTGCAGCAGATGTCCATAAGCCGGTCTCTCGCACTGTCAATATTGACCTCCGACAGACTCCGCAGGTCGTCCCAGGCAAAGATAATATTGTACCCGTCCACCAGCAGGTATTCCTCCCTGGGCTCTGCGGGCCGCAGCCAGTATCCATCCTCCGCCCGCTCCTGGCTCCCGCCTGTCCCATAGACAGTGTTCCCCCCGTTCCTGCCGTGATACCGGTATGGCTCAAAATCCTTACTGCTCTTACCATAGGTGCGCTGGAAGATTTCCTCGATCTCCTCCTGGGTGATATAGTCCGTCCCGGCCCCGCCGCACCCGGCTTTTTCCCCGGGACGCCGCCCCGCTGTCCCCGGGGCTCCCCCGCTTCCAGCCGCCTTCCTTATTCCCGCCGCTTCCTCTGCCGTCAACCCATTTCCCTGACGACCGGTTTCTTCCGGCCGCGCCGTACCCATCCCTGGCACCTCCAACCTCCGCCCGCTCTCCACATGGGCGTACTCCGGCACCTGCCGCCAGTCCACCACAAATCCCGCCCCATGGGCGCAGAAGACGGAGGAGGACGGATTCTCCGTATCGCCCTCCGGGTCATAGCCCATCCGTTCCAGCACCTCCTCCGTGTTGTGGCAGGGCTCATACCCCTTTAACACACAGGAAAAACGGCCATGCCCCCTGGTGTAAGCAGTCACCTCCCGCTGGTAGCCCCCGGCCTCGGACACAGGGACGCTGCCCTTCAAAATACTGCGTCCACCCTCCGTCACCGGATCCCCGAAGCTGCCGTGCATCCTCTGGATGTCCGACATGGCCCTGCCAAGCTGCTCTGCGGGAACCTCCAGGGTATAGGAAAACACCGGCTCCAGCAGCACGCTCTCACACTGCATCAGCCCCTGGCGCAATGCCCTGTAGGTGGCCTGCCGGAAGTCCCCCCCTTCCGTATGCTTCAGGTGGGCGCGGCCTGCCGTGAGCGTGACCCGCATGTCCGTGACGGGCGAACCTGTGAGCACTCCCAGATGGGTCTTTTCCGCCAGATGGGTCAGCACCAGCCTCTGCCAATTCAGCGCCAGCTCGTCCACACTGCAGGCAGAGGCAAACTGCAGGCCGCTGCCCGGCTCCCCCGGTTCCAGCAGCAGATGCACCTCCGCATAATGGCGCAGAGGTTCGAAATGCCCGATTCCCTCCGCGGAGGAAGCCACGGTCTCCTTGTATACAATACTGCCGCTGCCGAATTCCGCTTCCAGCCCGAACCGTTCCCGAAGCATACTCCTCAGTACCTCAATCTGTACCTCCCCCATGACCTGCACATGTATTTCACCCAGGGCCTCCTTCCAGACCACATGGAGCAGGGGTTCTTCCTCCTCCAGCTGCCTGAGCTGACTCAGCGCCTTCACCGCGTCTGCCCCCTGGGGCAGGATCACCTGATAAGTCAGCACCGGAACCAGCAAAGGCTCCCCCCTGCCCGCCTCAAAGCCCAGGCCCTGCCCCGCAAAGGTTCTCTTTAGCCCGGTGACGGCACAGACGCCGCCTGCCTCCACACACTCCGCCGCTTCAAACCCCGCACCCCGGTAGAGCCGGATCTGATCCGCCTTCTCCTCCCAGGGCTCCTCCCCTGCCGGGGCGCTGGCATGGTTGTCCACCGTCATCTTCACCCTCAGTATGCCCCCCGTCACCTTTAAATGGGTCAGACGGTTCCCAGAAGGGTCTCTGGAAATCTTATACACCCTGGCGCCGAATTCCGCCCCGTACTGCGGGAGCTCCGTGAATTCACGGATGCCCCACAAAAGCTCCTCCACCCCCTGCAGGTGCAGCGCCGCCCCGAAAAAGCAGGGATACAGCTTCCGCCCCCGGACTGCCCGGGCCACTGCCTCCGGGGACAGTCCTCCGGTCTCCAGGTACTCCTCCATCAGCTCCTCGCTGCACATGGCCGGGTTCTCCAAGGCTTCCCCGCCCCGCTCCCATATTTCCCTTCCAAGCTCCACACAGCCCTCGTCCAGCTGCCGCCGCAGCTCCTGAAGAAGCCTTTCCCTGTCCGTTCCCGGCTGATCCATCTTGTTCACAAATACAAACACCGGGATCCGGTACTGCCGCAGCAGCCTCCACAGCGTCCGGGTATGCCCCTGTACGCCGTCCGCCCCGCTGACGACCAGGATGCAGTAGTCCATCACCTGCATCGTCCTCTCCATCTCCGCGCTGAAATCCACATGGCCGGGAGTATCCAGGAGCGTAATGTCAAGCCCCTCCCATTTCATCCCCGCCTGCTTGGAGAAAATGGTGATCCCCCTGGCCCTCTCCAGCGCAAAATTGTCCAGAAGGGCATCCTTATGATCCACCCTGCCCAGCCTGCGCAGCTCCCCGCAGGTATAAAGCATGGCCTCCGCCAGGGTGGTCTTCCCCGCGTCCACATGGGCGCATATCCCGATTACAAGCCTGTTGTTTTGCATAATTCCACCCTTTCATACGCTTCGGCAAGTAACAAATCTCACCTTTTCCTTGACATCCTGCCCCAAAAGCTTTATATTTATAAAAAATAAATGCTAGGGGTGCACAACGCTGAGATTGGAGATGGCTCATCTCCTGACCCTCATTACTTGAACCGGACAATACCGGCGTAAGGAAGCAAAACAGCCTGCAGGATCAGCAGGCCTATTGTGCCCCTCCTTAGCCAAAAGGAGGATTTTTTATGTCTGATTTCTTTGCATTTCCCACAGAGGAAAACACCTTTCAACTGACCGTGCCCGGTATCATCACCGTGGCCGTCCTGATTCTGCTGCTGATCGCGGCAGCCGCCCTCCCCCGCCCCAAAAAGGAGAATAAGACAACCGTCCGTATCGCGGCCAGACAGATTGTCTTCTCCGGGGTGGCAATGGCCCTGGCCATGGTGACCTCCGAGATCAAATTCGCAAGACTGCCCTTCGGAGGCTCCGTCACCCTGTTCAGTATGCTCTTTGTAGTCCTGATCGGCTACTGGTACGGCGCGAAGGCGGGGCTTCTCACAGGCTTCGCCTACGGCCTGCTGCAGTTCGTGATCAACCCGGTATTCTATTCCCCCCTGCAGCTGATCATCGATTACCCCCTGGCCTTCGGTTCCCTGGGGCTGTCGGGCTTTTTCAGCAATAAAAAGCAGGGGCTCCTGACCGGATATATCGTGGGAGTCCTAGCCAGGTACGCCTTTACTTCCCTGTCCGGGGGAATCTTCTTCTACTCCTACGCCCCCACCCAGACGCCCCTGGGCATCCTCGCCTACACCCTGGGCTATAACGCCTCCTATCTGGCGCCGGAAGCGGTCATCACCGTGATACTGCTGGCAATTCCCGCAGTAAAGAACGCGCTGGTGAGGGTAAAGGCGCTGGCCACAGAAGCATGACCGTACCATCCCGGTTTTTCACACCGTCCATGGGATACAGGGAGCGCCTCAGGCTCTCCCTGTACCGTGGAGCACATCCCCAAGCATTCGGTACAGCTTATCCACCTCCACAGGCTTTGACAGATGCCCATTCATGCCGCATTCCACAGATTTCTTCAGATCCTCGTCAAAGGCATTGGCGGACATGGCGATAATAGGCAGGGTACGGCAGTCCTCACGTTCCATGGATCGGATCCTGCGGGTAGCCTCCAGGCCGTCCATCACTGGCATCATGATATCCATTAATATTACATCATAGGTTCCCGGTTCTGTGGTGCGGATGCGCTCTACAGCCTCAGCGCCGTCAGATACCCGATCCGCCCTGAAGCCCCGTTCCTCCAGTATAGCCTGTGCTATCTCCGCATTCAGCTCATTATCCTCCACGATCAGAACCCGGAAGCCCTCAAAGGACACTTCACCTTCCTGTACCTCCTGCCCTGCATTCTCTCCCGGCCTCAAGGGGATGGAAAAGCTGAAGGTGCTTCCCTGCCCCGGCTCGCTGTCCAGCCTGATGGTGCTTCCCATCAGCTGTATCAGGCGCCCGCTGATGGACAGCCCCAGCCCTGTGCCCTGCAGCTTGGCGGGATTTTTAGCCCCCGCCTGCTCAAAGGCCCGGAATACTCTCCTCTGATCCTCCGGGGCAATCCCAATCCCTGTATCCTCCACAGCAAAGAAAACCGGTATTTCCTCCCCTGCCGCCTGCATTTCATGAACCCGCAGCGTGACTTTGCCGTTCTCCGGCGTGAATTTCACCGCATTGCCCAGCAGATTGACGAGCACCTGGCTGATACGCATCCTGTCCGCGTAGAACCACGTGTGCTTCAGCCTGACATCCCTTTCCAGGCGGATCCCTTTAGCCGCTCCCTGGGGAGCGATCAGCTGCATGACAGTATCCAGCATCTCATGAATATTAAAATCAATCGGATCCAGCTTCATCTTACCGCTCTCGATCTTGGACATATCCAGAATATCGTTGATCAGCCCCAGAAGATAATCCGAGGAGGATTGTATCTTCTGAAGGCAGTCCATGATCTTATCCTGGCTCTGCCCCTGCTGCAGCGCAATCGCCGTCATGCCGATAATGCCGTTCATCGGTGTGCGGATCTCGTGGCTCATGCGGGACAGGAAGTCAGACTTCGCCCTGCTGGCGATATCGTGCTGCTGCTGATTCAGCTGACCCTGAATCACACTGCCCAGCTCAGCCAGATAATGCATTTCCTCCGGGCTCTCCGTAAATCGGGAGGGTATGCCGATGATACAGACATTTCCCACATAGATGCCATTGTCATAAATGGGAAGCGCCACCCCTTCCTGCCCGGAGCTGACATTCAGGAAACACTGGATCACCTTACGCCGGCTGTCCGCCGCCGCGAAGCGCCTTACCGCCTCTTTTCCCAGCCAGAGATAGAAGCTGTCGCGCTCCTCCTCCCTGTACTGTCTGACATTGTCTCCGGCGGGAGCCTCCTGCCTGTGCCACTGGTACTCCAGATAATTGGAATTAAAATCTGACTTCAGTAAGGAAACCAGCACATCTTCCGCCTGATAATATTTTCCCAGCTTGCGCAGCATCAGCGTCATCTGGGCCCGGAAATCCGCTCCCTTGCCAAACAGGTTCAACGCCAGGGATACCAGGCTGATATCCTCGCTGTAACCCGGGGAAGTGATCTCGCAGCCGTGCAGCACAGGCAGCACAGCCCTCTTTTCCTCGGGAATATCTTCATAAAAGAAATATCCCTTCTCTCCGCCGGCCGCCACATAGTCCTGGGCCAGCTTGGCCCTGCGGATCAATTCTTCATCGGACTGGCCCTTCCGGGCAGCTGCCAGGCCAGCGTGAACCTCTATCTCAAACAGCTCATGTCCGAAATTACCCGAAACAGCCGTTAAAAGTTCCCTGATAAATTCCTCCGCCTGTTCTCTGTCCTGTCTCTCCAGCCACAGCACGAATTCATCTGTATTCAGGCGGAATGCCGCCGTCCGGCAGTCCGTCTTCCCCATAAGCGCCTGGCAGCTCTGACGGATCAGATCTCCCAGCTCCTCAAGGATCATGTCCCCAAACACAATGCCGTTCTTCTCATTTGTCTCCTGAAGCCGGTCTACAAACAGATATACCATATGCCCTGTCTGCAGGATCCTGCGGCATTCCTGAAGCTGTACCAGGCCGGCACTGAAGGCATGGAGCCCGGTAACACCGTCCATGGTGACTCTCCTGAGCTGTTCCGCCTCCCGGTCCTTTTGATCCTGGATATTCCTGATACATCCTACCAGCTTCCTGCGCCGGCCCTCCGCATCGCAGACCACATTTCCGGACAAAGCTATCCAGGTATAGTCCTCCTTTGCGGGCCAGTTGAGCCGCAGCTCCACATACAGTCTGTCCGCCAGGCTGTTAAAGGTCTTGATGGCCGCCATCCGGTCATACTCATATATGTACTCGGGATCGATAAATCCGCACTCATATTCCATACATTTCCACTGTCCGCTCATTGTTTTGTGGTTTACGATATCCAGCGTATGGTTCTGGAAATCATAGGAAAAAAAGGTGTCCGTGGCAGATTCCAGCGCCACCCTGTAGCGCTCCTTTTCCTCCAGCAGTGTATTCTGATCCTCCTTCTGCCGGTCCGTCAGCTCCTTTACCACACTGTACAGGGCATCCACCTCCAGGATATGGGAGGGCTTGAATTCCTGCAGGCCGGAATTCCCCCTGCTGATACACTCCATCAGTCTCTGCACCGGCCTGGTCAGATGTCTCACCATAAAATAGATCCCTGCCACGCCAAAAGCCAGGCCCACAAGGATGGCCGCCATCATCCAGACATAGAGCTGACGGCTCATGCCAAAGAGATCCTGTTCCGTCTTCAGCCCCAGGAGCACCCATTCCGTATTCTCATAGGGGACATTATTGCTGTACAGTTTCAGGGGACAGGCCACCGCAAACATATGCTGTTCCTCCGCCCGCATGTCCTCCACAAGGAACAGGCTCTCATAGTCCGTCTCCCGTAAGAGAAAGGTATCCCCCTGCGTCCTGACGCTCTGGTAGAGGATACCCTTCCCCACCAGAGGGATATAGCTGCCATCCTCCTGCCTGACGGCAAGCATATACCCGGACTGCTGGGAATCGTTTAATTCCGTCACCGGGAAATAATCATTCAGATGCCGGCAGGATATCTCCACTCCCAGTATGCCGTACACCTTCCCCCCATGCCGCAGCGGCAGGGAATAGGTAATCATCTCATAGGAATCTGACATTTCCTTTTCCAGGCAAAAGGGCATGGACCAGTATCCCAGATCCGGGGAATCTGCATCCTCATGCTCTGCCCCGGCCCTCCAGGGCTCATAGAAATAATCGTCGGCTTCATTGACACCCTGGCCGTCCATATGAAAATGCGTTGTCCAGTGAGTATCCAGGGGAATCCCCCACTCTCTGGAAAGCTGTTTATTTCCCCTTTCCAGCAGCAGATCCGTGTAATTGGCAGGGCTGGTGTCCGGATCGGAATCCCTGATATAGAAACCGTCATAATTTCCCTCCGCCTGCATGTCCTGCCCTGTCAGTATCAGAAAGACACCTGTAGTGGAATTATTCCGCACCAGGTCAAGCCCTTCCGGAAACAGCTCCGCCAGCAGCTCATTCCTCCATGTCTCGGAAGACAGCAGCTGATCCACCCCTATCTTCCTGTCCTCCAGGAAACGCTCCAGGATCCCGTCTATGTGGGCCTCCTGTTCCCGGACCGAGGACCACCTCTGGTTCATATCATTCTGCAGGATTACCCTCCTGTTTTCCACCAGGCGGCTCATCATGCTGCTGGAATATTCCTCCAGCACCTCCGTGATTCTCCTGGTAACAAGGGATCCTATGGTTATCAGCCCCTGAACCAGCATAATGGCGATCAATGGTATCAAAAAGATCCTGAATATAGTCTGTTCCTTTTTTTTCCGACTTTTCCCCGTCATATCATCCCTGCCTGTCGATTGCTTCCCCTAATGCGCTGCAAAAAGAATCATACCATTTTTCAAAGGAGCTCTCCGTCAGAAAAGGCGCTGCCGCCTCCTCCAGGCTTTTTCCCTGCTCCATAGCCTCTATCACACTGTCCCTGTCCCCGGCCGCCCAATCCGCAAGGTGGTATTCCAGTATCTTCCTGGCGGCGGAACCGTTTTCAAAGCTTTTGTTCGTATACAGGGTAAAATCACCCATCTCCTCGAAGACAAAGGCCAGGCAGTCATAAGTCTTGGGCATCACCTCCAGGCCCTGCGCCGCGATATTCTCATCCAGCACCTCCTTGCTGTTTGCCTCCTTCTGTACCGGGAGATAACCGGCCTCACAGCCAAACTGCAGATTGTTGTCCGCCTCCGTGAACCATTTCAGAAATTCCACGGCAGCATACTCATGCTTTCTGTCCGATCTGCTGACCACCATACCCGCCCCCTGCTGCACGGCATAGCGCTCCCCTCCCTCAAATACCGGAGCCGCCATCACGGCATAGTCAATGGCATAGGAGGAATCGTCCAGCTCCACCTGGCTGGGGAAATACATGGCGGAGGTGGTGGAGCCCGTATACGCCAGAAGCTCCCCCGTCTTCACATCATCGGAACGGAAAGAGCCGTAGGCCCCAAAATAGCCCTTAACTATGGGCACATAATAATTCTCCCAGATGCGGCGCAGTTCTTCCCTGGGCAGGTTCAGAGCCACCCTGCCGTCCTCCACCTGGAAGATTTCCACCCCCAGCTGCTTCATGCCGATCAGAAAATAATTGGCCATGGCGTCCCTGCCGTAAAAAGCCCTGCCGTCCCCCTCTATGTCCGGCGTAAGACTGTCAGTCCACTCATAATAAGCCTGTGCCACAGCGGTCACTCCCTCCATGGTCGTAAGTTCTTCCAGGGAAACACCCGTAGCCTGGGCAAAGGGCTCCCAGTCCGTCTTGTTGATCATCATGATCTCCGTAGATTTCGCCGTGGGAAAGATTCTCAGCGTGCCGTCGGCGGCAATGCACCCTTCCTCCACATAAGAATCCACATATTTCTCCAATTCCGCACCGTCCAGATAGGCGGACAGGTCGGCCAGGGCTCCCGCCTGCTCCACCTCATAGGCGGTATCCGCATAAGAGGAAAAGAGATCGGGCATCTCCTCCGCCCCTACCTTTCCTTCTATGGCATCCCGCACTGCTGTCTCCAGGTCAGAGACAGACCCCTGGCTGTAGCTCTGCACATAGATGCCTTTTTCCTTCCCTACAGTCTCATTAAATTTCTCCACCAGTTCATTAAAAGCCGCCTGCTGGGATCCGTTATAATAATTCCACACCGTCAGGGACACTGGGTTGTCAGGATCCAGGGGGTTTTTATCATTTTCCCCGCAGCCGGTCAAAAGAACTGCCGTGGCAGCGGCAAAAAACAGCTTTCCGCAAAAATGGCTTCTATGTATCATATCATCTCTTACCTCCATGATCAAAATACTCATTCCGATTATTGTATCATATATCATGAAAGCTTTCAACAAATCCTGCAATTCCTTCTTCTTATTGCAGAAGCCTCATCACCCACTCCTTCTGGGCGTTGGCCTGGGCAAGCATGGCCGAGCCCGCCTGCGCCAGGATACTCTGGCCGGTGTACTGTACCATCCCTTTCGACATATCCATGTCCCGGATGCGGGATTCCGCGCTCTGCGTATTCTCCGACACATTCCTGTTGTTGTTCAGGGCATACTCCAGACGGTTCTGGGTGCTGCCAAACCCGCTGCGTATGTCGGACAGCACGCTCAGCGCCTCCCGCAGCCTCTGGGATGCCTTCCGGGCATACTTGACCTTTGAGATACATACCGAATTGATCCTTAAAAGGCTGGTGTTAAAAGGAGGCTGATCCAGCTCGACCTCATCCTTCTCCCTGGCGCTCAGCTTTACGCTTCGGACAATTTCCTCTTTATTGCCTTCTTCCGCAAAGAAGACCTTCTTCTTTGAGCCGCCCGGCACCACATTGATCGTGTGTTCGCCCATCTTCGTGTAAGACACCTTCAGCATACCGTCTTCCATTTCAGCGGTCAGCGGAATCCCTCCTGTGCCGAACGCATCATTCATGATCTTCAGGAGCTCCTCCGCAGTATGATGCCCCTCCGGAATGGGAATGGGGTACACCGTCCCGTCCACCTCAAAGTTCAGCTCCGTCTCGTCCGGGCCGATATCCACCCCCTGGGAGATATCCTTCGTCCCCCTGATATGGGCCGGCATCAGCTTGCCGTCCGTCTGGTAGAAGATTTCAAAGGCTGCGCTGCCGCTGACACCCTCAATGATGTACTGCCCCTTCGCCGGCGCCTTCACGTTATCCACCGCCAGCTTGAAATTCAGGGCATTCTCATCATTCGCCCCGCTGACGTTGGTCTTGATATCCCCCAGGCCGACCTGAATCAGGTTTTCCTCCAGCCCGCCTGCCTTCAGCTGTTCATTGATTTTCTCCTGGACATGTGCCTGCAGCTGCTCGCCCGTATAGTTTCCTGCATCCAGCTTCATCTCGATCTTATGGGGCTGGCCGCCGTAGACCAGCTCCAGGGACAGGGTGTCATTGATATTCCGGTGAATCTCCGTCACATTGTTCTTCACGTCCTTACGGCCCACGGTATACGCCGGGCTTCCCGTCTGGGTGCCCTTTACATCGTTAGTACCCCTGTCAACAGACTTTTCCTCGCAGGAACAGATGACCTTGTCATAAAAGTCGCCGCTGAAGCTGCTGAAGGCGTAATTATTTCCCACCTTCACAGCCTCCAGCCTCACGCCGTTCCCGTCCACAGTTACCTGGATCTTCCCGGCCCCGACCTGGGTGTCTATCTGTCCCTGAAGCTCACCCTCAAGCTTCGCAAAGGTGTAATTGTCCGGATCCGCCGCGTAAGGGATCGTGACCTCCACATTCTTACTGTCGCTGCCATCCCGGAAAGTAAATTTCAGATTATCATTCCATTCATTCACCGGTATCGGTTCTATCAGGCTTACCCCGTCAATACTGCTCTTTTTCGCGGAATGATATCCGTCCCTGTAATCCGGTGTCAGGTACTCCGTCACAGGCTCCGCCTGCTGGAAGACGCCGCCGGTGGAGGAGGACACATAAATATAGGGTCGTCCGCTGGTGGAGGACAGCACCAGCTTGTTATTGCTGTCAAACTCCGCCTTGATACCGGGATATTCCGTCTTGGTCTCCCCGTAGATGGCTTTCATGGAGGTGCCGCCGGTCGCATAGGACATGGCGATATTGACTCCGCTTCCCGTGGCTGTGGTCTTATAGCCCAGCCGGTCACCGGAAACATAGGCCTCCACACCAATCCCCGCATCCTTCAGCTTCTCGTTCAGCTTCTGCACAAAGGTGCTCCTGGGCCAGTCCCCTCCCTCGTTAAAGGTGACTGTCTGGGGAACCCCGTTGAGCATAATGGTAAAGGTGTCACCCGGCTTGATGCTGATGACGTTTTCCGTCTTCTGATTCACCACGATATCCGCCGGTGTTTTCTTCGTTCCGGGG
This sequence comes from uncultured Acetatifactor sp., assembly GCA_949840935.1. Lineage (GTDB taxonomy): Bacteria > Bacillota > Clostridia > Lachnospirales > Lachnospiraceae > Acetatifactor. The sequence continues at coordinate 5,393 of CATKXX010000033.1, read as the reverse complement.
CCAAAGAGCATTTCGGCGGCGGAGCCTCCGTCGGCCATGCTGAAGCTGATGGAGACATCACTTCCCGCAGCGTCCGAGGTCATCACAAGCCTGTTCCCTGACCGGGACGCAGTAAGGCCCTGTCCCGCCAGCTTCCGGTTCAGTTCCGCAATGATCGAATCCCGGTCGTAGACCCCCTGGCCAAGAGGAATCTTAATCTCCCGGCTCTCCCCCTTTTCCGTATACCTGAAATTCAGAGTCTGTCCCCCGCTGATTGCGATCGGAGATACAAGCTCCGTGCTGCTCCTCCACACGGCGGGCTCCCTTGTGGTGTTTAACTCCGCCAGGAAGGGACTGGTGTTGGTGGAACAGCTGATATTAGTGTTCGCCCCCTTCTCTCCGGCCGGCAGCCTGGCCTCCAGGATAAAGTGGCCCCCATTGGGATCCAGCTCCACATTAGCCCCTCCCATGCCGGTTCCAAAGGTATTGTCAATCTGCCTCTGCAGCTCCTCCTTCAGGCTGTTCCTGTCGTATTCCACCCCCGGCTGAAGGAAGATTGTCTGGGTGTTCCCGTTGATCGTCAGCTCCATCCTGTTGTTGGTATCGTCCAGGGTTATCCTGTCCTTGAGCATGGGCTGTATAGTCAGGGTAGCCGGCTCGTTTTTCGTAAATACGCCGACTTCACCCTCTTTCTCCTGGCTGACACCCTTGACGCTGTCCCCCCAGGGGGAGACATGGCTCGTACCGGAGGCAGCCTGTACCGCGGTATTGTCCAACGTCTTACCCTCGTCATAGACGGTCTTAAAGGTGTTGGGAGTCACCTCCGTCCTGGGCGGGATTGCTGCTTCAATGGCATCGATGATATCCTTCTGGCTTACATTATCCCCTGTGGGAAGTGTAACGGGATACGTCTGCCCTCCGAAGCTGATATTCATGTTCGGATCCTTGATGGCCCCGCCGGTAAAGGAAGTATTCAGCGTCACACTCCCGTAACCGGAAACCGGCTTTGTCCGGTAGGTAATCTGGGTGCCGTTAAAAATCTCCGCCTCCCCCTTATTACCGCCTTTGGCGTTTACCCTCACCGAATTCACGCCTGCCCCGTCCGCTCCGGTAAGCGACAGCCTGCCCCCTGACAGAGTTACCTTAAGCTTATTCCTGCAGCCCGCGGGAGCGTTGCTCCCGTTCAGCTGCGCGTCCAGCTCCGCGCGTATCTCCTCCACGCTGTTATAGGTTTTGGCAGTCATTTTGACAGGATAACTGGTGCCGTCTATGACCACGTCAAAGGAATCGTTTGTCCCCGCCGTGACTGTAAAAGGAGCCATAAGCGTCCTGCCGCCTGTATAATAGCCGTCCCTGTCCGCCCTCGTCTCGTTGTCCGGGGAGACCCTGTAACCGTACTGATTGTACTCCCTGGTCACAAAGAGGGTATCATATGCGCTGCAGAGCGGATCCGGGCTGACCACGCTGTCCATCCCTTCTACCTTGGATACGATCGTAATCCCCTGGAAGCCGGACTCGCCGTTCACCCTGGCCTCCATTTCCAACCCGGCAGGGCCAAACAGCTCGTTCAGCTTGCCGGCCATTTCAGCCGCAGTGTATTTCCCCTCGGGAAGAATGGTGAGAGTAACATCCCCTGCGCTGCCGTTTGGGTTCAGGAAGGTCAGCGTATTGTTACTGCTGTCTATCACATATTTCTGATGCTCCACATCCCTTGCATCCGTGGGAAGGACGCTGCCGCCGACAAAGTACCCCGCCGTCTTGTTGACGCTTCCGTACTTTACATTGTCATAGAAGACAGAATGATAAATCTTTCCGCCCTCGTCTATCTTAAACATATTGCCCTTGAACCCGGTAACTACCCCGTCCGGGCTGGAGAGCTTGACCCCGGATCCGCAGGGCTCCGCCTTCACCGAAGTGCCCTGGAGCTTGGCGTTCAGTTTCTTGATCAGGTCTTCCCTGGTATACTCTCCTTTCTCAAGCCTGATCTCCACAGGCGGCATGACAGCCCCGTCAAACCTGTCCAGCTGGAAGATCAGTTCATTATTCTGCCCCGGCACAATCTCCAGCTTACTGTTCTCGTCATGGAAGGTAGTCGTGCCGATCAGCGCGCCGGAGCTGCCTCCCTGGTACATATTGTATAAAAGGTAGGAGAGCCCCCCTGTCACCGCGTCAATGGCTTCGCCGCCTTCCAGGTTGGCATTGCAGAAGCCTGTCTCCGCAAGCTCAAGCATGATATTGTCAGCCTTGCCTGACTGTACGAGGGCCGACTCGATCTCATCCACCAGCTCCTGCGTGGTATATTCTCCCGGAGGCACCGTTACCGTCAGGGTCTGAGGAGCGTCCGTCTCCTTCATCCGGTATTCAAAAACAAGGTCATTACTCCCCGCCGTCACCGCGTGCATCTGCTGGGGATCCCACTTTACCCCGCCCTGGCACTGGTAGTAAGGGGTACGGTGGCCCTGGAAAATATTGATCTCATTAAACTGCGTGGACTTCCCAATCTTATCCAGCTCACTCTGCAGGGCGTCAAATTCCATCTCCATGTACAGACGATCCTCGTCGGTATTCGTCTCGTTCAGGGACTTAATTGTGAGCTCATGCATCCTGTGCAGGATATCATGCGCTTCGTCCAGGCTCCCGTCCCCGATCTGGCACCACGAAATACCGTCCATGCCGTTGGCGGTACCCTGGTCAAGGCCCCTGATCTGCCTTCTCATTTTCTCGGATATCGCCAGCCCTGCGGCATCGTCAGCAGCACGGTTAATGCGATAGCCCGAAGAAAGCTTTTCTGTCGTTTTTGCCCTTTTCGTATTGGTAATATTCAGATTATTCCTTGCATTTAAAGCCAATATATTACTGTTTATCGTTATCATACCCAGCCTCCCTGCTTTTATCCGCTGCTTTTATCCGCTGCTTTATCCGACAGCCCCTTTTATAATATGCCATTATCATACCACAGACGAAAAAAAGTGTACAGATACGCCCTCAAATTTTTAATATTTCTCCAGGGAAAAAGAATACAGGATCCTCTCCTTTACCGGCCGCCCGGTGAGCTTCTCCAGCGCCTCACGGTAATAGTCCAGCTGTGTCTCATAGCGGTTCCAAAGCTCCTCCATGGAGCGGACGGAATCCGTCTTGTAATCCAGCAGTACCAGCCCGTCCTCCTCCGCAAAGAACACATCTATGATCCCCTGGATCAGCACCGTTTCCGTCCCGGGGAAACCCTGTCCCAGCCTGTCCGCAGGGACGCCCATGACAAAGGGCTGTTCCCGGCAGAGGCCTCCCGCCCTGTGGGAGCGGTACATGCGCTGTCCCAGCCCTGAGGCCAGGAAGCGCAGAATCTTCTCCTCCCGCACCGCTTCCAGATAGTCCCTGCTGAGCCGGCGGCCCTCCACCTGCTCCAGCAGGAAAGTATGGAGTGCCTTCCTCCTGGCCTCCCCCGGCTCCGCCGCCATGACGACGTCCAGGTCAAGGATTTCCATCACCCTGTGGTAGGCGTTGCCCCGCACAGCGCCGCTGACCTTCTCCTCTCCCCGACGGAACAGCGGGATATAGGGCTGTATCTCCTTTTCCTCAAAGGTATGGAAGGCCGCCTCGTCCCTGTCGGCCATGGCAGCTATCTTTAATTCGGAGACGGTGGTCTTGGTGTAGAGGCCGGACAGGTTTTCGTAGGTGTACGGGGCTGTCAGGCGCCGCCTCAATTCCCGACAGGCGGCATCCTCCGGCAGCGCTACCAGCCCGCCATCGCCTTTTCCCTCTGGCCGGCCTCCCGCATCCTGCCCGGCTGCCCGCCCGCCGATAAGCCTCACGGCCTGTTCCAGCCGGGCCTTTCTGTCATGGAGGGATATCTGTTCCTTCAGGGCTTCCGCCGCCATCTCCCGGCCGTCCCTCACCTGAACCCGGATGCAGGCCTTTGTCAGGACGGGGAACAGGAAATCCAGATAACTTCCGGCTTCCGCGTAATCCAGGCAGGACAGCCTGTCCATGCCCGAATCCTTCCACAGCTCCCACTGCTCCCGGGCGTTCTCCAGGGATGCCGTCAGGATCAGCTTTTCCCTTGCCCGGGTCAGCGCCACATAGAGCACCCTGAGCTCCTCCGCAAGACTGTCCTCCCGCAGCTTCACGGAGAGGACGGACCGGCGCAGCGTCCTGTTGCGGAGCCGTCTCTCAGGATCCACATAATCCGTGGCAAGCCCCAGATCCATATCGGCAATCAGGGACTGGTTGGCATCCTGCATATTGAAGCGCTTGCCCAGGCCGGATACAAAGGTAACGGGGAATTCCAGGCCCTTACTCTTATGGATGCTCATTATACGGACTACATCGGCATTCTCATCCAGCAGCTCCGCCTCCCCGTAGTCCACGTCGTACTTTTCCAGCTGCTCCATGTAACGGATAAAATGAAACAGCCCGAAATAACTGGTCTTCTCAAAATCCGACGCCTTGGTAAACAGCATTTCCACATTGGCCCGCCGTTTGCTTCCCGCAGGCAGCGCCGTCACATAGTTTAAATAATCAAAATCCGTCACCAGCCGGGTCAGCAGCTCCCGGACAGGCATATATACCGTCAGGTCACGGTAGGAATCCAGCCGCTCCAGAAAGGCTGCCGCTTTCCTTCGGAGCGCTTCTTCCCCTGCACTGCCACATTCCCCCGCGCCACAGGCGGATTCTTTCACAGCCTGGTACAGGGAAACGCCCTTATTCCCGCTGCGCAGGCTTGCTATTTCTTCCTCCGTAAAGCCTCCAAAGACCGATTTCATCACGCCGAACAGGGGGATATCCTGGGTGGGGTTATCCAGCACGCGCAACAGCTGCAGAAGCTCCTGCACCTCCGTTGCGCCGAAATACCCTGTCCTGGAAGTAATATGTACCGGTATCCCCTCCTCCTCCAGAACCTCCTTAAATTCCTCATCCCATCCGCTGTTGGTGCGGAGCAGGATCACCATATCGGAATACCGCACAGGGCGCAGGCTGCCTCCGGCCTTATCCATGACCCGGAGGGACACCATCAGCTCCCGGATCCTCCCGGCAATGGCCCGGGCCTCCGCCTGCTTCGCACTCTCCTCCGCGTCGCTGCCGGGCTTCTCCACCAGCAGCAGCTCGCTGTCATAATCCTCTGTTCCGGCCCCTTCCTTCTCAGGATATACTGCCCCCGGATAAAGCGCCGCCCTCTCATCATATTCAATCCCGCCCATATCCCTGCTCATGATCCTGGCAAACAGGCTGTTGACCGTATCCACCACCTGCACGCGGCTCCGGAAATTCTTCGCCAGGTCAATCCGGCAGCAGGCATTTGCCCTGGCACCGGCGCCATCTTCCGGGCAGGCCTCCTCCCACGAGCGGGCGTCTTCCCCCGGGCGAACCTCCTCCTCCGGGCAGGCCTCCTCCCACGAGCGGGCGTCTTCCCCCGGGCG
>CATKXX010000032.1 GCA_949840935.1 uncultured Acetatifactor sp. | reverse complement strand
CGGAGTTAAGGACGGCAGACGGGGAGCTCATAAAGACCTATTTATCCTCGCTGATCGACGACCACTCCCGTTACATCGTGCAGTCAGAGTTTTATGACAGCCAGAGACAGGAGATCGTGGAGGATACCTTCCATAAGGCAGTCTTAAAAGCCGGAAGGTTTGACTGCGCCTACCTTGACAACGGGGTGCAGTACACGGCGGACCATCTTGGGCGGGCATGCGCGAAGCTTGGGATAAGGATTATCCATGCAAAACCGGGTGCGTGCCAGTCGAAGGGCAAGATAGAAAAATTCCACCAGAAGGTGGATTAGTTCACGGCAGAGATACGTGTGGCACATGTACATTCCGTGGAGGAGCTGAACCGCAGGTGGAAGATCTTCCTGGAGCAGGAATACCAGAAGGAGGCGCACGCAGGGATAAGGGAGTATTATGAATCCCGGGGCGCGTCTGTTCCCAGTTGCGGGATCACGCCGGAACAGGAATGGATGAGGGATGCCCGCGAGCTTGTGTTCCTGGATGTGTCCGTGGTGGCGGAAGCGTTCCTGCACCATGAGAGCCGCAGGATAGATGAGGCGGGGTGTTTTTCCCTTGGCGGGGTGCGGTATGAGGCAAGCGCGGCACTGGCAAACCTGGAGGCGGAGATCGCCTATGATCCCATGGATATGGAAACAGTGAGGGTGTGCTGCCGCGGGGCGGCGCCACTCACGGCGCACCGGATGGAAATAGGCGCGTCTGCGTCCAAAGTGCCGGCCGTGCCCATGGGGATGACGGGAAACATCCCGGAAACGTCAAGACTTCTGGATGCACTGGAAAAGAAATATAAGGAGGACCACGGACAGATGGCGCGTGCACTTTCCTTCGGGGAGTATGGGAAGGAGGCCGGGAGTCATGTATGAGAGTTTTTTTGAAATGGAGAATACTTCCTTTACAAGGGACATTCCGGTGGACAGGCTGTATACATCCCCCCGGACAGAGGACGCGCTGGGAAGGCTCGTATATGTTGTGGACCACCAGATGTTTGCGGTGGTGACGGCAACGCCGGGATGCGGAAAGTCCACCCTGGTAAGGATGCTGGACGGGCGTCTCGGGAAGGAAAAATACCTGCTCCTGTACCTGTCCGACTCGAAGCTGACGCCGAGATGGCTGTATGCGGGACTGTTAGGCCAGCTGGGGCTGGAACCGCATTTTTACGCCGGGGATTCCAAACGGTTGCTGCAGAAAGAGATCGGTGCGGTCTGCCAGGAGCAGAAAAAGAAGGTGGTGTGCGTGCTGGACGAGGCACACCTGTTGGGAAAGGACATGCTGGAGGAGATCCGTTTTTTAATGAACTACCGTTTTGATTCCACAAGCCCGATGTCGCTAGTGCTGGTAGGGCAGACGGAATTATGGGACCAGAGGCTGAAACTGCAGGCATATGAGGCCATCAGGCAGCGCATCGACATGAACATCGTGCTGGGGCGTCTGGACCGTGCGGAGACAGGGAAATATATCGCGGCGCACCTGGCATATGCGGGAGCGGGGAAAGAGATATTCACGAGCGGGGCGGAGGACGAAATATATAAGATATCATCAGGAGTCCCGAGGATGATAAATCGAGTGTGTGAAAAGACGCTGATGTATGCCTGCCAGAAGCAGAAACGGCTTGTAGACGAACATATGGTGCGTTTCGTAGCGGACCATGAGATTCCGGGAGGCGCGGGATGACAGTCTGGCCGGAGGGGCGCATGGAGTTTGTATGCACCGTGCCGGCGGAAGACGGAGGCCGTGAACAGAGATGGCTGGGGGAAGTCATGGTAAAGAGCCATGGCATGGAAACGGCAGAACTCCTCATTTATGGAAAAGGAAGCTGCATAAACGCAGTGATCGGCAGATACATGAGTGGCCAGTATATCTGCATACCGGACATCGAAATAGGATGCTACCTGAGCAGTCTGTCAGACCTGTCCCGGAACAGGGAGAGGATGTCAGCACATATGAACGGTGAAGACGCGGTAACCGTTGCGCATGCCCTGCGTGCATTATCGGGATATACGGGCAGGGACTGGCTGTAAAGGGAACAGACCAACTATACGCAAAACATCAGCTAGGCGAATTGTGCGGGAAGGACAGACAATAAAAAAACAGAAGGTGGGGGAAAGGCCGTCCGGGAAGTCCCGGGCGGCCTTCCTGCGTGAATTGTGTAGGGAAGGGGAACAACTGCGTGCAGGAACCGAGACTGAGGTGTCGTGAATTGTCAGAAAGTTCCAGACCATGTCATGGAAAGTGCCGTCCGGAAAACTGCCGGATACCCAAAATGGACAGTTGTGTATACAATTGACCATGTGACAGGAAAATGGGCAGTTTTACGACAACAGATGAGGTTGAATCTGTGACAGATCATGAAGTTATTAACAATACTGGGAATATGGGGAGTTGCGATGGAGGATGTATATGAACAGGCATTAAGGAACACGGAGAGGCTTTTGCCGCCGAAAATACAGAAGTTTGAGGACGTCTGGCTTCTTGGGGAAGACGAGGGCATGAAGAGTAAGAAGCTTGAACCAAACACGATGTATATCCTCTCCAATGAGGTTAGTTTACATGGCGCTACTGCAATGCTTTATCCGGGACTGTTACAGGATATTGGGAAAGCTACCCGGGGCAGTTTCTTTATTCTCCCCAGCAGTGTCCATGAAACGATTCTGATCAGGGACAATGGAGAGATAAGCGCAGAAGAATTTCAGCGTATGGTAATGGAGGTCAACAGAACCAAGGTGAGTCCGGACGAAGTATTGTCGGATGAAGTATATAGATATGATTACCGGGAACGGAAACTGATAATGGAGACTGACCCTGCACAGACAAAAGAATATATAGAACAGTTGGCAGCAGTGCATGAGCGCGGGGATTCCATGGAGGAAGCTGATTCTGAGGAATTGGAGAGATAGGGTACGCAGGGAAGAAGGGCAGAACCAGGAAGAAGAATGGGAGAAATTGAAAGGGACAGGCGGCTTTGCAGCACGAAAAGAAGCCGCCATAAATGACGGCTTCACGGTTACAAAATTACCAGGATTGCTCCTGCGTTTACAACATCATATTAGCACAGAGCAGATGTGTTGTCAAACGATTTTGTAGCAGTAGTAAGGTATGCAGGGCAGGTACAGATTATGCCGCATAAATATGCCATAGGGTTGATTTTAAATTCGGCAGGCAGGTCAGATGATACCGCAGGCAGCCAGTTTTTCACTGATTTCCTTTAACACGGCAGGTTTTACGTCCCCAAAGCTTTCAAAGAGCGCCCTGGAGAGACTGACCTGCGTGATTCTTGTCACATTTGCCCAGCGCGGCATTTCAGGGAAGCCATAGACTTTATCAATCCTTACGTTGTAATCCATGGTTTTGGGTATCTGGGATGAAAGGGGAATGACGACCAGGGAATCCTTTAAATTTTTCAGTATGATTGCCGGATGCCTGCCGCCAAACTCTTTGCCGATGTTATAGCCAAAATCTATCCAGATGACAGTTTTCCGGATCAATACCAGGGAACGCATGATCAAATCAATGTCGGCCTGGGGTACAATGCTTTTTTTCACAGATATAATATATTTGCCGGTTTCCCTGTCATACTGGTAATATTTTGACACCACTGCCTGTTTATCTGCATGAAGCCATTGGAATGAAGAAGATTTGATGGTATTCGGCAGTGCGGAAAAGGGTATCTGAAAGTTGTTTTCATTCAGAACCAGGCTGGTTTTTAAGGAAGTCCATTTGTAATATTCATTGGCAAGCTTGATATTTTCAGGGCTTTCCGGGTCGATATGGTTAAAATGGTTTTTTAATGAGGAAGCCATTTCATCAAAAGAATGGCGGGCATCTTCCATGGTCGCTGTGTGTTTCAAGGCAGTCCTCCTTTTATGGTAGTGTTTCCATTTTAACAGATAATGTGACATAGTACAACAATCAATGAGGTAAAATATGTCTGTTCTGGTTTATAAGCAGCGGCACCGTCATCCCAACAAAAAGGACACGGCGGGAGCCAATTATGCACATATCCGGTACATAGCCACCAGGCCGGGGGTACTTAAGAATGAAAATACGGATCACGGGCTGTTTGGGAAACTGGAGCCGGGGACAATCGTGGAATTTGCAGACTGGAGGGATGTGGCGAAATCCGTGTATGCCAACTCAAAAAGGGGAATCGTCATGTACCGCAGTGTGGTGTCCTTTGCGGAGGATACCGCAAGGGAACTTCTGCTGAATGATCAGAAAAGCTGGCAGAGGTATATCGAAAACCATATCATGACAATGGCAGAGAAAAACGGTATCAGGAGGGAAAACCTACAGTGGGCGGCCGCTGTGCATGGAGAGAAAAGGCATCCCCATATCCATGTTGTATTCTGGGATAAAGCCACAAAGGTGGAGAACCCTTTTACCCCGCCGCAGATACCCAATGCCATAAGGAGACAGATGATAAAGGACACTTTTGCGGAAAAGATACTTGCCTATGCGAAAGACAAGGATCTGGCGGTGAAGGAAATGCGCCGGATATCGGATGCGTTAGTAGAGCGGTTTGAGGAAGAAATGCGGTGTAAGAATCCCGGCAGGTTCAGGGCAGCCGCAAAGCTGCTGGAGGGAGGATTGGAACAGGGAATTTCCTTTAAGGAAGATATTTTACCGGAATTGGCAGAACGGCTTTTTGCAATCCGGGCACTTATTCCGGAGCATGGACGTATCGCTTTCCAATTTCTGTCCGGGGATGCAAAAGACAAGACAGAGGAGACAGTACATTTCCTGCTTGAAAATGTCACGGAGATCAGGCTGTGTTTTGACCGGTATGTAGATGCCAAGTATCGTATGGCAGGTCTGTATTCCTCTAATGCGGCATGGCTTCTGGAACAGAAAGGGAAGTTTGCGAAGGAGGCAGGTAAGATTCTGGCAAACCGTGTACTGTCCGGTGTCAGGGCGATATGCAGGCTGGAAAGGGAGGAACGCGGGGAGGCATATCTGAGAAGCCACAGGGAATACCTGGCGTCCAGGGTCATCATGGAAGCCCTTGACATGCTGGCGCTGATGGCATGGAAGCAGGAAGGGGATTTTACCTGCAGCCAGATGCAGCATGGAGAATTGTCAAAAGAGGCAAGGAAGGAGTTATTCCAGAAAAATCAGGATAAGGGGTATGAACATTAAAATGGTAAATAGAAAGAAAAACCGGGGACATCCATGCAGCGGGTGTCCCTACGTGTTTACGGCGGGCGGCACAGACTGTATCATGGCCGCCGTTCCGGGTGATTGCGTCTGGTATTTTTATAAACGCCTTATGGGGCATGCGGACACCCTGATGCCTGCGGGAGAAACACAAAAGCAGTACAGGGAAGATGTGGGCAGCGAATCCGGGGCAGTGAAAAAGCTGGAGGAAGGAATCGGTATGCTTCTGGAAGTAGCAGAGATGAAATACGGCAAGAAGTATGTGCGGCGTCTGCGGAACGAAATGGAATTGCATAAAGATTTCCTAAATCTGTAAAGAACACTGATTTAGAAATGAAAATGATTTACAAATAAAAATCGGTTTGCGTACTGCGGCACGCAGGGGGTATAAGCATGAAATTAAAGGAAATGATTCTCGTCACAAATGATGGTGGGGGGACAGAAAGTAAATATCTGACAGGCATTGAGAATTATATGGAGAGCCTGTTTCATATTTCTGGTGGTTCAGTGGCGGAGGTGGCACATGCGGTAAAGGAATTGTGCCGGACGAAGGAAAACAGCCTGTGGACGGAAGTTACCCTGTCTACAGGAGAGACTTCCCATGCCAGATTCTGCAAGGATGAACAGGAACTGCGGAACTTTCTCATGGGAATCCATGAGATGACAGGGGAAGGGGCTATATTTGACAAAGACCGTTGTGCAGAGGAATGCCTGGAGGTGCTGACCGCCTATGACATGGACAGCAGGGGACATCCGTTGATGGGAAAGCTGCATTATGAGCGGCTGGAGTACAGTTTCCGGCAGGGTGAAACGCTGCATAATCTGAACGGGAGTGATTACAGTGTTCTTATGGTGTTGGACAGGAATGATCTGTTCCTCATGGCGTTAAGCAGCGGCCAGTTTCTGATTGCAGAAGGAACCAAGGCATATGCAAGGTATCCGAAAGAGGGAACATATCCGGCGGACAGCGTTATCAGGGGAATAGAATGGGATCGTGGCATTTATCTGGGAAATGACCTGTCGGAGATTGACCTGGACAGTATCAGGCGGGAATATGCCCGGGACTGGGGACAGGAGGAGAGCGGCACGGATGATGAATTGGAACGTTAGAGTAGAAGGAATGAAGATTTTCTAATGTTTTCTGTATCTGCAAGGAAACTTAAATCATTCCCGGAAAGGAGATATATGAGGTCGAAAGTAGAATTTTATAAGTCGTTTTTTGAAGAATTGGAAAAAAAGGGTTTTGGGGTGGCGCAGCCCTCATCCCCGGATTATGTGGTGGATATCCAGTTTAAGGGTAAGACCATCGCATTCTATACAAGAGCAGACCTGATCGAGAAGAATCCCTTCGTGGAAGTGCCGGAGAAACAGATGGAACGTCTTTGGAGCATGGCGAGAGCCACAGCCAGTCTTTGCGGTATCTGCTCAGACCAGCCCTATGAGGAAGATAAGGCGGAAAAACTGAAGAACGGCGTAATGAAATTGAATGAGCATAATGGCGTCATTCTGGCCTGCAGGAAGCATCCGCTGTTTGATTATGTCCTTTCGACATACAGTCAGGATGTGCAGAATGACAACAGACCCATCCAGAGGCAGTATTTTTATAACAGGGAGGAAGCCTTTGAGAGTTTTGCCACACGGAGCGGACTGGTGGACGGGAGGAAGCTGTTTACCGAAACGCAGCTTCGGTTGATCCATGCTGGACTTGTGAAACTGTGTGCCATGGATGAGGAACTGTCTGATGAGGATATGAAAGCGGCAGGGGAATTGGTGAACCGGGTGGAAGAACTGGTGCCGGAACTGCACCGTGAAGAACGGAAATTTGACGTTACCAGGCTGCTGGATGTCCTTTCATTCGGCAACGGTGTGGAACGTTAGAAAGGAGGAAGCCGATGCAGCCACAGGGAGGAAGCATCTGGGGCAATATCAATCTCTGTGTTGAGATTGCCCTGAACATTTATTACATAGTTGGTGATAAGGGCGAGGGGATTGCGATACCAAAGGAACACGCGGGAGACAATTTCTCTCACAAGACAGTGGCAGCCGGGAGGGAATTGGAGGGCTGCCTTTATTATCCCAAGGGGGAGACCATGGATATGCCCTTATATGAGATGATGCAGAAGGAATATAACGCTGTTGTGCCGGAGGAAGAACAGATTCCACAGGTCAGCGTCCCTGAAAACCTGTTTTTGCAGGAACAGCTTGACCGGGCACGGACGGTGGAGGAGCCTGCAGGGGAGGAGATACTGGCAGAGGAAGCAGATGGGGATGATTACGGTGAACAGGTTGATTATGGCTTTGAAATATGAAAGGGAGAGGTATGAAGCTTATCTATATCGCAAGCCCTCTCCGCGGGGATTATGACAGGAATATCAGACAGGCAGCACAATACTGTGAGAATGCCTGTTCCCTTGGGGTGATCGCCTTTGCGCCCCATCTGTATTTTACCCAGCTCTACAATGACACCATAGCGGAGGAGAGGGAGAAAGGGCTGGAGATGGGGCTTGCCATGCTGGAGAAATGTGAGGAACTCTGGGTGATGGGAACCCATATCAGCCAGGGGATGCGCGGAGAGATTGACCGTGCGAAGGAACTTGGCATTCCCATTTATCAGGTGGATATGCCCCATGACGTGGAGTATTATCCTGTCAGCGCAGACAGTCATGCACTGTTAGGGAGGCATTCCTGTGTGCCGGGAAGCCTGGATTATACGGGAAAAATCTTGGTAATGAATTTTGATGTTTTAAAGCCGGAATACCGGAGTAGACAGCATCAGTTGTGGCTTGCTACCGGCGGTTTTGGATGCAGCCCCACGGCAAGGGGAAGGAGAGTCTATGCCACCAGTCTGTATGACGGCGAGCAAAGCAGTTTTTACAGGCAGGATTTTGCGGGCATCCTGAAAAATGAAGTCTGGGAAGAAGTAAAGGGTCAGTATGATTTTGTGTTATCCGGTCAGAAGGTATCTGCTAATAATATTAAAATGCCGCAGGAGGGGATGGAGCAATAAAAAAGAAAGATAAATGGATACTGGGAAGCATTTTTACAGGATTGGGAACATTGTTCAACCTGTTTTTCACCGCAGCACTGCACAGGATACTGTCAGGGCAGATGAAATCCTTTACCCTGGTTCCCCTGGGGGAATGTGTGGCGGGGCTTTTCACGGAGCAGAGGCAGGGGATGCTGTTTCTGTCTTTTGAGTGTTTTGTATTGCTCTGCTGCATCCTGTTCTTTACGCAGAACAGCAGGGCTTACCAATCCGACCTTATGAAAGTGACGGATGAAATCAGGATTCCGGTGCCGGCAGGACAGTTTCAGCACGGTTCATCCAGATGGATGACGGAAGAAGAAAAAGACAAAGTATTTGCGGTCTGTACCATAAGCCCCACAGAGCCAGTCATCCGGGAATTGATCGAGACGGGGTATGAGGGGCTTGACTTTATACATGACACCGAAATGGTGGATACCGGCGTCACGGGAGGGCAGGGAGTCAGGGAGCCTCCCTGCGGCGCCGTTCCAACCGGCCATCCCACGGAAAGCCCTGGGATGGCTGGAACCTGCGGCATTTGCCAGGAAGTGTCAGGCTCATTGCGCGTAGGTATAGATCAGGAGGCAGAACAGGAAACAGGAGAAGGAAAGGAGGACCAGGAACAAGGAGAAAGGAAGGAGGATCAGGGACAAGGGAACAGGGAAACGCAGGAGGGTTATGAGACGGTGGAGTATGACTGGCAGAAGCCGGGACAGAATAAGCCCGCCGGAAAGGAAGAACAAACGGTGGAGGGCCGTGATTCCCGCCGTATTCTGAAAGAGGGCGGCATTGTGATTGGTATGAGCAGATGTGGGAAAAAGGAGAAGATACATTATATTGCGGATGACACCCACACGCTCACCATAGGAGCCACCCGTTCCGGCAAGACCAGGACACTGGTGCTGCAGTCTGTCTGTCTGATGGCGCTGGCAGGTGAGAGCCTTGTAATCAGCGATCCCAAGGCGGAGGTGTACCAGTATACCGCGCCGCTTCTGGAGAAACTGGGGTATGATGTAATCTGCCTTGACTTCAAGAACCCGGAAAAGAGCAGCCGTTATAATCTGCTCCAACCGATCATTGATGCGGTGAGCCGGGGAGAGACGGATAAAGCGGAAATGTATGCATGGGACATCACCAATATCCTTGTGGGCGACAATACCAGCAATGAGAAGATATGGGAAAACGGGGAGAAGTCCACCATTGCGGCGGCAATCCTCTGTGTGGTGGTTGATAATGCAAAACGGCCAGAATATCAGAACCTTACCAATGTTTACTGGTTTGTGGCGGAGATGTGCAAATCGGTAGGGAACAAGACGCCCATGCAGGAGTATGTTAAGAAGCTGAGACCGGGGCATCCGGCGAGGGCGCTCCTGTCGATCTCCGATGTGGCGCCCAGCAGGACCAGGGGGAGCTTTTATACTTCGGCCCTGACAACGCTGAGACTGTTTACCTCAAGGGCAATCTATTCCATTACCCATAAGAGCGATTACAATATCGCTGATATCGGAAAAAAGAAGCAGGCGCTGTTTTTTATCCTGCCGGACGAGAAAACTACCTATTACCCCATTGCCAGCCTTATGGTGTCCCAGCTTTATGAAATGTTAGTGCACCAGTCGGATGAGAGGGGCGGAAGGCTGATAAACCGGGTAAATTTTGTCCTGGAGGAGTTTGGCAATTTTACGAAGATAAACGACCTGACGAACAAGCTGACGGTGGCAGGAGGCCGGGGCATGCGGTTCCATTTCTTCCTGCAGAGTTTTGAGCAGCTCACGGAAAAATACAACAGAGAGACGGCAGCCATTGTCAAGTCCAACTGCCAAAGCTGGATATATTTGCAGGCGGATGATAAGGAAACCCTGTCTGAAATCTGCGACAAGCTGGGAAAATATACTTGTTCCGGCTATCAGTTATCCAGTCAGCATGGCCGGTATGTCAACCCGTCTTCCAGCAGTACTGTCAGCCTGGTGGGGAGGGAACTTTTGACAGCGGATGAGATACGGCGGGTGTCAAGGCCCTACCAGATCGTGGTATCCCGCTCCCATCCGGCAATGATGGTGTCGCCGGATTTGTCGCAGTGGTATTTTAACCGGATGTGCGGGCTGGGTGACAAGGAACACAATAGAAGGGTCAGGGAGGAGCGGGAAAGGAAAAGGCCGGTACTTACAAGTACAGAGGAAAATATCCCGTTATGGAATATCTGGGTGTATTACATCAAAGACCTTCAAATGAAGGAAGAAAAGCAGAAACAGCAGGGATTTCCCCTACGGGCAGAATCTCTGTTCTCGGAGAAATTCATGCGGAAAGGAGGAAAGACACCGGATAATGAAGAAGACGAATAAATGGCTGCAAAAATGCAGGGCGGCGGGGAAGAGTGCATTCCATGCCGTTTCTGCCTGTATCCTTGGCAGCGCGCTTTTCCTGTTGGATGGCAAAACCGCTTATGCAAGCGGCATCAGCCAGAGCAGGCTGGCAAAGGGCACGGAAAACCTGATCGGAGATGCCACCACATGGCTCATGATATTGGCGCCTGTTGTGGCAGGGCTTTTGATCATCTATTTCTGTATCAGGCGGAGCGCGGCGGATGAAATGGATCAGAAAAAATGGAACAACCGTATTGTGGTGGCTGTGGTGTCCTGCATTGGTGCAGTGATCGGAAGCGCAACCCTGAATATTATCATCAGTTATTACCAGTAAACCAAAAATATAATAATTTCAAAATTTGGAGGAATGAAAGCTATGAAAAGAATCAATGATACCATGAACAACATAACCGTAACCGCTTATGTGAAGGGCGGGCGTATGAAGCAGAAGATTGCCAGTATCCTTGCAGGAAAAGAGGGAGAAGGCTTTGTAGATACCGCTTTGAAAATCCTGATCTCCGTTGTGGTAGGCGCCCTGCTGCTTGCGGGACTGTATGCATTGTTTAAGGATACCATTCTGCCCACCCTGACACAGAAGATCACGAACCTGTTCAACTATCAGGGATAAAATGCCGGGAATGCCGAATAGGCGGAACCTGTCCGGAAGAAAATCTGCCTGCCGGGAAACCAGTGGGCAGATTGAATCAGGGCGGCGGAATGGCGTTTGGGAAAAATGTGTTTCCAGACAATTGACTGATAGGTGCGCTAAAGTGTGCAGGGAGGTGTAAGGTTGAAAGTAACTGCAAAAATAACAAAATGTTTCGCGGATGCGGGGAAGCTGAAAGCGTTTGCCACAATATGCCTGGCAGACGCTTTTTTAGTGACTGGTATCCGGGTTGTGGAGTGTGAGAAGGGAACCACCATTTTCATGCCCAGCGTGAAGGACAAGGAGGACGAATACCGGGATGTATGTTTTCCTGTCAAACCGGAACTCCGAAGACAGATCAACACGGCTGTGTTAAATGCCTATGATGCAAGCCAGAAGGAAAATGAGACTACAGGGGAATGACCAGACGAGATTATGCGAGGGAGGTGCCGGATGGAAATCATACTTGTACTGCTTATTGTGGCACTTTTAAACGGAGCAATTGCCTATATTGACGAGATGCTGCAGGAACTTGTCACCATGACGCTCTATGCCGACAGGTATATGCTGGGGGCAAACGGCGGGAGCATGGTTGACACATTGTTCCAAATTGTGCTTGGGTTTGGAGTGTCCCTGATCATACTGAAATTCCTGAAAAAAGGATTTGAATGCTATGTTATGTGGACGGACGGAGATCCGGATATGGAACCGACAGGGATTGTCATCCGTTTTATACAGGCGGTGGCAGTGGCAGTCTGCTTCCCGGTCTTGTACGGCTGGATGGCGGTGGTTACAGAGGGACTGATCAATGAACTGATGGCGGCGACAGGAACCGCTACAGACTATGACTGGCAGGCGTGGGTGAACGGGATCTCAACCCTGGGTCTGGTGACGACTATCTTTGGACTGATTTTTGTCATCTGCTATTTTATGCTGTATTTTCAGTTTCTCATGAGGGGGCTGGAGATCATGATACTGCGGATCGGTATGCCTATGGCCTGTGTGGGGCTTCTGGATAATGACAAGGGGATATTCAAGACGTATATCAATAAGTTTTTCCAGAGTACCGTTGCAGTGGTTATCCAGATATGTCTCTGCAAGCTGGGGGTGGGGCTGATGCTCAATATGAATGTGTTCTGGGGGATGGCGTGTATGGTGCTGGCCATCAGGACGCCTTCTTTCCTGCGTGAATTCCTTGTTCCTGTCAGCGGCGGGGCAGGAGGCGTGATCAATAATGTGTACCATTCTGTGCGGTTGGCAGGCGTGGTTAAGGGCATGGTAAAGTAAAGGATTTGGTTTGAAAGGATGGAGGATAGGTTGACATTAGATGATATTTCCATGGCTCTGATCAGCCTGATCCGGGCAGGGGCAGTTTTCCGGTTCGTATACTGCATGGTACGGCTGCAGGGGGCAGAGGAGGAACAGGCACAATACCGGAAGCGGGCAAAAAATACGGTATTATTCTATGTTATTGCCGAAAGTATCTGGCAGATCAGGGATATCATTATGTATTACTATGGGTGATGTGGCGCCGGGAACCGGGCCGGAAAGGAGGAATTACGGAAGAACAGAAATGGGAGTTGTATATTCCGAGCGGAGTTAAGGCGGAAAACGAATTATTCAATGGTTTTGGGCGGAGGGAGCTTTTGCAGAGTATTGCAGGCTCCTTTTTCGGCGGCGCTGTTGCCGCCGTGATATGGCTGTGTTCCGGGAATGTGGCATTTACCGTGGTTGCGGTTCTGACAGGAATCTTTGGGAGTGTGATGATGTGCACCAGAGACCAGAATAACCAGAGCGTGGTTGACCAGGTAGGGAACATGATTCGTTTTGCGAGGAATCAGCAGATATATCCATACCGTGCCCTGGACGAATGGGGCATATGGTGATTCTGCCAATTCAATATGGATGCTATTTTACCAGACAGGAGAAACAGGAATTGTAAATACCTCTCAAATCAAAACAGGAGGTCTGTTTGGAATTTTTAGATTTATTCAGTGGTATAGGCGGCTTTAGAAGAGGATTGGAACGGAGCGGACATAGATGTGTCGGGCATGTGGAGATTGATAAGTATGCAAACATCAGTTATATGGCAATGTACGGACTTATTCCCTGTAGATATGGAAAATGCGGCGAAGGAAACTGTTGCCGGGTATGCAGAGAGGAGGTAAGCGAGCACTGTGACGGAAAGGATTGCAAAGGCGAGTGGTTCGCCAAAGACATTAAACAGCTCACAGCAGGAGAGATTCCAAGAACTGAAATCTGGACTTTTGGATTTCCTTGCACGGACATTTCCCTGTCAGGAAAGCGGACAGGTCTTGCCGGAGAGCGAAGCGGACTATTTTTTACGGTTGCTGGCCTGCTCAAAAGCACGCCAGCCGAAGATAAACCCCGCGTCCTTGTCGTTGAGAACGTTAAGCATCTTCTGTCAAGCAAGGGAGGCGGGGATTTTACCGCCGTTCTCTCTAACTTATGGGAAGCAGGGTATGACCTCGAATGGCAGTGTGTCAACAGTAAAGATTTTGGCGTCCCCCAGCACCGGGAGCGGGTGTACCTTGTTGGATATCTTGGAGGAATCCGTGGACGAAAAGTATTTCCTGTCAGCGGAACAAACACAGCGACTGTTAAAGAAATTATAGGGGGACACCAGGGAAGCCGTGTTTATGATTCAGGAGGCCTCTCCGTTACCTTGACAGCCCAGGGAGGCGGAGCAGGAGGAAAGACAGGGCTGTATCTCTGTGAGACAAAGAAACCAGAGGAATGGATGAAATGTCCATACCAAAACGGTATGCCCATCAGGGAGGCGACTAAGCGGGGGTATGTGATGGCAAGGCATGGGGACGGAATCAATCTGTCTTATCCTAACAGCACATTCAGAAGGGGGAGAGTAGGAAAACAGTGTTCCCAGACGCTCCTGACAGCGGGAAGTATGGGCGTGCTGGTCTATTGCCGTATCCGTAGGCTGACGCCCAGAGAGTGTTTCCGGCTGCAGGCATTTGACGATTTCCTGTTTGACCGTGCCAGGGCAGCAGGCATCAGTGATGCGCAGCTCTATAAACAGGCAGGCAACTCCGTGACAGTCAATATTGTCTATGAAATCGGAAAGCGCCTTGCGGAAATGGAAGAATATATTTTGGAGGAAAATGCTGAAAGAAAATGGGAAAGGAAAACAGTTTGATTTGGTTACTTGAACCACACATTTTCCTGGTGGCGGTCTTTGCCAGTTTCCTGTCAGGGATACTGATGGATATGCTGCTCAGGAAACTGACCGGCTCTGATAAGGTCAGGTATGTGGCGGTGCTGGCGGCTGCCCTCACCGCCATATTTATGGGAACCTACGGGACGGGTTTACACACATTTACCTGTATCCTGTTTGGCCAGGTGCTC
Organism: uncultured Acetatifactor sp.; assembly: GCA_949840935.1. Lineage (GTDB taxonomy): Bacteria > Bacillota > Clostridia > Lachnospirales > Lachnospiraceae > Acetatifactor. The sequence continues at coordinate 18,304 of CATKXX010000032.1, read as the reverse complement.
TTATTTGCAGCAGAGTATGATATTGCCACCCACACCGTGCCGGATTATGTACCGGTTTTGATTTTGCTGACCTGCCTGCTTGAAATGGATTTTATCCCTGCTTTTCTGGGGACTGTCCTGGTGCCGCTGCCTTTTTTGGCGGCGGCGCTGATAAAGGAGGGAAGCATAGGAGGCGGGGATATCAAGCTGATGGGAGCCTGTGGCTTTATGCTGGGGGTCAGGCGGGGGTACGTGGCGCTGATCATGGGGCTGTTCCTTGCGGTGGTGTTCCAATCGGCATATGCAGGGAAAAAGGAAAAGGGTTTTGCACTGGTGCCATATCTGGCAGTGGGCTGTCTGATTGCCCTGCTGACGTGAGAAAAGCATTAGCTGCATTGTTGGAAGGTATTTTATCAGAAATGCAAAGCATTGTTTAAAAAATGAAAATATGGAGGAAAAAGAAGTGAAAAATTTAATGAAGAACCGTATTGTTATCGGACTGATCTGCATCATCCTTTCACTGGTGATCTGTTTCGGACTTACACCGATGTTTAACAATGCACTGAAATCAAAGGTATCACTGGTTCGCGTAAATACAGAGATACATAAGGGAGAGCAGATCACGGAGAAAATGCTGACGACCGTGGAGGTGGGAGGGTATAACCTGCCCGGCAACGTGGTTTATCGGATGGAAGATGTGGTTGGGAGATATGCCAATGCCGATCTGTACAGAGGGGATTACATCCTGGAGAGTAAGCTGTCGGATACGCCCATGCTGAAAAATGCCTATCTGGGCAGGCTCAACGGGGAGAACCTTGCCATATCCGTCAGCATCAAGACCTTTGCCGCCGGCTTGTCGGGAAAACTGGAAGCGGGGGACATTGTGACCCTCATTGCCTCAGATGTGGGTGAAAATAGGGAGACGCTGTTATTGCCGGAACTTAAATATGTGGAGATTATTGCAACTACGGCAAGCAGTGGGGCGGACAATGATGTGCAGGCAGATGCGGAAAACGGGGAGGAGCCGGAACTGGCATCCACTATCACTGTACTTGCCGCGCCGGAGCAGGCCAGGCTTCTTGCGGAACTGGAACAGACGGGGAAACTTCATGCGGCGCTGGTGTTCCGGGGGGACAGAGCCCAGGCCCGGAAGTTTTTAGAGGAACAGCAGAAGGTTCTGGAGGAACTGTATGGGGAGGCAGAAGCAGAGACGGAGGAAGAGACGGGAAAAGAAACAGAGGCGGAAATCGAAACAATAGCAGGGAAGGAAGCAGGGACAGGGGAAGGAACGGGTGAAGTCCCCATTGTGGATGATAAAGAAGCAAACGCAGGAGGGCAGTAGTGATGGAACAACATGGAAATATGCTTGCCATTGCAGGAAGCCCCGGAAGCGGCAAGACCGCGCTTGCGGTGAAGCTGGCGGCGGAGATCGCAGGGAAAAGAAAGAATGTGATACTGGTGTGCAGCGATCCTTTCGTGCCGTCTGTACCGTTCTTACTCCCCATGGATACGGAGCAGGAGGTGTCCCTGGGGGCACTTCTTACGGCTCCGGTATTGACACAGGAAAAGATACTGAGGGCCTGTGTGCCTGTCCCTGACAACGAGTATGCCAGTCTGCTGGGGTATAAGCTGGGTGAAAACCTGATGTCCTATCCCAAGGTCACAAGGGAGCGGGCGGTGGAATTCCTGATCTGTTTAAGGCATCTGGCGGATTACGTGATTCTGGACTGTACTTCCGTATTTGAGGCGGATGTGTTCTCCATTCTTGCCATGGAGATGGCAGACAGGGTGTTGCGGATGGGCACTTCTAATCTGCGGGGGATATCCTATTACCGTTCCCATGCTGATATGCTTGAAGGAAGGGCGGGTACGGGTAAATACCTGGGAGCCATTGGAAATTACAGGACGGGGCAGGAGTGGGAAGCTGCTGTAGGTCAGTATGGAGGCGCCGCTTTCATATTTCCCTATGTGGCCGAATTGGAAAAACAGTATGACGAGGCTCGCTTGTGGGATGCCATGACGTCTAAGGAAGCAGTCCCCTTTCAGGCAGAGGTAAAGAAGCTTCTGGCAGAGGCTTTCGGTCTGTGCGGGGAAAAGCAGGGCGCTAAGAATGCGGAGAAAAAGAAACTGGTAGTACGCAGCCCTTTTGTCTGGAAAAGTAAGGGCGAATTTTAAGGGGAGGTGGAGAAATGCAGGAAATACTGAACATACATGAGACAGCAGGACTGCTGAACAGGAGCATGGTCTATCGTACCTTTCCGGAAGTGTTAAAGGATGTGCAGGAGTACATCTCCAGACATTTTGCATCCGTACTCCGCGATAATCCGGATGAAAACAGGGAACTGATCCAGTCCTATATTGGGAAATACCTGGAGCAGAGCAATGTGGGCGTGGAGGGAATGGAACAGGCAGAACTCTGTGAACTCCTTTATGGGGAAATGACAGGGTTTTCTTTCCTGACGCGATACTTGCACCGGGATGATGTGGAGGAAATCAATATCAATCAGTGGCGGGATGTAAAGATTACATATTCTACCGGGGAAATCATTCCGGCAAAGGAGCACTTCAACAGCGCCGGCCACGCGGTGGATGTAATCAGGAGGCTTTTGCACAAGTCCGGCATGATTTTTGACAACGCCCAGACCATTGTGGTGGGGCACTTGAATAATAAAATCCGTATCACGGTCATGGGGGACGGTGTTATTGACAGGGAAAAGGGGTTGGCTGTGTCCATTCGTATCGTCAATCCGAGAAAACTGACAAAGGAACAGTTTGTGGGGTTTGGGACAGCTACGGAGGAGATGCTGGAACTGCTCTCCATGTGTTTTACACATGGCGTTTCCATGTGTATCACCGGAGCCACCTCTTCCGGCAAGACAACGCTTATGAGCTGGATACTGGGAGAAGTGCCCTACAATAAGCGAATTGTCACCATAGAGCAGGGATGCCGTGAATTTGACCTTACCGCAGAGGATGAAAACGGAAATGTGCTGAACAACGTGGTTCACCTGGTGACAAGGTTTTCCGATGATCCGCGGCAGAACATTGATATGGTGAAGCTGTTGGAGACAACCCTTACCATCAACCCGGATTGCATTGCGGTGGCGGAGATGAAGGGAGGGGAGAGCATGCAGGCCATCAATGCCGCCAATACCGGGCATTCTGTGATTACCACCATTCATGCCAATTCCTGTGAGGATACCTATTACCGTATGGTGACGCTGTGCAAGCAGGAGCAGCCGGGGATGGACGATGCCACTTTGCAGAACCTTGCCACCAAAGCATTTCCCATCGTGGCCTTTGCCAAGAGACTGGAGGACAATTCCAGAAGGATTATGGAGATTACGGAGTGCGAGACCCTGCCGGACGGCAGGAAAAAGATGCGCACCCTGTATCGGTTTAACATCACGGACAATATTGTGGCAGACGGAAAACCGAAGATCATAGGACATTATGAAAAGGTGGAGAACCTTTCAGAAAGCCTGCAGAAGCGTCTCAGGGAGAACGGACTGCCTCTCAGGATGCAGGAGCAGCTGATGTCGAAGCGGTAGAAAGTGCCGGGTGCGCGGAGCATAAAAACGGAAAATTATGTAAAATATTGACAGAATTGGAGGTATGACATATGACGGTGCTTGTAACCATTGCATTTTTCATGGCGGTGGCAGGATGCTTTCTAATGCTAGGGCTGTCACCATTTGCTTTCCTGGACGGATTAGCCGGGTATCTGAAACCGAAGAACAACAGTATGAAGAAGCGAATCAGGGAAAGCAGGAAGAAAAAGGAACCGAAAGGATTAAAGCTGCTGTTTGGGGAGGTAAAGGAAATATTAAGACTGACCGGTAAAAGCGGGCAGTTTGCCATGCTGTGTGTGCTTGCCATGATCTTGTTTGTGGTGGGGGTGATGGTGGCACTTACCATGAACAATGCGCTGATGGTGCCGGTACTGGCGGTAGGCTTTGCACTCCTGCCGTTTTATTATGTGAAATTTACGGCATCCAGACATAAGAAGCAGATCAATACGGAACTGGAAACGGCTCTGTCCATGATTACAACCAGTTATCTGCGGAATAAAAATACCATTATCAAGGCGATTGAAGAAAACCTGCCATACCTGAATCCGCCGGTATCTGAGGTGTTCCGCAGCTTTCTCATGGAGACGAAACTGATCAATTCCAATACGGCGGAGGCACTGGCAGGGCTGAAAAAGGGGATGGATAATGCGGTGTTCCATGAATGGGTGGATGCTGTCATTGCCTGCCAGGACGACCACAACCTGAAAAACACTCTGCCGCCCATTGTCTCCAAGCTGTCGGATATGCGTGTGGTATCAGCGGAACTTGACCTGCTGATCTATGAACCGGTCAAGGAGTACATCACCATGGTGCTCCTTCTTCTGGGAAGTATTCCGCTGCTGTATTTCTTAAATAAAGACTGGTATGAAACTTTGATGTTTACAGGCTTTGGTAAAGTCCTGCTTGCCATTTGCGGAACGGTGGTATTTGTATCCGTGGCGGCGGTGTCGAAACATACCAGGCCCATAGAATATAGGAAATGAAGTTTGTGAGGTGAACGTAAAATGCAGAATCTTATCTTACTGCTCTTTGCCGTGTCCTTTACGGCAGGGAGTTATTTTATCCTTGCGGAAGTCTTTCAGGTGCCGACATACCGCGCCAGCAGGGCAATCCTGGCAGTAGGGAAAAAAGAAAAGAAACAGGCAAAGAATTCGGATGCTTTTATCATGGAAATTTCCAGCAGGATTGCCCGTTTCCTGCCCATGGATGAGTTTAAGAAACGGAAATTGGCGGCGACACTCCGCTCAGCGGAAATCCCGCTGACACCGGAACTTTATATGGCGCAGGCTTATGTAAAGGCGGGGCTTATGTTTCTGTGCATCATCCCCTGCCTGCTTACTGTGCCGATTCTTTTTCCGGTGTTCCTGGTGCTGGGGACAGGGACATTCTTTTCGGAGAGCGGGAAAGCGGAAAAACTGGTGAAAAAGCGAAGGGAGGAAATTGAGTTTGAACTGCCCAGGTTTGTGGCGACCATTACGCAGGAGTTGATGGCAAGCCGCGACATTCTTTCCATGCTGGAAACATACCAGAAAAACGCAGGCCATGCGCTTAAGAATGAACTTGCTATCACTACGGCGGATATGCGGACAGGAAATTATGAGGCGGCACTAACCAGGCTGGAGGCAAGAATATCCAGTGGGATGCTCTCTGATGTTGTAAGAGGGCTGATCGGATGCATCCGTGGGGATGACGGTGTGGCTTTTTTCCGTATGTTGTCCCATGATATGAAACAGATTGAAGTGCAGCGGCTGAAAAAGCTTGCACTGGAGAGACCGCCTAAGATCAGACGATATTCCTTCCTGCTGTTGGCCTGTATGCTGTTAGTGTATATGGGGGTCATGGGGTATCAGATACTGGGAACCATGTCAGGAATGTTTTAAGCGGTAACAGAAGGAGGGACTATGAAAAAAAGAATAAAGGATATGTGCAGGAACCGCAGGGGAGAGGGCTATATTGATACTGCAGTGGGTGTCTTGTGCCTGATGCTTGTGGTGGCGCTTGCCATGGTACTGTATCCGGTGTTCATGAAGAAACAGCAGCTTGATTCCTTTGCAGATGAAATTGTCAGGCAGGCGGAGATTTTGGGGAGTACGGATGTGTCCGGCAGGATTGCGCAGTTACAGCAGGAGACGGGGCTTGATCCACAGATACAGTGGGACTGTGATTATTACAGCGGGAACCGGGTGCAGTTAAACGGGGATATCCAGGTGACATTGACCCAGCAGGTGGATATCGGTTTCTTTGTATTCGGCTCTTTTCCCATAGAACTGAAAGCAAGGGCAAGCGGAAAGAGCGAAGTATATTATAAATAACAGAATTGTTCTGGAAACACTGCCTGGAGAAAACCATATCAGGAAGAAGGGGTTGAGGATGAGAAAATTAAGAAACATAGCCGGGGACAGAAAAGGACTGTCCTATCCGCTCACGGCGTCTCTGGTGTTGGCATTGCTGATCGTGCTGTGCACGCTGGCAGAGTATTTTCGGCTGTCTGTTATCGCCTACGGGGTGAGGGATTCTCTCCAGGAATCTGTCATATCTGTAACCACCACAAATTATAATGAGGTCTATGACGGGTTAAGGGAAGGGTACAGCGGCGGCTATTTTATGACAGGGGATGCGTGGGAGGAAAACATCGATTACGGGGATGTGTACACACAGCTTGACCGGCTGCTGGGAACGAATCCTGGAGGCAGCTATCATGTGAAATGGCAGGACAACGGATATGAGTACAGGATAACAGGCCTGGATGTATCTGTGAACAATGCGCCGTTTGCGCCGGGGGACGCCGGACAGAATTTTGAGGCGGAAGTCTCGGTACAGTTGGAGATTCCTTTATCTTTTGGATGGGAGGCTCTGCCGCCCGTCCGTATGACAATCAGGACAAAAGCTGCCTATATGCCCAAATTCTAAGAACAATGGACAAATTTATCCTGAGTCTGCCGGAAAATGCCTGGACGCGAAGGAAAGTCTGTTGTATGATGGAATTGGATAAAAGCAGGACAGCATTTGCCGTAAAGTGATTTTATGGAAAGTGAGGTCTTTCAGATGAAAAAAGAATATGAAAAGAAAAAGAAACTGGTGATTCTTATCCTTGCAGTGGCAGCGGTGTGCCTTGCAGCGGCATTGTGTCTGTATCTGGCAAAGACAGGGAGACCGGTGGAACCTGATACGGCAGCCCGGCAGGAAGCGGCAGGGCAGACGGAAGTGATCGTTCCCGTAATCGCTGTCCCGGAACAGACAACAGAACCGGAAGAAACGAAACCGGAGGAAACCGGAAACGGCGGAGGGGAAACGGAGCCGACAGAAAGCGGGGAGAGGGAGGATACGGGCAGCCAAACGGATGGAGAACAGACTGATGCGAGCAGTGAAAACCCCAGAACCAGGGAAGAAGCCCAGGCGCCTTCCGAAAAACCGGAACCTGTGGACGGAGATGCGGCGGGGAACCCGGAGCAGCCGCCCCAGTATGAGCCGAAGGTCACGGAACCGGAGCAGAAGCCGACAGAACCGGCAGGGGGAAGCACCAACGGAAACGGACAGGTGTATGTGCCGGGGTTTGGATATGTAGACAGGCCGGGAGCACCCCAGGGAGAGTCGGCAGGTTCTGATGGGGATTGGAACAAACAGATCGGTGATATGAATTGATATATGAACAGGAAATGGGCATGGCGCGCGTCATGCTCATTTTTTTGACAGGTTTACTAAAAAGTCAGGAAAGGGGTTAAATTGAAAAGATCATATATTGCAGTATTTCTGTTTATTTTTATGCTGTTTTCCAGTACTTTGACCACATTTGCGGAAGGAAGCGGGAATGTGGACGGCGGTGGCGGAGGACTGAACCATGGAACCCAGTCCTGCAACTGGCCGGGAGATGCTTACCAGGGAGTGCGGGTTACGGTAGTGGATGCACAGTCCGGTGGAATTGTGGCCGGTCCCATGGATTTTACAAATAAGAATCTGTCAGCCGTGGCGGGTGATATGTTCCATTTTGGGAAAGTCAGCAAGATGCAGTACCGAAATGGATCTGCCCTTACATTGCAGCCGTCAGGTTATACTTACTATGTGCCTGATAATTCCATGCCCCGGCTCATATCCAGCAACAGCAACAAGGCAAGCATAGAACAGATCAAGAGGTATTTCTGCTCGGAAGGGGCGGCTTCCATGGTGGCGGCAAAGGCCGGGATGAATGTGGCTACACTTACGAATGGCTCTTATAAACTGGTGATCGAGCCGGTCATATATCTGATATACAATGATCTGTATTATGCCATGACAACTACGGAGGCCGGGCTTTACAACCGGATGCTGGGCGGGGATCTGGGAGCGCATTTCCCTACCGTAGTCATGAAGAACCTTGCCCTCGCCCTGTTCCTTGAAAAAGCAGACCTTGGCTTTTCTGCCTATACCGGTTCCAGGACAACGGCAAGGGATACGGAGGAAATGGTACAATTGCTGGGTATCGGTATCATCAGTTATAAAGGCGCGCCGCCCACGGAGGCAGAATATGATGCCGTATACAGGATTGACACGGATGTTATCACTTCCACCACTTTGTCCACTACGGATGAGATCAACAATGACGAACCGGCCACCGTAACGTTTTCCATGGGCGGCAGCAGTTACCAGATGACGGATGTGGTGATGCCGGAAAACGGCAGCCAGCTTGTATGGGCGAAATGGCATACGCCGTCCCAGCCCTGTGAGATCACCATACATATATCGGCTGATCAGGGGAGCCTTGCCACTACTACCATCAGGGCAAATGTGGTGGACTTAAATGAGAATCCGCCCCCGGATCCCATGGCAGATGACCGCTGTGACGGATACAGCAGACCTTCATTACCGGCGGGGCAGGACGTGACAGGTTTAAGCTGGGGAGTATGGCGGTGCTGGTGGCATGCAAAATGGATGTGGGTGCCTGACTGGGAATGGGAGGACGGAGACCATGATGCAGGTTGTCCTGCGGACTGTACCTCCGATCACGGGGAATGGGTGGATTATGGGGAGTGGAAGGACAAGGGCTGGTATGAGTATGCCAGAGACGGTTATTCTGCATCCCTGTCCGCATCCATGCAGATCAGCCCGGATGAAAAGAACCCTACCGCATCAGGCCGTACCATGAAATCAGGATATGGCATCAATATGGAGGCGTCAGCCCGGATGTTTTCCGGCGCTCCCTCTGACCATATTACGCAGGTGCAGACCTGTGTGGCTTATTTCCCGGAATTTCAGTATACCGATTACTGGAGGCTGTTAGAGAGAACCAGTCCGGGGTATCAGGCAGGATTCCAGTTCCGGGCAAATGAATACAGCACATATCACAGAAGGACGCATTTTTCACCGGTCTGGTTCCCGGATGGGGACTATACTGTATATGCACAGGTCATGGATGCGTGGACACCGGCGGGGATGCTCAAGGTACATTTGCATGATGCCCTGACAGTCCAGGACAACCTGTTCTCAGACTGGCATGTGCGCCCGCTGAATTAGAAAATGGAGGAAAATATGGAAAGTCTTTTGTTTCCCATTATTATGCTTGCCGTCACTTTAACCGGTGGCGGCATTTTGTTGCTTTTTTTGAAAACTGCACGGAGAAAACCGCAGACAGATGCGGACAGTGCGGCCATACAGACGGCGCAGCAGTTTATCAATGTCAGGGATATCAGGGACAGGTATCTGTACACGCGGGATGGAATGGTATTTGTCTATCTGAGGATTCATGCTGTCAGCATTGACCTTTACAGCAGGGCGGAAAAGAATGCGCTGATAAAAACACTGACGGCAGAACTTTCCGATATTCAGTACCCTTTTAAATTCATGGCATTATCCCGCCCGGTGGATATATCCCCGCTGATCACAGAGATGGGGGAGATGCTGAAGGAGGCGGAGGACAAGCGGAAAGAATTATTGCGGCAGGAGATCCTGCAGATGGGAGGATTTGCCCTGTCAGGGGAGATCGTGGAGCGGCAGTTTTATATCGCACTCTGGGAGCGGCAGGAAGAAGGGATTGAAAGGGAGCTTTTCAAAAGGGTATCCCTGCTCGGCGAAAAATTTGCCACAGGAGGAGTGGCCAGCGATATTCTTACGGAAAAGGAGATTGTCAGGCTGATCAACCTGGTAAATAATCCGTCCTATACCCATCTGGAGGACACGGAGACAGCCGCGGGCATACCCATGTTGAAGGGAGTGATATGATGAAACATGCAACGCAGACGGCGGAACAGGCGCCGGTAAACAATGCCCTGTTAAACGTTGTGACACCCATGGGGTTGTCCTTTGAAAAGAATCGGCTTTCCATTGGGGAGAATATGGGAAAGGCATACGGGATTATCCGCTATCCCCAGAAAGTGGAGGTGGAGTGGCTCTCCAGGCTGACCAATATTCCCGGTACTCTGGTGTCTATCGGCTTTCAGCCGGTGGATAACGGAAGCCTCATCAATGCCATTTCCAGGTGCGTGGTGCAGCAGAGGGGGCTTGCGGACGGTGCAAAGGATCCCCTGTCAAGGCAGCGGGCGGAAAAAGCAGCCGAGGATGGGGAAAAGATTATCATGCAGATCGACAGGGAAGGGGAGACCGTAGGTCTGATGAGCGTGGAGATCATGCCGGTGGCAGGGGAGGAAAAGGAGTTTAGAAAGGCCTGCCGCCGTGCGGAAAGTGCAGCCAGTGTTATGAAGTGCAAGATAAGGGCGATTCCCAATCTGCAGAAAGAGGCATTCATGCACCTGTCGCCTACTTTTCCCAATCATGCGAAAATGGAGAGTATCTTGCAGAGAGTAGTCCCTTTTTCCACTTTTGTAGGCGGTTTCCCCTTTGCCAGCAGCGGCTTTAACGACGGGGAAGGATACTATTTTGCCAGGGATACCAGCGGCGGCCTGGTGATCGTGGATGTATGGAAGCGCGGAGGGGACAGAACCAACAGTAATTTCTGTATCATGGGAAATTCCGGTGTGGGGAAGTCTACGGCGGTCAAACATATCCTGCTGTCGGAATATATGAAGGGGACGCGGATTATTGTGATCGACCCTGAATCCGAGTATAAGGATCTGTGCCAGAACTTAAATGGGGACTGGATTAATGCGGCAGGCGGCTCCAGGGGGAGGATCAATCCTCTCCAGGTCAGGCCGTCTCCCAGGGATGACGAGGATGAGAAAGAAGAATTGAGACTGTATCGGGAAGAACGCAGCGGCATGAACAGTACCGGCAATGAGCAGATCAGTGAGCTGGCCATGCATATGAAGAATCTGGAGATTTTTTTCAGTCTTTATATTCCGTCGCTGACAGATATGCAGAAAGCAGTCCTTAAAAAGTGTCTGGTGGAACTGTACCAGAAGTTTCACATTACATGGGATACGGATGTAAGCGGATTAAGGCCGCAGAACTTCCCGGTCTTTTCAGACCTCTATGCACTGGTGCAGGAGAAGGCCGGGATGGAAAAGGAAACCTGCGTCTATACCGAGCTTGCAATGCTTTTGTACGATATAGCGGAGGGCGCGGACAGCTTTTTATGGAACGGGTATACCTCTGTGTCCGGCAATTCTCGGTTCACGGTCATGGATACCCATGCCCTGCAGGAAACCGGTGATAATGTCAAACGGACACAGTATTTTATTATCCTGACCTATGACTGGGAGCAAATGAGCCGCAACAGGGAGGAAAGGGTGCTGTTAGTCTGTGATGAGGCATACCTGATGATTGACCAGAAGGTGCCCCAGTCCCTTGTCTATCTCAGAAACGTAATGAAACGTGCCAGGAAGTATGAGGCGGCGCTGGGTATCATTTCCCACAGCCTTGTGGATTTCCTGCATGAGAGCATCAAGCAGTACGGGCAGGCATTGCTGGATATTCCCTGCTATAAGATATTGATGGGGACGGACGGGAAGAATCTGAAAGAAACAGCCGACCTGTATGATCTGACGGAAGCGGAGCAGGAATTGCTTCTGGCAAGGAAGAGGGGACACGCCCTGTTCATGGTAGGGGCGAAGCGTCTCCACATCCGATTCGATATACCGGAGTATAAATTAAACTACATGGGCAGGGCAGGCGGACGGTAAGCGGCAGTCTAAAAAAGGGAGAGAAAGAGTGAAAGGATTTGACAAAACTTTCACAAGTTGCTTGTACCTTGGAAAGGAATAGTGAAAAACATGGCAAATCCAATTATAGCAAAACTGCTGACAGAGGCAGTCCTGCAGACAGTAAAAGACAAGGAGAGCAGGAACCGAGTGCTTGCAGTAATCTTAGGCCCGGTTATTTTTCTGCTGCTGTTGGTGGCGCTGGTGGTCTATCTTGCCACCAGCCCTTTCTCAGCCCTGTCCGCCTGGCTTGTGGGGGACGAGGCGGCAGCCGTGGATGCATTTCAGAAAGATTATGGATATAACAACGATTCCGGCATATTTGAGCGGGACTTCCGGGAGGCAGACGGGCAGGAATATAACGAGGATATCCTGCTTGGCAGGGATGGGGAAATTCAGGTGGTCTATTATAACCAGTTGGATGAACGGTGGACAGATGAACCATACGGACAGGATAAGATCGGCACTCATGGATGCGGCCCCACGAGCATGAGCATCGTGATATCCACCCTGACAGATACAAATGTGAATCCGGAAGAAATGGCGGCCTGGTCTTATGAGAATGGTTATTACTGCCAGGGGAACGGCTCCTATCACAGTCTGATACCAAAGGCGGCGGAACACTGGGGACTTTCTGTGGACACGGAACTTGGCGGGGAGGATGTGGCGGATGCCCTTGCAGAAGGAAAACTGGTAGTTGCCCTTATGTCAAAGGGGCATTTCACAAAGAGCGGGCACTTCATTGTACTTCGTGGAATTACCCCGGAGGGAAGGGTACTTGTGGCGGATTCCGCCAGCTTGAAACGGAGCAATCAGGAATGGGAGTTGTCGTTGATTTTGGAAGAAGCGAAAAAAAGGGTAGGAGCAGGCGGCCCGTTCTGGGCCATATCAAGGTAAAAAGAAATTCTAAGCCATCTAAATACGGTGCTTAAGAAAATCTATGTTTTACCTGAAAGAATGCCAAAACGGGTACTCTTTCGGAAAGGAGATATATAGGTTATGGTTTTATATTTATCATCCCAGCAGCATACCAATCTTCTGAATTTTATGGCAGAGCAGGAGGATGCCCTGCCGGTTAAGAAAATGACGGGGAATTTCATGTTGAAACAATTTGTGGTATATGACATGCGGAATTTCTCCCATTGCACGGAATTGGTGTTAGACCGTATTGCTTTTGGGGACGAGGACGGGGACTTTGCCCATGCCATAGAGGAATTCCTGACAATGTATAATGCCAGAGTTACAGTAATCTGCGAGGGATTGAAAGAACATGACCCGCTGTGCAGGGCATTGCTGGATGCCGGGGTGGGTAATATCGTCACCAGCGTGGAGATAGGGGAAATGCAGGAGGAGATCAGACAGTCCCTGGGCAGCCGGGGCATGACCAGGTTTTCTCCCAGAGAGCGGGAACGGCCTGAAGCGCAGGGGGAACATTACCGTTTTACAGCAGAGAGTGTCAGGATTGCCATGGTAGGTTCCCAGAGACGTATTGGAACAACCACAGCAGCACTGGGGTTTGCGGCATGGCTTGGCAGTGTGGGGGCGAGTGCGGCCTATGTGGAGAAGAATGGAAGCGGCAATATCCCATATCTGAGGGATGCCTATGAAATGGATGAAGAGGCGGGCGGCTTCCGCCTGGAGAGAATATGGTATGGGGAGCAGGCGCCTGGAGCAGGATTCCACTTTCTGATTGAGGACTGCGGGACGATGGATATGGAAACAGAAGCGGATATTCTGTTGTTGGTATGTGGCACAAAACCATATGAGATTGTGCATACCATGAACCTTCTGGAGAAGTATGGGACAAAAGAAGCTTTTATCGTATGTCCGTTTGTGGAAAAGTCATTGCGGGACACTTATGAGGCGGCGCTCAGAACCGATTGCCATAGGGTGCTTTTTCTGGAATATCAGCCGGACTGTATGGACGGAAGCCCCAATGCAAAAGTTTTCAAAAATATTATTGAACGATATATCGCCTGGGATTGATTCCCGTGGGCAATGAGCCAGGCAGATGTGTTGGCATGTATATAGAACCATATTTCAGGGGCTGGGAAATACTGCGAGAGACAACAAGGGGCAGGGGTGAAAAAATAGAAAATCTTTATGCGGGCGATGGAATATTGCAAAAACGTTGTTCCCCAACACACAGGTTAGGCTTTTTCACACCCCTGCCGGTTCTCCGGCTTTGAGGGAAAGCGAAAAGAATTGTCAGGCAGAATGGATAAGAAAAGCGAGGTAACGTATATGAACCAGTTTGAGATGAAACAGTCGGCATACCGGTCACAGTTAAAGAGCAGGGCATTGCAGGTACTTTTATATCTGATCGACCGTGCCAATAAGGAGCAGACCTGTTTTCCTGCGGTGCCTACCATCGGCAGGGAACTGCATATTAGCATATCTACAGTCAAACGTGCCATGCGTGAACTGGTGGAGGCCGGATATGTGGCAAAGAAGAGCCGTTTCCGTGAAGGAAACCGGGGACAGACTTCCAATCTGTACACGCTGCACTTTCCGGAGGAAGAAGGTGCCATGAAGGAAGAAAATATAATGGGGGAAGCTGTTGCTTCAGAGTACAATGTTTCAATAGAGCGGAGAGAACAGGCAGGCGCGGAGACTCTTTTCAGGCCGGAAAAAGATACCGAATCTCAGGAGGGAAACCAGGATAATGAGAGCGTGGGAAACGAGAGTACGACGAAAATTACGGACAGGGTAAACGGGGCGGATACTGTTTCGGAGGTGGAATATGTAGTGGCAGGAGTGATCAATCATTGCACAGATAAAGGGAATTGCGTGAGAACAGGCAATCCTGCAGACATAAGGCGGATCGGTGTGCGAGGCCATACATTGTTGTGTGTGAGTGGGGAAACTCTTGGAAAAATTGGAGGTTTATTGCGGAAGGGCATGGGCACGGCTATCTTGATTTTTCAGTGGCCGGGGGAGGGGGTCAATTTGATACCACCTTGAACCTATAGCTTAATATATTTAAAAGCGGAAAAGAAGTATTTACTGTTTTGGCACTAATCCGGAATAAATTCTAAAATATCGTTGGGGGTGCAATGTAGCACTTTACATAAATGTTCCAACGTGTAAACAGTAATGCCCCTGTTATGCTTTAAATTGTTAATTGTCCTGGGGTTAAACCCATGTTTGTGAATCAGTGTGTAGGTTGTAATGCCCTGCTTGTCCATAATTTCCCAAAGAGGTTTGAAACTTACCATTCCTGCATCCCTCCGTATAAAAACATTATGGATTGAGAAATATTACTTGCATATACTTACAAATGTATCTATATAGCAAAAATATCTAACTGAGAAAGTATGACAAATATATTAACATGCAGAAATCATAGTCACTGATAGTAACAGGGTAATCATATTTTCTGTGAAGAACTGATACAGCTTTTGGACAAAATTAAGGAGCCAATGATTTGTATGTTTCACTGGCTCCCCGTTAAGGTATTCTTATTTCAAATGTATTCTGTTTAGTCCTGATCCGGTATAAATTCCAAAATGTCATTTGGAGTACAATTCAAAATCTTACACAATCGCTCCAGAGTATAGACAGTGATTCCTTTATTATGCTTTAAATTGTTAACCGTTCTGGGATTAATTCCGTGATCGTGAATAAGGTTATAGGTTGTAATTTTTTGTCTGTCCATAATCTCCCAAAGAGGTTTGTAGCTTACCATTCTTTTGTCTCTCCCATATAAATGATTATGGTTTACAAAATAAAACTTGCATATACTTACAAATGTATCTATAATGATATATGTAACTATACGGCACATATTAAAGTGAGAAATAAGACGCAAATTTATTACTATCAACTTTTGAATTAAAGATGTAGTAAGGGAGGTGAAACTATGAAAGACAATGATATGTTGCTATAATTTGCGACACATACTTTTACAGAGCGACAGTTAATATATTGAAAAGGAGATGCGTTTATGCTAAAAATTTTTGCAGAAGGACTATTGACCATCTATATTGTTTTTTGCATCTTATTTCTGGTGGTAGGGAATGTGTACACGTTTTGGGCCTGGGTAAAAGACTTTGATAAAAGAAGAAGGATGGGAGCACAGTGTTTTTATTTGAAATTCTGGGGTCATCCGGTTGGGTATTCAGAAAAAGAGCTGGAAAAATTAAAACTGATTCTGGAGCAGTTTGAAAAGGAACATAATGGAACCTGCTGAGAGTATGCTCCATGTATTAATATGGATAAAAACAATCCTATAAAGAACAGGATTGTTTTCATTGATCGGGCTCATATTCGAGCAAATCGGAAAGCGAACATCCCAACGTATCACATATCCGGACTAAAACATCTGTATCAAGCCTTGTGATTGTATTATTGAGATATCCGTTTAGTTGGGAACGCTGTAGTTCGGCTCGCTGACAGAATTTGTTTTTACTTAACCCTGATTTATGCAATAACTCTCCCAAATGAATTTGTATAGAACCTCTATTACCCAATGGCTACACCTCCTTTGGAAATATATTATAGCCTTTTTAACCTTCTTAAATCAGTTATGAAAAAATATAGATAAAAAGTTATACTTAATTAAATAATATATGAAATAATGCCTGGTAATCGTAATTATGGAGAGGCAGTTAAATGACAAAAATGTTTTGCGAATGGTTAAGGATTTTTTCTGACAGAAAGTACAGGGAGGTAAAAGCTTTGGTATCGAAAAAGTTAAAAGTGGCGAGAAAGTGGAGCTGGCTGGATCTGGACAATAAACTGCAACCGGCAAAAAAGAAAAAATATATAGCGGAAGAAGAGCAGAAAAAGTGTAAAATAATAGCCAGAGAATTTAATAGATTGTTTCGGTATGATGACCTGCTGGTGCTGGATGCAGGAAGATACGGTTTTGTTAAATTGACGGATTATGATCGGTCATATGGCTTTATGGACGTCGAAACCTTTAGAAGTAGCAAGGAGTTATTTGAGGATCTATGGAAAACGTGGGTGTACCTGCGGTTAAATTCTTTGATCAGTAGATCAACGCTGGCAGAATTGGATTACGAAGATATCTTCAAGTCATTGCCTCCCCATGTTGCGGAGCAGGTTGACAGGAAAAAGTACCGGATATTGGAAAGGATAGGCAGGCTCCAGGACTATGAGGAACAGAAAAGAAAATGGGATTTCCCTGTTAAAGCGTCCATGCAGGGCATTGCTGTGATTTTGGGCATAGGCAGAGTAAAGCCGAAGAAAAAGCTGATACCTGCAAAGAGAGGGCATTACTTGGCGAAGGGAGAACGTGGGAAATGCAGGAAAGTGGCATCTGCATTTAAGGATTTGTATGAGCATGAGGATTTGGTTGTTTTGGATGCAGGCAAATATGGTTTTGTAAAGCTGCATGATTACAAAATACCATATGGGTTTGGCAATATTGAATCATTTAGAAATAGCCGCACACTATTTGAAGATTTGTGGGAGGAATGGATTTCCTCGCAGTTGATATCCCTGACTGCCAATTCCCCTTTGGAATATTTGAATATTGATGACATACTGGAATCTCAGTACCCACAAGCAAGGAAGCTGATTAACAGGAGGAAGGAGCGGTTGATGAAAAAGGCGGAAGTGCTTCCGCAGGAGAGGAAAATCAAGGTAATTTGAAGGTATTATGCTGTAAAATTAATACTTATGTGTAAGAAACGGGCAGGGAATAAAACCTTTCCTGTTTTTGTAGGGAGAACAATATTATAAGGATTGATTCTACCTATTAATCAGGGTATTGTAAGCATTGAAGCGCATGATGCAGGCAGTATTAACATGGTTCACAACAGATGGAAAATGTCAAAACTAAGCAAGGGTATGCAGAAAAATCAAAAGAAAAAACAGGAGGCAATTATGGAGAGGAAAAGCTATATTACAGAAACAGAACGTACAAAATGTAGGAGGGTAGCAGATGCTTTTGCAGAGTTATATGAAGAGAGCGACATTGTGGTTCTGGATGCAGGACGTTATGGCTTTGTAGAACTTCAATATTTTAGAGCCAAGTCAGGATTTAACAGCAACACAGTATTTGATGACAGCATAGAATTGTTTGAGGAATTATGGGAAAACTGGATGGATGTGCAGCTTATGAAGACTGCGGAGGGAACACCTATGGCAGAAATGGATTATGAGGATATTTTTAAATGCCTGCCGGAAGAGAAACAGATAGAACTGGTAGAAAAGCGAAAATTCTTTGCTTCTGAAGCGGGAATTGACCTGGACAGGTAATAATATGCTGATTCTGTGAAGGATTGCGCTGCTTCATGCCTTCAGTGAAGTGCTTTTGATATCCAAGAATGATTGAGAGATGGGGCTTTTGAAAGAATATAAGACAGGTGGAAATGGTTGTACTTAGCTGTCTTGTATTCTTTTTTGTGTTCTGGTTAATGCTTCCAAGTTCCTTGTGCAAATGCATGTATAGTATATAGTCATGAAAATGTTGAATCAAGTATTGTGTGCCATTGATTTTAGAAAAGTGTCCTTTAGTAAATGGTATTGATTACACCGCTTTTTTAATCAATTGATGGATGAAGAGAAAACTGAAATCTGTGTTTCTCAAATTTGGTATCGATAACTAAAAATTATCAAGCCGAGAAGCTTTGAAAAGAAATCAATACAGGATTTTGGTGGTTGCCAATAGATGCATAATGGATAATTCCTGATTATCAGTGGGTGGATAATTAAAAA